>CANQJL010000022.1 GCA_947624245.1 uncultured Acetatifactor sp. | reverse complement strand
CAGTAGAGGAGCAAATAGAGATTGCTACATACTTTGACAATCTTGACACCCTCATCACTCTTCACCAGCGGAAGTGTATTGACCCAATAAAAATCATAAATTTCAAAAAAATACGAAAATTTTCATGAAGGAGACACAAAATGGCAGAATTAGAGTCCATGATTGAAAAGAAACTGATCGAGCAGCTGGTATATGGAGACTCTCAATGGGTATATAGAAAAGATCTGAAGACAGAGCAGGATCTGTGGGCAAATTTCAAATATATTCTGGAACAAAATAATAAAGAGCGGTTGAATGGGAAAAACCTCTCTGACGCCGAGTTTGAACAGGTAAAGAATCAGCTGCAGTTTTCTTCGTTCTATAAAGCGGGCGAATGGCTGGTCGGAGAAAATGGGAAAGTACAGGTTCATGTGCAGAGAGATACGGAACGCCTGCATCTGGTCGTGATGAATCACGAACATATTGCAGGGGGAAGCAGCGTATATGAGGTGATCAACCAGTACAGCGCATTACAGACCGATGAGGAACATTCGCAGCCTGCCAGGGACCGGAGATTTGATGTGACACTTATGATCAACGGGCTTCCTATGATACATATCGAATTGAAAAATAAACAGCACTCCTATATGGACGGATTCTGGCAGATTAAGAAATATATAGGCGAGGGAAAGTTTACCGGAATTTTTTCGGCGGTTCAGATGTTCGTGATCAGCAACGGTGTGGACACCAAGTATTTCTCTGCTGCGCAGGATACGGAACTGAATCCGAAGTTTATCAGTGGGTGGCTGGATAAGGAGAATAATCCGGTAACAGATTATATAGATTTTGCCAAATGTGTTCTGCGGATACCGCAGGCCCATGAGATGATTGCGCGCTATACGGTATTGGATGGGGAGAAAAGAAAATTGATCCTGCTTCGGCCTTATCAGATTCATGCGATAGAGGCCATGCGGGAGGCATCCAAGACCGGAAAATCCGGATTTATCTGGCATACAACGGGTTCAGGAAAGACATTGACTTCCTATAAGTCCACCAGAAATCTGCTGATGGATATTCCGTCCATTGACAAAGCGATATTTTTGATCGACAGAAAGGACTTGGATACGCAGACGGGCGAGGATTTTAAGGCATACGCATACCATGATTCCATAGATGTAGATAAGACAGACCATGTGACGGATTTAAAGAATAAACTGAAATCCAATGACAGACAGGTGATCGTTACAACTATTCAGAAGATGCACCTTTTGATTACGAAGCGCTTGAAAGAAGATACATCGGAATACAGGAAAATAAGGTCGCTCAAAGTGGCCTTTGTGGTGGATGAATGTCATAGGGCGGTGACGCCGGGGACGAAACGCGAGTTGGAACGGTTCTTTGGAAGGTCTTTGTGGTTCGGTTTTACCGGGACGCCGCGGTTTGCGGAAAATCCGTATCCGCAGATGGGCGATCTGCCTCGTACTACAGAAGAGCTGTATAGCGAGTGCCTTCACAAATATACCATACAGAATGCGATTCATGATGAGGCGGTCCTGGGATTTCAGGTGGAGCATGACGGACCTAAGAACATTGCCGACGAGACGGACAGCAGCGTGTATGACAATGAAACGCATATGCTGCAGGTATTGGATATTATTTTAAACAAATCCTATCACAAGCTGGGATTTCAAAACGGAAAAGGCAAGACTTATGAAGGACTGCTTACTACAAGCTCCATTCCGCTGGCTCAGAAATATTATGATCTGCTGACGAGGGTAAAAAACGGGGAAACCTCCCTTGAAATCAGCGATAAGGTAAAACAGGTACTGCCGGATTTTCCTAAATTCGCAATCACTTATTCTATAGCGGAAAATGAAGAAGGATCACAGGTAAACCAGCAGAAAATGCAAAAATCACTGGATGATTATAACGGAATGTTCGGTACAAAGTATGACCTTTCTCAGATTCAGGGCTACAATGCGAATCTGAACAAAAGACTTGCCAGAAAGGAACCGAAATACCAGAGCAGGAGCGAACAGCTCGATTTGGTCATTGTTGTGGATCGTCTGCTGACAGGATTTGATGCCCCGTGTATGTCAACGATTTTTATAGACAGACAGCCTATGGGGCCGCACGATTTGATTCAGGCTTTTTCGAGGACAAACCGTATTTTTGACAAAAGTAAAACATATGGGCAAATTGTCACATTTCAGGCACCGAAGCTGTTTAAGGAAAGTGTGGATGAAGCAGTTAAATTATATTCTGCGGGCGGAACCAAAGAGGCTCTGCTGGCAGAATGGGAGGAGATTGAACCGGCGTTTAAAAAAGCGCTTGCTGCGCTCCGGGCTGCTGCAGGGACGCCTGCGGATGTTCCCAGACTTTCACGTAAGGAGAAAGAAGTATTTGTCAAAATGTTCCAGAGTTTTGACAGATTATTCGCACAGCTTCGGTCATTTACTAATTATGATGACAGTATGCTCCCCGGATATGGAATTACGCAGGAGGAGTATGACGATTATGCGGGACATTATCTGAATGTGATAGAGGAATTAAAGCCGGGTGATGGTAACGATGGTAATGATGGTGACGATGGTGAGGAACCGGTGATAGACTCGGATTATGAGCTGATGGCGTACAGCAGCACGAAGATTGACTATGAGTACATTATCAGCCTGATTCAGCATATTGTCACACCGGACAGCGAGGAAGGAGCAATCACCCCGGAAGAAAAGCAGAAGAAGCTGGATGAAGTGAAGCAGTATGTGGAAGAACTGCGGAGAAATAATCCGAAAATTGCGGAAATTATGACGAATCTGATTCATGAAATTGAAGAAGACGAAGATAAATACAGAGGGCAGTCTATTCTTAATATTGTGGAAAATATGAAGCAAGGCTGTATTGACCGTGTGATTACGGATTTCTGTATTACTTGGTATGCGTCGAAGGATGATGTGATGTACGCAGCGACACATTACAGGAATGGTGAGATACCGAATGAAAGCGCTATTAAAGCGACAGTCGATTTCACAAGCTACAAAGCCGCACAGGAAAGGGCTTTGCCAAAATTTAAATATTATACACAGATGATGGCAGAATTAAGAAAAACCCTGGAGGCGGAGATTAAGCCGCTTCTTGAACGGTGAGACGGCTTGCAGGAGACTTATTTGTTCGTCATTATTGTTTATATCAGCGTAAGTGATTTCAAAAAGAAACGGAGGTAACTTATGCTAAATGATATAGACAAAGGGATATATTTCTATGACTATTATCAGCAGTGGGTAGATGTTTATAAGAAGGGAGCAATCAGAGAAGCAACCCTGTCCAAGTATCTGATGACACAAAAATGGATTGAGAAGCTTGCACCGAAACTGAAAATTGCTGAACTGACGCGAACTGCTTATCAGCAGCTATTGAACGATTATGCGAAAGAACACGAAAGACAGACAACTTTGGATTTCCACCATCAGCTGAAGGGAGCAATACTGGATGCTGTTGATGAAGGCTTGATTGAACGTGATCCTACCAGAAAAGCGATCATTAAAGGTAAACAGCCGAGAGCGAAAAAAATTAAATACCTGAATCAGTTTGAACTCCATACGTTGATAGCGGATTTGAATTTAACGGAGGAGGTAAATTGGGACTGGTTTATCCTGTTGGTTGCTAAAACCGGAATGAGATTTTCCGAAGCGCTGGCCATTACTCCGGCAGATTTTGATTTTGCCAGACAGACATTGTCGGTTGGAAAAACATGGGATTATAAAGGAGATGGCGGTTTTCTGCCTACCAAGAACAAGTCTTCGGTAAGAAAAATACAGATTGACTGGCAGATTGTGGTTAAGTTTTCGGAGTTGATTAAAGGACTTCCGGAAAATAAACCGATTTTTGTGGGGAATACCAAGATTTATAATTCCACGGTAAATGATGTACTGACAAGGCATTGTAAGTCTTGTGGGATTTCGGAGATTTCCATTCATGGACTTCGCCACACCCATGCGTCTCTGCTGTTGTTTGCAGGCGTGTCAATCGCAAGTGTTGCCCGCAGATTGGGACATGCAAGCATGACGACGACGCAAAAGACATATTTGCATATCATTCAGGAACTTGAAAACAAAGATGTCGATCTGGTTATGAGAACTTTATCCGGATTATAAATGTTAATTGAGTAACTGTAAACTGCTTACGCTGATTTTTATAGAAATAGGTATGGGGGAATCGGAATGAACAAAAATATTTAAACAGACAGTAACCAAATCCAATCTGATTGTAATAATTATTAGATTAGATTGAGGGACGGAGAGATATTGATGACTACCTGTTTGGCGGCTGCCCGAGCCGCTCTTTTCTTTTTGCAAAATTCATGGTACAATGGTGACACAAAAAATCATTGCAAATTCCGGGAGGCGCCTATGCTTTTGATCAAGAACGGATATATGATCGATCCTAAGTCCGGAAAAGACGGAAATTATGATATTCTCACGAAGGAGGACCGGATTCTGCGGATCGGGAAACGGCTGGAGCCGCCCAAGGGGCGCTGCAAGGTGATCGACGCGGAAGGACTGCTGGTGGCGCCGGGGCTTGTGGATGTGCATGTGCATTTCAGGGAACCGGGATTTACGCAGAAGGAGGATATCTCTACCGGCGCGGCGGCGGCGGCAAGGGGAGGGTTTACCTCGGTAGTGCTGATGGCCAACACGAAGCCTCCTGTGGACAATCCCGAGACGCTGGAATATGTGCTGAAGCGCGGCCGTGAGACGGGGATTCATGTATATTCCTGCGCCAACGTGACGGAGGGTATGAAGGGAGAGAAGCTGGTTCCCATGAAGGAGCTGGCGGCCGCGGGCGCCGCAGGCTTTACCGATGACGGTATGCCGGTCATGGATGCCGCCGTTGTGCGCAGGGCCATGGAGGAGGCGGCGGCGCTGGATCTGCCTGTCAGTTTTCACGAGGAGGATCCCGGGCTGATCTCCGAGAACGGCATCAACCGCGGTGAGGCGAGCGCGAAGCTCGGCATCGGCGGCTCTCCCAGGGAGGCGGAGATCGCCATGGTGGAGCGGGACTTAAAGATCGCTCTGGAGACGGGGGCAAGTATAGATATCCAGCATATCAGCGCGGCGGAATCCGTGGAACTGGTGCGCCGGGCGAAGGAGCTCGGCACCAATATTCACGCCGAGGCCACCCCTCACCATTTTACGCTGACCGAAGCGGCGGTGGAAAAATACGGCTCTCTCGCGAAGATGAATCCGCCTCTGCGCACCGAGAACGATCGAATGGAGATCATCAGAGGTCTGGTGGACGGCACCATCGATATCATCGCTACCGATCATGCGCCCCATACGGCGGAGGAAAAATCAAGACCCATCACGCAGGCGCCCAGCGGCATCATCGGTCTGGAGACGGCGCTGGCGCTGGGGATCACGGAATTGGTGGACAAGGGATATATCACCATGTGCCAGCTGCTCCGGCTCATGAGCACCAACCCGGCGGCGCTGTATCATTTGGACGCAGGATATCTGGAGGAGGGCGGTCCCGCGGATCTGATCCTCATTGACACCTACGCCCGGGTCATACCCGGCGGCTACGCCTCCAAGGCCGAAAATTCTCCCTTTACGGGCTGGAGCCTGAAGGGAAAAGTGGTAAAGACCATTGCCGCAGGCAAGGAAGTGTAAGAAAGGATCTGCAATATGAGGAAGCAAAAAGAGACTGCGGGAGTCTTGTCTCAGAGCAAGATCGCTCCCGGCATCTATGACATGTGGATTGAGACCGGCATTGCGGCAGATGCAAGGCCCGGTCAGTTCATCTGCGTCTATCCGAGGGATAAGAGCACCCTTTTGCCCCGCCCCATCAGCATCTGCGAAGTGCGGGAGGACAGAAGGGCTCTGCGGATCGTGTACCGCGTTGCGGGGCAGGGAACCGCTGAATTTTCCGGTTACCGAGAGGGAGAGCCCGTCTCGGTCATGGGGCCTCTGGGAAACGGATTTCCCCTTGAGGCGGCGGAAGGAAAAAGAGTGTTTCTCATGGGCGGCGGCATCGGCGTTCCCCCGATACTGGAGCTGGCCAAGGAGCTGCCTGTGCCCGGGCAGATCATTGTGGGCTATCGGGACGACAGATTATTTTTAAAAGAAGACCTGGAGAAATACGGCAGGGTATACATCGCCACCGAGGACGGCAGTGCGGGCACCAGAGGAAATGTGATGGATGCGATTGCAGCAAACGATCTGCAGGCGGACGTCATCTTTGCCTGCGGCCCGATGCCGATGCTTCGGGCGATCAAGGCTTATGCGCAGGAAAAAGGAATTCCCGCATATATTTCGCTGGAGGAGCACATGGCCTGCGGCGTGGGGGCCTGTCTGGGCTGTGTGGTGAAGACCGCGCAGGTCCATCATCACACAAATGTGAACAATGCTAGGATATGTACCGACGGCCCTGTCTTTGAGGCAGGAGAGGTGGAAATTTGAACGGTGTGCATGCCGAACCATGCAGGGGGTATCCATATGAACACACAGATAACGATTGCAGGGGTCACCTTCAAGAATCCTGTGATGACCGCATCAGGCACTTTCGGCTCCGGCATGGAATATTCGGAGTTCGTGGACTTAAATCAGCTGGGAGCCGTTGTGACGAAGGGAGTGGCGAACGTTCCGTGGCCGGGCAACCCTGTTCCCAGAGTGGCGGAGGTCTACGGCGGAATGCTGAACGCGATAGGACTTCAGAATCCCGGCATCGACGTATTTCTGGAACGTGACATTCCGTTCCTGAAACGGTTCGACACGAGAATCATAGTCAATGTCTGCGGAAAGACCGTGGAGGACTATGTGGAAGTGGTGGAGCGTCTCGGGGAGGAGCCGGCGGTATCCATGCTGGAGATCAACGTCTCCTGTCCTAATGTGAAGGAGGGCGCCATTGCCTTCGGGCAGAAGGCCGATGCTCTGTACGGCATCACGCAGGAGATCAAAAAGCACGCAAGGCAGCCCATTATCATGAAGCTGAGCCCTAACGTCACCGATATCACGGAGATGGCCAGAGCGGCCGAGGCGGCCGGGGCAGATGCGCTGTCCATGATCAATACGATCACGGGAATGAAGATAGATATCCACAGGCGCAGATTTGCGCTGGCCAACAAGACAGGGGGCTTGAGTGGTCCGGCCATCAAGCCGGTGGCGGTGCGCATGGTCTATCAGGCGGCCCGGGCGGTGAAGATTCCCATCATCGGCATGGGCGGCATCGCGGGTGCGGAAGACGCCATTGAGTTCCTGCTGGCAGGAGCCTGCGCCGTCAGTGTGGGAGCCATGAATTTTACAGATCCCTGCCTGACGGAGAAGGTGATAAAAGGCATCGAGAGCTATATGGAGCAGTATCACATTGAGAATGTGACCGATCTGATCGGAGCCGTGGAAGAATCATAAAAGCGGGAATACCTTCATATATATACTTATATCAGTATATATACGGAGGTATTTTTTGTGGAACTGATAAAGAGGAACATACATATGGACCGCGTCAGGACAGAGGCGGTCACTCAGTTTACCATGGAGGAGGATGTGAACGTACCGGAGAATAAGCCGGATGTGAGCACATTGAATCTGGAAAAGGCAGAGCTCGTCATTGATGAGATCAGACCCGGCAGCGACTGTGTTACGGTCAGAGGGCGCATGGCCTATGTGATACTGTATCACACCTCGGAGGAGGGAAGCAGTCTGGTAGTGCTGGACGGGAAGCTGCCTTTCGAGGAGAGGATCATTCTGCAGGGAGCGACCCCTGCGGACACCGTCTCCGTGGAGGGAGAGGTCGATGATCTGACGGTCGGGGTCATCAACTCCCGAAAGCTGAATATACAGTCGTTGATCACCCTGACAGCCAGAGTGGAGGAGCTCTACGACGAGGAAGCGCCCATCGCCATTCACGGGGAGGAGCGGGTAGAGTATCACCGTATGCCTCTGGACATTGCACAGATTGCCATCTGTAAGAACGATATTTTTCGGCTGAAGGAGGAAGTGGCGCTGCCGGCCAACTATCCCAATGTCTTTCAGATACTCTGGAACAACGTATCGCTGGGCGATGTGGAGTTCAAGGCCATGGAGGAGAAGCTCACCGTTTCGGGTGACGTGCATCTGTTTCTGCTGTATGAGGGAGAGGGGGAGGAACACCCCGTCCGCTCCTTTGAGACTACGATTCCCATGAGCGGTGTGCTGGAATGCCATGGCTGTAAGGAGGGAATGCTGCCGGATATACGCTATCGTCTGGGACAGCAGGAGCTGACGGTGCGCCCCGATTTCGACGGGGAGGAGCGCAGCATCGGCATAGAACTGGTCATGGATATCTCTGTGCGCATCTATGAGGAGGAGAAGCTGGAAATCGTCTCTGACGTGTACGGTGTTTCCAATGAGATCAGCACCGTGACGCACAGCACCAATCTGCGCAGACTGCTGGCGAGAGTGACGGGCAAGACCAAGGTCACGGACCACATTCACGTGGTCGGAGACAGCGTGCTGCAGCTTTTGCACAGTGAGGGAACGGTAGCCTTAGATCAGCAGAGCACGGTGGAGAACGGCATTCTGCTGCAGGGCAGCATGTCGGTAAAGGTCATGTATATCACAGGGGAGGACGATGCGCCTTACGGCTGTGCGCAGGCGCAGATCCCTTACAGCTACACTCTGGAGGTGCCCGACATTGCGCCGGAGGATCTCGGAAAGGTACATGCGGAGGTGGAGCAGCTTCAGGTGACTATGCTTGACGGCGAGGAGATGGACGTGAAGGCCGTGCTGAGCTTTTCCACAGTGGTCTTCAAGAACATTCCCGTAGAGCTGATCACGCAGGTGACGGTGTCGGAGCTGGACAGCGCAAAGATGAGCAGTCTGCCGGGCATGGTGGTCTATGTGGTGAAGGAGGGAGATAATCTGTGGAATATCGGCAAGAGATACTATGTGCCCGTAGATGTCCTGAAAGAACTGAACTCCCTTGAAAGCGACGAACTGACGCCGGGCCAGAAGCTTCTGATCGTAAAGGGCTGTTAAGTGCTATAAAAAATGCCCCCTTTCGGGAGGCGGGTGCTATTCCTTCACCTGCCGGCCTGAAAGGGGGCGTTTGTTTTACAACAGATGCACGGGAGCCGATTCCTTATTTGGTAACGTCGGTCTCCTCGGTGGTCTTATTTGCAGCAGCCGCCATGTCGTCGAATTTCTTCATGACAGCGTCGTAAGTACGTTTGGAAATATCGGGCAGGGAACCTCCCCAGGTCTTCTCGGCCTGCTTGTAGCCCTTTTCAAATGCCGCGCGCATCTCCTCGATCTTGTCGGGATCGCCGCCGGTCAGAGCATTGGCGAAATCAATGATTCTGGAGGAGGTCTGCTCTACGCCCCAGTATCCGTCCTCTGCAATGTCGGCCTGAGCCTGCAGCTTGGTGGCAGGATCTACAGTGTACTCACCTGCGCGCAGGAACTGCCAGATGTCGTTGGCTTTGCCGTAAGCGTTAGCCTGTCCGCTCATCATCTTCTCTACCAGACTGCGCAACTGCTGGGTACGAGCTTCCGCATCTGCCTTCAGCTTGTTGATCAGATTGGTGTCTGGCTTATAGGTCTTCTTTGCGGAACTTACCGCAGCCTCAGCCTCGGAAGAAGGCTCGTAGACAACACCGGAATTCTCCTTGGTCTCTGTGGAGGCTTCTGCAGCCTTGGTCTTTTCGGCGGTTCTGTTATCCACAGTGGAATAATTGTAGGCAGCCGCAGCCTGTGTCGATGTAACTCCGTTTACACTCATATTGTCCCTCTTTCTGGCGCTACCGCGCCGGGTCTGCCCGTTTTGCGGGCGCAACATCATCCATGATTTTAATTATATATCGGTAGGTACGGGCAATAAATTTACCCCTGATCGGAAATTTTTATAATTATTTTGCAGCGGGATATCTTTTGGCCGTTTGCGGTCAGGTCGTAATCGATTGTGATTTCCTGTATCTGCTCTGACTGCCGCATATGTATGGCGTGAGTTCTGATCCCAAGCGGCAGGCGTCCGAAGGAAGTGACGTATTCCGTCATGTGCTCGGCGCCTTCCTGAAAGACCATACGGGAATTGACGGCGCCTTTTCTTGTCAGCTCCAAAACGCCGTTTTTGATCTTGATCGTATTCTTCGTCTTGTCCGGCCCCGCGCCCAAGGTCTCCTCATAGAGCAGATAGGTGCTACCGTTCTGTTCGTAATATTCTGCGGCGGCGCACTGGGTGGTGACGGTTTCCGGTCCCTCTTGGTCCTGCTGGCTTCCCTGTACGGTCAGCATTACTTTTTTGTTCATATTGCCCCGGTGCCTCAGTACTCTTCCATATTGATCGCCTTGGCGGAGAGTATTCCGTACTTGATGATCGAATTGGCAAAACGCACGAATTTTTCAGCCTTATCACTGACGAAGAACTGATACTGATTGCTGCCCAGCGCAGGCGGTTCGTCGTTCAAGAGCTCCTGTGCCCTAAGCATTTCCTTCAGCTCCAGGGCGGTCTCGTAAGCGGGATTTACCAGCGTGACCTTCTCGCCCATGATCCGGCCCAGCGTAGAGCGGATCAGGGGATAGTGGGTGCAGCCCAGAATCAGGGTGTCGATGTCGATATCGATGAGCTCGGCCAGATAGCGTCTGGCAATCTCGTCGGTGACGGGATCCTGCAGAAGCCCCTCCTCCACCAGCGGTACGAACAGCGGGCAGGCTTTGCCGTAAATGGTCACGTCTCTGTTCAGCTCTTTTATGTATTCGGTGTAGATCTGGCTGCCGATGGTAGCTTCGGTGGCGATTACCCCGATTTTTCCATTGCGCGTCACCTCGGCGGCAGCCTTTGCGCCCGGCTTTACCACGCCGATAATGGGAATCTCTATGTTCTTCTCCAAAGTGTCCAAAGCGTAGGCGCTGGCGGTATTGCAGGCGACCACGATGGTCTTCACCTGAAAGGTCTGCAGGAAACGCACGATCTGTTCGGAGTAGCGAATGACCGTCTCCTTAGATTTGCTTCCGTAGGGAACGCGCGCCGTGTCTCCGAAATAAATGATTCTTTCATTCGGTATCTGCCTCATGATCTCTCGGACTACGGTGAGTCCCCCTACGCCCGAGTCAAATACACCGATAGGAGCGCTTTTTAGCAGCCCGCTATTCTTCTCCATTATGAATGCCTCCAAAAAATGAGATAAAATCCGTGAACAGACCGCTGCAAAAGGTAATATCGTCGGGATCTGCGCTCATGAGCTCCCTGTACAGACTGCCGTCAAAGCTCCAGTCCGGAATTTTCTTCCGCACGGTTCCGTCGGTGTCCTTTTCCACGATACGCACAGTGTCGGGCGTCAGCGCAAGTTCAGGGTAGATCAGGCCCCACCAGCCCAGCGCGGCGCACAGACCGAACGCGATGCGGATTCCGATCCATTTTTTTTTCATAGCAATAACCTCTTTTCGTGATTGATAATGAGATTATTGCCAAAATTTTCCGCGATATACGAAACCGCTCTGATTCGGCGGTCAGCACTTGACCTTCGGCGGTCTGTTGCCCTGGTTTCGGTCCAGCCGGATCTGCCGCATGATAGATTTCTCCTGATTGTCGATGTGCGTGCGCGCGGTTGCGGCAGCAGTCTCTTTGTCCTTTTGCACGATGCTCTGATAGATTATTCTATGCTCCTTCACCAGAGTTTCATGCTGACTGCTGTCCTTGATATATTCAAAACGGTAGCGGTACATCTGCTCGGACAGGTTGTTCACCAGCTGGATCAGACGCTGGTTCCCCGTCGCCTGCACGATAATGTCGTGGAGCGCTACGTCGGCCTGAGCGATCTTCTGGCTGTCGCCGGTCCGAACGCAGTTCTCGAATTCATCGCAGGCATTCTTGAGAGCCCTCAGACCTTCCTCGGTGATTCTGTCACATGCCAGCTCCACGCAGAGAGCGTCCAACGCCCGACGGACCTCCAGCACGTCCTTCATGCTCTTTTCCGTGATCTGCGCCACCTCCGCGCCCCGACGGGGAGTGATGGTGACCAATCCCTCCTGGGCAAGCTTATTGATGGCCTCGCGTATGGGGGTGCGGCTCACGCCGAGCCTGTTCGCCCAGTGTATCTCCATCAGACGCTCGCCGGGCTTCAGCTCGCCGATCAAGATCGCCTGACGCAGTGTATTCAAAACTACGTCCCGGAGGGGTAAAAATTCATCCATACTCGCCTGAAAAGCATCTCGCATAGTAATCGCCTCTCTAAGTTGGGGTGGTCAGGAAGACTTGCATTGCCGGTTCTTCACTTTTCAACTGCTGGCAGGCAAATTCCGCAGCCTGCTCCGACAGAAAAATGCCGAATACGGTGGGACCGCTGCCGCTCATAAGGCTGTTCACGGCGCCCAGCTCCCGCATTCTGCGTTTGACGGAGCCGATGACGGGATAAGCGCCGGCCGTCACGGTCTCCAGGACATTTCCCATGCGGTCCAGAACGCCCTGAAGGCTTCCGGACTCGATGGCCGTTGCCATGCCCCTGACATCGGGATGTTTCGTGATGCCCGCCAGATCCAGATGCTCGTAGACATACTTTGTGGAGACGCTGATATCGGGCTTCGCGATCAAAAGATAGAAGTCGGGGACAGGGGTGAGCGGCGTCAGCTTCTCTCCGATGCCCTCCGCCAGGGCCGTGCCGCCCAGAATACAGTAGGGGACGTCGGCGCCGACGGACACGCCCAGCTCCATCAGCCGTGACAAGGGTGCTTCCAGGTCGAACAGACGGCTCAGGCCCTTCATGACCGCGGCGGCATCTGCGCTCCCTCCGGCCATTCCGGCGGCAATCGGGATATTTTTCTGCAGATGAATACGCACACCGCCGCTAATGCCGTAGGCGTCGAACATGAGCCTGGCGGCTTTGCAGACAAGATTATCTTCTCCGCAGGACAGATCCTGTGAGTCGGTGGTGACAGAGATTCCGCCGGTCGTTTTCTCCAAGGTGAGCTCGTCGCAAAGGCCGATGCTCTGCATGATCATCTTCACCTCGTGATAGCCGTTTGGAAGCTTCCCCACCACATCTAATGCCAGATTGATCTTGGCATTTGCCTTGATTCGATATTCGTCCATTGCTGTCCTTCTTTACATTCCTTTATTTTAAAGGCTTTGCGCCGGCCTTTTCCTGTGCGGCTTCCACAGCCCTGCGGAAGAAGCCTTTTTTCTTGACAGGCGCCGCTTCCGTCTTGCCGTGGAGTCCCTTTACGTCCATCACGTAGATGCCGCTGACAACGGCCTTTACCTCTTTTTTCACAGGTACGGCTTCAAATATCTTTTCGTCGCAGATCAGCGACAGGATCTGGGGACCGACCTTGGCCTTGATGATGGGAAGCTTTGCGCCGCGCATGATCTTGGGAGCCTGCTCCACCACCACGGCCGGCAGCCCGGCTTCTTTCAGCTTCATTTTTTTCTTATCGATGACAAGCATGGAAACGGTCTGCTTGTTGGCGTTGAGCATCTCCTGCTGCTCATCTTGCTTTTTCTGGGCTTTTCGGCCGACAAAGTACAGCGCGATGATTGCTGCGACCAGTATCACCGCTATTACGATCAATACGATTCCCCATGTTGGCATAAATCATGACCTCCGGATATTATTGTGAAGGCAGGGCCAAATGACCGCCGCCGACTATGAAAATATTCTAACACAGATAGACGTTCCTAGGCAACAAGACATTTGCACGAATCGGATAATTTTGCCTCAAAGGCTTTTAAAAAAAGGTTGTCTGTGGTATAACTTAATAGATATGATTTTTGCATGGAGGATCGATATGGGAAAGAAGATGGGCACAGCGGCGGCAGTGCTGGCCGCGGCGGGATTCTTACTGGCAGGCTGCGGCGCACAGAAAAATACCCCGCTGAACAAGCTTGACGTGGATCAGTATGTGACCTTGGCGGATTACAACAATCTGAGTGTGACGGCAGGTCCTGTCGTCGATGAGGAAGCTTGGGAGCAGCTGGTGCTGAGCACATATCTGACGGGCTTTACGCCGGACAACGGCGGTATCACGGACCGCACCGTTGAGACGGGAGACACCGTAAATATCAGCTATACAGGCACCAAGGACGGAGTGGCCTTTGACGGAGGTACGGCGGACGGAACGCTCCTTACCATCGGCAGCAATCAATATATTTCGGGATTTGAGGACGGTCTGGTGGGTGTGATGCCCGGGGAGACCGTAGATCTGGATCTGACGTTTCCGGATCCGTATCCCAACAATCCGGATCTGGCCGGGCAGCCGGTGGTATTTACCGTGACTGTGAACTGTATCGTTCCCGCGGTGAACGACAGCGCCGACATGAAGGACGAGATAGTGCCCGATATCGGAATAGACGGGGTATCCACCGTAGAGGAGTTGCGGCAGTACGCGTATGACTATATGTACCAGACGGCCTATGACGATTATGTCCTTAATCTTCAGGACGCCATACTGGAGGAGCTGGTGCCGCAGTGTGTTTTCGGAGAACTGCCCGAGTACATGGTGGAAGACAATAAAGCGCTCCTGACGAAGAATCTGGAGGATGAAGCTTCCTATTACGGCGTGACGACGGAAGAATACGCCTCCTACTACGGAATGAGCGTAGAGGAATTTTTGAACTATTACGGGGATCTGAGCACGAAGCAGGATCTGGCATGTCAGGCGATCGCCAACAGAGAGAATCTGAATATCAGCGATGAGGAATTGCAGACCTTGCTGGAACAGTCCGCATCTTATGCGGGGTATACCGATGTGAAGGAGTTTCTGGGAGAAAATTCCGAGGAGCTGTATCGAAATTATTTCATGACAAACAAAGTGCTGGACTTTTTGGCGCAGAAATATCTGCCGGACGCCCAGCCGGAATAACAGAAGCTGTTGCAGACAGCGGAAAAGAGGGAAAATGGAACTGACAGACATTCGCGATCTTTTTCGGAACAGAGAAGAATTTATAGGGAAGGAAGTCACCGTGGGCGGCTGGGTCAGAAGCAACCGCGATTCCAAAAATTTCGGTTTTCTGGTAATCAACGACGGAACCTTTTTTGAACCGCTGCAGGTAGTGTACGGAGACGGACTTCCCAATTTTCAGGAGCTGTGCAAAACGAATGTGGGCGCGGCGCTGGTGGTCAGAGGGACCATCGTGGAGACGCCCGACGCCAAGCAGCCGTTTGAGATGCAGGCGTCGGAAGTGCTCGTGGAGGGTGCCTCCACGGCTGACTATCCGCTGCAGAAAAAGCGCCATTCTTTTGAATATCTGCGCACGATTCCGCACCTGCGCCCCAGGACGAACACCTTTCAGGCCGTATTCAGGGTACGCTCGCTGATCGCATACGCCATTCACAGCTTTTTTATGGAGAGAGGGTTCGTGTATGTGCATACGCCTCTGATCACGGGCAGCGACTGTGAGGGAGCCGGCGAGATGTTTCAGGTGACGACGCTGGATCTGAACGATGTTCCCAGAACGGAGAGCGGAGAGGTGGATTACAGCAGGGATTTCTTCGGCAAGGAGACCAACCTCACCGTGAGCGGCCAGCTGAATGTGGAGACCTACGCTTTCGCATTTAAAAACGTATATACTTTCGGCCCTACGTTCCGGGCGGAAAATTCCAATACCACCCGTCATGCGGCGGAGTTCTGGATGATCGAGCCGGAGATAGCCTTTGCGGATCTGAAGGACGACATGCTGCTGGCGGAAGGAATGCTGAAGTATGTGATCCGCTATGTGCTTCAGAATGCGCCGGAGGAGATGGCTTTCTTTAACCAGTTCGTGGACAAGGGCCTGATCGAGCGCCTGGAGCATGTGGCGAATTCCGACTTTGCCCATGTGACTTACACAGAGGCCGTCGATATCCTTGCAAAGAACAACGATAAATTTGAATACAAGGTGTCATGGGGCTGCGATCTGCAGACGGAGCATGAGAGATATCTCACCGAGGAGGTGTTCAAACGCCCCGTGTTCGTCACGGATTATCCCAAGGAGATCAAGGCGTTCTATATGAAGCTGAACGAGGACGGCAGGACCGTCGCGGCCATGGACTGTCTGGTCCCGGGAATCGGGGAGATCATCGGAGGCAGCCAGCGTGAGGACAGGCTTGAGGTGCTGGAACGGAGAATGGAGGAGATGGGTCTGAGGAAAGAGGACTACGATTTCTATTTGGACCTTCGCAGGTACGGATCGGTGCGCCATGCCGGCTTCGGCCTTGGCTTCGAGCGCTGTGTGATGTATCTCACCGGCATGAGCAATATCCGTGACGTGGTGCCTTTTCCCAGAACGGTGAACAACTGCGAACTGTAAGCGGGGCTGAAAAACCGGCCGCTGTTTATAAAATCTTAAGGCCTTGTATGTGGTTTTTACGTGAAAATCTGTCGAAAGTGTGATAGGATTTACCTATGAAGAAAAGGGGAGCCGGAATCGTAAATTTCATACTGATCGTAAGTCTTTTGGCGGCTGCGGTGCATACGGGGGCATCACATGTTCTGACAGTGCAGGCTACTACCGCGAATGAACTTCAGGAGGAGATCAATCGGCGTCAGGAAGCGCTGAACGAGTTATACGGTCAGATCTCCGACTGGGAGGCGCAGCAGGATATGATTTTGGAGAAGATCGAAGATCTGAACTCCGAGATCATCAATACCATGGCAAGCATCGGTCTCAAGGAAGAGGAGATCGCCGCGAAGGAGACGGAGATTCAGGAAAAGCAGGAGCAGATCACGCTGACTGCCGCGGAGTATGAGGAAGCCAAGCAGCAGGAGGAGGATCAGCGTCTGAATATGGCGGCCCGCACCAGAATACTTTACGAGCAGGGGAACGACTCTTATCTGACGGCTATTTTCGGGGGGACCGATTTCACCGATATGCTGAACCGCATGGACTATATCGAAAAGGTGTATGCGTACAGCAAGATGCAGCTGGATCAGTATATCGAGTCAAAGGATCAGATTCAGGACCTGTGGGCTCTGCTGGAGCAGGAGGAGGCCGAGCTGGAGTCCGACAAGCAGCAGCTGGAAAGCGACAGGGCCGCTCTGCAAGACCAGAAGGTCTCTCTCGACGCAATGCTGGCGGAGAAAAAGAAAGAGTCCGACAATTACGAGGCCGAGCTGGATAAGGCAAGGCAGCAGGCGGCGGTGGCCCAGAAGCTTCTGCAGCAGGACAAAGAGAAGCTGCAGCAGATGCAGGCGGCTCAGAACGCAGCGAACGCTACCTACGCCACTACGGATTACACGAAGATCATTGACGGCTCGTCTGGCAGCGATTTAGGCAAGAAGGTGGCAAAGTTCGCCTGTCAGTATATAGGCAATCCTTATGTATCGGGAGGGACGAGCCTGACCAACGGGGCGGACTGCTCCGGCTTTACCTATCGGGTATACAGCAATTTCGGTTATAATCTGCCCAGAACCTCCACGGAGCAGCGAAACGCGGGGACGAGCGTGAACTATTCGGACGCCCAGCCCGGCGACCTGATCTGCTATGAAGGGCATGTGGCAATCTATATCGGCGGCGGCATGGTAGTTCATGCCAGCAACAGCAACCCTTATCCCCGAGGCGGCATCAAGGTAAACGGCGCCACCTACAGGACCATTATCGCAGTGCGCAGGATCATCTAAAGGAGAGAGGCATAATATCATGTTGCGGATCGGTTGTCATCTGTCTTCTTCCAAAGGCTTTTTGGCGATGGCGCAGACGGCAGAATCAATAGGAGCGAATACCTTTCAGTTCTTTACCAGAAATCCCCGGGGCGGCGCAGCCAAGGTGTGGGACCCAGGGGACGTGCGGGCCATGCTGGACTGTTTCGAGAAGACCGGAATCGCAAGCCCTCTGGCACATGCGCCGTACACTTTAAACGCATGTGCAAAGGACGAGAATATCCGAAGGTTTGCGCTGGAGACAATGGAAGACGATTTGAGACGGCTGGAGATGATTCCGGGCGTTATGTACAATTTTCATCCCGGCAGCCATGTGGGCCAGGGCGCTTTGGCGGGGATCGAACTGATCGCCGACGCTCTGAACCGTGTCCTGAAGGAAGATATGCATACCACGGTACTGCTTGAGACTATGGCGGGCAAGGGCAGCGAGGTGGGAGGAAGCTTTCAGGAGCTGCGGGAGATCATAGACAGGGTGGACCTGAAGGAGAAGCTGGGCGTATGTCTGGATACCTGCCATGTGTGGGACGGCGGCTATGACATCGTGGACGATCTGGACGGCGTGCTGAAGGAATTTGACGATACGGTGGGGCTTCAGCGGCTGAAGGCCATTCACCTGAACGACTCCATGAATCCCAAAGACAGTCACAAGGACAGGCATGAAAAGATCGGAAAGGGCTGTATCGGCCTGGAGGCTTTCCGCAGGATCGTGACACATGAAGCCCTTAAGGGGCGGCCCTTTTATCTGGAGACACCGAACGAATTGGACGGCTATCAGGCGGAGATCGCTCTGCTCAGGGAACAGGCAAGGCTGTTATGAAGGCGGATAAATATCTGCAGACATAGCAGCCTTTCCTGCGGTTACAGATATTTCCGCAGGTCCTTCCGAAGCTCCTCCTCAATGGAGATCAGGTCCCTGCAGAGGCCCTTCGACGTCTCGTCCGCGGCCTTGTACTGATTCATATACTTGTGAAGGGACTTGATGCCCATGTCGCAGCCGTCCGTGACCAGATCGGCGATCGTGGAATCGCTGTTGTCCATGCCGAGCTTCATGTTGGTCTTCATCCAGGACATGCTCTTTGCCATCACGTTGGGATCCTTCTCCTCGCTGTGGTGTTCTATGAGCTGAGAGTGGATCCGGTTGCCCAGCTCCTCGTGGTGCTCGCGGCTCTTGCAAAGCAGCTGCTTCATGTCGGAGCTGCCGATCTTCTCCATTACCTCGTCGATTGTGGAGACGGCCATCTTGGAGCCGGAATCGCATTCCTTGAGCAGATAGATCGTATCGTTATTTACCATAAGTGCAACCTCCGTTTTTTGTTTTATTTTTTCCGAGCGGGAAAGATTTTATGCGTAATTTTACATAATCGGGTAATTGAACATTGATTATATCGGGGTAATGGTTTATAATAATAGAAATGGTTTTTGTACGCTACATAGGGCGATTGTGTCGCAGATACATGGGAGGTGGCCATGAGCAAGCAGGTTTTACAGATGAAATATCATCCGGCGAAAAAGGAAATAGAATTCCATCGTTTTCAGGACGGAATCGAGGTCGCTATCGACAGTGACAGCCGACTTATGCATTATATGGACTTAAAGGGGAATTTCGTTCTTCAGGATCATGGAAATGCTTTTTTTGAGGATATTGTGAATTCTTTTGAAGGTCTTAAGGAAATCGAGATGCAGGTCATCACGACAAAGATGGACTATGAGGACTTTGTACAGATGGCAGAGTACTACAATGCAGAGTCCACTTCCTGCAAGATCACGCCTACTCTTATCGCGATGCTGCCGGATATGGCCCATACCTTTGATGAGGTCAGGAAATACGGCGAACAGGCCGCAGAAATCCTAGGCAGGCACAGAGAGAACCTGTTCGAGATTCCCATGGAAAGCGATAATGTCAGAAGAAGCGCGGAGAGCTTTGCCGAGCAGATCGACGAGGAACGCATCAACATTCACGACAAGATCGACGACCTCAAGGACAATGCGGTGAGCCTGTGCTTTACCGGCGTATACAGTACCGGTAAATCCACACTGATCAATGCGCTGCTGGGTTATAAGATACTGCCCGAGAAGATTACCTCCGCCACCGCAAAGATGTTCTGTATCTCCAGTCCCAAGCCCGGCGAGCCCGTGAAGATCAGCTTCGTGTTGGACGGAACCTTTTCCGTGCTGGAGTGGGACAAGGCTATCGAAGGATTTAAATATGTCAGCGGGCCTTCCGACAATATGTCCAGAACTGCCATCGAGGAGGAGATCGGTCGGGTGTGCAAGGAAGGAATGCTTCAGCACGATCAGATCCGCACCGTACTGACGATGCTAAACGGCATGGAAAGCGTGGGCTCCGATGTCCGCATTCGTTTCCCCGTGGCGCTGGACAGTGCGAACGTCCAGTATGTCATCTACGATACGCCCGGAACGGACAGCAATTACGCGGAGCATCAGACCGTTCTGATGGACGCTCTGTCCGAGCAGAAGCAGTCCATATTGATCTTTGTGGCCGCGCCCAACAAGACAGAGGGAAGCGGCAACAACGCACTGCTGAAATATCTGAAGAAGGCTGAGGAGAAGAACAGTAAGACCAGTATTGACATCGGACGTTCGCTGTTCGTGATCAACTGGGCCGACAGTATCGATGCAGATGCAAGAACGGACCTGCAGCATGAGGAAATCATATACAAGGACGACGATTCCTTTTCTATCCGGCTTGCCGATAAGAAATTGTTCTTCCTCTCCGCGAAATACGGCTATGCGGCAAGAGCGGTGAGAAATCATATCGCCACGGAGAAGGACGAGTCCGATTTCAACAAGGGCCTCAACAATATGACTGATAAGTTCGGCGGCTTCTGCTACCGGGAGAATCGATGCGCCATGTCCGAGTTCGCCACAAAGCGTATGCATGAGCGCTGCGAGGAGGCCTTGCAGGATGCGCAGAAGCGAAACGACGACAGCTCCGTGCTGGAGATAGCTGCCGGTCTGTACGCGCTGGAGAGCGAGATCTTGCAGTACGGTGAAAAGTATGCGTCGGCAGTGAAGGCGTCAGCCATCATCGACAGTGTGGATAAGGCGCTCTCCAAGCTGAGCAACCGCGCAGTGTCCCTGCGCGAGAGCAACCGCGTGAAGATCAAGGGAATCGAGAAAAATATTGTCGAGCTGCGCAGGACGATCAACGAATCCATTGAGACGGCGTATAACGAGTTTTCCGTTCCCGTGAATATGCCGCTGCCCGACGAGATCAATGCCACGCTGGGGCTGGATCGGGCGACGCTCCACAACGCTATCGTAGACGATACCATAAACCGCATGGGAAAGGAGCTGCGCGGCTGGTTCCTGGGCCTGCTGGGCAAGGTAAAGGTGAAGGACCGCGACAAAGAGAACGTCCGCGATATGATCAATCAGGTGATCGACGAGTACACGGATCGGTTCCTCACCCAGAGAAAGATATTGCTGGAGAGCCAGCGGGATATCTTTATGGAGAAGGTCAAGAACACCATCATGGAGAACGGCAATATCAGTAAGTCCGCCAAGAAATTTTTCCTGGACGTGCCCGTTCCGCAGGTGGTAAAGCCCGGCATCACGAACTGGGGCGAACTGTACGACTCCCATTGCCGGACCGAGAAATTCCTGATGTTCAAGGGCGAGTATCTGGATAAGACGGGATTTATTCAGGACGTGGAGAAAATGCTGGTGGAGATCGCAGACAGTATGTGCGAAGACTACAGCAGAGATTACCGCGATTCGCTGGAGTCCCTGTTGGTGCAGATCAAGACGCAGTTCGAGAGCAATCTGGATACATATTCTCTGTACATGAAAGCCATGGTAGAGAACCGCGACGCGATGAAGCAGCTGGGAGAAAAGGTGGCGGACGTCGCCACAGAACTGTTCGGCTGTCAAAAACAATTGAACGACATCATCTGGAATCTGAGACTGACATCTTTCTGGGTGTAGGGTGCATGGAATTTGCAGCGTTCATTGACGATGTAGTCGGTATTTACTGCAGGTGCACGGGAGTGCACCTGCTTTCTTTTACCACTGACCGTGAGGTCGTGCGGCTTTAAGAGCGGAACAGGAGCATATATGAAGACAAGAAAAGAAGCGCTTGCGTATGGTCTGTCCTTTCCAAATACATATCAGGAGGCGCCGTTCCATGATGCCAACTGGCAGCTGGTGCGGGTGAAGGGCTCGAAGAAGGCGTTCCTCTGGACCTATGAGAGGGAGGGATATATCAATCTGAATGTGAAGGTGGATCCGGAGTGGAGAGACTTCTGGAGAAGCGCATATAAATCTGTGCTTCCCGGGTGGCACCAGAACAAGGAGCACTGGAACACGATCATATTGGACGGCAGTATTCCGGATAAGGACATAAAGCGCATGATTGCGGAAAGCTATGATCTGGTAACGGACAGCCCCACAAAAAGGATCTATGAGGCGGTAAAGAAGATTCCTAAGGGAAAGGTGGCCACCTACGGGCAGATAGCGGAGCTCGCCGGTGACAAAAAGATGGCGCGGGCAGTCGGAAATGCGCTTCATAGGAATCCGGACCCCGAGGGAATCCCCTGTTATCGTGTGGTGAACTCCAAGGGGGAGCTGGCCGGAGAGTTCGCGTTCGGAGGAGCGGGGATACAGGCAGGGCTTCTGGAGGCGGACGGAATCGAGGTGACGGACGGCAGGGTC
This sequence comes from uncultured Acetatifactor sp., assembly GCA_947624245.1. Taxonomy (GTDB): domain Bacteria; phylum Bacillota; class Clostridia; order Lachnospirales; family Lachnospiraceae; genus Acetatifactor. The sequence goes on along the minus strand of CANQJL010000022.1, from coordinate 16,892 downwards.
GACCTTGAAAAGTACGGATATAGGGAGGAAGAAAAGGAAATTGGTCTGCAAAATTAGAAAATAGAAATCAGCGTCTTGTAGAGTTAAATTATTCTTCCTTATTGGTTATATATGTGGTGCTAGCACCATGTAAATTAAATATAGATAAGGGAAAGAATAATTGGCAGTTTGCAGTATATAGTTAAGAATAACAAAGGATACACTGAGTTTGAGCACTTACAAAATATGTATAAATTATGCGGTAAAAACATAAAATTTTAAGGGAAAGCCGTATTGACTTTCTGCCTTGTGCCTGCTAGAATAATAGCACAAGGAAAGTTTACCACTGACCGATATGTGGTATATAAATGGTCGGGTTGAAAGTTTACCGCTGACCAATATGCGGTATATAAGTGGTTGGGTTGAAAGTATAGTCCTTCGCCGTAAGGCGAAGGACTTTTCTGTAATGAGGACAGACAAATGAAGAAAACAGGCTTTTATATTATCAAAGATAAGTTTTTCGATGATATGTCAGACCCTTACCTGAAAGGGAATAAAGCGGGGAACAGACCGCATTATTATTGCTTTGAAGATTCGAGTGCCGGAATATACTGGATGATACCGTTGTCCAGTCAAATTGAAAAATACAGACGGATTATGGAGGAAAAAGAAAAGGCCGGAAAACCTTGCGACATTCTTCATATCGTCAAACTGGACGATAATAGGGAGAGCGCATTTCTGATACAGGATATATTCCCCATAACGGAGGAGTATATAGAGCGTGAATATACAATTGCCGGAAATCATCTGATGTTGACGAGTGAACATACTGCCAGAGAGATTGAGCAAAAAGCGAGAAAAGTCATGGGTATGTTAAAGCGCGGTATCAAATTCACGCCAACGCAGCCGGATGTTATGGCTATACTTAGAAAAATTGAGAAAAAATAGATTGGAAAGTAGGGGAGTATTGTTTTTTATTTGCTTGGTAGTTTTGCTTTTTGTTTGGGGTTAAATTGCTGGTGCAAAGAAACAGAATAATTTCAAGCTCCCCTCGCTATTCTGCGCGGATACCATTTTTGGAACCATGCGGTAAAAATCCCCATGACGGCGGGCAGGACGGAATTGATGATTCCGATATAGCTTCCGGCGGCGGTGCGCATGAGAAAAAAGCTTACAATGGACGTCAGCAGGTACAAAATCCCCCATGCGGCCGTCAGAATACGGTTTGTTTGGAGAAACAGCGGATTTTGAAACGCCTTTTCCCCGCCGTAATGATTCATGGAATATTCGGCGGTGAGCGGGATTTTGCCAAAAGCGGAGAGGCTCCACATCACGCCATACGCCAGATAGGACAGGGGCATGACAAGAACCGCCGGCAGGTGAAGGAGGAGCAGAAGGGAAAACGCACTTACTGCCGCGGCGGAAATCACATCATATATGGTCTTTTTATTTTTGTAGAACAGCAGGGGCAGCAATGAGCAGGAAAAGATGCTGAGGATACTTCCCCCAAAAGCATGAATCCCGGCAGCGACCCAGAAAACGATCCAAGGCGTTAAGAGACAGCCCATATTTGTTTTCGCGACAGCCGGTTCTTTTTTTGTCTGCGTCCCCTCATGATTTTGCCCGAAATAATCGTCCCATCTCAGCATCAGCCGAAAATCGCCCTCCACGGAATACAGATGCTTCATCAGCGCTTCGGAGCCCCCAATCTCGCCGGCGGCGATGGACTGCCATACAGAAAAAGGCGTGTGGATCACCGTGTTCGGCTCGCCGTCAAATTGCTCCGCAACACGGCTGTTTGTCTTTCCGAGGATCACGCGGTAGCGCTTTCCGATGTCGGTATAATCCATATCGAAAGTAAAGTCAGTTCCGCTATACATGGCAGGGTTGTAGAGAGCCGCCATCTGCTTGGTAAAAGTCAGCGAAGAGTCCTCCTTTTCACCGGTATCGGAAACGCCCCAGCTGGCGTCCGCCATGCGCTCGAAAACATCTCTCGGAAATAAAAGCTCCTGCAGTTTTTCGGTTGTCTCTTGTCGGATTCCGCCGCAGATATATTCCGTTCCGGCCTGTCGGACAACGGCGAGATATTCGTCCGTGCGGGCGGCCAATTCCGGAACGCGAAAAAGCTCGCCCTCTCCGCAGAACAGGGCGCAATAGTTCCCTTTGCCGTAGAGTCGGTCAAATTGTGCTGTGACGCTGTCGTAATTGGTCTTGGCCGTGTAAAAACCGCAGGTCGAGATCAACACGTTTTTCTTTTGGCTCATATCGTACCGCGTGCGGTGGCCGCCGCCTTCCGCGTCGGACGACATGAACGGCAGCGTGAGGGGGAGTTGCCGGTCAATGACCGTTTTCAGCTTGCCGGGCAGACTGAAATAGTATAAGGGAAAGCTCCAAATTGTCAGATCCGCCCACAATAATTTTTCGAGGACGAGCTGCATATCGTCGTGAATACAGCATAGGCCGGGCGTGTCTTTCCAGCAGGAAAAGCACCCGCTGCAGGAGCGGATATCCATCTTTGATACAGTGAGCCGCTGAATCTCGGCCTGACCGGCCGCGCAAATCCCCTCTAAAAAAGCGTTGGTCAGCTTCAGCGTGTTGCTTCTTTCGCCCTTTGGGCTTCCGTTGATGACAAGAATTTTGATGTTTTTCAAGTATTCTCCTCCGTATTTTGCAAAAGCTCCATGCAGCTTTTCGTCCAATCGAGATACATCTGCATATACCGTCTGCCGAAATCCAACGTCATCTGCCAGAACAGCGCGTCCTTTTGATTCGGTATCACTTCCCGATAGGCGTGAATCGAATTTTCTGCGTTTTTCAGGTCCTCTAAAGCGGCCGCATAACCCTGATTAAGCCCGCGGAAGAACTGCAGACTGTCCGAAACAGGCAATTCTCCCATAAAAAAGGTTTTCATGAGAGCGGCGGAGCGCATATTCTCATCGGTATCCGGAGCGGACAGCCAGCGCAGCAATTCCTTTTTTCCCTGGTCCGTAATCGAGCAGATATTTTTGTCCGGTTTTCCGCTCTGCTTCACCGTCTGCTTTTTGATCCAGCCGTTTTGCTCCAGCACGCCGATCTCACGGTAAATCTGGCTGGTTTGCGCTGTCCAGAAATAGTTGAGGGAATTCTGAAAGACCTCGCGGATCTCGTAGCCGCTCATATCGCCGTAGTTTAATAATCCCAATATCCCATGTTTGAGCATCGTAGACTGTCTCCTTCAGAAAATTAATATTCCACAAGTAGAATACGATAATTATATTCTACTTGTGGAATAATGTCAATCCTGCAGAGGCAAATCCCGACTTAAAAGAACAGGAATACTTCAACAAGCGCTGCTGTGTTTGCGAGAATATGCGAAAGCGTGCTGACGACGCAGTTGCCCGATTTACGATAGACCATAGAGAAAATCAAGCTGTCGATGAATACGCCGGCAACGTCATAGATCACAATCCCTATGTTCCCTGCGGCAATGTGCCCTGCCGCAAAAACAACAGATGACATAATCGCGCAGAGCCAGAACGGAAGTATCTTCATACCTTTCCCGAGGAAGAATCCCCGATATGCGATTTCCTCGCCGAATGCCGCAATGATGATCTGGCCTGCCAGCAGAGCAATCTTATCAAAAGACAGAAAAGCACTTGTTCGCCCCATTACATGGTCAAGAAATTCTCCGTGAAAAATCAGATTTCCCAGAATATTCATTATAATGCCGCTCACGATTGGCAGCAGCGCCCAGACGATCACGCCCGGCTTTTTAAGATCCTCCCAAATAGTAGTAAAACGCAATCCTGATTCGGAGCCTTTTGCTTTGCTGACAGCTTCCGTGAGAAAGAAAAATGCGATTCCCACAAATACGGAATACCCCGCTATTGTCGAGGACGGCACAACCTTCGTCACCGTCAGTAATATCATGATTGCCGCACCTATTATCGTGAGGACAACGCCTTTTTTGTTGTTCTTGGTCACCTGTTGATCTTTTTTCAATCTATTTCCTCCCGTACTGCCGATACCGCACCTCTATAGGCCCGCTCCAAATGGGATTTTATAAGTTCCTCGTCATATTCCAGAGAATTGTTGGCGATGATGCTCGCATAGCCGTGAGCAAATAAAAAAACTGTGATAAAGATCTCCTTTACCTGCTCTATGCTTCCTCCCACTGCGCCCTGCATCGCCGAAAGAACAGGAGCAAGCTCTTCGGCGTCTATCATTTCAAGCAAAGTCGTTCCGGCAAAAAAGTTTGATTGAAAGAGGAAACGGAACAAATGCGGTTCTTCCATCGCAAAGCGGATATAATTCAGCCCGATTCCGAGCATAACGCCTTTGTGCGGGCTTTCAATATGCATCAGATATTCGGAGTGATACCGGTCTGCCTTCGCATAGGCAGCTTTTTTCAATTCCTCAATCGTTGCAAAGTGGTACATAATAGGCTGCGTGGAACATTCCAACCTTTCCGCGACGGTTCTTGCGTTAATATTTTCCGCACCGGTCTTCCGGGCAATCTCAAAGGCAGAGTCCACGATCATTTCTTTTGTGATCTTAGGTTTTGGCGGCATAAGTTTTCCGCTCCTTTTAATAATTTTCGTTATATAACAACAATTATATTATAATCGGAAACGCTTGATTTTGTCAATTCTTCAAATGAACTTTCTTTCGATGAAAAATTCCGATTTTTTTATAAGATTTAAAAACTATGTTGACACCCGACATATATCGTGCTACAATACATTCACAATATGGCGAGTGACGACATATATCGGCGTCTGATATGGGAGGTGGGATATTTATGGCGAACAAAACAGAGCCTTTGACCGAAAGTTATTTCTTTATCCTGTTGTGTTTGTATCATGGGCCAAATCACGGCTACGGGATCATGCAGCAGTCCTTAAAACTGTCGAACGGGAATGTGCGTATCGGCTCCGGCACGATGTACGGGGCCACCAGCCAAATGATGAAGAAGGGTTGGATCGAGGAATGTCCGGTCAACGGTTATGACCGCAAACGGCAATACCGGCTGACCGATGCAGGCCGACAGGTGCTGCTTGAGGAATTGGATCGGCTTCGGCATATGGTTCGCACTGCAGATGACGTAATTGGGGATAAAAATTAAAATTAAAATTTTCAATTCGGAATCAAAGACCGCCTGATTGGCGGCAGAAGGCGAGGAAAGTATGCGTGCTAAAGCACGCTGGGAGGTGTAAGTATGAAAGAAACCAAGAACATTTATAAAATATACGCCGCCTGGGAGTTCGAGCGGGAAAGACAGGATTTGGAGGCACAATCCCAAAAGGGGTGGCAGTTAATCAAGGGCGGTCTGTTCCGCAACAAATTTGCCTTTGACGATTCGGTGGAATACCGCTATGCGCTGGATTTTAATCAGGATATCGACGATCCTGCACGCTATCGGGCGACCTTTGCCGAACAGGGGTGGGAATATCTCAACTCCACTTTCCACGGCTGGCACTATTTTCGCAAAGTATACGATCCTTCTGCACCGGAAGAGGAATACCAAATCTATACGGATACTGTTTCCGGAAAAGAGATGGCAGACCGCTGGAGACGCATTGCCCGCATATTGGGAGTAACCGAGCTCGTGTTAGGTATCGTCTTCCTTGGCATGAATTTCCTTCATCCGGCTGTCTCCGGCATCTGTCTGAATCTGACCTGCGTGCTGTTGGGTCTTCTGCTCACTTTTAGCACGAGATGGATCGGCCGGTCAGACCGACGCGGGATTCCCGGCCGAATGCTGATTCCTATTTTTGTACTGTTTGTCACCGCTTTGGTCTTTGGCGGTTTCCGAATGAAAGGCTTTCGCACCCAGACGGAATATATCGTTCCGGAGGAGGACAGCGCATGGCAGTGTCAATTTAATGTAAAGCTGCCGGATATCTATACTCTGAATGTGAGTGTTGACGCGCCGAAGGACGTAAGAATCGTTATTGTGAAAGAATCGCCCGGCCAAGAATCCTACGGCGCAGCTTACGACACGCTGCCCCTGTATTACACCGCGGAGGGAACGCAGATTGAGCAGACCTCTTATTTGTTCCTCACCCCGGGCACCTACAGTATCTATACCCGGTATCTGCCCGGCGCAGAACCGGGGCAGACAGGGCAATTTGAATATAGATTGGACTGACTATTTTAGATTGTATTTCCCGAATTCCGGTATTATAATACATTACAAGCAGACAACGGAGCCTGAAAGGGTGACGTTGTCTTTTTGTTTACGGAGGTACATGAAAATGAAACCTGTTGTGGGAATTATGCCCTTATGGGACGAAGAAAAAAACAGTATTTGGATGCTTCCCGGGTATCCGGACGGAATCATCCAGGCGGGAGCTGTCCCCATTATATTTCCGTTTTTAGATGACAAAGATGAAATCTCACGCCTTGTCAATATATGTGACGGTATCCTCTTCACGGGCGGGCAGGACGTTTCTCCGAAGCTGTATGGCGAAGAACCGCTGGACGGGCTTGTCTCCTGCTGTGAAAAGCGCGATACAATGGAAGCGATCGTGTTAAAGCTGTCTATGGAATCGGAAAAGCCCATACTTGGAATCTGCAGAGGCATACAATTTATCAATGCTGCGCTTGGGGGCACCCTGTATCAGGATCTGCCCCTCCAGCACCCGTCCAATATAGGGCATCATCAGAATGCTCCGTACGATGCGCCCGCCCATGAGGTATCACTGATAAAGGGCTCACCATTGCAGGAATGCCTGAAAACGGAATCTTTGCCGGTAAACAGCTATCACCATCAGGCGGTAAAAAGACCTGCACCGGGACTTGAGGTAATGGCATTTTCTCCGGACGGGCTTGCGGAAGCCCTGTATATGCCGTCGCAAAAATTCCTATGGGCGGTGCAGTGGCATCCGGAATATTCCTACAAGACAGACCAAAGCAGCAGGAAAATATTTCGGGCATTTGTGGAATCAATGAAATATATCATGTAAAATAAAATTTTTCCCCCGTTTTATGCAGAAAAACGGGGGAATTTTAATATTTCTCAAACAAAACTTGAAAGTTTCGCAAATATTCCGGCAGTACAGTATAGTCATCAAGTGAGAGATCACTAAAAAACGGAGGTGCATTTCAATGAAAAAGAAAAACTTTGTGACACTGATCATGAGTACTGTCGGTGGTATCCTCTTTGCCCTGGGTATGTGTATGGGACTCCTTCCGCAGTGGAACGCGTTCAAGCAGGGCGTTGTAATCGGCATAGCAGGCGTGGTGATTCTGCTGGCGATGGTGCTTGTCCGCAGAAAGATGGACGGAAAACCCGCCATTGTTTTTAACGGCAAGGCTATCGGGACAACGCTTCTCGGCGTCCTCGGTGCAATCGTATTCGGCGTGGGAATGTGCATGACGATGATCTGGAATATGCTGGTGCCCGGCATCATCGTTGGCATCGTGGGGATTGTCCTGCTGCTCTGTCTGATTCCCGTAATCAAGGGACTGAAATAATAGGAGGATTTTATCATGGCAAAGTCAAAGCTCGTAAAAGCAAACGAAAAAATTGCCGATGCGGTTGTCGGCGGGTACAAGAAGATTGAGGAAGGCGTTGTAGGCGCGTATAAGAAAGTCGAGAACGGTGTCGTAGGCACATACAGAAAAGTCGAAGACGGATTCGTGGATAAGTTCCTGACCCACGAAGGCGAAACCGTGGAGGACGCCAAAAAGCGGCTTCATGAGGAACAGGAATTTTATAAAAAAGACAAAACGCAAACAAAACTTTAACATTTGGGTGTTATAATAAAAAAACGGAATCACGGAGGGACATATTATGTTTCAGATTTTGGTGGTGGAGGACGACAAAGACTTAAACCGCACGGTCTGCTCCTTCCTGAACGGCAGCGGCTATCAGGCGGTGGGGTGTCTTTCCGCAAAGGAAGCCTATGACGCCATGTATGGGAACACCTTTGATCTGATCGTCTCCGATATTATGATGCCCGGTATCGACGGTTATGAGTTCGCGAAAACGGTGCGCTCGCTCAATGAGGATATACCGATCATATTTATGACGGCGCGGGACGATTTCGCGTCCAAGCAGAAGGGCTACCGGATAGGGATTGACGATTACATGGTAAAGCCCATCGACCTGGACGAGCTTTTCTTGCGGATTGGGGCGCTGTTGCGGCGGGCGAAGATCGCCACTTCCCACAAGCTGGAGATCGGTGCGCTGCGGCTGGACATGGACGAGCGCACGGCGGTCTATGACGGAGAGGAAATCCCCCTGACGACGCGGGAGTTCAATATCATCTATAAGCTCCTGTCCTATCCCGGCAAGACCTTTACCCGCACCCAGCTCATGGACGAGTTCTGGGATGCGGAAACGAATACCGCGCCGAGAGCAGTGGACGTTTACATGACAAAGCTGCGCGGAAAATTTGAAGCCTGCGACGAGTTTGAACTGAAGACCGTTCACGGTCTGGGCTATAAGGCGGTGATAGTGTGAAAAATAAGCTCGATAGCTTATTATTTCACAAAACGAAGTAAACTCGCTTGGAATGGGGATTAAAATGAGCAGAGAAATTGCTATACGGCGGCGGAAACGGCTGTTTACCGCCCTGCGCCAGTATGTTGTCTTCTTTTTTTTGATTGCGTTCGTCATCACCTGTTGTATGCTGCTTTTCCTTTACACCATGCAGACTTCTGTGGAGATCTCCTTCACGGAAAAGGGCATCCGAACAGCAGCGGTTCTGACGATGGGGAACGTGCTTTTCCTCAGCCTGCTATGCACCGTCATAGACGCTGTGCGCCGCCGGTTTATGGTAGAGCGTCCGGTGCGTCAGATCATAAAGGGAGCGGAAAAGCTTATGCGCGGCGATTTTTCCGCCCACATTGAACCGATTCATGGTTTTGTGGGCGAGGACGGCTTTGACATCATCATCGACTGCTTCAACCGCATGGCAAAGGAACTTTCCGGCGTGGAGACCCTGCGGACGGATTTCATCGCCAATGTGTCACATGAACTGAAAACGCCTCTGGCCGTCATGCAAAATTACGGAACTATGCTCCAAAGTCCCAATCTGACCGAAGCGCAGCGGACGGAGTACGCTAAGGCCATCACCGAACAGTCCCGCCGTCTTGCTGACCTCATTACAAACATTCTGAAGCTGAACCGTCTGGAAAACCAGCAGATCTATCCTGCTGCGAAACGGTATAATCTTGGCGAGCAGCTTGCCGAGTGCCTTCTGAATTTTGAAAGCACATGGGAAAAAAAGAACATCGACATTGAAACGGATCTCGAAGAAGAGGTGATTGTTCAGTCGGACGATGAACTGTTGTCTCTTGTCTGGAACAACCTTTTTTCCAACGCCCTGAAATTCACGGAAAGCGGCGGCACGGTATCCGTGACATTGAAAGCCGAGGGGGATTTTGCTGCTGTCCGAGTATCCGACACCGGCTGCGGGATTTCCCCTGAGGTCGGAAAGCACATTTTCGAGAAATTCTATCAGGGAGATACCTCACACGCCACGCAGGGCAACGGCTTGGGGCTGGCTCTCGTCAAACGGGTAGTGGACATTGTTGGCGGAGATATTTCCGTGGAGAGCGAGGTCGGGAAAGGCAGTACCTTTACCGTGAAGATCAGGAGGGCAGCGGATGGAGAAATTCAAAAGGATACTTAAAAAGATATTCTGCCTGCCCCCGCTCCCGACGGTTTTGGCAGCGCTTTTCGGCTACGGGTTTGTGATTGCCGTGTTTGCGTTCGATATACAAAACCCAATCCTGCAATACGCCTCCTATCTGGCCTCCGCTTATGCGCTGATAGTCACCTGCACGGGGCTTGTCTACGTCAATACGGCCATAGGCGGTATCACAAAATTTGTCTCCGATCACCCGCTGATGAAAAAATTCCGCTCCACCACAGTCGGGGAAAAATATCTGACCGATGTGCGCTTTCGGACGGGAGTCTCGCTGTATCAGGGATTTTTCATCAATCTTTTGTATATCGTCATGAAGCTGGCATCGGGCATTGTGTACCGTTCCACATGGTTCATCGCACTGGCGGTCTATTACATTTTGCTTGCTGTGATGCGCTTCCTACTGGTACGGCGGCTGAATGTGCAGGACGAAGCATCGGAGCTGCGCCGTTACCGGCTGTGCGGGATCATGCTCTTGTTCATGAATCAGGCGCTTACCGGTATCGTTGTTTTCATGGTACAGCAAAATCGAGGCTTTGCCTATCCGGGTCTTTTGATCTACGCCATGGCTGCTTATTCCTTTTATGCCGTCACGATTGCCGTTATCAATATCGTGAAGACCCGAAAGCATAAAAGTCCAATTCTTTCGGCGGCCAAGGCCATCAATCTTGTGGCGGCAATGGTGTCTATTCTCTCATTGGAAACCGCCATGTTGGCGCAGTTCGGCGGAGACGACGATCCGAAGTTTCGTCAGGTTATGACCGGTGCGACAGGAGGATCCATCTGTACCATCGTAATCGGCATGGCGATTTATATGATCTGGCGGGCGAATAAAAATCTGAAGATTAACAATTCTTAAACATAACCTGAATGTTTTGCAAACAGTTGACTGCTGCAATATTCGCAGAATCCTGAAAGAGGAGGAATGGATCATGGAAGATAAGAAAGAAACCTTCACCTATACCTATTCCGCAAAGGAGCAGGAGGAAATCAAGAAGATTCGGGACAAATACGTGCCCCCGACAAAAGAAGAGACATCGATGGAGCAGCTTCGCCGTCTGGACGAAAGCGCCACAAAAGGAGCGACCGTCGTCTCACTGATCGTCGGAATTATCAGTGCGCTGCTGCTGGGCGTGGGGATGTGCTGCACGATGCTTCCCGACTGGACGCAATATTTTATTCCGGGTATTGTGATTGGTGTGGTCGGTATCATCGGCGTGATTGCGGCATATCCGATCTACAATCAAATGGTCAAGCGCAAGAGGGCGAAGCTTGCGCCGGAGATACTGCGCCTGTCCGACGAGCTGATGAAGTGACCATTATTATTAAATTGTGATATATTTTTTCGTCTTGTTTTTGTCTGCTATATCATATATGATATAAATAATCAGTCAAAAGACAAATCTTCCAGAATTAAATGTGTTATTCGGAAAACAGAAATAATATTTAAGGAGGATATACAATGAGACAGAAGCTGAACATTACTGAAGGAATTTTCCCGATGCCGGTGCTGATGGTCGCCACCTATAACGACGACGGCAGCGTCAACGTGATGAACGCCGCGTGGGGCACGATGCAGGAGAGAAACACCGTAGCGCTCAACCTGACCGAGACGCACAAAACAGTGCAGAACATCAAAAAGCGGGGGGCGTTTACCGTGAGCATCGCCGATGCTGCCCATGTGAAGGAAGCAGATTACTTTGGGGTGGAATCTGGCAATAAAGTAGCGGATAAGCTGGCCAAAGCCGGGCTGACAGCAAGTAAGGCCGAGACGGTCGACGCACCGGTCATCAACGAATTCCCGCTTTGTTTGGAGTGCGAATTCATCGAGTACCAGGAGAACGAATACGGCTGCGGCGTGATCGGGAAAGTGGTCAATGTCACAGCCGATGAACGTGTTATGCCGAACGGCAAGCTCGATCTGTCGTTAGTGGACGCCATCGCCTTTGACCCTTATACACATGGCTATTACCGTGTATCGGAACGGGTGGGTGAGGCATTTAAGGACGGTCTTGCGTTGAAGTAAACTTTTGCAGACAAAAAACAACGATAAACCCCGTGGCAGGATCTTCATTCCTGATGCGGGGTTTATCATCTCTCCTTGCGCAGTGGCAGTTCGTCTGCATAGTTTAGTTACTTACATGCCTTTGATATTACAGTTCATCCGGACAGCCTGCTTCATCGAGCAATGCGTCTAAAATTTCCCCGATATCCCCGTCAATGCAAATACTCCTGTCCGCGATCTCCTCCGGGCACGCCGCCTCGCCGTAATTCACACACGCATACACCGCCCGTGGATTCGCTGCCGTCATCTGCCAGAAGGGATACTTGATAATGACCGGGGTGTTGTATCTATTGCGCACCCAAAATAGTTAAAATTTTTGACCATTTTTCATAAAATCAATTAGGTTTATGTTTTTAATGCCATTTCTCTGCTGTAACAACGAATCGGTTGTTACAACGTATTTCGGGTAATTATCTTTGATTGCTTCCAAGGCACGGTATTCCCTATCTTCTGTTTCCTGCGACAAAGCGATCGTGTACGCTACCTGTACATAAGAATATTGCATTTCATTATCTCTGAGAATAAAATCACATTCTAATTTCCCGATCCTTCCAACGCTGACCGAATAATCCTGAGCTCTGGCATAGGTATAGACCATATTTTCCAAAACTGGCCCATAATGAATCCGATTATCTGTATTTTGTGCAAAATAAAAACTCAGATCTGCCAGATAATACTTTTTTTCTCCGCTTAAAGATCGCTTTGATTTCATATCAAATCTGGAGCATTCATATAAAATTTTTGCATCCGTCAAAGCTTTCAAATATCTTGTAAGTGTAGCTCTGCTAACGGAAAGCCCGTTTTTCCGCAATGCACTGCAAAGACTGTTAATGCTCACTGTTGCGCCAAAATTATTGATAATATACGTCTTAACAGCTTCGAAAGTCTCTTTTTCCCTGATCTTAACCCTATGTCGTATATCTTTCTCGAATATTTCTTTGACTACACCCTGAACATAAGTGCGTTTGTCCGCCATATGCTCTAATTGTATGGTTCGCGGAAAACCACCTTCCAGAATGTAACGATTCATTTCATTTGCCGGAAGCGAATCAATATTCTTGTTGTAAAAGGCTTTCATTTTTTCATATTCTTCAAAGGTCAATGGAAACAATTCAAATTCGAGATATCTCCCTGTCAGTTTTGTAACCAGTTCACCACTGAGCAAATACGAATTGGAACCCGTGATAAAAATAGACCAGCCGCCTTCACTGCGGAATCCGTTTAATACTTCTTCGAAGCCGGAAACATTTTGAATTTCATCAATAAACAAATATTTCCGGCCTATCGCCGTCCCCATCTGTAAAATCAGATTTTCAAGCTGATCTGCGGTTTTTATGCTTCTGTATCCTCGAAGATCCAGATCAATGTAAAGAATATTTTCATTTTGAATACCGCTTTCTCTGAGCTCATCAGCAATCGTTTCCATAAGGCTGGATTTTCCGCAGCGTCTGACGCCTGTGATTACTTTAATAATGTCATCTGCATGATAAAATGCCCGGATCTTTTTCAGATAGTTTTCTCTGCGGTAAAGTTTCATAGAGCACACCTCCTCTTCCGAAGTGTCTCCATTATAATGGATGAATCAGTAAATATCAAGTTAAAGTATCACTTTTCTATTTTTCTTCAAAAACTGACACGTTAAATGTAGAATTTTGTATTAAAAGAGTTTGTCCCGAATTCTATACAAAATTCGGGACAAATGACATACCTTACCAAAAACAAGGTCCTATATTTGCAACGAATTTTATATATTTTACGTTGCATTTTGCTTGAAGAGAGATGTCAATATGTGCTGTTGTTTTTTTGCCTTAATCTGCATGACGAACTGCCACATCGAAGGCGTACCTTGCGTAATGGCAGCTCGTCTGCATATTTTAGTTACTCACACGTCTTTGATATTACTTACATGCCTTTAATATTACAATCCATCCAAACAGTCTGTTTTACCAAGCAATTCGTTTATCACCTCCCCGATATCCCCATCAATGCAAATACTCCGCTCCGCAATCTCCCCCGGGCACGCCGCCTCGCCGTAGTTGATACAGGCATAGGTCGCCCGTGGATTCTCTGCAGTCATCTGCCAGAAGGGATACTTGATAATGACCGGCGTATTGTAGCCGACACCCAACTCCAGAAACAGAATCTGCCCGTTTTTCCTTGTTTGCAGGAAGTTCTCATACCTTTCCGCTGCCAAATGCCAGCCCTCGTCCTCCACAAATTTATTGTCAGAGCGAAGATTCATCGTCAGGGGCTTCCCACAATGTGGACAGACGGGCAGAAGCTCGGAGGGGATACGCATACCTTCTTGCCGCTCCATCATCTGCCGGATCATATCCTCATTATCAAAGGTCTCCTGGCAGCATGGTGTTGAGCATTGAAACAGCCCGTAGTCGCCCTGTGTATAGAAAAGCCGCTTTTTATCGAATCCCGCCTTTTGAAAGCAGTGATCCACATTTGTGGTAATGATAAAATAGTCTTTTTCCCGCACGAGGTCAAAAACCTGCTCATACACCGGCTTCGGCGCGTCCGTATAACGGTTGATGAAAATATACCGGCTCCAGTAGGCCCAAAACTCTTCCTGCGAGGGGAACGGATAGAACCCGCCGGAATACATATCCCTAAAGCTGTATTTTCCGGCAAAGTCGGAGAAATATCTCTGAAACCGTTCCCCGGTATAGGTAAACCCCGCTGAGGTGGAAAGACCCGCTCCCGCGCCAATTACAACGGCGTCCGCTTTGTCCAGCGCCTCCCGAAGCCGTCTTATATTATCCGATGTAGCCAGCGCGTTAGAGGAACGCAACGCGCTCAAAGAGCGCGCGGTAGATTTCCTAATTGACATTTTTGAAAACATTAAAGATTACCTCCCCGCTTTTCTATCGCCTTTACCGGGCAAACCGCAAAGCAATTTCCGCAGTGTAAGCAGTGGTTCTGCTGAATACGGTAGGGCGTCCCCGGCTCAATGCACCGCTGAGGACAGTTTTTCAAACACTTTCCGCATCCGATACATTTTTCGGAAATGACATATCCTTTTTTCGTGAGATTTCCCGCACCGATGGTGTAGCTCTCCCGGAAGATCGGATTGACGCCCAGATTGAAATACTCGATTTCCGCGTCCTTGATCTCAAAGACGATCCCCGCCATTTTTCGGGTGTCACCGGGATAGACGTTCGAGAGATAGGGCTGCTCCGCAAAAATCGTGTCAATCCACTTTTCCTGTTCATTCTCCGGGACGGAAACTGCCTTTGCAGACAGACGTATCATTTCTTTATACTTGGTATAACCCAACACCTGCACACGCCCGTCAGTCAGAAGTTCTTCGCAGAAGGCTTTTCCCTTTGCGGTAAAGAAAATCATTCTGTCTGGTTCATAGTGTATGGCGGAAATATTGCGGATCTGCGGCGCGCCGTCTTTGTCCACCGTTGCAAAAGCCGGTACGCCCACATATTCTAATTTTTTGAGACAAGTTTGTGCGTCCATTCTAAGCACCTCATTCAATGATTTTACTCCGTTGCGCTTTTCTTGATTTCGGCTGCGGATATTCGCCGTCACAATATCCCAATATTACAAAACAGCGGGCGATATAGTTTTCGGGGATATTCCACTCCCGCAAAAGTGTCAAGCCGATCTCATTGTCAAAGGTTTCCTCGCCCCTTGCGATGATGCAGGAAGAAATACCAAGCTCTGCCGCCATCAGCACCATGTTTTCGGCACAGCAAAAGGCGTCAGGGATACTGTAAAGAAAGTTTTTCATAGCAAAGACGACGCAGACAGCGGGAGCTCCATAGAATCCGCTTTTCATGGTCGGGTCGTCAATGATGCTGGGCTGCTCGGCGGAAACATAACTGCCGGACAACCTTGAACGGTCAAATCGGGCGACGTTCAGTCTGCCGATCTTTTCCGCAAGAGACGCATTTCGGACGCCCACAATGATACTGCGCTGGCCGCCTCCGGCGTTTGGCGCGTAGGTCCCCGCCTTGATGATCGTTTCCATATCCTCGCGGGAAATCTGTCTGTCTTGATACCTTCGAATCGAGCGGCGGTATTTCATAAGCTCCAGCAATTCCATTATACCACATCCTTCCAGCACTGCGGGTCGGCTTCATAGAAGCTGCCGTTCGTTCCCTTCGCCACGGCGGGGCAGCCCCGGCACCACGCCTTTAACTCGCATTTTCCGCATTTGACAAATTTATCATACTCCCGATACTGCTCCATCTCGCACACCCACACATCTGCCAGTCGGTCGGTGAATATATTGCCGACTTTGCTTTCGGCAACTCGGCGGCAGGCGTACACATCGCCGGTGGGCAGGATGGTGATATGGCAGTTGCCGCAGTTGCAGCCGCCGTAGATGGTGCCCTCCTTGGCGTCTGCGGGGATTTTGAAGGTTCCCGCCTCATACTCGTAGAGCGTCCAGAGGTGGTCTTTTTTGTTGAAATAGGTCTGGCAGCCCTCCGCCTCATACTCTTTGAATTTCTTATCACAGATTGCCAGCAGTTCCCGGTATTCCTGGGGCGTCATGGAAGCGTCCAAGTCGCCGCCGCTGGGAACGTAGCGGGAAAAGGCAAATACATTTGCCCCTGCCGCCACTACCGCATCAATAATGCCCGGCACCTCCATACGGTTTGTTTTGGATACCGTCGTCATGATCACGCTTCGCATTCCGGAGCGGTTGATGCAGCCGATTTTTTCCATTGTGCAGTCAAAAGAGCCGGGCTTACGGAACCAGTCGTGGGTCTCATGGAGACCGTCAAGGGAAAGCTGGTACTTTTCGCAGCCGCAGTATTTCATTTTCCGGCATACCTGATCGTTCAGGTGGAACGGGTTGCCCATAATGGTGAACGGGACATTATGTTCTTTGAACAGATTAAGCAGCCGCCAGAAATCAGGGTGCAGGATCGGGTCGCCGCCGGTGAGATAGAAATAGGGCAGGCGGCCATACACCTCGCAGAAGTCCAGACAGTTATAAAAAGTGTCCTCCATCTGTGTCCAATTCATGCTTTTAAGCTCATGGCACTTATCCCCGGAGAAGATGTAACAGTGCTTGCACCTCTGATCGCACTCGTCCGTGATGTGCCACTGAAAAGCGAAAAATTGCTTCGCTTCCGAAAAATACTGCTTCATACCATACCCTCACTCGTATAATAAGTTTGTAAGCAAGAAAAATAGCTTACAGACTTATTCCTTTTTTGGTATAAATGGTAAGGACATCT
>CANQJL010000021.1 GCA_947624245.1 uncultured Acetatifactor sp. | reverse complement strand
TATGAGTTAAAATACAATGTCAAAGTGGAACAACATGGGTTAAGCATTAAAATTGTTGATGAATAACACAAATTCTCATTTGACGGGAAATGTTGAGAATATAAAATCGAGATTTCTTGGAGGAAAAAGTCATGATTGAGGTATTATTCGGCGAGAGTGAAGCGGCTTCCATGAAAGCCGCTAAGAATACGGTTGTGATTGGCGGAGTAAATGGGCCGACTTCTGTTTGGATGGCGGGAAAAAAGAAGCCGCCGGAAAAACCTTTTGCCGGATGGGTAGAAGGAACGGCGGAAGAAGTGGTATGCCTGGGTTTTATGTTGGACATAGGTGATGTTAAAAAGCCTGTAGACAGTTCTTATCGGAAAGAACTGATCTATTCCTTGTTTTTGCAGAACCAGTACGGAAGATCCCTTGAATTGGAAGATGAACTGAAACAAGTTGGAGGTGTCTATGTAAATGAACTGCAGCGGCTGATTCAGTTTTTGGAGGATGGCGAAGCGATTCGGATCTGGTACAGTGATGCTCCCTATTCCAGATGCGGATTTTACAGCCTATGCCGGATGTTGCTGAAATATGAAACGGAGATTCATGTGGTAAAGCTGCCGGAGTACGCTGCAGGGGAGAAAAGCATTATTTCTTACAGCAACTGGGGTGAAGTTTCAGCGGAAGAATTTGCGGGATTCCTGCCCTATGAAAAAGTGCTGACCAGAGAAGAAGTGCGGATGTATGCCATGCTGTGGAGTGAACTGTCTGAGGAAAACAGCCCGCTCCGGACAGTAATCAATGGCAGAGTCATCGGAGTCCCAGAGGATTTTTATGATTTTCTGTTATGGAAAAAAATTACCCGCAAACCAATCAAAGAGGCAAGAATCATTGGCGACATTCTGGGCTGTTATCATTTAGGTGTGGGAGACTGGTGGTTTGCAAGAAGAATTGACTATCACATACAGCAGGGGAATATTATGATTGCAGAGGATTCTGAAAATAAATACGCAAGGCTAATCTGCCTGGCTGGAGATTTGCTGATTTGATAGTTTCCCGTTTCGATTGTATCAAAGGTTGTCCCAGAATATGATAATATATTTGATAAATTATCGGATTTAAATAGTCCATATTGGCAGTATTTTGACAAAACAGGGGATATACAATTAGACTGGTGGTATAAGAGACAAATTGTTGATAAGAATGTTATACAAATTCCATGTCTAAAAAGACAAAAATGCTAACTCATTGCAGATGTATTGAATTTGCAATGAATTTGTGCTATTATATTGTAAAGAAGCAGGAGGTGACGTAAATGGCAAGTACAATTCAAGTAAGAGTGGACGATGATTTAAAGGTAAGGTCTGATGAATTATTTAAAGATTTAGGTACAGATACTACAACTGCAATTCGTATGTTTTTAACGCAAGCATTAGCAGTAAATGGTTTTCCCTTTGAGATAAAAAGGGTAAGTGCAAAACCATATGAAGCATTATCAGAGACTGAGATGCTGGATAAGTTAGAAAAATCACGTGAACAAGCAGCACAAGGAATGTATAGAGATGCAACAGATGTCTCTCGTGATATGAGGGCGAAATATGGATTATAAAGTGGTAGTTACAAGATTATGAAAATAAGATGCATTAGTTGTGGTATATAGAGACTAAGAGGGCGCAGGGAAAGCGCAAAGGCTTTACCAAGAAAACAGAGATATGTGACGGAATTTAAGGACGGGACGAAGAATCGGGAGCGAAACCATATAGGGACTTGACATTTCCCGGGGGGGTATATCATTAATATATAAACGGCCTGCAAATAAAAGGCCATGGCCAGGATGCATGTTTTTGGAAAGGGGGAACGGGAAATGTACAAATCTGACATCACTCGCAAGGTAAGTGTCCTGCTTTTATTTAGTCTGTGCCTTACGCTGCTTTCCGGCTGTGGAGGTACAGAGCAGTCGGGACAGCAGTCAGAGCAGCAGAGCTCGATAGCGGAGCAGTCGTCTGAGGCTGAGGTCATAGCGGACGAGCAGCCGGTGCAGCAGGAAAGCGGCGACACGGCGCAGGACGATTCACAGGAGGAAGAAGTGCTCAGCGAATGGGAAGAGCTGTATGAGCGCTGGCAGGAGGGACCTTGCGAAACAGAGTTTTCTCTGGGAAGCGAAATCTATTCTGTAAGTGCGCAGCGGAACTGGGAGGCCGACGGAGAAGGTGTTTCCGTGACCTATGAGTTCGAGCTGGACGATGCCGAAAAAGAAAATGCAGTAAAGCTGATGACCCAGGAGGAGCATAAGATCTCCAATGATGTTTTGAAGGAGGATATGACGAGCGACAGCGTGAAGCTCGTGGTAGCCGATGATTCCGGCTGTGTCAAGGAAATCGGAATTCCCGCTGCGGCAGAAGAGGGAAGCCCTGTGTATTTCGTCGTATATTATTTGTTCCCCTATAAGGACAAAGGAGACGTCCGCATAAGCTTCGCCGGAGAATTGGCGTATGAGGAATGGAAGGAATTAGTGGAGCTGGTGGATAACGGGATCAAGGCGCGGCCGACCCCTAGCTCATATTAACAAAAAATACGCCGGTATTTGCTGTGGAACGCATACGCAAATACCGGCCCTTTTTGTTCTTTTATTCATACTCTGCGATATCGTAGATCAGCTTCTCGGAATCCTCCCAGCCCAGACAAGGATCAGTGATGGATTTTCCGTAAACTCCGCCGCCCACCTTCTGGCAGCCCTCCTCGATATAGCTCTCGACCATGACGCCCTTGACCAGCCTGTGAATATCTTTGCTCAGTCGTCTGCTGTGCATGACCTCTTTCACGATCCTGATCTGCTGTTCAAACTGCTTGCCGGAATTGGAGTGGTTCGCGTCGATTACACAGGCAGGATTCTTCAGGTCCATCTTGTCATACATTTCCAGCAGCAGATTCAGATCCTCATAGTGATAATTGGGAATACTGTTCCCGTGTTTGTTGGTAGCGCCGCGCAGTACGGTGTGTGTCAGCTCGTTTCCCGTGGTGTTCACCTCCCAGCCTCTGTAGATGAAGGAATGGGGATGCTGCGCCGCATACACGGAGTTGAGCATGACGGACAGATCTCCGCTGGTGGGATTCTTCATGCCTGCGGGCACATCGAAGCCGCTGACGGTCAGACGGTGCTGCTGGTCCTCCACGGATCTGGCGCCGATGGCGACGTAGGACAGAATATCCGACACATACCGCCAGTTCTCCGGATACAGCATTTCGTCCGCTGCGGTGAGTCCGGATTCCTGGATTGCCCGAATATGCATTTTTCTCATGGCGATCAAGCCGGCGAGGAAGTCGGGCTTCTTCTCCGGATCCGGCTGATGCACGATGCCCTTGTAGCCCTCTCCGGTGGTTCTGGGCTTGTTGGTGTAGATTCTGGGAATGAGGATCAGCTTGTCCTTTACCTTCTCGTTCACCTTTGCCAGACGATTGACATAATCGCAGACGGAGTCTTCGTTGTCTGCGGAGCAGGGACCGATGATCACAAGAAATTTATCGCTCTTACCGGTAATCACGTCCGCGATCTCGGCATCTCTCTTCTTTTTTATCTCGGCAAGCTCCCCGGGAAGCGGAAAGCCCTCGCGGATTTCCTCCGGAGTGGGAAGCTTTTTTACGAATTCAAAACTCATGGTCTTTTGCCTTATTATCCCTTTCCTTGGTCTTGCCCGTCTGTGGGGTTTTGTCCATTATAGTATATTCAAACAAAATGTGCAAGAAATTCACAAATACTAAAATTAAACAGGAAAAACAGAGGAAAATTTTATGTTGTATAAAATACAGAGACAGCCTTTCAGACGGCGAAAAGATACATTTCGGATACATGAAGGGTCTACATTTGTCTCTGTGCGGTGGGGGGCAAAAGAACGCTGCGCCGCGACAGAGAGCTTCGATTCCGCAGGCCGGAATCACGAAGGCCGGAGTCGCGCAGACTGGAATCACGCAGGCTGAAATCAGGGAAATTGGAATCATGCAGGTTGAAATCAGAGAGGAGAAAATCATGAAAGGTGGAATCGGAAAGGTCGGAAGGAAGGTCGGACAATGTCTTATCATTGGCTCGGTGCTTATGCTTTTGGCAGGGTGCGGCTGGAAGGAGAACGGTTCGGGGAGCGCCTCAAATGGCGTCTCGGGCAGTGACTCCGAAAATGCGGCCTCGTCCGAGGCAAATCGGGAGCTGACATGGGAGGCGGACATGCTGTCTCTGGGAGAGACCTATGAGCAGGCGGCGCTGTCGGATCGGATATACGGCCTTTACCGCAGGGACGGGCAGGTTCTGGTGGATCGTTTGGAAAAGACGGATCTGTCCGTGAGCGCTTCCTATGATCTGGGAGATGCCGCCCTTGTCTCGGGAATGGTGGCGGATCAGAGCGGGATGCTGTATGTTCTGGGGCAGCGGGAGGAGAGTCTTGGAATGTGGCGAATCGCGGCGGACGGCACTTTTCAGGATTTCACGGGCATGGAGCTGGAAGATGCCGGAGACGGTTCGGATATTTTTTTGAAGGGCGTTTACAGGGGGACGGACGGCAGCCTGTATGTCTGGTGCAATCTTTTTCTGCCGGAGATAATAGAGGAGGGCGGAAGAGAGGAAACGGTGTACTGTGACACAGATCGGGTATATATAACGGACAGCCGGCTTCAGCCGGTCTTTCACGTGGATATCTCCAACACCAGAGGCGGTCAGACCCTGAGCTTTCGGTTGGATCAGAAGGGAAAGCCTGTGTTCCTTGCAGGGGACGGGAACGGGGTGTATGCACAGGGGATAGACACGGCGGGGAAAAGCTTAGGGGAGCAGGAGCGGCTCGGCACGCCGGAGGAGCTCTTCGGGACGGAGAGCGTCTATGTGCTGGAAAACGTCACTCCCACGGAAAGCGGCTTCCTGTATTGTCAGGGAAACCGGTTATATGAGTTCGACCAAAACGCCTGTGAGACGAAGGAGGTGCTGAATCTCTCCTCCTACGGCGTTCTCTCCTCTGAGATTCTGGCAATCTCAAAGAGCGGAGAGGCCATCGAGCTGATCGACGATCATGGAGGTCAGGGGAAGCAGGAGCTGGTCTCGCTTGCGCTCGGAACGACCGAGAAAGCGGTGGTCACTCTGGGGCTTATCGGCATGGCGCAGGATCTGGAACATGCGGTCGCGGAATTTAACAGGTCCAACAGCGAATACAGGGTGGAGATCGTGGATTATGCACAGCAGGGGGAAGATTATGAGGACGGGCTGGAGAAGCTGAAGCTGGATATTGTCAGAGGAGAGGCGCCGGACGTTATCGACGTATCGGGGATCGACTATGAGATGTTCTGCAGGAAGGGAGCGCTGGCCGACCTGTATGAATTGATGGAGCAGGACACGGAGCTCACCGGTGATATGCTGGTGCCGTCCGTGGCAGGAGCCTATGAGGAGGACGGACATTTATATGTCATGGCGCCGGGCTTCCAGCTTCATACCATGTGGGGGTATGCCGACGTGACGAGGAAGGAGAGCGGAGTCACCTTCGAGGAACTGTTCCAGCTGCTGGAGGAAAGCGGAAAGGACTTAAACGCCATAGGGGGATTTTCCGCGGACGAACCGATACTGACGAGGCTTAGCACCGTGTCCATGGATGAATTCGTGGATTGGGAGAACGGAACCTGTGATTTTACGGGCGACTATTTTAAAAAGGTGCTTTCCTTTGCGAAGGAGTACACCGGCAATTACACGGGAGGGACCTATTCGGAGAGAATACGGAAAAGGGAGATCGTCCTGTCGGCGGGGATCATAGCCAGCGTGGCGGACTATCAGATCCAGCAGGAGCTGTATGGCGGAGAGGCGGCTTTTATCGGCTATCCCACGGCGGAGGGAAACGGTATGGCTCTGGCCTTTCGGGGAAGCGCCGTGGCCGTCAACGGTAAGGCGGAAAATAAGAACGGCGCATGGGAGTTTGTAAAGTATTTCCTGCTGCAGGGATACGACGGGCAGGGCTTTCCGGTCGTGCAGCGACAGCTCGAGCAGGTCCTGCAGGACGCCATGAAAGAGGAAACGGTGGAGTCCGAAGACGGCGGAAGCGAAAAACTCCCGAAGGCGTCATATAGTAACGGATATGAGCAAATCTTGGTGTATGCGGCCTCTCAGAAGGACGTGGATACCGTGGTCGGGTTGATCGAGAGCACCGCGAACCGATTTGAATCCCATGCGGAGATTCAGAATATCATCGATGAGGAGGCGGAAGGATATTTCTCCGGACAGACGGACCTGGACAGGACGGCGGAGAAGATACAGAACAGGGTGCAGCTGTATCTGGACGAGCAAATAGGATAACGAAGTGCTAAAAGACTTGCAAAACAAAGAGAAGATCCTATAATAAATAATGGTTGTACAATCATTTGCATGTGGAGAAAGTAGTCATGGCAAAGACGGAAATCAATATGACGAAAGGATCTCTCTGGAAACAGATTTTTCTATTCAGCCTTCCTCTGATGCTCTCTAATGTGCTCCAGGTGCTTTTCAATATGTCGGATATCGCTGTAGTAGGGCGATTCGCAGGGCCTGAGGCATTGGGGGCGGTGGGATCCACGACAACACTGGTATCTCTGTTTACCGGCTTTCTCATTGGTATGGGCTGCGGTGTGAATGTACTGGTGGCGCGCTATTTTGGCGCCCGCAAGGGAAAGGACCTGGAGGAGACGGTTCATACCGCGGCCATTGTATGTCTGGCGGCGGGTGTTCTGGTGTTGCTGCTGGGCGTGCTGTTTGCCGACGTCCTGCTGGATATTTTACACACAAAGCCTGAACTTATCAGAGGAGCGGCGCTCTATCTGCGGGTTTATTTTATAGGCATGCCTGCGCTGGCGCTCTATAATTTTGGAAACGCCGTTTTCAGCGCAATCGGGGATACCAGAAAGCCGTTGTGTTTTCTGACCGCAGCGGGGATATTGAACGTATTGCTGAATCTTTTTTTCGTTATCGTCTGTGACCTGAATGTAGCGGGAGTGGCATTGGCCAGCGTGATTTCTCAGTATCTTTCCGCGTTCCTGATTATTGGCGCCTTAATACGCAGCAGAGAGGAAATCTACGGATTGAAAATAGCTGCCCTGCATTTATCGGGGCATAAGCTGAAGAGCATTCTTTCCCTGTCAGTGCCCGCTGCTTTTCAATATGCCATCTTCCAGATTGCCAATCTGTTCATTCAGGCGGGAGTCAATTCTTTCGATGCAGTGGTGGTGGAGGGAAATTCCGCCGCGGCGAATGCCGACGGACTGGTGTATGATGTGATGGCTGCTTTTTACACTGCCTGCTCCAGCTTTATGGGTCAGAATTATGGAGCCCGCAAAAAGGAGCGCATGCTGAAAAGTTATTTTGTAAGTCTTGCTTATTCTTTTGGATTTGGCGCTCTGCTAGGACTTCTGCTGGTAGTTTTCGGACGATCTTTTCTGGCGTTGTTCACTGCGGATGCAGCAGTGGCGGATGCGGGGATGTACCGGCTTACCATCATGGGATTTTCCTATGCGGTATCTGCTTTTATGGATGCCTCCATCGCCGCTTCCAGAGGATTGGGCAAGAGTCTGGTCCCTACCGTTATCGTGGTCATGGGTTCCTGCGTCTTTCGCGTGATCTGGGTGTATACCGTATTCGCCTATTTCGGAACGATTTCATCGCTCTATCTTCTTTATGTTTTTTCCTGGTCTATTACCGCCGTTGCGGAGATCATTTATCTTGTGCATTGTTATCGGCGGCAGATGGGAATGATGTAACGGTTTAGCGGGAGACCGAAAAAATTTCATGAAAAAGTTGAGCGAAAAGGCAAAGTATGCTATACTGAAAGCCGAAAGTCTTTAAAAAAGAATGGGTGAGCTTATGTCAGAGGAAAACGAACAGACGGCTGCCCGCAGAAAAAAGCGTGTTCAAATGCTGAAAAGGCTTATTATTCTGTCGAACGTCCTGCTGCTCCTTGTGCCTGTGGGGCTGTGCATCTTCCTGATGATCAGGCTGCATACCGTGAACAGGAACGTGGAGGAGCTGGCATTTCAGGTAGAGACGTTGACGGGAGAGGCGGCTGCGCAGCGGGATATGCTGCAGGAACTGCTTGAAAACGTGCGGACCACCGGATACGGCAATTCGGATGAGAGCAACTCTGAAAGAGGGCTGCAGGATTACGACACGGAGACTTTGGAAGGAACCGGTGAGGACAAAACGACGGCTGCCGTCCATAAGGTCTATCTGACCTTTGACGACGGACCCAGTATTTATACGGAAGAGATTCTGGACATTCTGGACACATACGGCGTCAAGGCGACCTTCTTTGTGGTGGGAAAAGAGGACGAGGCGTCCAAAGAGCGCCTGAAAGAGATCGTGGAGCGCGGGCACAGTCTGGGAATGCACTCTTACAGTCATAAATACGCGGAGCTTTACGAGTCGAGGGAAAGCTTTGCGGAGGACTTTGTAAAGCTGAGAAGCTATCTGGAGGAGGTCACGGGCGTGACCAGCAGCATATACAGATTTCCCGGCGGAAGCTCGAACACGGTGAGCGAGATCGATATGCACGAATTTGTCGATTATCTTGAAAGCTGGGACGTGCAGTTCTACGACTGGAATGTGGCTTCCGGCGACGGGGGCAGCAGGCTGCTTTCGGTAGACGAGCTGGTGGAGAACTCGCTGGACGGAATCGGGGAGCGGGAGACTACGATCATTCTCATGCACGACTCTGCCGCAAAGCCTACAACGGTGGAGGCGCTTCCGCAGATCATAGAGGGCATATTGGCGACGGAGGATACGGTGATCCTGCCCATAACGGAGGATACGCAGCCGATTCAGCATATACACAAAGAGAACAATGATTGAATGGAGGTTTGAGAATCATGGGATTTTTCTCGGATTTGAAAGAAGATCTTTCCCAGGCGGTGAACGAGTTGAACGAGCTGGTGCCGGAGGACGCTGCGGAGGATACGGCGGAAGATACGGCTGCCGCGGACGAGGGACAGCCGGAAGAGCAATCCGCCATCTCGCTGGACGAGATGTTGGAAAAGCTGGACGATTTCCAACTGCCGGAGGAAAGCGCACCGGAGGAGACTGCGCCGGAGGAGAACGCCCCGCAGGAAGAGGCGGCAGAGACGCAGGCGGACAGCGTGGAAGAACAGCCCGCCGCGGAAACGGGGGATATTTCGACGGACGCTGCGGCTGAGAAGGAGCCGGAGGCGGAAGACGCCGAGATGGCAGCGCTGTTAGAGCAGATGCTCGAGGAGAGTCCGCTGGAGGAGAAGGCGGAGGAAGCCGCGGCGAAAGCGGAGGAGGTTGCGCCGGAGAGTACACAGGAAGAACCGGAGCAAGACAAAAACGAGACCAGCAAAGGAGCGGAAAAAAATATGGAAAGCGAAACTACGAGAGTTGCAGTAGACGAGACATCTGTTATCACGGAGGGAATGACGATCACAGGAGACATTGTGACGGAGGGCTCCATCGACGTGATCGGAACGGTGACCGGCAATATCGACGCGCTGGGAAAGCTTAACATCACCGGCCATATCAACGGCAATTCCAAGGCGGCGGAGGTCTATGCCGAAGGCGCCAAGATCAACGGAGAGATCGTCAGCGAGGGAGCCGTCAAGATTGGCGCAAGCTCCGTTGTCATCGGCAATCTCACGGCGACCAGCGCAGCGATTGCGGGTGCCGTAAAGGGAGACATCGATGTGCGCGGCCCCGTGATCCTGGACGCTTCCGCTATCGTGATGGGGAATATCAAATCCAAGTCCGTTCAGATCAATAACGGTGCCGTGATAGAGGGTATGTGCTCGCAGTGCTATGCAGATGTAAATCCTGTTTCCTTCTTTGACGATTATAAACCCGAGGTACGCAAGACAAAATCCAAATAAGGGGGTTGCGATGCAGAGAATATTATTAAAGCTTAGCGGTGAGGCTCTGGCAGGTGAGAAAAAGACGGGCTTTGACGAGGAGACCGTCCGCAAGGTGGCGCTGCAGGTCAGAGAGCTTACCGATGACGGGATTCAGGTGGGTATTGTGATCGGCGGCGGCAATTTCTGGCGCGGCCGCACAAGCGAGAACATTGACCGGACCAAGGCGGATCAGATCGGTATGCTGGCAACGGTAATGAACTGTATCTACGTGTCGGAGATCTTCCGCTCGGTAGGCATGATGACCAGCATATTGACGCCCTTTGAGTGCGGCTCCTTCACGAAGCTGTTTTCCAAGGACCGTGCCAATAAGTACTTTGAAAAAGGGCAGGTGGTCTTCTTCGCAGGGGGAACGGGACACCCGTATTTCTCCACGGACACCGGCGTGGTGCTGCGGGCGATCGAGGTCGATGCGGACGTGATCCTTCTCGCAAAATCCATCGACGGCGTGTATGACGATGACCCGGGCAGGAATCCCGCCGCCAAAAAGTACGACGAAGTCACCATTGATGAGGTGATCGCAAAAAATCTTCAGGTGGTGGATATGACTGCGTCGATTCTCGCCAGAGATAATAAGATGCCTATGTGGGTGTTCGGCCTGAACGAGGAGAACAGCATCGTCAACACCGTGAAGGGCAATTTTAACGGAACCAGAATTACGGTGTAGACACAAAATAAGGGAAGAGAGGACAATAAGGTATGGATGCCAGATTACAACAGTATGATGATAAGATGAAAAAGACGCTGGAGTTCTTGGAGACGGACTATGCGGCTATCCGTGCGGGGCGTGCAAATCCTCATGTTCTGGACAAGCTGCGCGTGGACTATTACGGAACGCCTACCCCCGTTCAGCAGGTGGGAAACGTCACCGTCCCCGAGGCGCGCATTATCCAGATCGCTCCCTGGGATAAATCCCTGATCAAGGAGATCGAGAAGGCAATCATGTCTTCCGATATCGGTATCAATCCCTCCAACGACGGCAATGTGATTCGGCTGGTATTTCCCGAGCTCACCGAGGAGCGCAGAAAGGATCTGGTAAAAGAGGTCAAGAAAAAGGCGGAGGACGGAAAGGTCGCCGTGCGCAATATCCGCAGAGACGGGAACGATGCGTTTAAGAAGTTGGCAAAGACAGAGGTGTCGGAGGATGAGATCAAACAGCTGGAGGAACAGCTGCAAAAGATTACCGATAAGTATATCAAGGAGATCGACGCTCTGATGGAGCAAAAGTCCAAGGAGATCATGACAGTGTAAATTCAGCCGGCGGCAGGCTGTGCGATCAATATGCAACAGGGTAAACGGGGGAGCAGAGGCCGATGCCGCTCTCCCGTCTGCGCTTATGACAAGGGTTCCGCGCCGGCCTTC
This sequence comes from uncultured Acetatifactor sp., assembly GCA_947624245.1. Classification (GTDB taxonomy): domain Bacteria; phylum Bacillota; class Clostridia; order Lachnospirales; family Lachnospiraceae; genus Acetatifactor. The sequence goes on along the minus strand of CANQJL010000021.1, from coordinate 33,844 downwards.
CCGCCGTTCGCGGACCGAAAGGAAATCGGAACATGAGTGAAGAATTGAAGATGCCCCGTCATGTGGCGATCATTCTGGACGGCAACGGGCGCTGGGCGAAGGCCAGGCATATGCCGCGCAATTACGGACATGCGCAGGGGGCCAAGACCGTGGAGGTCATCTGCGAGGAAGCCTATAAGATGGGTATTGAGTACCTTACGGTGTATGCCTTTTCCACGGAGAACTGGAACCGTCCCAAAGATGAGGTGGACGCCCTCATGAAGCTTTTGCGGGACTATATGAAGACCTGCTTAAAGACGGCGGAGAAGAACCGCATGTGCGTGCGCGTGCTGGGCGATAAGAGCCGACTGGACGAGGATATCAGGACCCGCATCGGAGAGCTGGAGCAGGCCACGAAAAACAACGACGGCCTGCACTTCCAGATCGCCATCAATTACGGCGGACGGGACGAGATCGTTCGGGCAATACGGCGGGCGGCCGATGACGTCAAGGCGGGGACGCTTGCTGTGGACGGGATTTCGGAGGAGGTGTTCTCCGGCTATCTGGACACGGCGGGGCTGCCGGAGCCGGATCTCTTGATCCGCACCTGCAACGAGCAGAGAATCTCCAATTTTCTGTTATGGCAGCTTGCGTACACGGAATTTTATTTTACGCCGGTACCGTGGCCCGATTTCACAAAGGAAGAATTGATAAAGGCCGTGGAGGCATATAATCATAGGGACAGAAGATACGGGGGATTAAAGGAGGAGTAGCGCTATGTTTTGGACCAGACTGGCCAGCGGGATCGTGCTGGTGATCATTGCTCTTGGGGCTATGAGCTTCGGCAGCCTGCCTCTGGCGCTTCTGTTATGGGCGATCTCTCTTGCGGCATTCAGGGAGCTGACGAAGGCTTTAAAGTGCAGCAGGGTCTCCGGTAAGGTGAACGGTCTGGAAATACTGGGATTTGCAGGCGTTACCGCTTATTATCTTGTACTGTATCTGACGAGGAACAGTACGCTGCTTTTGATGTGCATTGTGGGCTTTTTCCTGCTGACCCTGCTTATGTATGTGGGGGCATTTCCGAAATTTGACGCCGCTCAGGTGGCGGCGGCAGTGTTCGCGTTCCTGTACGCTCCGGTCATGCTCTCCTTTGTATACCTGACCAGAGAGAGCAATCAGGGAATTTATCTGGTGTGGATGATCCTGATCAGCTCCTGGGGCTGCGACACCTGCGCCTATGTGGTGGGAATGCTGATCGGAAGGAAAAAGATCTTTCCCCTGCTCAGCCCCAAGAAGTCTCTGGAGGGCTGTATCGGGGGAGTGCTGGGCGCAGGGCTGCTCGGCTGGCTCTACGGTCATTTCTTCGTGGAAACGGCGTTCGCCGACGGGAGAGTGAGCTGGCTCACGGCCGTGATCTGCGCCGTGGGAGCGGTCATGAGCATGGCGGGCGATCTGGCGGCCTCCGCGATCAAGCGCAACAATGACATCAAGGACTACGGAAAGCTGATACCGGGCCACGGCGGCATCATGGATCGGTTCGACAGTATGATCGTGACGGCGCCCATGACGTATTTTCTGGCGATACTGCTGCTGGCCGCGGAGCATACTTAAGTTTTGAGAGGATATGTCAATGCAGGACAAAGGAAAGAGTATAGCGATACTGGGCTCCACCGGCTCTATCGGCACACAGACGCTGGAGGTGGTGCGTAGCAATCCCGACCTTAAGGTAGCGGCGCTTGCGGCGGGAAGCAACGTGGAAAAGCTGGCGGCGCAGATCAGGGAATTCAAGCCCGCGGTGGCCGGCGTGTGGACGGAAGAAGCCGCAAGGAGGCTGCGCGCCGAAATCGCCGATTTGGATGTGAAGGTGGTATCCGGCATGGAGGGGCTGCTGGAGATCGCGGTCCTGCCTAAGGTGCAGGTATTAGTGACGGCGATTGTGGGAATGATTGGTATCAGACCGACGATCGCGGCGATCGAAGCCGGCAAGGACATTGCGCTGGCGAACAAGGAGACCCTGGTGACGGCGGGCCATATCATCATGCCGCTTGCTCGGGAGAGAGGCGTTTCGATTCTGCCCGTGGACAGCGAGCACAGCGCTATTTTCCAGTCGCTGAACGGCGAGTCTGCGGACCGGATCGAGAAGATATTGCTTACGGCCTCCGGAGGACCCTTTCGGGGAAGGACCAGAGAACAGCTTGCGGCCGTGCAGGTGGAAGATGCACTGAAGCACCCCAACTGGTCCATGGGCCGGAAGATCACCGTGGATTCCTCCACGCTGGTGAATAAGGGGCTGGAGGTCATGGAGGCAAAATGGCTGTTCGGCGTGGATCTGGATCGGATTCAGGTGGTCGTCCACCCTCAGAGCGTCATTCATTCCGCGGTGCAGTTCGCGGACGGAGCCATTATCGCACAGATGGGCACGCCGGATATGAAGCTGCCGATTCAGTATGCGCTGTTCTATCCCGACAGAAGGCCCATGGCAGGAAAGCGTGTGGACTTTTTTGAATTGGGGCAGCTCACCTTTGAAAAGCCGGATCCGGATACCTTCGAGGGGCTGAAGCTGGCCTATCAGGCGGCGCGGCAGGGCGGCAGTATGCCTACCGTGTTCAATGCGGCCAACGAGAGAGCGGTGGCGCTGTTTCTGGACAAAAAGATTTCCTATCTTAGAATCACGGAGCTGATCGGCGAGGCCATGTCCCGTCACCGTGTGATAGAGTGTCCCACGGTGGAACAGATCCTGGAGACAGAGCAGATGACATATGAATATATTTCGGGAAAGGTAAGCGGAATTTGATGACGATTCTATGGTTCATAATTATTTTCGGAGTGGTGGTCATCGCCCACGAATTCGGACATTTTCTGCTGGCAAAGGCAGGCGGCATTCATGTGGTGGAGTTTTCCGTGGGTATGGGTCCCACTCTGCTGTCGGTAAAAAAGGGTGAGACGAAATATTCCCTGAAGCTTTTTCCTATCGGCGGCGCCTGCATGTTCGAGGGGGAGGACGGGCTGGCAGAGCAGGAGGGAGAGCCGAGCGAGGGTTCCTTTCTGAAGGCCTCCGTCTGGCGCAGGATAGCCACGGTGACGGCGGGACCTTTCTTTAATTTCATACTTGCCTACTTTATCGCTTTGATCATGGTGAATATGATGGTCAATATGGAGCTGGCCTTAAGAGATCCGGTCGCAACGGAAGTGCTGGCGGGAGGCGGCGCGGAGGCGGCGGGTCTAAAGGACGGGGACAGGATCATTTCCATCAACGGGGAGAGAATCCGCCTGTATGAGGAGATTTCTCTGTATATGCTGGCCTCTTACCGCGGAGGCGACCTGAAGGTGGTCTATGAGAGGGACGGTGAGAGAGCCACTGCCGTTCTCAAGCCTCAGTATGTGGAGAACGAGACCGGCTCCGGCTATATGCTGGGCATCGCCAACGCCGACTTTGTCGAGCCGAAGGGCATTGCGACTCTGCGTTACGCCTGGTATGAGATGCGCTACTGCGCCAAGGCTACCTATAAGAGCCTGGGTATGCTGGTCAGGGGCCGTGTGAGCAGACAGGACGTGGCGGGTCCTGTGGGAATTGCCGTGAATGTCGTGGGAAAGACCTATGAGACGGTGAAGGACGACGGCTGGCAGTATGTGTTGCTCAACATGATGAACATTACCATGATGCTGTCCGTGAATCTGGGTATTCTGAATCTGCTTCCCATTCCCGCTCTGGACGGCGGCCGGCTGGTATTCCTGCTGGTGGAGGTCGTTCGGGGCAAGCCTGTCCCTCCCGAGAAGGAGGGAATGGTCCACTTTGTGGGTCTGGTGTTCTTTATGGCATTGATGGTGCTGGTCTTCTTCAATGACATCTCGAACGTGCTGCAGCACTGAGTTCTTTTTCATCAAATTCCTATCTTGCAAGCGAATACACGTAACAATCAAAACTGCCCGCATTTCAAATTGTTCCGGCATGTTTTGATTGTTGTGTGTATCGAAATCTTTCACAATAAAATTCTCAGCAATAAAAATCTTATTCATAAAAAACTCAATCATAAAAACCGTTCACAAAACATTTCAAAAGGAGAATTTCATATGCACATTCTGACATCTCACTATTATCAGCAGGGGAGTAATTTCAGTACGCTTCTTTTGCAGCAGTATCAATGCAGCCGCATACCGATTTGCCTGATCTGTCTCTGCGGCGGGGAGAACGAAGCGCAGGGAAAGGCGGGCGCTTATCTCACGGGACGGCTGCTTCAGTGGTTCAGGGAACAGTCTGTGAGGCATCTGGTAAAATCGCCGGAGGAACGGCTGAGCGCCCTGCAGGACCGGCTTCGGGAGCTGATACTGTGTACCGATGAGGAATTAAAAAGCAGCATTCTGAAATCGGAAGAAAAAAATACGGAGCCGGTGGGAATACTGTCTGTGGGAGAAGACTTTCTGCTGTTTGGCAGGGGAGGGCAGAAAATTTATCTCATCAACCGAATTTTCGGGCGAAGCCATGTGCGGCGCCTCGACGGGGAGCTGTTTTGCGGCGGCGGGGACGCGCTGATTTTTCGCAGGGGAATCCTGCAGCAGAGTGTGGGACTTTTGTTTGCGACGAGATCCTTCGGAGAACCTATGACGGAGCGGGAGCTGGGGGAGTGCCTGCATGTGGAGTCGGTGCGGACCGAAGAACAGGCGGCAAGGCATTTGCGGGAGCTGGCCGAAGGAAGCAGGCTGCAGAGAGGACACAATATGAGCGCCGCGCTCTTGCTCACGGGACAGAAGGCGGCAGATCGGAGGAAGAAAGCGTATGACTGATTCGGAACAAAAAGCAATGCAGGAGATACTGCGCGAAAAGGGATACCGAATGGAGAGAAGCCTGGGGAGCGGGGCGTTCTCTCAGGTGGTTCTGGTGCGGCCCCTTTCAAAAGAGGCGGGAGAGCGGCCTCTTGCCTGTAAGATCAGCGACAGGACGGAGCTGGCGCTTCGCGAGGCAAAGCTGCTTCAATGTGCGGATCACCCTCTCTTTCCGAAATTCCGCGGAATGTGGCGGCAGGGCGAAACGGTGTATCTGCTGACGGAATATGTCTGCGGCGACAGTCTCGAGGAATTTTTAAGGCGCAGAGGCGGCTTTTCCCAGACCCAGACGGCGCGGGTGGGTCTGGCTCTTGCGGAGGGGCTTAAGTTCCTGCACCAGATGCCGGACCCTATTCTGTACAGGGATCTGAAGCCTGCCAATATCATGATCCGGCAGGACGGCAGGGTAAAGCTTCTGGACATGGGCTGCGCCTGCAAAAGATCTGACCAGACAGCGACGCTGGCAGGGACGGTGGGCTATGCGGCGCCGGAGCAGCTGACTGCGGGCGGGCGCCTCACCTTTTCCTGCGATGTTTACAGCCTCGGAAGGACAATGGAGGCCATGGCGGGCAAGAACTGCGGGCGTGAGCTGAGACGGGTGATCCTCGCCTGCACAAGGGAGAGACCGCAGGATCGGATTCCGGACATGCAGGCGCTGACGGCGGCGCTGATCCCTCTGTGCGGCGGGGGAGAGGCGGAGAACGGCCGGACCCGCAGGGCCGCTTTTCTGCGTTCTCGCACGGCATGTATCAAAAATATCTGGGAGAGCAATTACAAGAACAAATAAAGAAACGATGCAGCTTCAGTTCTGAAGATGCACCGCCTCTTTTTGTTCTTATTCAGCTCGGGGAGCCTTACTTCATCTGCTCTTCCTGCTTTTTGATCATACGACGAACCATCTCACCGCCGATGGAACCAGCCTCACGAGAAGTCAGGTCGCCGTTGTAACCGTCCTTCAGGTTTACACCAAGCTCAGATGCAACCTCGGTCTTGAAACGATCCATTGCTGCCTTTGCTTCAGGCACCTCTACTCTATTACTTCTGTTACCGGACATTCTTTTCACCTCCAATACTTTGTGATTTTTTTCTCTATCTTCAAGATAAGTGCTGCGCGCACTTATCCTGAAAAAACAGTTTAAGTGCCTGCCGCATCTTATCTTGGTCTTATTATGACCTGGGAAAAAGAAAATATGTTGGAAACTTTTGGCGGAGGGCTTCGGCGGAAAATGTTGAATTTCGTCTGTGCGGAAATGAGAATTTCGTTTGCATCTTGCGGAAAAGTATGATATAGTGGCTTTAACACTTTAAATCCGCAAAGTGCCAAAGAATAAAAAATATGTACGGAGGAAATTATGAAACTGATTCTTTTACTGATTTATTTTGCCGTGATGGTGGGTATCGGCCTCTACTGCCGTAAACATGCCACAGACGTGAACGGCTTTGTATTGGGAGGCCGTTCCGTAGGCCCTTGGCTCACTGCCTTCGCCTACGGCACCTCATATTTTTCGGCGGTGGTCTTCGTGGGCTATGCGGGACAGTTCGGCTGGAAGTACGGTCTGGCAGCCACCTGGGCAGGTATCGGCAATGCTGTCATCGGCTCCCTGCTTGCGTGGGTGATTCTGGGCAGACGCACCCGTCTCATGACCCAGCAGCTCAATTCCGCCACCATGCCTCAGTTCTTCGGAGAGCGGTTCGGAAGCAGACCCTTGAAGATTGGTGCCTCGGTTATTATTTTCATATTTTTGATTCCCTATACCGCGTCCCTGTACAATGGTCTCTCCAGACTGTTCGGTATGGCGTTCAACATTGACTATTCCTACTGTATCGTACTGATGGCTGTGCTGACGGCGATCTATGTGATTGCGGGCGGGTACATGGCGACGGCGATCAACGATTTCATTCAGGGCATCATTATGCTGATAGGAATCGTGGCGGTCATCGCGGCAGTGCTGAACAGCAAGGGCGGATTTATGGCGGCTCTGGACGGACTTGCAAGAGTGAGCGACGAGACCGTGGCCTCCACGCCCGGCGTCTTTGCCTCCTTCTTCGGTCCGGACCCTCTGAATCTTATGTTCGTGGTAATCCTGACCTCCCTCGGCACCTGGGGACTGCCTCAGATGGTGCAGAAGTTCTATGCCATCAAAAATGAGGAGGCCATCAGGAAAGGAACGATCATTTCCACACTGTTCGCTCTGGTAGTGGCGGGTGGCTGCTATTTTCTGGGCGGCTTCGGAAGACTGTTTTCCGATAAGATCGACATTGCCGCAAACGGATTCGATTCCGTCATTCCCGCAATGCTCTCCGGACTGTCTCCCATGCTGATCGCTTTAGTAGTGATTCTGGTGCTTTCCGCTTCCATGTCCACCCTGTCGTCTCTGGTCATGGCTTCCAGCTCTACTCTGACCATTGACTTTTTCAAGGAACTGATCTGGAAGAAGATGGACGAGAAGGATCAGGTATTTTCCATTCGCCTGCTGGTGGTGGTGTTCATTGCGATCTCCTCCGTTCTGGCGCTGATTCAGTACAAGAGCTCCGTCACCTTCATCGCACAGCTCATGGGAGTGTCGTGGGGCGCGCTGGCAGGTTCTTTTCTGGCTCCCTTCCTGTATTCCCTGTACAGCAAGAAGGTCACAAAGCTTTCCTGCTGGGTATGCTTCCTGTTCAGCTCCGTCCTGATGGTGGCAAATATTTTCTGGAAATCCTACTTCCCCGCCATTCTGCAGTCGCCGATCAACTGCGGCGCAGTGGCCATGCTGGCAGGTCTTGTGATCGTGCCTGTGGTGAGCCTTGTCACGCCGAAGCCGGACAAGGAGCTGGTGGAGAACGCTTTTGCCTGCTATGAGAAGGAGACTCTGGTGCCCCAGAAGACCAGTCTCGGAAACAAGAAATAATGATGTCGGAAGCAGGAAACGGTGACGTCGAAAACGAAAAATAAAAAGCAAGAAATAGCGGTGTCGGAAGCAGGAAACGGTGACATCGGAAACGAAAAATAAAAAGCAAGAAACAGCGATGTCGGGGTAGACACACCCCGAAAAGTGTGATATACTGTCCTCGAGACCGGGAAGCTTCGGCTGACCGGTATCGAACGGCAGATTCTGCCTGCGAAGATTCGTTCTGAGCGGAAAGGGCTTATTTTTTATGCCCGGAATTTGTCACAAATTTCCCCCTGTGGGAGTAAGGAGAAGAAAAGCATGAAAAGTGAGCAGAAAAAGAAGGTTACGAGAAGAACAAGAAGAATCGCAGCGTTTGCCATGTGTCTGGCATTGCTCTGCGGTCTCTTCACAGGCTGCGGCCAAAAGGAGGCCGTGAACGTCCGCGTGGGATCCCTGAAAGGCCCTACTACCTTAGGCATTCTGTTTATGATGGATAAGGCGGAAAAGGGAGAGACGCAGAACTCCTACGAATTTCAGATGGCTACAGGTGCGGACGAACTGCTGCCGCTGATGGTGCAGGGAAGTCTTGACATCGCGCTGGTGCCCGCCAACGTGGCGGCGGTGCTTTATCAGAAGACGGAGGGCGGCGTGGCAGTCATCGACGTGAACACGCTGGGCGTCCTCTATATCGTGACGGGAGACGAGAGCATCGGCTCCGTTGCGGATCTGAAGGGCAAGACCATCTACCTTACGGGAATGGGTACTACGCCGGAGGCGTCCCTCAGATATGTGCTTGCCGGAAACGGATTGACCGAGGAGGATTACACGCTGGAATTTAAGTCCGAGGCCACGGAGGTGGCGGCCGTTCTGGCGCAGGATCCAAACGCCGTCGGCCTGCTTCCTCAGCCCTTTGTGACTGCGGCCACGCTGCAGAATGAGAGCCTGAAGATAGCGCTGGATCTGAACGAGGAGTGGAACAAGGTGCAGGGCGAGGACGGCAGCGGTATGGTGACCGGCGTTACCGTGGTGCGCAAGGAATTTCTGGAGGAGCACCCCGAGGCGGTGGAGACGTTCCTGAAGGAGCATGAGGACAGCGTGAACGCCGTCAACTCCGATCCGGACACGGGTGCGGCCCTGGCGGTAAAGGCCCAGATCGTGGCGAAGGAGCCCATTGCAAAGCAGGCGATTCCCAAATGCAACATTGTCTGCGTGACGGGCGGCGAGATGAAGATGGCGCTGTCCGGTTATCTGAATGTGCTGGCCGAGTTCGACCCGTCTATGGTGGGAGGACAGACTCCGGCGGACGATTTTTATTACGAAAAATAGGGGCGCGGTAAGAAAGAAAAAAGCGCCGTAACAAAAGCGCCGTAACAAAAGCGCGGCAGCAAAAGCGCGGCAGCAAAAGCGCGGCAGCAAAGCGAAAAGCGCGGTGACAAAGTGGGAAGTATGATAACAAAGACGGAGCGAAGGAAGAAAATATGGCGCAGGGCGGCAGTCATTGTATTCTGGCTGCTGCTTTGGCAGCTTTTGTCGCTGGCGGTGAACAACTATGTGCTGATGGTGGGACCGTGGGAGACGCTGCTTCGCTTTTTGGCCCTGCTTGGTGAGGCACAGTTCTATGTGACCGTGGGAATGAGCCTGCTGCGCATAGCCGCAGGCTTTCTGGCAGGCTTTCTGGCAGGGGTGTTTCTTGCCGCCTGCAGCAGCCGATTTCGGCTGTCGGAGGAGGCCCTTGCCCCTGTGATGAGTCTGCTCAAGGCAATACCGGTGGCGTCCTTCGTGGTGCTTCTGCTGATCTGGTGGGGCTCCTCCTTTCTGGCCGTGGCGGTATGCTTTCTTGTAGTGCTGCCGAATATCTACATCAATACGCTGGAGGGGCTCAAGAGCACGGACAGATCCCTGATCGAGATGGGGAAGGTGTTTCGGCTGCCCCTTGGCACAAAGCTGTTCTATATTTATCTTCCCGCTCTGCGGCCGTTCCTGACGGGGGGATTGAAGCTGGCTCTGGGAATGTGCTGGAAATCCGGAGTGGCCGCCGAGGTCATCGGCACGCCGGCCCACTCCATCGGCGGACAGCTCTATCTGTCCAAGATCTATCTGGACACAGCGGGCGTGTTCGCCTGGACGGCGGCGGTGATCCTGTGCAGCGTCCTGTTCGAGCGTCTGACGCTGGCCGGTATCAAAAAAATATTTGCCTGGCAGCCGGCCTGCAGCGCGCCCGCAAAGGCGGTGCAGGCACCGGAAGCGATCGTGCTGAACAATCTGGAAAAGAGCTTTGAGCTTCCGGAGAACGCGGGGCGGCAGCAGGTGATCCGCAGGATGTCTGCGGTCTATGAGCCCGGCGGAGTCTATTATCTGAACGGTCCCTCCGGCAGCGGAAAGACCACGCTGCTTCGTATTTTGGCGGGACTGACAGAGCCGGACGGCGGGGAGGCCACCGTTTCGGAAGCCGTCAGCATGGTATTTCAGGAGGACAGACTCTGCATGGACTGCAGCGCGCTGAAGAATGTGGAGATGGTGACGGGAGATGCCGCTCGGGCGGCGGAGGCGCTGAAGCTTCTGCTGGAGCCGGAGGACCTGGAGAAGCCCTGTACCAGCCTGAGCGGCGGAATGAAGCGCAGAGTGGCCCTTGCCCGCGCCATGGAGGCGCGGTCGCAGCTGGTTTTGTTGGACGAGCCTTTCACGGGCATGGACGCCGAGACCAGAGAGCGGGCGGAGCGGTATATCCGAGACAGGCAGCAGGGCAGGACGTTGCTCATTGCCACACACATATAAAACATATATAAAGAGATAAAGGAGCGACGAAACGATATGACGGAAGAAAGAAAAACGACCCAGAGAACGGAAACGAACGGGGAGGAATCCCGTGTGACACTGGTGGGTATCATCGTGGAGGACATCGACGCCACGTCCCGCATCAACGGGCTGTTGCATGAGTACGGCAGCTACATCATAGGCCGTCTGGGACTGCCCTACAGGGAAAAGCAGATGAACATTATCAGCATTGTGATGGACGCGCCCCAGAGCGTGATCAGCGCCCTCTCCGGAAAGCTGGGAATGATACCCGGGGTCAGCAGCAAGTGTCTGTACGGCAAAAGATGAAAAATCATTTGTGTTTTTGCGCCTCCTGTGGTATAATTCAAAAATGACTGTGACTTTGTTCCGCGCGTGACCGCGGGCAGATGAGATAGATGAGGCACAGGTTTTTGAAGGAGGAAACATAGTAATGAGTCTACAGGTGGAAAAATTAGAGAAGAATATGGCGCGGCTGACCATCGAGGTGTCTGCTGATGAATTGGAGAAAGCCCTGGAGGGCGCATTTCAGAAGAACAAGAACAAGATCAGCATTCCCGGCTTCCGAAAGGGCAAGGCGCCCCGCAAAATGATCGAGCAGATGTACGGCAAAGAGGTGTTCTATGAGGACGCCGCCAATGCCCTGATTCCCGAGGCCTATGAGAAGGCGCTGGAGGAGTGTACGGAGGAGATCGTCTCCTCTCCCAAGGTAGATGTGGTTCAGATCGAGGCGGGCAAGCCGTTCATTTTCACCGCAGAGGTCGCTCTGAAGCCGGAAGTGACTCTCGGTAAGTACAAGGGCGTAAAGGTGGACAAGTTCGATCTGGACGTTACCGACGAGGAGATCACGGCGGAGATCGATCAGGAGAGAGAGAAGAACTCCAGAATCGTAGATGTGACAGACAGAGCCGTGAAAGAGGGAGATATCGCCACCATAGATTTCGAGGGCTTTGTGGACGGCGTTGCCTTTGACGGCGGCAAGGGGGAGGACTATCCTCTGACCATCGGTTCCCATGCATTCATTCCCGGATTTGAGGAGGAGCTGGTGGGCGCCAAGGTGGGAGAGAAGAAAGACGTCAACGTGACGTTCCCCGAAGACTATCAGGCAGCAGAGCTTGCCGGCAAGGCAGCAGTGTTCAAGTGTACCGTAAAGAAGCTGCAGGAGAAGCAGCTTCCGGAGTTGGACGACGACTTCGTGGGTGAGGTCTCCGACGAGAGCGATACCGTTGAGGAATACAAAGAGGAGATCAAAAAGAAGCTTTCCGAGCGAAAGAGCGCAAGCGCCAGAAATGCCAAGGAGGAGGCTGTGGTGGAGGCCATTATCGCGGACGCGAAGATGGAGATTCCCGACGCCATGCTGGATACCCAGCAGAGACAGATGGTGCAGGATTACGCACAGAGGCTGCAGGCTCAGGGCATTTCCATGGAACAGTATATGCAGTTCACCGGAACCACCGCGGCGATGCTCATGGAGCAGGTGAAGCCTCAGGCGCTGAAGCGTATCCAGTCGAGATTGGTATTGGAGGCGGTGGCGGCCGCCGAAAACATTCAGGTGTCCGACGAGGAGTACGAGGAAGAGGTCAAGACCATGGGCGAGGCTTATCAGATGGAGCCCGACAAGGTGAAGGAGCTTCTCGGCGAGAGCGGCAGGAAGCAGGTGTTGGATGACCTTGCTGTGAGAAAGGCAGTGGACTTTGTGGTGGAGAACGCGAAGGAAGCCAAGCCCGCCGCAAAGAAGAGCACGAAGAAGGCAAAGACGGCTCAGACCTCAGAGACAGAGGAGCCTGCAGAGGAAGCGGAAGAGTAAGCATTCCCTATACAAAGGATTGATAAGCGGTTGTACTCCCGACGGGGTGCAGCCGCTGTGTATGTAAATTAACTTTTTATTAAATTAGGCGATTCTCATTGAAAATCCCGCTTAAGTGGGATATGATGTGTAGTAGAAAATTTTTGCAATAACGGGAAACGGAGGAAATAAAATGAGCTTAGTACCTTATGTCATTGAGCAGACCAGCAAGGGAGAGCGTTCCTACGATATCTACTCAAGACTCTTAAAGGATAGAATTATATTTTTGGGCGAGGAGGTAAACGATACCTCTGCCAGCATCGTGGTGGCGCAGCTTCTGTTTCTGGAGGCCGAGGATCCCGAAAAGGATATCCACCTTTATATCAACAGCCCCGGCGGTGCCATCACGGCCGGTATGGCGATCTACGACACCATGAATTATATCAAGTGCGATGTGTCTACAGTGTGCATCGGCATGGCGGCCAGCATGGGCGCGTTTCTGCTGTCCGGCGGCGCGAAGGGAAAGCGCTTTGCACTTCCCAACGCGGAGATTATGATCCATCAGCCTCTGGGCGGGACACAGGGTCAGGCTACGGAGATCGAGATCGCCGCAAAGCATATTTTGAAGACGAAGGAAAAGCTCAACCGTATGCTTTCCGAGAACACGGGAAAGGATTACGAGACGATCTGCGCAGACACGGAGCGCGATAACTGGATGAGCGCACAGGAGGCTTTGGACTACGGCCTGATCGATATGGTGATCGCCTCCCATGACGCGCAGGAAGCGAAATAGATGACAGGAGTAAAGTATGGCGGGGAAAATGACAGGAAGTGATATCAGATGTTCTTTTTGCAACAAAGCGCAGAATCAGGTCCGCAAGCTGATTGCGGGCCCTGCGGGAGTCTACATCTGTGACGAGTGTATCGATATCTGTTCGGACATTCTGGAGGAGGAGCTGGAAGATGACGAGACGGAGGAGAGCGTCCGTCCCGACATTAACCTCTTAAAGCCCATTCAGATCAAAAATTTTCTGGACGACTATGTGGTGGGACAGGAGCAGGCCAAGAAAGTGCTGGCGGTCGCCGTTTACAACCACTATAAGAGGGTCACGGCGCCCAAGGATCTGGACGATGTGGAGCTTCAGAAGAGCAATATCATTATGGTAGGTCCTACCGGCAGCGGTAAGACGTATCTGGCCCAGACGCTGGCAAAGATCATCAACGTGCCCTTTGCCATTGCGGATGCGACTACGCTGACGGAGGCCGGCTATGTAGGCGAGGATGTGGAGAATATCCTGCTGAAGCTGATCCAAGCCGCGGACTATGACGTAGAGAGGGCTCAGTACGGTATTATCTATATCGACGAGATCGACAAGATCACAAAGAAGGGCGAGAACGTATCCATCACCAGAGACGTGTCCGGCGAGGGCGTTCAGCAGGCGCTGCTCAAGATCGTGGAGGGAACGGTGGCCAATGTTCCCCCTCAGGGCGGCAGAAAGCACCCTCATCAGGAGATGATCAGTATCGATACCTCCAACATTCTCTTTATCTGCGGAGGCGCCTTTGACGGTCTGGAAAAGATCGTGGAAGCCAGACTGGACAGAAAGGCCATCGGCTTCAATACGGAGGTCTCCAAGAAGAGCACGAAGGAGCTGAACGATCTGCTGCAGGAGGTGACGCCGCAGGATCTGGTGAAATTCGGCCTGATTCCCGAGTTCGTGGGCCGCGTGCCCATCTGCGTGTCCCTGCAGGGATTGGATAAGGAAGCGCTGGTGCGCATTTTAAAGGAGCCCAAGAACGCTCTGGTCAAGCAGTATCAGAAGCTGTTCGGCATGGACGATGTGGAGCTGACCTTTGAGGAGGACGCCCTGCAGGCGATTGCCGACCTGGCCTTCCAGAGAAAGACAGGTGCCAGAGGACTGCGCTCCATCATGGAGGGTGTTATGATGGAGACCATGTATGAAATTCCGTCGGACGATACCATTCAGTCCTGCGTGATCACCAAGGAAGCCGTGGAGGGCACCAGTGAACCCTTGACGCTTCATGAAGGGGAATCCAAGGAAAAATTAGGCACAGCCATGTAAAATACACACGACGGATACGCTTGTGTGGTAAGAGACGCCGTCGTAAGACGGCGTTTTTTAACGGGGGATTACAATGATCATCAAGAATGTCAGCCTGGAGACCGTGTGCGGAATCACAAGCAAAATACCTCAGAGCAGATATCCCGAGGTGGCTTTCGCGGGAAAGAGCAACGTGGGGAAATCTTCTCTTATCAATGCGCTGATGAACCGCAAAGCTCTGGCCAGAACCAGCGCCCAGCCGGGAAAGACACAGACGATCAATTACTACAATATCAACGACAGCATTTATTTCGTGGATCTGCCCGGCTACGGCTATGCAAAGATCAGCGCCGATGTGCGGGCAAAATGGGGCAAAATGATCGAGAACTACCTGAATAGGTCCAATCAGCTTAAGCAGGTGTTTCTGTTGGTGGATATCCGCCATGCGCCCTCGGAGAACGATAGGATCATGTACCGATGGATCCGTGAGAGCGGATATTCGCCCGTGCTCATCGCAACGAAGCTGGACAAGATCAACAGAAGCCAGATCCAAAAGCAGCTAAAGCTGATCCGCACGACGCTGGAGACGGAAAAGGATACCGTTCTGATTCCTTTCTCTGCGGTGACAAAGCAGGGAAGAGATGAGATATATGAGATTTTGGATGGTATTTTGGAGGAAAAGCCATGAAAAAGTATGGTAAGGCTCTGATGAACCTTGGAATCGCGGCGGTCATACTGCTGGGGATCCTGTTTCTGCTGCCGAGGGCGTTAATGTTCTTCCTGCCCTTTGTGATAGGCTGGATCATCGCTTTGCTGGCGTCTCCGTTGGTGCGCTTTTTTGAGGAAAAATTAAAGCTCCAGAGAAAGATAGGCAGCGCCTTTGTGATCATTGTGGTCATTGCATTGGTGGTGCTGCTTCTTTATTTTGTGTGCTCCTGGATAGCGGATCAGGTGATAGGGCTGTTCCGCTCCCTGCCGGAGATGTGGATCGGAATGCAGGAGGATCTGAACAGGGCCGAAAAGAGCCTGAACGTGCTGCTGGCGCGTCTCCCCGGAGGAGAAACGCAGATAGAACTGGATAATCTGCTGGGCACGATCGGCAATTATGTGGGAGGGCTTCTTGAGAAAAGCGGCACGCCCACGATCGAAGCCGCCGGCAATCTCGCCAAGCAGCTTCCCGCAATTTTTATCGGTCTTGTCATGGCGCTGCTCTCGGCTTATTTCTTTGTGGCGGAGCATCAGCATATCAGGGAATGGTTCCGAAAGCACACTCCGGCTTCCATACAGCTCTACTATGACATGATCCGCAGAAGTCTGGTAAAATCCGTGGGCGGATACCTGAAGGCCCAGCTGAAGATCGAGGTCTGGATGTATCTGCTGCTCGTGGTGGGTCTGGGGCTGTTGGGCGTAAATTATTACGCGCTGATTGCGCTGGGAATTGCCGTCATGGATTTTCTGCCCTTTTTGGGAACGGGTACGATTCTGATTCCCTGGGCGGTCATTAAGATTTTTTCCGGAAATTACCGAATGGCAGTATGGCTTTTGATCATCTGGTGCGGCGGCCAGCTGGCAAGACAGCTGATCCAGCCTAAGATCGTGGGTGATTCTATCGGTGTGCCGCCGATTCCCACGCTGCTTTTGCTGTATGTGGGCTACCGTCTTGGCGGCGTGCTGGGAATGATCGTGGCGGTCCCGCTGGGCCTGCTGGTCTATACCATGTTTAAGGAGGGAGCGTTTGACAACGTAAAGAACAGCGCTTTGATTCTGGTGGCGGGCGTCAACCGATTCCGAAGACTTGGCGGGGAGGATATGCGCGAGGTGGAGGAAATGGCCGAGAGCAATGCGCAGACCGCCCGTCGGGTGGAGGAACAGCACCGTCGGGAGGAACAGGAGAGAAACGAAAGGCTGGAGGCAAAGCGGGAAGCGAAGCAGGCGGCCAAAAAACAAAAAAAGGAGAGAAAAAAGGATAAATCCCGATAAAATCCGAAACTTTTTTCTTTAGATGCAGTCTATAAAGGAAAGTGCGACATGCACTTTCCTTTTTTAGTTTGCAACTATGATACAAAGGTGGTGTAGAATAATATCCATGAAAGAATTCGGAGCTGTCGATCTGTTTACAAAATTGTGATGGAGGCGTACAAATCATGATGGAACATATGACGGGAAAAAACATTTTGGTGTATAATAACAGTACGGAGATTGCGGAGAAGATGGAACCGCTGTTTGCCGGCGAGGGCATGTCCACTCTGACGGCGGCCGATCCCGAACAACTGTATCAGGCGCTGAACAGCAGGGAGATTCACCTGATGCTGATAGATGTGGAGCTGAACGACAAGGGCTGGGATGCGGGAATCGAGATGATAGCGTCTTTGAGAGAAAAGAGCAGTATTCCGCTGATCGTGATTTCCGCACAGTCTGCAGAAACGGCAAAGATCATGGCGCTGGAGGCGGGGGCGGACGACTATGTGACGGCGGACTGCAATCCGCTGGAGCTGCTGGCAAGGGTGAAATCCCAGCTCCGCAGATATATGCAGCTGGTAAATATGTGTGCAAATATAGACCGCATTTACAAGGTAGACGGACTGGTGATAGACGATACCAGGCGGACGGTGACTGTGGACGGAAAGAACGTTCGTCTCACTCCCATAGAATACAAGATCCTGCGGCTTTTGGCGCAGCAGAGAGGAAAGGTACTCTCCAACAGCCAGATCTACGAGACGATCTGGAATATGCAGGCATTCGGGGCAGACAATATCATCGCGGTACATATCCGGCACATCAGAGAGAAGATTGAGAAAAATCCCAAGGAGCCCAGGTATCTGAAAGCGGTCTGGGGAAACGGTTATAAGGTGGGATAAGAAAAAGGGCAAGGTTCACGGCATGAAAAGGCTCAGCGGAAGTACTTTGAAAATAACGGCGATTGTCACTATGCTGATCGATCACATAGCGGCGGTTCCTCTGGCAAGGCTCCTTGAGCTGTATGGCGGTCCGGCGGCGCTGCGTGTCGCCTATCTGGTGATGCGGCAGGTGGGTAGGATCAGCTTCCCCATTTTCCTGTTTTTGCTGGCGGAGGGCTTTGGCAAGACGTCCGACAGGGCGAGGTATGCTCTGCGGCTGGGGGTGTTTGCCCTGATTTCGGAGATCCCCTTTGATCTTGCCTTTCACCGCAAGACGCTGGAATTCGGGCTTCAGAACGTGTTTTTTACGCTTTTTCTGGGATTCCTGGCGATGTGGACCTATGATTTTCTGGCAAAGCGCGCGCTGCCGAAGGCGCTGCGATGGTTTTTGTGCGCCGTGGGGACGGCGCTTTTTGGCGTCTGGCTGATGCGGCATTTTCCGCTGCCTCCCGCCTTCGATGGGCCGCTGCAGAAGCTTCTGATCTTCGGCTATATGTGTCTGGCGATTCTTGGCCTGCTTGTGCTGTATGCGAAATCCTTCGGAAGGGAAAAGCTGCTGATTGCCGGGACGAATCTGGCGGCAATGGCGGCGTTCATATGGCTGGCAGATTTCCTGCGGACCGATTACTCGGGTGAGGGAATATTGGCGGTCACCGCCATTTACGCGTTCCGCGGACTGTATGCGCCGTCCATGGCGGCGGGAAGCGCTGCGCTGGCGCTTTTCGGGGTGAATGAGCTGACCGCTCTTTTTGCCGTTGTTCCGGCGGCGCTGTATAACGGAAAAAGGGGATTGAAGTTGAAATATTTTTTCTATATTTTTTATCCGGCGCATCTGCTCCTGCTGTGGGGGACGGTGCGATTGCTTGGAATGTGACCGGATATGGGAAGCTGTCGGAGAGAGGAAAAGGTTTGAACGGTTAGAAGGGAAGGGCGGGAATCAGCCCCAGATGTTCTAAAAGTATTTTGACGCCTATAAGGATCAGAATGACGCCGCCCGCAAGCTCAGCCTTGGACTTATACCTTGTGCCGAACATATTTCCCGCTTTTACCCCAACCATCGAGAGAAGGAATGTGATGCCCCCGATAAAGGATACCGCAGGCACGATGGAGACCTGCAAAAAGGCATAGGTAACGCCTACGGCCAGCGCGTCGATACTGGTGGCTACGGCCAGCGGGAACATGGCCCTGGCAGACAGCGAGCCGTCGGTGCGATCCTCCTCCTTGGCGAGAGCCTCTCTTATCATGCTAAGACCGATCAGAGAAAGAAGCACAAAGGCGATCCAGTGGTCGATCGTCTCCACGGACCGTTTGAAGCCGCTTCCCAGCAGATAGCCTAAAAACGGCATGAGCGCCTGAAAGCCGCCGAACCAGAGGCCGACGATGCAGGCGTTTTTAAAACCGATCTTTTTGAGCGCCAGTCCCTTGCACACGGACACTGCAAAAGCGTCCATGGACAGGCCCACGGCGGTGATGAACAGAGTAAGCAGACTCATAATTTTCTCCTTGGAAAGCTGCGGTGAGACCGCGTCCTGCCGGAAACGAAAAAACTGCCACCCCTGCGGATGGCAGTTTTTTGTCTCGTGGTCTAGGCTACTACAGTAACGTTGGTAGCGCGGATCTTGCTGCTGTTCTGAGGATCGCTCTCGGTATCAAAGGTCACCTTCTGGCCTTCCTCCAGGGACTTGAAGCCCTCAGCGTTGATAGCGGAGAAGTGTACGAATACCTCCTCGCCGGTAGCATCATTTGTGATGAAACCATAGCCTTTCTGTGCGTTGAACCACTTAACTGTACCGTTGTTCATTTCAGTACCTCCTTAAAAATATTGTGTTTTGTTATTCTAAAAATGTAGGACAAAAAAATCACATATTTTTGTAAACCATCATCAAAGTAGCAATGACTTACAAAAATATGTGAGTTCAATGACTTTCATTTAGAATACATCTGAAGTATAACTTAATATTGGTAAGATGTCAACTTTTTTTGTAAAATTTTTTCAAAAATTTTTATATTTTCCGATCGGTCAGGGGAAAATCAAAGATATAGAGAAATATAGGAAATGTCATAGGAGGCTGATTGATATGATGTGGAATGTTTTATGGATGGCGGCGATGGCTGCCGCGTCGGCTGTGGCAGGCTTCTGCATGGGCAGGCTGTCCGGCGGTGCGGGCGATTTTTACGGGGAAGAGGAGGAAAATGGAAGAAATGCGGGACGGCAGAGCGCCTGGGAAGCGGAGGCCGCAGGGGAGATGAATGTGCGCATAGACGGCGGCGAATGGGACGCGGGTGAGGAAAACCGATGGATCCGAATGTCGGAGCGCGCGGAAAGGGAGCTTACGGCCGACACAAGGCCCGCAGGCGTCGCGGGAGTCCTGAGCGGACAGCGCCGCTACGGGGCGTTGGAGCCTCTTTATCACAGCGTAAACAGCAGATTGCTGCGTGCGGAAAGGAGGTTCCGCAGAGGACGCGAGCAGCAGCCGGAGGGGCAGAGCTGGTCTGTGGGAAGTCCGGTATCCGGTCTTGTTTCCTCCTACCGCGAGGGGGATCGGCCGGGGGTGATAATTTACCCGGGAGAGGATAAACTTTATGCCCCCGCCGGGGGAAAGATCATCAGGCTCTTTCCCATGGGGAACGCATTCCTGTTTCGGACGGAGTTCGGCACCGAGCTTTATATTCAGGCGGGCGATGCGAAGGACGATCTGCTGGGAAGATATTTCCGGCCCAGGGTCGTGCAGAATGAGATCGTGAGCAAGGGGAAGCTTCTTCTGGAGTTCGACAGGCAGGGACTGGAGGCCGAGGGCGTATCCGCCGCGGTGACCGTCAGCGTGGAGAACCGCGCTTACGGCAGCAGCATTGCCATGACGGCAGAAGAGAAGGTGAAATTCGGCGAGGAGATCCTGCGGGTGAGAGAAGCGGGGTGAGCCCTCGGACAGCGGAAGTTAAAAATCTGACCGAATGAAAAGTGGAAATCTAACCGAATGAAATGTGGGAATTTAACCGAATGAAAAGCGGAAATATGACCGAATGAAAAGCGGAAATCTGACCGAATGACCTTGCGAAATCAAGAGGAATGTGATACATTGTTCTTAAAGACAGTAATCGGAGGTGTCAGCGGTGGGGAAAACAGCAGACAAATTTGTATATAGGCCGCGAGTCATAGACGAGACGGTAGAAAAATACCTTGAAGTTTTTGGCGCAGTCTGCATAGAAGGGCCTAAATGGTGCGGGAAGACCTGGACTTCTTCCTATCACAGCAACAGCGAATTTCTGATAGGCGACCCCTCCAATAATTTTCAAAACAGGATTCTGGCGGAGGTATCGCCTTCAATTGCCCTTGAAGGAGCGACGCCGAGGCTGATCGATGAATGGCAGGAGGTTCCGCCTATCTGGGACGCTGTACGTTACACTGTTGACCAGCGAGCAAAAAAAGGTCAGTTTATCCTGACGGGTTCTTCCACGCCGAAAAGGAAAGGAATCCTGCACAGCGGAGCAGGCAGAATAGGAAGGCTCCGCATGAGGACAATGTCCCTTTATGAATCCGGTGAATCCAGCGGAGCAGTCTCGCTTCAGGATCTGTGCAACGGGAAGATAGCCCCTGTGCTGACGGGAGAAGTAGATTTGAGGAATCTTGCGTATTATGTAGTTCGCGGCGGCTGGCCGGGAAATCTGAATGCTTCTGCAGAGAATGCTTCGCTTTTGCCGCAGTCTTACCTCGATGCAATTCTTGACGATGATTCTCAGCGCATCGACGGAAAAAAATACGATATCGCGAAAATGCGTTTATTATTGCGCTCTCTTGCCAGAAATGAAAGCACTACGGCAACAAACAAAAAGCTGCTGAATGACATTCGGGAAGCGGACGATGAAACGCTGGATGGGGATACTGTAGCGGCGTATCTCGATGTGTTTGAGCGCTTATTTCTTCTCGACAATCAGCCGCCTTTTTCTGCCAACATCCGATCCTCCGTTCGCGTAAAACAGGCGGAAAAGCGCCATTTCTGCGATCCGGCTCTTGCGTGCGCACTGCTGAAAGCGACGCCGGATCGTCTGATTGAAGACCTTGAGACCTTTGGGTTCCTGTTTGAGGCACTTGTAGAGCGGGATTTGAGAATATACGCCGAGTCCTTCGGAGCAAATGTATTTCACTATCAGGATTACAGCGGCAGGGAAATTGACGCTGTGATAGAGCTCAAAGATGGGACATGGTGTGCGTTCGAGATCAAGCTCGGCGCCAATCAGATTGAAAAAGCTGCGTCTGACCTGCTTTCATTGAAAAACAGTCTTGCTGTCGGCGGCGGTATACCGCCTGCGGTCCTTTGCGTAATCTGCGGTATGTCAAACGCCGCTTATGTGCGGCCGGACGGAGTGTTTGTTGTACCGATAACAGCGCTGAAAAATTAGGTGTCTGCGAAGAGAGAGGTGAATGAAAATGCGGTAGAAAAATAGGTGTGATTGTGGTAGAATATGAGTGAAATAAATAAATCGAGGTTTGGAGGTCAATTAAGTGTTGGCAGCTATTATTATTTATTTGGTAATTTCTGCACTTGTTTCGCTTATTTTTATAGTGCTTGGTGTAAATCAGTTTCGGTCTAAAGTTCCAGTTGCATTGAATACAGGAGAAGTTCCACCAAGAGAAGATGAACTTACTGATATGTCAGAATGGAATCATAAACATGGAAGAAATCTGATAATATATGGATGTGCTTTGTTTGTAACAATGTCTGTCTTTATATATTTTCTTGTGAAATTTGATAACACTGTGTTTCAGATGGTTGTATTTTTTATCGTAATATTCGGCGAAATAGCTTGGCTTGAAATTCAACATAGCCTGCTAAAAAAGAAACTTATCAAAAAGCATAGTATTTAAGGTTTGTTAGACCACATCTGCAAAGTTATAACGAAACAGAAATACACGTCAAAGCGCATAGAGTGACATCTATGCGCTTTTGTGCTATACGCATATGACGTCCTAGATGTATAAGGAATGGAGAAAGTGAATGAAAATGCGGTAGGAAAATGGGTGTGAATGTGGTATAATATTACAAAATAACAGAAGCAATATTTTGTTGATATGTTCTTAATTAAAAAAATTGCAGGGGGATTCCATTCATGTTTGACGAATTGTCAAAATGGCTTGATGAGGTATTGGAGGCTGAAATTCCGGATGAGGTCGTAGCGTTTGGCTTTAATCTGTATGATGACGGAGACTGCTGCTGGTCGATGGAATTAGTCGGGGCGTCAAAATTTGACGCTGATGATGAAGACTGGCTGTGCAATGAAGTGACAGACTTTGATACAAGGGATAATCCGTTTCGTTGGGAAAAAGAGGCGGAATGGGAGGAAATACTTACAGATGCAATCAATGCCTTAAAGGAGTATCTACAGAATGGCAAACATGCTGATACATTAAAAGCAAAGGCGGGCGTTGGCGTCGGTTTTGTTGACGGCGATTTAGAAATTCTTTGAGCATGACCAACGGAACGACAACTCAGGATTTGGAGGAGAAAATTGAATGAAACGGGAATTCGGAATAGCACGCTGCGGACTGGCATGCTGCTTATGCAGTGAGAATGAGCATTGCAGAGGCTGTAATTCGGGAGAATGTCCGGACAAGGACTGGTGCGAAAACAGAAAATGCTCCATTGAGAAAAATTATACGCATTGCCATGAATGTAAAGCTGAATGCAGAAAAGGCTTGCTGTCCAAGATCAAGCCTTATGGCTTTACCTTGTTTATGAAAAGATACGGAGAAAAGGAACTTTTAGACTGCCTTGAGCGGAACGAAAACGCAGGCGTTGTTTATCATCGGGAAGGAATTTATGGCGATTACGACGACTTTGATGACGTTGAGGAACTAATTGAATTTATCAAAACGGGGGAAAAATAAATTCCGAGTATTATAAAGAGGGAGTGACCGATCCGGATTATTGTGTTTTGAAATTTACGGCAGCCAGGGGAAGATATTACAGCAATTTCAAATCAGAAGATTTTGTTTTATAATAATAAAACAAACGAGAAAACGACAAAAACGGGAGCAAAGAAATTATCAGAAAACACTTGACATACGCCTTTGGGGGGGTAAAATATTAGTAAGTATAAGAGGAAGTATCCGATGGCGGCTGGGAGGTGGCAGTGTGACAGTATCGATGGGAAATCCCAGAAACGGTTCGCTTTTTTCAATAGGAAATTTCGGAAACGGCTCGCTTTCTTCTTTGCAGAACACGGCTCTGCCACATAAGCAGAAAGAGGTCTTTCCGACATTTAAGGACAGGGATCTTGTGTCTGCGGACGGCATTTTTGCCGGGCAGGGGAACAAAAGCGTTTCCGGACTGTATAGCAGGAAGGGCACGCTGTTAGGAGCGAGGCTCACCAGACAGCGTGTGCAGTCCGACGACAGGACACCCGTGAAGCGGGCGCTGGATATGATCGCTCGGCGGGCCTACATGGACTGGGAGGACGGCGCGTTATCCCAGAAGGTCAGTCTGGTCTCGCAGCTTTTCAGCAGTCAGGACGCGGAATCCGCATTCCCGAAGATTGATTTCTCTAAAGAGGGGAAAGAGGAGAAAGACGCGGCTGACGATTCTTACGCCGGCAAAGACCGATTTCAGGGAACGAAAATAGAGCCGCCGTCCGAGCAGTGGTCCTTAAAGACCACCGGAGAGGACGTTGCGGCGCAGATGAAAAAGGGCGCTTTTTTGTATCATGTGGACGGCGGCAGCATGTATGTGCAAGGCTATCGGGAAGACGGCAGCTTGGATATGCAGAAGATGTGCAGTCTGGACGATTTGCGCGAAAGCCTGACGGAAGATGTCGTGGATGCGCTCACGCGGGACGACGATACAAAGAAGGACGATGGAAAGCGTAATAATCTGCGCGACGGCGGTATGCCGGATAACGATAGAGAGAGCAGCGATATAAGGAATCGTTTCCTTCAGAAAGAAAGGTGATGACGGTATGAGTTATTACGGTACAGGTTTCTTCACAGATACTTCGAGAAATTCCGGCTGGTATTCGGACTGGACCGGCATCAGGAACGGCAGCTACGGCAGGACAATGAACTCCTATTACGGCGGTCTGCACAGTTCCGACACGTCGGTATCCGAAAGAAGAACGAGTGCGGGCAGGGAAGATGTGCTTGACCGGCTTCTGCGGGAAAGGAGGTATCCGACGGTTTCCAGGGAAACGCAGGAGGCAAATGCCAAGCTGACGTCGGAAATCCCCAGACTGGCGAATTCCGTCTCGGTTCTGCAGAACGAAAAAACTTATCAGGATACGACCGGCAAGACCGATGCATCGGCCAAAGTGGTCTCCGCGATGAAGAATTATGTTTCTGAGTATAATGAGGTCGTTCGGGCGGCAAAGGGTTCCACGCTGACGAACAAGACGGCACATATCGCGGCGATGATGAACGCCACGAGGGAGAACAAGGATAAGCTCGCGGAGCTCGGCATCACGGTCAGCGGGAACGGCATTTTGCAGCTGGACGAGGACAAACTGAAGGCGGCGGACATTTCCAAGGTACAGGAGCTGTTTTCCAAGGATAATGTCGTCAGCTACGGCTCTACCGTGAAGTCCCGCCTCGGCTTTGCGGGCATCTCGTCTGGTACGGTAGAAGGCACGCATAAGGAGAAGCATGAGAGAGACAGGGTGACGAAGGCAGGCACCAAGAACCTCATGGAGGATATCGAAAAGTTCACGGCCGACGATGCGTTTCTGAAGCCTTATGACAAGAGGTATGCGAGGAAGGCGTTCAGGGAGATTGACATTGCCGATATTTATGCCACGACAAAAAGCTTTGTGAATCACTACAACAGCTTGATCGACGCAGCTAAGGGCAGCACCAACTCCGGTGTGACCTCGAACCTTGCGGCTCTCATGGAAAAGACGGAGCAGAACAAGGATAGCCTAAAGCAGTTTGGCATCGATGTGGACGAAAACGGCAACATGACGCTGGATGAAGACCGCCTTCGGAAAGGCGAAGCCCATTCCTCGATCTCGATCGAGAGGTTCTTTAAGAATTACGCTTCTTCGATCTCCAATAATGTGTCGCTGATCGACTACTACATGAAGACGCAGGCCGACGCTGCCAGCGGCTATACGGCAAATGGCATCTACAACGTGCAGGGCAACCTTTTGTTTGATACTGCCGTATAAATTTCACAAGAACCGCAATTACAACCGAACCGAAAACACATTATCAAAGCGCATAGAGCAGCATCTATGCGCTTTTGCAGTGTAACAATCTATCCGTTACGATATAGCAGAAAGCGCAGCAACGGGTAATGAGGTCACGGGCAGCGGCCTCGCCGTCCGCCTTGAACTGAACATATCCGGTTGAAAAGATATTTTTGTAGGTTGCCTTGACGAGATGCTTTTAACGTGTGCGATTTTGACAAAAAAGCAAAAACGCACACGTTAAACTTGAAAACGACCTCGATATCTGTTAAGGTATATCATATAAAACGGATTGGCAGGTGAAAAGGATGGAGTGGTTTCCAAGAGATAATTATTTAAAGAAGATTCGTGATTTTTATCATGCGGCGGATATTATCAAGGTGATAACCGGTGTCAGAAGATGTGGTAAGTCCTGTCTGATGGAGACAATTGTGGATGAACTGAAAAAGGGAGGTATTCCTGAAGAAAATATTTATTTTTATGACCTTGACAGTAAGGCCCATAACAAAATCGTAAAAGCTGAGCAGCTGGAACGGCTGCTCGAAAGCATTCCGAATGTGCAGGGGATCAAATATCTCTTTATTGATGAAATACAAAATGTAGAAGGATTTGAGACGGTTCTCAATGGTTTCCGCGGAACAGGTGAATGGTCGATCTTTATTACGGGATCAAATTCCTATCTTCTGAGCGGTGAACTGATGACGAAACTTACCGGCCGCTATATTGAATTTGAAATGTTTCCGCTTTCCTTTGAGGAGTATGAGGAGATGAAAAGGTTTTACAATAAGGAAATTGCGGCTGATCGTCAGGAGGAATTGCAAAACTATATTCTTGAAGGCGGATTCCCAAGAACGATTTCTCTCGATACCATGGCCGCAAAGCGCAGATATGTTCAGAGCGTTATTGCTGAGATTTTTGAGAAGGATATACGGGCGAGGCTGAAGATCCGGAATAAAAATACGTTCGAGACGGTTCAGAAATATATTATCAATAATTTCGGTGCAACTACGAGTCTGAAAAGCCTCAGAAAAGCAATCGAACAGACGGGAACCCCGATCAGTGAAGCAACGCTTGCCAGATATATCAAGGCTTTGCTCGACGCAAAGATTCTTTATGAGTGCCCTCGGTTTGACATGAAGACAAAGAAATCATTAAGCGGGGAGAAGAAATACTATCTTGCGGATCTGAGCTTTTATTTCGTTCAGAATACGGATAACAGGATAAACTATGGGCCGGTCTTGGAAAACATCACATATGTATAT
Source organism: uncultured Acetatifactor sp. (assembly GCA_947624245.1). Taxonomy (GTDB): domain Bacteria; phylum Bacillota; class Clostridia; order Lachnospirales; family Lachnospiraceae; genus Acetatifactor. Next base: position 7,198 of record CANQJL010000021.1, on the reverse strand, counting down.
GCAAAGTCCCATGATTATTCTGTCAGCGTGGGAAGAATCGGAAGGCTTGAGTGTGATTTTATTCTCAGAGATAATGAAATGCAGTATTCGTATGTTCAGGTCTCCTATACGACAGCGTTGTCGAAGGAAACGGAGGATCGGGAGTATAGGCCGCTAGAGTCGATAAAAGATAACTATCCTAAGTATGTAGTCACGATGGATACTCTCCTTCAGCAGCGTAATGGCATAGCACATATAAATCTTGTAGATTTTATGAAAAATGGAAAAGAATTCTAAGCATTAGTACGAGCGATACAAATCAATGGACTTTGTATCCGCGCAGAGAAGAACCCTGCCCAGACATGGCAGTCTGAAACCTGCAGCTCTGATTGAAAAGGAAAGAGCCGGCGGTTCAAAAAACATGATAAAGCGCTGGTTCGTTGACATCAACGAATAAACGAAGCTGGTGGAACAGCAATCTTTTGGTCTTTGACTTAATGAACATGAGAAGGAAAGGAAACAAAAGATGGGATTATTTGATAAGTCTCAAAAGAAGACACAGGAGAATAATGGTTCTTCGGCGGAACCGACGACGTTTGATCTGAAGGTCAGCAATGTGGAGGCCTGTAAGATCGATTATACAAAGTCCGTTGAAGAACTGACCGCTTTTTTTGACGAGCAGAGCAAAAAAATCGAGCAGGGTGACAGAGAGTATTTAAATGGAGAATTTATGCAGCTCGGCTATGCACTCGATTTTATTGGCTTTGTACAGCAGGTTTTTCGAGTGACACTGGATTTTGAAGAGGGAGTAGTTCCGGCATTTGAAAGTGTGCTGGGGGCGGTGAGCCAGGGGTTTCAGCAAAAGAAACTCGGCCAGGAAATCCTGAATGACGTTGCAAAGAAGGCGACAGGATTCTTCAGCGTTGTTATCTGGAAGAATATCGGAGGAGGATTCATCAGCTCGAACATTGGGAACGGAGTGAATATCAAGGGGACAAATGCGTTTCTGTATAACCGCATCGGCCGGAGACTGCAGGGAGATACCGCTTCCGATATGGTATCCCTGTACGAGGCACTAAAGAAACTGTGATATCGTAACATATTTTAGGAGACTTGAGTTTGAAAGAGGCGTACATATCAGTGAGAACAATCGTGATTTGAAGAAAGGATTTTTATGACAAAGAAAAAGGCTTACATAAGTATTATTATTGTTTTACTATTTTTGGTGTTGATTGCTGGTTCATATTCTACAATTCATTATTTTTGTAATTATTTTGCGAAAGAGTGGTTCAGGGAGAGTATTAATGATGGAGATTATGTGATTGTTGGTGAAGAGATAGGCTATACAATGTTTGGTGGTGACACTCAGGTCGAAATCTCTATTTTTGACCATATTAATAAAGTGAATATGATTTCTTTTAAAACAAGAATTAGTAATCAAGGCGAGAAACTGTCAGCTGAAAATTATAATATCGAATGTACTGAGGAATATATAAAAATTGAGCTGATTAATTTTGATGGTCAAAAGAAAGTGGCGTATCGTTTTTTCTTTGAAGATTTTAAGTATTAATGTTTTTTGAATGACAAAACCGACGATTTTTTAGAGGCAAATGACTTCAGCCGAGAGGAAATCAAACTAGGTCTTGAAAATGTTGTTGACAGCTTTGGACTAAGCGGCATTGCAAAAATGTTCTTGGCAGACTGTTAAGGGAATTGTCTGTACAAACCAATCGGAAACACATCATCAAAGCGCATAGAGCAGCATCTATGCGCTTTTGTGTTATAGGCATATAATTTAATAGATCTGGGATAGGAAAAGGGGGTGCGCTTGTGGTAGAATATAAATGAAAATTGGAAGCTGCGGAGGAAATTGTAAATGTTTCAAGGAGTGAGCAAAGCGCTTACAAGAGCAGATATAGCGGAAATCGAAGTAGATCTGGAAATTGTATTTCCGGAGGATTTTGTCGAACACTATCTGCATTATAATGGCGGAATACCTGCAAAGCCGTTTTTCTATTCCGAAGAAAAAGATATGGAAACAGAGGTTCAGGTTTTTCTTCCGCTAAAATACCGTCATTATGACCCGCCCATAAGAACAGCGGAGGAAAAATATTTATTGTTCAAGGGGAAATCCTCATTGATGGCCTCTTATTTTCCCTTTGCCAACGACTGCGGCGCGAATCCGATCTGCGTTAATTTGGAAGACGGAGGGGTCTATATTGTACATATGGATCTGGGGGAATTGGAGGACAGATGTTTCTGTCGCCTTGCAGAGAGCTTTCAGGACTTTGCGGAGGCCCTGTCCGAAAACAGCATAGACGAATGAGGCGGCAGACAATAGGCCCGCAGGCGCAGGCTACAAAAATATTGTCATAACGCAGGAACGATGATATAATAAACGTGTTTGAGAGTCGTGGCAAAAACTAAGCGGACTCATATAATAAGGAGGGCAGGGAACTATGACAGAAGCGCAGTATAAGAGAGCAAACGCCACCGTTTATCCGGTCTTGGTACTGATTCTGGGCTATGTGGTGGTGAGCATGATCGGAGAGGTGATTACGGGAGAGAGCGGGCCTTCCACATGGGTCCAGTTGATAGCGAGCATAGTGGCGATCATATGCGCGACGGTTTTTTATCTGCGCAAACGCGAAAAGAGAATCTGCGGAATCGTTTTAATGGTGTTGGTTTTCCTTACCTATCTGATCGTTCTCTTTTGCTCCGGCGATGTGGAGACCTTTGCCTACGGCTTTGCGATCCTTATTGCAAGTATGGTCTATATGCAGGTCAGATATGTTGTCGCAGGCAATGCAATCATACTGCTCGGGTCTGTCATCAAACTGGCGGTGTGCTTCGGCGGGGCGGATCACAGCGTGCGGAGAGCCCTTTGCCTGGCAGTGTTCACCTGCGTGCTGGTAGCGTTCGCTTCCTATCGCGTGTTAAAGCTGATGATCCGCAACAATGAAGAAAATACGGCGGTCATCACGGACGCGGCAAAGCAGCAGGAGGCCGACCATCAAAAGACCCGTGCCGTTGCGGAGGAGGTTGCCGGGCATTTCGGAGATGCCATGAAGATGCTGGACAGATTGAACGGCAGTGTGGACACCAGCAATTTTGCCATGAGCAACATTGCGGACAGCACCGAGAGCACGGCCCAGGCGATTCAGGAGCAGGCGGCAATGTGCGCGGAGATTCAGAAGCAGACAGATCTGGCAGAGGAACAGACAAAGAATATGATAGACGCCTCCGGTCGTACTGTTGAGAATGTCAACGAGGGCGCAGCTATAGTGAAAGAGCTGAAGGAGCAGGCGCACAATGTGGAGACGGCCAGCAGCGTGACCGTGGAGATGGTGGAGAACCTGACGCGGAAGGTGACCGAGGTGGAGAATTTTGTAGGCACTATCCTCAATATTTCCTCGCAGACGAACCTGCTTGCGCTGAACGCTTCCATTGAGGCGGCCCGCGCAGGCGAGGCGGGCAGAGGCTTTGCGGTCGTTGCGGAGGAGATCAGACAGCTTTCGGAGCAGACGAAGGAAGCCTCCAACAGTATCACAAATATTATTGGGGAGCTGAACGAGGACACCCGAATGGCGAACGAGAGTATCCGGAATTCGGCGGAGTCTGTCGATATGCAGAACAAGCTGATCGAGAAGACGCGAGAGAAATTCCAGAAGATCAGCGAGGGAGTGGAAGAGCTGATCAAAAATGTGGAGGATACCGAGCGGGTGATCGAAGAAATCCTGCATTCTACGGGCGTCATATCGGAGAACATCACGCATCTGTCGGCTTCCAGCGAACAGGTTGCGGCATCTTCCGCCGAGGGGCTGAAGACGTCTGTGAATACGGTGGAGGACATGAAGGCGTGCAGGGAGACACTGGAGAAAATTTTTGCCCTGACACAGGAGCTGTAATATCCGATATCTATTTTAATTCAATACAATGGGAGTGAGAAGAAATGAGCAAGAAACCGTACGGGGAGAGAAATTTGAAATTTGAGACGCTGCAGCTGCATGTAGGCCAGGAGACGCCGGATTCGGTCACTGACGCCAGAGCGGTGCCGATCTATCAGACGTCTTCCTATGTCTTCCGCAACTGTGAACATGCGGCGGCGCGATTCGGATTATCCGACAGCGGCAATATATACGGCCGCTTGACCAATCCTACCGAAGATGCTTTTGAAAAGAGGATCGCGGCGCTGGAGGGAGGCACGGCAGCTCTGGCGGTTGCCAGCGGTATGGCCGCGGTGGCTTACACGATCCAGAATCTGGCGAAGGCAGGGGAGCATATCGTGTCGGCCAACAATATCTACGGCGGCACATACAATCTCCTTGCCAGTACGCTTGTGAATTATGGAATTACTACCACCTTTGTGGATCCCGCCGATTTCGCGGCGGTGGAGAATGCCGTTCAGGACAACACCAAGGCGATTTTCATAGAGACGCTGGGCAATCCCAATTCTGATGTGGTGGATATCGAAAGACTGGCTCAGATCGCCCATGCACACAAGATTCCTCTGGTGATCGACAATACCTTTGCGACGCCTTACCTTGTGCGGCCCTTCGAGTACGGCGCGGACATCGTGGTACACTCTGCCACCAAGTTCATCGGCGGACACGGCACCACGATCGGCGGCGTGATCGTGGAGAACGGCAAGTTTGACTGGAAGGCCTCTGGCAAATTCCCGCATCTGACCACGCCCAATGAGAGCTATCACGGCGTGAATTTCAGCGAGGCGGTTCCGGGAGCGGTGTTCGTCACTGCAATCCGTGCGATCCTTTTGCGGGATACCGGCGCTACGCTCTCGCCCTTCCACGCATTTTTCTTCCTGCAGGGGCTTGAGACCTTGTCCCTGCGTGTGGAGCGTCACGTTGAAAATGCCCTGAAGGTCGTGGATTACCTGAATCACCATCCGATGGTGGAGCGTGTGCACCACCCTTCCGTTTCCACGGACCCCGCACAGCAGGCGCTGTACAAAAAGTATTTCCCTAACGGCGGCGGTTCCATCTTTACCTTTGAGATTAAGGGCGGTGAAGAGGAGGCCAAAAAGTTCATTGATAATCTGGAGCTGTTCTCTCTGCTCGCGAATGTGGCAGATGTGAAATCTCTCGTGATCCACCCCGCGTCCACCACTCACGGACAGCTGAGCGATGCGGAGCTGGAGGAGCAGGGCATTCACAAAAATACCATACGCCTGTCCATCGGCACGGAGCACATCGATGATATCATCGAGGATCTGGAGGGCGGCTTCGCAAGTCTGGCATAGGGGACGCGCAAATTGACAAAAAAGCAGTCTTGACAAATACCCTGTGGGGGTATATTCTGTAGAAGAAGGCAGAATACCCCTGCGGGGTATTTTTGCATCTGGCCGCCCTGCGCAGAAGCAGATATGCAGGCCTGTTTTGCCGATTACAGTAAGCGCAGAGGGATAAGAGAAGAAGAGAGGAGCCACAATATGAATAAGAAAAACGCAGCTTTCCAAACAGCCGGTCAAAGTCCGAACGGCGCCTGCTGCTGTCATCAGAAATCCACGCCCAGACAGGAGAAGGAGCTGAAGCTGTTGAAGAACCGGCTGAGCCGCATGGTGGGACAGTTGAACGGCATCGGGAAGATGCTGGAGGAGAACCGCTACTGCGGAGATATCCTGACCCAGGTGGCCGCGGTGGAGAGCGCGCTGCAGTCCTTCGGCTATATGATCCTGCAGGAGCATATGGAGACCTGTGTGGTGGAGGAGATCCGAAACGGCAATACGGCCGTGGTGGACGAGGCTGTGGAGCTGGTGAAAAAGCTGAAGTAGAGGAGTCTGCTGGTATGCGTGCCGGAGCACGCAAAGGGGTGTAAGTATGAAAGAGCGATATCACATAACGGGAATGACATGTTCCGCCTGCTCCGCCCATGTGGAAAAGGCGGTGAATAAACTGGACGGCGTAGAGAAAGCTTCGGTGAACCTGCTGACGGAGACGATGGAGATTTCCTATGACGAAAACCGCTTGGGACCGGAGCAGATCGTGGCGGCTGTGGAGAAGGCCGGATACGGGGCGTCTGCCCTGTCCGCGGGGGCGTCTGTCACACAGGGCGGCGCAGAGGGAAAGGCCGGCCTGCAGAAAAGGACGTCCGGACATGACAGCCTGCAGAAGGCCGCCGAGGCGGAGAGCAGGGCGATGAAGCTTCGGCTCGGCGTATCCGTCGGTTTTTTGGTGCCGCTGATGTATGTGGCCATGTATCACATGATCTATGAGGGATTGGGAATCCCGATGCCGGACTTTGTGCACAGGTATCTGCACGGCAATGAGAACGCTTTGACCTTTGCCCTGACGCAGCTTCTTCTGCTGCTTCCGATCCTGTATATGAACCGGAAATTTTTCGCCGTGGGCTTTAAGACGCTGGGGCATCTGTCCCCCAACATGGACAGTCTGATCGCCGTGGGCGCTTCGGCGGCGGTGGGGTACGGCATCTTTGCGCTGTACCGCATCGGTTACGGCCTGGGACATGGGGACATGGCGCTGGTGGAGCGTTACTCCCACGACCTGTATTTTGAGTCGGCAGGAACGATCCTGACGCTGATTACCGTGGGAAAATATCTGGAGAGCCGCTCCAAGGGAAAGACCGGTGAAGCGATCACGAAGCTGATGGACCTTTCCCCCAGAACCGCCATTCTCCTTCAGGAGGACGGAAGCGAGCGGGAGGTGCCGACGGAAGAACTGCGCCCGGGCGATATCTTTCTGGTGAAGCCGGGAAGCTTGATTCCCGTGGACGGAATCGTTGCGGACGGCAATTCCAGCGTAGATGAATCCGCCATTACCGGAGAGAGCGTACCGGTAGAAAAGCAGCCCGGCGACAAGGTGGTGTCTGCCACGGTGAACAAGGCCGGCTTCCTGAAATGCCGCGCCGAACGAGTGGGCGACGACACCACGCTCTCCCAGATCATACGGCTGGTGGAGGAGGCGAGCGCCAGCAAGGCCCCCATAGCGAGGCTCGCGGATAAGGTGGCCGGTGTCTTTGTGCCGGTGGTGATGGGAATCGCGCTGGTGACGCTGATCGTATGGCTGGCAGCGGGCGCGGGGGCGGAGTTCGCCATCTCCTCCGCAATCTCCGTGCTGGTGATCTCCTGTCCCTGTGCGTTGGGATTAGCGACGCCCGTGGCGATCATGGTGGGCACCGGCGTGGGAGCGTCCCACGGCATTTTGATCAAATCGGGAGAGGCGCTGCAGCAGGCGAGGGATAT
>CANQJL010000020.1 GCA_947624245.1 uncultured Acetatifactor sp. | reverse complement strand
AAATACATAAAATACGCCAGATTTTAAAGGGCGGTGGAATTTACTTTTTCACTGGAATTTCGGATTGCAAGTCAGCAGTATCCGATCTGTTCTTTCAGAGCGGAAGTTTTATAAACTGCAATCATTTCAGTAGAAATCTATCTGAAAGTGCCTAAGTGGTAAAAAAATCGTTGAAGCAGGAAGATGAAGAATTTTTGGGGAATTGTGGAGAAAAGGTCTATAGATTATAATAGAATAAAAGGGCAGAGCCAAGGGATTGTTTATGTTGCCGGAAGATAAGAGCGACTGGAATAGATAGCAGGGAGGTGTACAGAAAAATAAGATGTTGAACTACAACTTTATTAATTATGAAGAGGAACTATTACATGTAATAAGGACCAGAACGACATCTTTTGAAGATTATAAGGAGGTAGTGAAAAAAATACAAGATATAAATTATACCGACAGCAATGATTGCGGTTTTTTGTATGAAGCAGTTCGTGAAAAAAAGATGGATGTAGCATTAGACTTAATGCAGCGAGGGATTAATGTAGATTTACAGAATGTTAATGGAGTTACAGCAGCGCAGCTAGCTGTATCTAACAGTCAGTGGGAGATGCTGCAAGAAATACTAAAATACAAGCCCGATGTAAATATCAAAGATTGGAGATATGGGAACAATCTGTTGTTTGATGTTGTGAGCAGTAAAAGTGAGGTGCGAAATCGCATAGCGAAGCAATTACTTGATATGGGGGCTAATCCCTATGCCAAGAACCACAATGGAAAGAGTCCGTTGGATTTAGCTATTATGACTCAAAACGAGGAGTTAATCGAGGCTTTTCGACAGATAAAAAAGCCTTTACAGGAGGAGGCGGAAAAATTCCGTGTCCCGAAAAAAGGATCGGGAATATTTCCAATCAAAATGAGCAATTATGTAAAATTTATATGTATCAACAACACTGCTATTGAGAATATAAAAGACAAAATAATAGATTACTCCACAATTTGCGGGGGCGACAGGAAAAAATTCTTATTTAAGATAGCTGCGGTAAAAGAATCCGGTTGGATTGTAATTTGTTGTCCTGACAAACTGGATTTCTACAATTTTCATAATTTATTTTCGTGGATCATTATAAAAGAAGGCGAGGTAAAATCATCTGACCGAGCTCTATGTGTGGCTTACAATAAAAAAGATACACGTCTTTCTTATTATGGGACAATGGATAAACTCAAATATGGCGACAGGGTAGTAGGCCGATTTCAAAACGGAGAAAGCTTTTCCATCTATCTGCCCGAATCAAACAAGAAAGAAGGAAATGCAAGGTCTTATAGTGATGTATTGCCTATAAAGTCCATTGCGGAATATCTGGAGACTTGTGGCTTTGACGAAACGTGGCTGAAAAACGCGGCAGATATGATTGGAGAAGAGATAGAAGTGGAATTGGCCGTATAATCAGGTTTTATAATAACGTGTTAAAGGAGGTCGGTATATAATGGCACGAGATTTAAGCTTTTGGAAAAAGAAGAATAATATACAAATAAAAAACAGTGACATTTATAGAGATTTGTCAAACGGAAAATATCTCGATTACATATGTGAAATTCCATCAGAGGAAATATTGCAGGATATAGTATGTGGATTTTCAAAGTGGAGACGGTTGAATAATTATTGTTTTGCAAAAGGGAATGCATCATTTGAATTATTTATAACAAAGCAATTTGTCAGGGCTGATTGCTATAATATGACAGAAAAGGACATGAACAAAATGATTGATATATTATTAAAGTACGATTGCCCATTGTATGACGCGGCAATCGATATTCGCTTTGATGGAAGTCAGTAGTTCCTGCAATCAAGATGGACATAAACTCTGGTGAAATACCAGATATACATAGTTTTGAAACAGATAAAAAGCACAATGTTAAAAGGGTACACGGGTGATGCAATGGGCGGGATTATCTTTTCCTATAGGGTCGCTTATGATATGGGCTTTGCGCCATGTATAGACCACAATATCTTTACTCTGGCCTGCTGTAAGGGAGGGCAGATTCGGAACGGTAAGAACATCATTACCGGCCTCAGATATCATGTCGGACAACATTATTACAAAAACCCTGCTGATGAAATATACCTTCTCGGCATTTATAAAAGCCGTATGCTCTATTATGCAAGGATAACCGATGTGATTACGATGGATGAATATTTCTCAACGCAGGGGAAGAGCGTATATGGCGACCGAACAGATCAAATATACGATGCAGAAGCCGGTATATTAAAGCGGAATGACTTATTACCGCAGATACACCCCAAGGGCTCTGTCCAGATCCAACAGGACAGGAATGGCTGTTACGTATTAATTTCCCGGCAATTTACATACTTTGGGAAAAATGCTCCTGCTATTGACGCTGAAATTCTGCACATGCTTCCTAAAAACAGAGAGATGAAAAAATATGCGGATTCCTGTTCGGAGCACGAGATTCTTCACAGCTATGCGATGGGGGTGATCGGTTCTTTTCAGGGAGCAATCGGTGCGCCGCATGATTCTCTTTATGACTGATTTTTTAAGGAGTGACAATGAAGATTATATTATCCAGAAAAGGATTTGATACCACGAGCGGCGGCTGTCCCAGCCCGATCCTGCCGGATGGAACATTATTGTCTCTGCCTATACCTGACGAGGAAGATCTGAAGTATAGCGATCTGCAATATAACGGTCTTGGCTATGACGAAATTTTGACGGGCTTAAACCCGAAAGCGGTTTATAACGGCTGCCATCTTGATCCGGATATTCGGGAGGGCGTCCGAATCGTGCCGGCAGATAACTGGCGGCCTGCTTTCGGTCAGACGGGAAGCGCGTTGGGGGTACTGCGTAATGCGGAGGTGACGGTCGGGGATTTGTTCCTGTTTTTCGGAATCTTTCGACAGGCGGAATATGATAAAGACGGAGTTTTAAGATTCGCATGTAAAAAAGGCGCGGTCCATATCATACATAGTTATCTGCAAATAGGGGAAATATTGGACACGCCTGAAAAAATCAAAAAATGCAGCTGGCATCCTCATGCTGATTTTGAAAGATATCGCTCAGATCACAACGCCCTGTACCTTGCAAGTGAAAAATTAAGTTTATGTCCGTCTCTTCCGGGGTGCGGCGTTCTCTCTTACAGAGAGGACAGGGTCTTGACTATGGAGGGAAAAACTACTGCGACCTGGCGGGAACACGAATTTTTGATGCCGGATCACATTATCGGAAACAGAAAAAACAGCGCTAGATGCGGCGGGCTGTATTATCAGGGACAGTGGCAGGAGCTGATCCTAAAACCGGATAAAAAGGCAGAGGAATGGACGATACAACTGATTCAGTAAGGGAAAGGGGAACCGGCTGTGAAAATATGGAAATTGAAGTTTGAATTGGATAAATATGAAAATCTGGCTCCGATAAAGGATTTTACCTGGCAGGAATTCCAAGAATTTGATGGAAGGAGACTTAGATATAGATGGAAGCCATTGCCCGTAGAGCGAATGAATCCGGAAAAAAAGCTGCCATTAAGTGATGCCCCGGGGTTTACGATACCTGTTTTTAGCAAAAGGGCTCTGGACATTCTGCTGCCATGCATACAAGACTGTGTTGAAATATTGGAATTGGTATTTGATGAACAGCAGTATTTTGGGATAAATGTTATTTCGGTCTTAAATGTGATAGACTATGAAAAGGCGGAATATATAAGATTCCAAAGCAGCGGCAGAATAATGCTGTTCACAAAATATGCATTTAAAGAATGCGATGATTTAAAAGAGTATCCTATATTTAAACTTGTTGATGAACCGCGAAGAGAGCCGTTCGTATCGGAAGCATTTAAAGATTTGGTGGAACAGAATAATTTAACGGGATTTAAATTTGAGTTGGTATGGGACAGTGAGCAGAAGGAGCAGCATTAGCGGGAGTGTTCAAACAGTAGGAGATCATGCGATGAAGTCGTTATTTGCGGATACCAATTCGGTTAATGAAGATGGCAGTTTATTTGTTAGCGAACTTATTGTAAATAATATGAATCTAAAAGTTGGAGACAGAGTAATTGTATATCAGGACGCGGATTCGTGGGAGGCAGAAATAGTTTATTCAGGGGGCAAATGGGGTGTTAAGCTAATTTCTGATACAAAAGAAGTTAGCGAAGAAAGGCAGGAAGGGCATCGTGAAGGCTTTTGGGAAGGTTATTATGTACAAAGTATAAATTTACTTCGAGTTTTAAAGAATTTGAATTATTCTTCTAATGAAATAGAAATGATTAAACTTAAGTTAGGTATAAAGTAAAGATAAAATGGTTAATAACGATGATGGGCTGAAAATGCAGATAGGATATCCTGAACCGCATCAGTCATATCAGCTAAGGCAATGGCGTGGAGACGGGAATTGTATTGACCAATATTTTGAAACAGGATACTTTTAAAGGAGGAAGTACATGCAAAAGTTAAAGATATGGGGCTGGGATAAAAAAGAAAGAACCATGATACGCTTTATAAAAAACGGAGATATATTTTGTTTCAAGATGGACGAAAACAGATATTGTTTCGGGAGAATAATCGCAAAAGTGGACTTTGGACGCTTGGCTGAAATTTTTGATTATATGTCTGACAAACCATGTATTAGTGAAGAGGATATAGAAAAAGCCGTAAGGCTGATTCCGTTAGTGGTTTTGGATTCGTATAGTTTATTTGACAGAAAACTGACAGGAGAATGGAGAATCATTGGACGTCAGGAAGATTACACAGCCCCTGACTTTGACAATATTTATTTGACATTTGGTATAGGTAACGATTGAAAAAAAATAGATTTATACGGAAATATAACGAGGATAAGCCCAGAAGAGCATTTAAAATATATACCGGCTTCTCCTTTAGGAGATTATCTTGTTAAAAGTATGATTCAACAACAAATGAAATAACATACCACAATCACCGGATTACCGCAATGTTCTTTCGGATTATCCGATTTCCTGAATAAATCGTTTAGAAAAATTTCGGAGGAAAAGCCAATGGAATTGAAAAAGCTGCCATATGATCTGTCGGTATGCAAGGTCAGGGAATTGTCTCCGGAGATCCTGGCGGACGAATTCTTCTTTATCGCAAAGACCGATGAAGAACTTTCGCTGGTATGCAGGACGGAGCATGTGCCGCTGCGGACAGAGGCACGGGAAGACGGCTGGAAAGCCTTCCGAATCCAAGGCGTTCTGGACTTTTCCCTGATCGGAATACTGGCTCCGATCGCAGCGGTGCTTGCGGACCGTCAGATAGGAATATTTGCGGTCTCCACATATAACACAGATTACATTCTTGTCAAAAAGGAGAGCTTCGACAAGGCCTGCGATGCCCTCCTCCATGCCGGCTATTCGGTAATATAACTCTTCTTATTTTTTAGTATTTCATCTCAAATCTTCCCCTGCGCGAAGCGGATCTCCGCCTGCAGTGTGTCCGGTACGTCCACGCCGGTATTTTTGATCTTCTGCGCCAGTATCTCCAGACGGTGGACGCGCTGCGCGGTCAGGACCTTGCGGCGCTCCAGAAGCTCCGAGTAAAGAGGGTTCTGCGCCATGCTCGCCATAAGCTTTTCGGGGAACGGACAGTAGGTCAGCATGATCTGTCTGGCCACCTTGTTCAGCCTCGGCGAGTTGTTGCCCTCGAACAGCACCCAGATCATGTAGTCGCGGACGAACATTTCCTTAAAGCTGTTCTTGGCGCGCTGCAGGCTGGTGCGGATGCGCTCCTTGGCCTCGGAGCTGAGCTCGTGGTTCTTGCGGTAGAACTGTACATAATCGAAATATTCGCTGGTAAGGGAGCGCTCCGACACATCGTTCCATCGGCTTCCCTGTATCCTCTTGCACATCTCCCAGCGAAATTCTCCTGCCAGACGCACAACGGAAGTGTTGATGTCCTCCATATGGAAAATAGAAAAGAGCATTCTTCCGGGACTGTTCCGCTTCTTGCCCTCTATCTCCTGCCACATGACGCCGCGGATACCTACGTTAGGCATCAGTATCACGTCGGGCAGATACTCCACATGAATACTCTCCCTGCCCATGACGTCGATATTGTCATAGTCGAGGCTCTCCCGGTAAAAGGCGGAGAAGTCGATGCTTCTGACGGTCTCGAAGGCCTTTGTGATCTGCGCAGCGGTGACGTAGGAGGCCTTCAGATCCTTCAGCACATTGTCGTCCGAAAAAAGCGGGCAGAAGGTGCTGATCCGGCCGAAGGTGATCTTGTTGCCCTGCGCGAACATGTTGTTCAGCTCAAAGCTGACCTTGCTCATGGGATCCTTCTCCAGGGCGCTCAGCTGGGAAGCGCTCAGCTTTCCCGACGCCTTCTGCTTGTGGATATAATCGGAGTAATCCTCGTCAAATTCGTTCCGGCTGGGCGACTTGCTCCCGTTGTAGATGGCCATCAGCCATTGGTATAAAGTATACACGCCGAAGGCGCTCTGATCCTCCATGCCGAAGGTCATGTTGTACAGCGTCGCGCAGTTGTCCGCGCCCGCCAGTTCCTCGTCCACATATCCGAAATAGAGGAACATCTTCACGGGGGTAGGCATGTAGGGCGTGCTGACGGAACGCTTGAACACGGCGGCGTACAGGTTGTCGAATTCAAGAGTCAGGTTCTTGCGCAGGCGGCTGGTAACGTCGTCCATGGCGTTCTTGTCCTCCAGATTCTTGTATGCGTTCACATGCTGGCGGAAGGCCTCTGCCGCCTCAAATTCGGGTCCGGCGAACTCCAGTATCGTATCCAGACTGCCGGCCAGCTCGGACAGGATCGACGCGCTGAGAGAATCGTTCTTTTTCTCCTCCTGCTTGGCGGGCTTTTTCAAAGAGGCGATCTTGCTGCGAAAATCCTCCACGCGCTGCTTTACCCGATCTGCGTCCAGAGCGGGATTGCCCTCGAAATACGCTGTCATTCTCTCGATGTCCGCACACAGGGCCACGGCGTCCTCGGAATTGGAGCCCAGGCGGTAGTACAGCGAGGTGTAAAAGTCGAACAGGTCGTTGCCCTCGCTGTTGAAATAGTGGTGCGTGAGCTGGTTGCAGTAGTTGTACTGTTCGTCCAGGAGCGTGTAGGTCTTGCGGAAATCCAGACTGCCCTTTCGGATCATGCCTAAGGAGATGCCGGGCTCCAGTATCAGCGCCTTGGCGTGCTCCTTGGCGTAGATGTTCTGCAGGCCCAGATAGTAGCTGTTCAGCCAGATGTCCTGATCCTCGCTCACAATGTAGTTGGCGATATCCTGTATTCCCTCCAGCGTCCTCGGCGGTATCCGGTAACGGCTGCAGAGGGAGTTGTATTTCTCGTAATCCGCCGTCAGATTCTGGTAAAGATCGGCGCAGTTCATCTCCGAAAACGAACTCTTTCCCAGCAGCGTGTTGATCTGCCGAAACAGGGAGAGCAGGAAGAATCTGGCCGCGTCGGGATGCTTCTGGAGCAGATCGTCCAACGCCTCCATGCTGCTTATCGGGTATGTAAGGTACATGCAGTCTTCCAAGGCCGTGTATCCGAGAAAGTGTATTTCCGAACAGATCTCGCAGATTCCTATCACGTCTCCCTTCTTCAACTGATAGGTACCGCCGGGGTACTCCGCCTGCACGGTGCCCTGTGTGATCAGGTGGAGCGCCGTCATGGGCTGTCCGCTCTTGTAAATGATAGTTCCCTTTTTCAGTGTGGTTCCCGCCATGTCTTTCCTCATCTTTCCGCCGGCGCAGAGCGCCGAGTCATTTGCGTGAAGCGCGGGCGTAAGAGCCCGGTCGCGCTTTACATAATAGTATACAACAAAGTATCTGTAATTTTCTACTGTACTTTTAATAAATTTGTGATAAAATAAAAATACATATGTGTCATTTTTGAGAAAACGAAAGAGGGAGCGAGGACATATGGATCAGAATTCGGAATATCGGCAGGAGCTGCTGCAGGAGTACAAGCAGACGGCCATGCCGTTTCTGCGATATCTGCCCTGGTTTGAAAGCCACGCCGGCCGGCCGGGGGGCAATTATTACAAAGGACCGGAATTTACGGAGAACACCATGAGCTTTCCCGTGTACGATTCCACGCTGCTTCAGTTCGTCCGCGAAGCGTCAAAGTCGTCTCTGATGGACCGCAATTATCCGTATGTCTATACGCGCTATAGAATTAAGACGCCGGAAGATGAGAGACGCGTGATCGAGGCGGTGGAGCTGAAGGATTGGGATATCCTGAGGGCGATCCTGTCCAAGTATGTGTTGGGCGGCATGACGAAGGGCACGCTTTGGAGTCAGGCCGTGGAGGAGAACATTTTTTACCTGGTGTTGAAGCAGATGCAGAAGATCATCGAATACTGGGACAGACCTTTAGAACTCAAATAGAAAGGGAACGGACATGGGAGAAAAATCAATACAAAAGAGGAAGTTCATACTGGAGACAGCCAGAAAGGTCTTCGTGGAAAAGGGCTTTAAGAAGGTCACCATGAAAGACATTGTCGAGGCTTGTGATATCAGCAGGGGCGGCCTCTATCTGTATTTTGACAGCACCAGCCAGATCTTTACGGAGGTGATGAAGCTGGAGAGCGAGGAAGCGGACGACGTTTTCTCCGACAGTATCGCGGAAGACGCAACGGCGGCGGACATTCTGGTCCTGTTCCTGCAGGAGCAGAAGAAAGAACTTCTGAGAAAGAAGGATACGCTGACGCAGGCTGTCTACGAGTTCTATTTTGAAAATCAGCCCGGCAAGAAGGACAATATTCTCAAGAAGCAGTTCGACGCTGCCGTGAAGATCATCGAAAAGCTGATCGAGGCAGGAGTGGACAACGGGGAATTCTACTGTGAGGACTGTGCCGGAACGGCCAGAAATATCATGTTCGTGGTAGAGGGATTGAAAATATCGGCCCAGACGATCGGCATCACCGCGGATACGGTGGATCGTGAGATCGTGTACATACTGAAATCTTTGGGCGTGGAAATATAAGCTTTCTGAGTATCTGGAGGAACAACATGGGAAACGTCAGACGGATCTATGTGGAAAAGAAGGAACCCTTTGCGGTCAGGGAGAAAGAGCTTCTCGAGGAGCTGAGAGGTTATCTGGGCATCAGGGTGGAAAAGGTAAGGGTGTTTATCCGCTATGATGTGGAGAACATCGATTCCGCGGTGTTCGAGCAGGCCTGCAGAACGGTTTTTTCCGAGCCGCCGGTGGACGATCTGTATAGAGAGGAGATAGAGATCCCCGCAGGGGCGAGGGTATTTTCCGTAGAATATCTGCCGGGCCAGTTCGATCAGAGAGCCGATTCGGCCGTTCAGTGCGTGCAGTTCTTGGATGAGAACCAGGAGCCCGTTATCCGCACTGCGGTCACATACATGATAGAGGGAAATATCACAGAGGAGGAATTTGCCCGAATCAAGTCATACTGTATCAATCCGGTGGATTCTCGTGAGACCGGGCTTGAAAAGCCGGACACTCTGATCACTGTGTTCGAGGAGCCGGAGGATATCGTTATTTTAGAAGGCTTTACCGAAATGGAGGAGGAGAGGCTGCGCAGGCTGTATGACTCGCTCTCTCTTGCCATGACATTTCAGGATTTTCTGCATATACAGAAATATTTCAGGGACGAGGAGGGGCGCGATCCCTCTATGACCGATATCCGTGTGCTGGATACCTACTGGTCCGATCACTGTCGTCATACCACGTTCTCCACCGAGCTCACGAGCGTGGAATTCGGCGAGGGATATTACCGCGATCCCATTATGACCACCTACCAGAGCTATCTTGACACCAGAGAGGAGCTCTACGCCGGCGATGAGAGCAGGTTCGTCTGCCTCATGGATCTGGCGCTGGTGGCTATGAAGAAGCTGAAAAAAGAGGGAAAGCTTCAGGATATGGAGGAGTCCGACGAGATCAACGCCTGCTCCGTGGTGGTGCCCGTGGAAATGGATTACGGCGACCACAAGGAGACGGAGGAATGGCTTGTCTTTTTTAAGAACGAGACGCACAACCACCCTACGGAGATAGAGCCTTTCGGCGGCGCCGCCACCTGTCTGGGCGGAGCCATACGCGATCCTCTCTCCGGCAGAGGCTATGTATATCAGGCCATGCGTGTCACCGGTGCGGCCGATCCCACGGTTCCCGTGGCGGATACCCTGAAGGGAAAACTGCCCCAGAAAAAGCTGGTGCGCGGTGCCGCAGACGGTTATTCCTCCTACGGCAATCAGATCGGTCTGGCGACGGGTCTGGTGAAGGAGATCTATCACCCCGATTATGTGGCAAAGCGAATGGAGATTGGCGCCGTGATGGGAGCCGCTCCCAGAAAGAATGTGATCAGAGAGACGTCGGATCCCGGGGATATCATTATCCTGCTGGGCGGACGCACGGGGCGCGACGGCTGCGGCGGTGCAACAGGCTCCTCCAAGGTACACACAGAGCAGTCCATCGAGACCTGCGGAGCCGAGGTCCAGAAGGGAAATGCGCCCACAGAGAGAAAGATCCAGAGGCTGTTCCGCCGTCCCGAGGTGAGCGGCATCATCAAAAAGTGCAACGACTTCGGTGCGGGCGGCGTGTCCGTTGCCATCGGCGAGCTGGCTGACGGTCTGACCGTGGACCTTGACAAGGTGCCTAAGAAATACGCCGGTCTGGACGGCACGGAGCTTGCCATCTCCGAATCCCAGGAGAGAATGGCAGTGGTGGTGGACCCCAAGGACGTGGAGAAATTTCTGCGCTATGCGGCCGAGGAGAATCTGGAGGCCGTGGCCGTTGCGGAGGTGACCGAGGAGCCGAGGCTGGTGCTGAATTGGCGGGGCAAGAAGATCGTGAACCTGAAGCGCTCCTTCCTGAACACCAACGGAGCCCATCAGGAAACCGCCGTCAAGATAGAGATTCCGGACGAAAACGAGAATTATTTTCATAGATGGGCCGTCCCCGCAGCGGGAGAAAAGCTGGAGCAGGACGACGTCAAGGGGGCGTGGCTTGCGCTGTTGAACGATCTGAACGTATGCTCCCAGAAAGGTCTGGTGGAGATGTTCGATTCTTCCATCGGCGCCGGCAGCGTGCTGATGCCTTACGGCGGAAAGTATCAGCTGACGGAGACGCAGGCCATGGTGGCAAAGCTGCCCGTGCTGCACGGCAAGACGGACACCGTTACGATGATGAGCTTCGGCTTCGACCCGTATCTGTCCTCCTGGAGCCCTTACCACGGCGCCGTGTATGCGGTGGTGGAATCCATGTCAAAGATCGTGGCCAACGGCGGAGATTTTAGCAGGATACGTTTTACCTTTCAGGAATATTTCCGCAAGATGACAGGGGACCCTGCGCGCTGGAGCCAGCCGTTCACGGCGCTGCTGGGCGCTTACGACGCCCAGATCGGCTTTGGGCTGCCCTCCATCGGCGGCAAGGACAGCATGTCCGGCACGTTCAACGATATCGATGTGCCGCCCACTCTGGTATCCTTTGCGGTAGATATCGCGGCTCAGCAGGACATCGTGACACCGGAGCTTAAAAGGGCCGGCAGCAAGCTGATCCGCTTTGAGATTGAAAAAGACGAATTTGATATTCCCATGTATGACGATGTGGCGAAGATGTACGGCTATGTGCATCGCCTGATGCGGGAGGGAACCGTTATCTCCGGCTATGCGCTGGATTCCAGAGGCGTGGCTGCGGCGGTGTCCAAGATGGCCTTCGGCAATAAGCTCGGCGTTGCCCTGGCGGACGATATCCCTCAGGACGATCTGTTCGAGAACAGTCTCGGCGACATTCTCGTGGAGGTGATCCCCGAGAAATTTGAGGAGGTCATGGCATCGGGGCTTCGGTGCAAATACATCGGAACGGTGAAGCAGGAGCCGGTATTTGTCTACAGAGATGTGTGCATTACCGTGGAGGAAGCGCTGGAGGCATGGCAGTCCAAGCTGGAGAAGGTGTTTGCCACCAAGGCGGAGAGGGATACGACGCCTGTGGAGAGCAAGTGTTATAAGGCCGACAGCGTCTATGTCTGCAGGCACAAGGTGGCCAGACCCACCGTATTCATTCCGGTATTCCCCGGGACCAACTGCGAGTATGACAGCGCAAAGGCTTTCGAGCGCGCCGGCGCCGACGTGATCACGAGAGTGTTCCGGAATATGACGCCCGACGAGATCCGCGGGTCCGTGGACGAGTTTGAGGAAGCCATCGGCAAGGCGCAGATCATCATGTTCCCCGGCGGGTTTTCGGCCGGCGACGAGCCTGACGGCAGCGCGAAATTTTTCGCCACCGCATTTCGCAATGAGAAGCTGAAGGAAGCCGTCATGAAGCTCTTGAACGAGAGGGACGGTCTCGCGCTGGGAATCTGCAACGGATTTCAGGCGCTGATCAAGCTGGGACTTCTGCCGCACGGTGAGATCGTCGGTCAGAAGGAGGATTCCCCCACGCTGACCTTTAACACCATCAACAGGCATATCTCCAAGATGGTATATACGAAGGTGGTCTCCGACAAGTCTCCATGGCTTCAGGAG
This sequence comes from uncultured Acetatifactor sp., assembly GCA_947624245.1. Taxonomy (GTDB): domain Bacteria; phylum Bacillota; class Clostridia; order Lachnospirales; family Lachnospiraceae; genus Acetatifactor. The sequence continues at coordinate 36,489 of CANQJL010000020.1, read as the reverse complement.
GCGGTGTTGGGCGAGACCTACTGCAGTCCGGCCTCTCACGGCGAGGGACGTTTCGTGGCGCCCAAGGAGTGGCTTGACAGGCTGTTCGCAGAGGGGCAGGTGGCGACGCAGTACTCCGACCAAAACGGAAATGTGTCTATGGACGAGGAGTACAACGTGAACGGTTCTTACTGCGCCATCGAGGGCATTACCTCTCCGGACGGCAGAGTCCTGGGAAAAATGGCTCATGTGGAGCGCCGGGGCGAGGGCGTGGCAAAGAATATTTACGGTGAGCAGAATATTCGGATATTTGAGTCCGGTGTGAAATATTTTAAGTAACGCGATGTGAAACAACACGGCGGCTTGGAAGACAGAAAGCGGAAAGGGCGATGGCGAGACATCGTATGGGTGAATGTGTATGTTATTGGCGTTAGTACCTCTCTTTGATGAGAATATGGCGGTGCGGGCATACTCTGTTTTTTCTCAGAAGGATAATTTCTTTCTGGACCCCATGATGCTGGGAACCCGACAAAATGACGGCGCGGCCGCAGTAGAGGGTCTGGAGCTGATCCGCACGATGGGAATCGAGACGATTTCCGAGGACGAGGAAATCTTTGTGCCGGTGGGAAGCATCTCCGTGTTTTCCGACATAGAAGACCAGTGCGATGCGCCTCATGAGCGTCTGGTGCTTCTGATAGACAATACGATCCCTCCGCTGGAGACCTATGTGAACCGCCTGAAAGAGCTGAAGGGTATGGGGTATAAGCTGGCGGTGCGCAAACTGGCGGTGGCCGATTTCGAGAATTACAGAGAGATCATGAAGCTGATGGACTATGTGTTCCTTGACAACCGCAAGGTGGCCATCGACAAGGCCAAGATCTACTTCAGCAAGCTCTATCCCAATATCAGGCTGTGTGCCGGCGGCATCGACACGATGGAGGACTTTGAGGCGCTGAAGGAAAAGGGCGGCTATCAGCTCTACGAGGGCAATTTCTACCGTGTTCCCGTGACAAAAGGCTCCCACGAGGTGGCGCCTTTAAAGGTCAACTATATCGAGCTCTTGAACGTGGTGAACAGCGCGAATTTCGAGTTGACCGATGCGGCGGATATTATCGGGCGGGATACGGCGCTGACGATTTCCCTGTTAAAGATGGTGAACCGCATGACGGTGAATTCCGGTATCTCCACGATTCGTCACGCCGCCGCCATGCTGGGACAGAAAGAGCTCAGAAAGTGGATCAATACGGCTGTGGCGAACGAGATGTACGCCGACAAGCCCAGCGAAGTCACCAGACTCTCTCTGCTGCGCGCAAAGTTCGCGGAGCTGCTGGCGCCTGTGTTCGGTATGCAGAATAAGAGCGAGGAGCTGTTCCTGATGGGCCTGTTCTCCGTGCTGGACGTGATTCTGGAGAAGCCTATGGAGGAGGCGCTGGAGATGGTGATGGTCGCAGGGGACGTCAAGGAGGCGCTGATCCACGGAAGCGGCCGTCTCGCACCCGTGCTGAATCTGATGCAGCAGTACGAGAACGCCAACTGGCAGGAGGTGTCGAGACTGCTCCTGTTGGCCAAGATGGATGTGAATCCTGTGAACGAAGCTTATATGAACTCGCTGCGCTGGTACAGAGATCTGATGTTCGACAAGGAATAGGGCGCGGCCCGTAATGAGGGGAATGCAATCGGTTTTTGTCGTATGGGGGACAGAAAATGTATCTGGTGTTGTTGTTTTTGCTGTGGGCATTGATCTTTTCGATGCTGGTCTGTGTAAGCATTATCAATAAGAGCCATATCAGAAATCGCGGAAGAGTGGTGCAATTAATTTTGTTGGCCACTTTTACGCTGTCATGCTATATGTTCTTTATTCTGGTCCCGCCCGAATATCCTGTCCTGGCATTGTTCGCAAGCGGTCTCTATTTTCTTTCCATCGACTGGCTGGTCATTTTTTTAATGGTATTTACGGCCGACTATACGCATATACGGCCTCTGTCCAGAGTGCCCAGATATATTGTCAGTCTGCTGGCCGCTGCGGATTCCGTTTCTTTTCTTGTCAATACGGTCACGCACCACATGTTCGAGGTGGAGCACAGAACGGCCGACGATTCTGTGACACAGTACTGGGAGGTGCTGCTGAAAAAGCCGTATTTCTTTCACAGAGCGTTCGTGTTTCTGCTGGTGACCTATATCCTGTGTATTCTCGCCTACCGTCTGGTCAAGGTGCCGCTCATGTACAAGAGAAAGTACGGCATGATCCTATTTCAGACGGCGGCCGTGGCAGTGGTGAATATCCTGTGTACGGTCCTGAAGGCCAAATTCGATTACTCCGTGGTTCTGTATGCGACGCTGGCGATGTCCATCTGCTATTTTGTGCTGTTCGCTTCCCCCAGAGGGCTGCTGCGCAGAATACACTCCACCATCATCAAGGATTCCGTGATCGGCCTGTTCGCCTATGACAACGACGGCAAATGCATCGGCGTGAACAAGGTGGCGGAGGAGATGTTTGCCGGAGAGGCGGAGATCACTAAGATCGCAGAGCTGTATCTGTCGGAATGGAAAGAGGAGTATCAGGAGAACGGGCAGAACGTGATCGGCACGGAGCGGACGATCGTTAAGAACGGTCAAAAAATACACCTATATGTGACATACCAGCAGTTCTTGGACGAAAAGGACAGGATCTTAGGGTACTGCTTCCAGTTCGAGAACCGCACGGAGATCGTGAGAAAATATAAGGAAGAGCAGTACAGGGCCACTCACGACGCGCTGACGGGCCTGTGGAGCAGGAGCGCTTTCGAGGAGGAGGTAAAAAGGATCCTGGCGGAAGCCGAGGAGCCTTACTGTATGGTCTGTTCCAATATCAAGGACTTTAAGATGGTCAACGAGCTCTACGGGATAGACGAGGGAGACCGGCTTCTGGCGGCCCAGGCGAATATGATCCGCAGGAACGAGAGAGGCAATTCCGCCAGCACGCGTATTTTCGCGGACCGGTTCTGCACGCTGATGCCGCGAAGTCACTTTGACGAGAAGCAGTTTTCCGAAAATATGGCCAAGACTCTGGAGCTGGGACTTTCCAGTCCGTTCAAGCTGCATTTCTATCTGGGCGTCTACGACATCGAAGACGTGAACGAACCCGTCTGGACCATGTACGATAAGGCAATGATGGCCATTGATTCGGTCAGGGGCAATTATGATAAGTTCGTCTGCTATTACAGAGAGGAAATGCTGCAGAACATTCTGGACGAAAAGGACGTGCTGGGCGTGTTCGACAAAGCGCTGGAGGAGAGACAGTTCATCATGTTCCTGCAGCCGCAGATAGCCAGCAGCGGAACGCTGGTGGGAGCGGAGGCGCTGGTGCGCTGGATGCATCCGGAAAAGGGAATCGTCGGCCCTGAGGTATTTATCCCCATCTTGGAGAAGGCGGGACTGATCCACAAGCTGGATCTGTACATGTGGGAGAGCGCGGCGAAAAAGCTGGAGGAGTGGAAAAAGCTGGGAAGGGACGACCTGTCCATCTCCGTCAATATCTCCACCAAGGATTTCTTCTTCCTGAACATCGGCGAGATCTTCCGCGATCTGTCGCAGAAATACGATTTCGATATCAAAAAGCTGAAGCTGGAGATCACGGAGTCCGCATTGATGGACAATGTACGGGAGATACTGAATACGCTGGACGGGCTCCAGTCGCAGGGGTACGATATTGAGATCGACGATTTCGGCAGCGGCTATTCTTCTCTGGGACTGCTCAAGGATATCAACGCGGACATTCTGAAGATCGACATGATATTCCTGCAGGAGACCAAGAACGAGGAGCGGAGCACTACGATCCTAAAGAATATCATCGCCATGTCAAAGGAGCTTGGTATGCCGGTCATCACGGAGGGCGTTGAGACGAAGAAGCAGGCGGATTTCCTGGCACAGGCCGGCTGCGATATGTTCCAAGGGTATTTCTTCGCGAAGCCCATGAGCGTGGAGAGATTTGAAAAACAATATTTTCAACAAGGATAAACGTATGTTATAATCAATTTTAAATATTTATGCGCCATAGGAGGAAAGGACATGTATTCATTTGACGAAGTAAAGAAAGTGGATCCCGAGGTCGCTCAGGCCATCGTAGACGAGCAGGAGAGACAGAACAGCCATATCGAGCTGATCGCGTCGGAGAACTGGGTGAGCAAGGCCGTGATGGCGGCAATGGGAAGCCCTCTGACAAATAAGTATGCGGAAGGCTATCCCGGGAAAAGATATTACGGCGGGTGCCAGTGCGTGGACGTGGTGGAGAACCTTGCCATCGAGAGGGCCAAGGAACTGTTCGGCTGCGAGTATGCGAACGTTCAGCCCCATTCCGGCGCACAGGCCAACATGGCGGTACAGTTCGCTGTCTGCAAGCCCGGCGATACCATCATGGGTATGAATCTGGACCACGGCGGACACTTAACGCACGGAAGTCCGGTGAACATGTCCGGAAAATATTTCAATATTGTGCCTTACGGGGTGAACGATCAGGGCTTTATCGACTATGACAAGCTGCGTCAGATCGCTCTGGAGGCGAGACCGAAGATGATCATTGCGGGCGCTTCCGCCTATGCCCGCACCATCGACTTTCAGAAATTCAGAGAGGTGGCGGACGAGGTGGGAGCTGTGCTCATGGTAGATATGGCGCACATCGCAGGTCTGGTCGCAGCGGGACTGCATCCCAGCCCCATTCCCTACGCCGACGTGACGACCACCACCACCCACAAGACGCTGCGCGGTCCCCGCGGCGGTATGATCCTGTCCAGCAATGCGGTGAACGAGAAGTATAATTTCAACAAGGCGATCTTCCCCGGCATTCAGGGCGGTCCGCTGATGCATGTGATAGCGGCAAAGGCCGTGTGCTTTAAGGAGGCGCTGAGCGAGGATTTCAAGGTATATCAGAAGAACATCATCGACAATGCGCAGGCGCTGTGCAAGGGCCTGCAGGACAGAGGCATCAAGATCGTGTCGGGCGGCACGGACAATCATCTGATGCTGGTGGATCTGACGAATTTCGGCCTCACGGGAAAGGCCGTGGAGAAGCTGCTTGACGCGGCTCATATCACCTGCAATAAGAACACGATTCCCAACGATCCCCAGTCTCCGTTCGTGACCAGCGGAATCCGTCTGGGAACTCCCGCCGTCACCTCCAGAGGAATGAACACGGAGGATATGGAGAGGATCGCCGAGGCCATTGCAATGGTGATCAAGGGCGGCGAAGAGCAGATCCCTCAGGCGAGAGCCATTGTGCAGGCGCTGACAGACAAGTATCCCTTGATCTAGCAGACGGCATATAAATATCATAAGCGTTGTATAAGGAAAGTAAAAATGGATGCATATATCAACAACAGGGCGGCAAGGCAGGCTTTGGTCATCGTCAATGCTTTCTTGCTGTTCCTGCACACATGTATGCTGATCTTTTTCGCATGTACAAAGATCAGTCTGATGGCTTATGTGAATATATTCAGCGTCCTGTTCTACGTAGTCGGGTTTTTTCTTTTGAAATATGAGAAAACCTGGGCCTATACGCTGGCGACCTTCCTTGAGATCATGATACACATGTTTCTGGCGGTGCTCTGCGTGGGGTGGGATTTCGGCTTTCAGCTGTACTTTATCGGCTGTCTGGCGGTGGTGTTCTATGTGGATTACTTTTCCGTCAGACTGCGGCACCATCATGTGAAGAGCATCGGATTTGGTGCGATCAGCGCTCTGGTCTATCTGGCCAGTCTCATGGTCAGCCGATATCAGGAGCCGCTCTATCCCATGAGTTCGGGAATGACATTTGCCGGTCTGGTGGTCAACTCGGTCATGGTCTTTGCGGCCATTATTTTCTTCTTCAGTATTTTGACGATGCTTGCCACCTACTATGAGGCCAGACTTTCCGAGCAGGCCACCCATGATAATCTGACAGGTATGGTCAATCGGTATTATCTGGTAGATCATCTGGAGGCGATCTCCGCCTCCGAGGATATGCACAGGTACTGGATCGCGATTCTGGATATTGATGATTTTAAAGGAATCAACGATAAGTACGGTCATCTGTGCGGCGATTTTGCGCTGAGATCCATGGCGGAGACCATCAAGGAGGTCTGCGGTGACCGCATTGTCTGCAGATGGGGCGGCGAGGAGTTCGTAATCGTGGGAGCAGAGGACGGTACGGACGGCGGGCATGACGGCGCGGAGGAGCTTTTGGAGGGAATCCGGCAAAAGGTGGCTCGTACAGATTTTCGGTATAATGACAAGGTGACCGTGAACATGACGGTGACCATCGGTCTGGCACGCTACCATGAGGGACAGACTTTGGACGAGTGGCTCAATCTTGCCGACAGACGTCTGTATCGGGGAAAACAGTCCGGCAAGAACCGGGTGGTAGGAACAGATTAAAAAACTCTTGTGCTTCTTTGCAACATGTGTTAAAATATCCCTCGTTGGCAGACAAGTGTCCGCGATGCAGAAACGTTTGCGGAATTGTTTGTAAGATACAGACAATACTTCTGCCGAGGAGTGGAAACGAACATGGGTGAGACGGCAAAGTATTTCGTGGTAAGGCAGAAAGCCGTGCCGGAGGTGCTGCTGAAGGTTGTCGAGGCAAAGAGGCTTCTGGAATCGGAAAAGGTTCTGACCGTTCAGGAAGCGGCTGATGCTGTCGGCATCAGCCGCAGTTCATTTTATAAGTACAAAGACGATATCTTTCAGTTTCATGACAACACGCAGGGAACGACGCTCACCATGACCTTTCAGATGGACGACGAGCCGGGTCTGTTGTCCGACGTGCTGAAGATCATCGCCGAGTATCAGGCCAATATCCTGACGATCCATCAGAGTATTCCCATCAACGGGATCGCGTCGCTCAGCCTGAGCGTTCAGGTGCTGCAGACCACAGGAGACATCGCCGGAATGATAGACCGAATGGAGAATCAGAAGGGCGTCCACCATGTGAAGATACTGGCAAAGGAATAGGCCGGTGAACAGAGAAAAGGAAAACAGCCGTAAGGCGGAAAGAGGCGGATATGATAAATATTGCAGTGTTAGGCTACGGGACCGTGGGAAGCGGCGTAGTGGAAGTCATTGAGAAGAATAAGGAGCTGGTGGGGAAGAAGGCCGGAGAGGAACTGGCTGTAAAATATATTCTCGACCTGAGGGATTTTCCGGGCGATCCTCATGAGGACAAGCTGGTACATGACTTCGGTCAGATACTGGCGGACGATGAGGTGCGCATTGTCTGTGAGACCATGGGCGGCGTGGGCGCAGCCTATGAATTTACCAAACAGTCTCTTGCGGCCGGAAAGAGCGTGTGTACCTCCAACAAGGAGCTGGTGGCGGCTCACGGACCGGAGCTTCTGGCGCTGGCAAAGGAGCGGGGCTGCAATTACCTGTTTGAAGCCAGCGTGGGCGGCGGAATCCCCATCATCAGACCGCTCAATTCCTGCCTGACTGCGGAGCGCATAGAGTCCATTACAGGGATTTTGAACGGCACCACGAACTATATTTTATCCAAAATGGAGTTCGAGGGCGCCGATTATGAAAACGTTCTGAAGGCGGCACAGGAGAAGGGCTATGCGGAGAGAAATCCAGAGGCGGACGTGGAGGGCCACGACGCCTGCAGGAAGATCGCAATTCTCTCCTCCCTGATGACGGGCAGGAACGTAGATTATCAAAAGATATACACGGAGGGTATCACCAAGGTGGAGCCCAGAGATTTTGAATATGCGAAGAAGCTGGGAATGTCCATCAAGCTCCTTGCCATCAGCAGGGAGAAGGACGGAGGGACTCTGGCAATGGTCTCCCCGTTTCTGATCGACGGAGACCACCCGCTGCACATGGTGAACGGCGTGTTCAACGCGGTGCTGGTACACGGCAATATGCTGGGAGACGCCATGTTCTACGGACGCGGCGCAGGGAAGCTGCCTACAGCCAGCGCCGTTGTGTCCGATGTGATAGACTGCGCCCGCCATATGGGAAGGGAAATCATGTGCTTTTGGAGTGCCAAGGAGGCAGACCTTGTCAGCATCGACCGCATGGAGAGAAAATTCTTCTTCCGCGTAAGGACAGACTGCGAGGAGAAGGCAAAAGCGCTGTTCGGCGACGGCCTCGAGAAGGTCGCACTTGCGGAAGTGGCGGAGGAATGCGGCTTTGTTACCCCCGTGATGACGGAGAAGGACTTTGCGGACAGATATGCTAAGCTGGGCGACGGCGCGGTCGGCAGCAGGCTGCGCATGGAAGCGTGAAAGTGAGGAAGGTTATGAAATATCTTGTAGTGTTGGGCGACGGTATGGCCGATGAACCTGTGGAGGAGCTGGGCGGAAAAACTCCCCTGGAGTACGCCGAGACGCCGAATCTGGACCGGTTGAGCAAATGCAGTGAGATTGGACTGGTGCATACGATTCCGGACGGTATGAAGCCGGGTTCGGACACGGCGAATCTTTCGGTGCTGGGATACGATCCCGCCAGATATTATTCCGGAAGGTCTCCGCTGGAGGCGCTGAGCATCGGCGTGCCTATGAAGGAAGATGACATTGCGATCCGCTGCAACATTGTGACGATCTCGGAGGACGACGTTCCCTTTGAGGAGAAGACGATCATAGACCACAGCTCCTCGGAGATAGCTACCGAGGACTGCGCCGTGCTTCTGAAGGCGGTAGCGGAACAGCTGGCCAATGAGACCTATCAGTTCTATGTGGGTACCAGCTATCGCCATTGCCTGATCTGGAGCGGCGGCCGCGTGGTGGAGCTTACGCCCCCTCACGATGTGCTGGGGCGCGTTATCGGACAGTATCTGCCGGAGGAGCCGACCCTGCGCGAGATGATGCGCAAAAGCTATGACATACTGGCAGATCACCCCATCAACATCGAGAGAAAGAAAAAGGGCTTAAATCCCGCCAACTGCTGTTGGTTTTGGGGAGCGGGCACAAAGCCGAAGCTGTCTTCCTTTGAAGAGAAGACGGGTAAGAAAGGCATGATGGTGTCGGCCGTGGATCTGCTGAAGGGCATTGCCGTGGGAGCGGGCATGGGCGTGGCTCTGGTGGAGGGCGCCAACGGCGGACTTCACACGAACTATGCCGGCAAGGTGGAAGCGGCGGTAAAGGCGCTGACGCAGGACGGTTACGATTTCGCCTATATCCATGTGGAGGCGCCCGACGAGATGGGGCATCAGGGAAGCGTGGAGCGCAAGGTGCAGGCCGTTCATCTTCTGGACACGGAAGTGATTGGACCCGCCGTGAAGAAGCTGGAGGATTCGGGAGAGGATTTCAGACTTTTGGTGCTGCCGGATCACCCCACACCGATCAGAGTGCGCACACATACCTCCGACAGCGTGCCGTACCTGCTGTATGACAGCACGGATCGGAAGGAGAACAGCTATGATTACAGCGAGGCCGGCGGCCGCGCATCGGGAATTTTCGTGGCGAAGGGCCATGAGCTGATGGACAGATTCCTGCAGCTGCAACAGACCCCGGCGTCCGGCGTATGATAAGCATTGTATCGAGCAATCGGCATGTTGCCGAAAAACGAGGAGTGAAAAGAAAAAATGTCTAAAGTGGTAAAATTCGGCGGAAGTTCTCTGGCAAGCGCAGAGCAGTTCAAAAAAGTCGCGAAGATCATTCGCGCGGACAAGAGCAGAAGATATGTGGTGCCCTCCGCGCCGGGAAAGCGTTTTAAGGAGGATACCAAGGTAACGGATATGCTGTACGAGTGTTACGGCATAGCGGAAGCGGACGGGGATTTCGGAAAGGCGCTTGCGGACATCAAAGCCAGATATCAGGAGATCATAGACGGACTGGAGCTGGATATCAGTCTGGAGCAGGAGTTTCAGACCATAGAGAAGAATTTTAAGAAAAAGGCGGGACGCGACTATGCGGCTTCCAGAGGGGAGTATTTGAACGGTATCGTTCTGGCCGCTTATCTCGGGTATGAGTTCATCGATGCGGCGGAGGTCATCTTTTTCGCGGACGAGAGCGGGACATGGGACGCCGACAGGACCAAGACGGTGCTGTCCGAGCGGCTGCAGAACTGCAAAAATGCGGTAATCCCCGGATTTTACGGGTCGCTTCCCGACGGCAGGGTCAAGACCTTTTCCAGAGGCGGTTCCGACATTACAGGCTCCATCGTGGCGCAGGCCGCGGGGGTGGACGTGTACGAGAACTGGACAGATGTGTCCGGCTTCCTGATCGCAGACCCCAGAATCATTAAGAACCCCAAGGGTATCGAGGTGATCACCTACAGGGAGCTTCGCGAGCTCTCCTACATGGGGGCCACCGTGCTGCACGAGGACGCCATCTTTCCTGTGCGTCAGGAGGGCATTCCCATCAATATCCGCAATACGAACGCGCCTGAGGAGGAGGGGACCTGGATCGTAGGCAGCACCTGCCAGAAGTCTAAGTATGTGATCACGGGCATCGCAGGCAAGAAGGGCTTCTGCTCCGTCAGCGTGGAAAAGGATATGATGAATTCGGAGATCGGCTTCGGCAGGAAGGTGCTGAGCGCCTTCGAGGAGCAGGGAATCTCCTTTGAGCACATGCCTTCAGGCATCGACACGCTCACCGTATTTGTCCATCAGGACGAGTTCATGGATAAGGAACAGAAGGTGGTGGCGGGCATTCACAGAATGGCAAAGCCGGACTCCATCGAGATAGAGTCGGATCTGGCGCTGATCGCCGTTGTGGGCCGCGGCATGAAGTCCACCCGAGGAACTGCCGGCAGGATCTTTTCCGCGCTGGCACACAGTAATGTGAATGTCAAGATGATCGATCAGGGCTCCTCCGAGTTGAATATCATCATCGGTGTGGAAAACGCGGATTTTGAGACCGCCATTCGGGCAATCTACGATATCTTTGTTTTGACGGCGCTGTGATCTTCCTGCATGGCGCAGCGCTTTTTTGTGATTGGGCACAAAATAATTTTGTAAATATTTGTCAAAAAAGGAAGAAAAAACTAAAAATTTAAATTTTTTTCAAAAAATGTGTTGACAAATGCCGGAACATGTACTACAATGAATTTAACAACAAGAACAGAGTACAAATACTTCCACGATGTACAAAGGATTTAGTTCCTAAAGATGAGGTGCAGGTTCACAGAAGAAAAAATAACGAATCACTGAAGATGAGCAGTCATGGTTCAGGACGTTATAGTACCTTGGTACAAAGGAAAAGGTGAAGGAGCACAAAGGATGAAGTGGAAGAAACAACTGAATAGGGCGAATCTGATGGAAAGAGAGGAGAAGACCATTGGAGAGTGAAGTCTGAGAGAGCGTATTGACGGAAAAGTCGGTACGCTCTCAAACGTTGTGCCAACGGCTGCCTCGTGAACTTAGCTGATACACTCTTGGCCTTTGTGCCGACGGCTGCCGCGGCGAACTTTTTTGCAAAAGAAAAGATTTCCTGTAGAAAAAAAGAGAAATATAGGTTATTATGGATAGAGACATAATAAGTAAGCGACAGGAAAGGCATAGATCATAATGGACGACAAGCAACTGAAAAAGGAACAAAAGCGGCAGGCCAGAAGAAAGCGGAGAATGCGGAATCAGATATTGGCGTATCTGGTGCTGATCTTTCTGATCGTTGCAATGGCAGGCTTGATCGTTGTAGCGGTGAAGCAGATTACCTCCGAGCCACAGCACAGGCAGGAGGTTCAGGCGGAAAGTCAGGAGAAGATAGAAGATCTGCTGGCAGACGAGGAAGAGATCGTGGTTCAGTCGCCTACCCCCGAACCTTCCCAGGAGCCCACGCCGGTGGAGCGGTTAGATGAGACCGTCGATGCGGCGATTGATGTGATGTCGCTGGAGGATAAGGTGGCGGGGCTGTTCATAGTGACTCCGGAAGCGCTTACCGGTGTGAACACGGCGGTGCAGGCAGGAGAAGGAACGAAAGATGCCCTCACCCAGTATGCAGTGGGCGGATTTGTCTATTTCAGCAAAAATATACAGTCGGAGGAGCAGGTCACCGAGATGATTCAAAATACGGCGTCCTATGCCAAATACCCCATGTTCTTCGCGGTTGACGAAGAAGGCGGCACGGTGGCCAGGGTAGCCGATGCGGGAATCGGTCCTGCCGTGGACGGAGCGCAGGCTATCGGGCAGACCGGCGTCGCCGACAACGCGCATACCGCAGGCGTCACAATAGGAAGCTCCCTGAGCGGGCTCGGCTTCAATCTGGACTTTGCGCCCGTGGCGGATATTGCCAGCGTGGAAGACAGCGTGATGCTGGAACGCTCTTACGGGGCAGATGCGGCTACGGCGGCTCCCTTTGTGGTGGCTATGGTGCAGGGACTTCAGGAGCAGAACATCTCGGCCTGCCTAAAGCATTTTCCCGGAAACGGGGCGACTACCGCAGATGCGCATACGGGCAGGGCCGTCAGCGACAGAACCGCAGAGGAGTTCCGCGCCCAGGAGTTTACCGTATTCAAGGCGGGCATCGATGCCGGCGCCGATATGGTCATGGTGAGCCATATGATAGCGCCCGGCCTCACGGGGGAGGGAGATTATACGCCCTGCTCTCTCTCGGAGACGGTGGTGACGGATATCTTGAGAAAAGAGCTGGGATTTGACGGCGTGATCATTACCGATGCCATGAACATGGGGGCTGTCACAGAGTACTATACTTCCGCCGACGCTGCGATCTATGCGCTGAAGGCGGGCTGCGATATGATCCTGATGCCGGAGGATTTTGAGGAGGCATACAATGGCGTGCTGCAGGCGGTGCAGGACGGAACGATATCCGAGGAGCGGATCAACGATTCCCTGCGAAGGATCTACAGAATCAAATATGCGGATAAAATAGAGTAGAACGTCAGTAAAAAACGGCTTCCGTCAGGGAAGCCGTTTTTGCAGTTCTTCTAGTTTTTGTTTAGAGCAGCGTCCGGTGCCGAATGCCGTTGCCGGACCTTCCGCCGTTTCCAGTACGAGCAGACGCCGGGGCTTTTTCGCATAATGAATGAACACGAACAGACCGATCAGTGCGGCCAACGCCGAAAGACCCGCTATCCCGCAGAAAAGGAAGAGCATTTTTGTGAGGTCGGCTTTTCGGCTGTCGCGCTCCGAATAGATGTCTTGTAATTTGCTGCGGTAATCCGCTTCCTTGTCGATCAGGGAAGTCATTTCCGCCTTCTCTTCTTCCAGGTCCTGCATTTGCTTCGTGGCCTGTTCATATTGCGCCTGTGCGTCGGCAAGTCTGCTGTCATACGACGTTTCCATGGAATCCGGATCGAAGTCCTTCATGGCGTCCGGATGATTTTCCAGATAGAGCAGTGCGATTTCGGTGGCAGACGCCTCCTTGCCCGTCATGTCAAAGCACATGCCTCCGTAGGCGTCATCGCTTCCGTAGTAAGACACCATATCGTAGGTGTCGAGCCCGGGAGCTATGGTATTCATGAATTTCACATAGGCGTCATAATATGCCTGCTCATTTACAAGCTGATTCCAGTCGATATCGAAATCCTCGGCGCTTATGTCATATTTGATCCATACGGGGAGGGATATGCCGTAATTGTCGTCAGGGTCGCCCCAGAAGCTGCGGTAGTCTGCCCTGCTCCAGCCCGGCACCGACATATCTGCGGGATCGGGATTTCCGCCGAACGCCTTGACAAATACGGCGTTATCGGGCACATACGGGGGAATCCACAGAACATAGCTCATAAGGTCTGAGGCGGTGATGTAAATGCGTCCGCTCTCTGTAATGCGGTTATATAAGCTGCGGTCTCTGACGTACCAGTCCTCGGTAAGGTAGTCCGCAAATCGGTCGTCTTGGCCGGGCTCACCGTAGAACCACATGTCCGCGTTCATGTCCTCGGATATGTAAGGATTCGTGCCGTTCTCCAGCGCATAGGTGTAATACGGATAGAGCCAGCTGTGCAAAAGCTCATCGTTTTTAAAGGCGGCGATCAGATCGTGCAGGTATTGGTCGTAAGCGTCCTGAAAAAAGTCTTCTTCAAACAGACTGTCGAAATCAACTTCCGAACCGATCTGTTGGAGGATTTCATTTTCGCGTCCCTGCTGATATTCTTCGATAAGGCTTTCCAGCTCGCTTACCTGATCGGAAGTCTTTTGAATCTTTTCCTCCGTTTTGTCAAGGTCCGAAGCGCTGTCCGTCTGTATCCAATCCAGGGATTTTTCTAACTCCTCTGTCTCCTCCTGGCGGTAAGGGGTGTTGAGCGCTTTTAAGGTTCGGAGACCGAAATTTCCGCCAACCAGCGTACCGCCGACAAAGACGGCAAACAGCACGAACCATACAATGGCCTTGGGTACGCAGCCGGTGCGGAACACGGAAGTGCCGGTGACGGAGGCAAGCGGAATCTCCACGTGCCCTTTTTTCTTACGAAAGCGCCGGCCCTTTTTCTGATAGTATTTTCCGTCTATGCCGAGAACCCCGCCGGACAGAATAATGTGCTTCCTGCGGACGACGAGATCTTCGGAGGATTGTGCGGGCGGTTCTGCCGATGCCGCTTCCGCCGCAGGTGCTTCGTCCTTTTCCGTTGGTGCAGCTTCTGTCGCAGGTATTTCGGTAGCCTGTGTTGGCGTCGGTTCCGCTGCAGATGTTTCCGCCGGTTCCGCCGCTGCAGCTTCTGTCGCAGGTATTTCGATAGCCTGTGCCGGCGTCGTTTCTGCTGCAGATGTTTCCGCCGGTTCCGCGGGCGCTGTCTCTGCTGTCGGTGCTTCGACTGTTTGTGCCGGCGCCGTCAGCTTTGCAAGGGTTTCCTCATTCACGGCGGGAGCGCCGCAATAAATGCAGAAGGACGCATTTTCCCGTAATTCTTTTCCGCATTTCCAACAAAACATAGCAGATCTCTCCCTTTTTTGAAATCGCCGTTTACAGTAACAAAAACGGCTTCCGAAAATCCGGAAGCCGATGTTTAAAAGCGATAGACGGGACTCGAACCCGCCATAATCTTCCGATTAATCTAATGATAACATGAAACTTAGTTGCCTGCAAGGGTTCCCGCCGAGGACCCCACGGGGTCCCGGCGGGAATGCAGGCGAGAAGTTGGGGTAATGATTCCCCCTAACTTCGTTACATGTTACAAATGTCATTTTCGCCTGAAAACATCGAAAGAATTTTGTAACAGGACTTCGTTACAACATCGTTACAAAGAGGTATTTTTATGGCTCAAGATGTTAGTCGTGCATGGTTTATTGTATATAATAATCCAGAGCAGTATGGTGATGATGGGACTCCGCAGGAGATTGTGGATAAATTGATGGATAAATGGATTACTGGTCATCCTGAACGTTCCGGTGCTTGGATATATTGTATTTCTGCTAACGGGTTGAAGCATGTTCATATGGTGGTAGAGGATGTTAAGACTATCCGGTTTACTGCTGTTCAGAAGGTGTATGCACATGCGCATTTAGAAGCGCTTAAAGGTAATAAGGATCAGGCAGAGGATTATATTAATAAGCGTGGTAAATGGTCGGAATCCGGTGAGAAGGTCCTTGCTACGGCTCGTTATGGTGAGATTAAGGGGGTGCAGGGACAGCGGCGCGATCTTGATGTGCTTGAAGAGTTGATTCATATGGGAATGTCAGCTCGTGACATTCTGAATATGTCGTTCCGGTATCGGCGTTATGAAAAGATGATCCGTGATGCGTGTGTTGCACGTGATTTTGAGAAGGCTGATTTTATCCGTGATGTTAAAGTTGTCTGGCACGTTGGTCAGGCCGGTTCCGGTAAGAGCTATACGGCTAAGATTTTGATTGATCAGTATGGATCGGATAATGTATATTTTATGTCTGATTATGAGGTCGGCGGATTTGACAATTATATGTGTGAAAAGATCTTGTTCTTAGATGAGTTTCGTGGTCAGTGGCGTTACAGTTATTTATTGTCGATACTTGATAAGTATAAAAGATTTGTCCATGCTCGTTATAGTAATGTGCCAGCTCTTTGGAATGAGATACATATTACTTCCGTGAAGACTCCGGATATGATTTATAAATCTCAGATATCTGTTGATGAGCAGCTCATTGATACGTTCGATCAGTTACGGCGCAGAATCCATTCGATTGTATATCATTGGCGCGATCTGAACGGCGGTTATCATGCTTATGAGATGCCGATGAGCGAATATAAGTCGTATGATGATCTTGTTGTTCAGGCGCTGCGTTCCGGAGATTTCGTTCAGCTTCCGCTGGATCTGAAAGTGCCGTTTGATGATTAATTATTGTTTATGCCGGAATGATATGTTATAATATTTATATGGGAAACCATAGAGCTTAGGCGGCTGCCCTCTGGAACACCGGAGGGGCTAACCCTCCGGACGAAAGAAAGGAGGGAGATCAATGATTACATATGCTGATCTGATTCAGATAGGTATATTCATTGTAGCCCTCATAGGATTGTGCTATACAATCTTTAAGGGTAGAAAATAGCCGCCACTACGGCAATAGTGACGGCTGACGTTGATGTTGGCTTGTAACTAGGGTAGCCGCTGCTTCTATGGCTTCCCTTTTCTATACAATAGCACATCGGTGTATTTTTGTCAAACTGCTTTTTCCATGATTTCCTTACAATCGTAACACATTATTTTTACATCTTTGGTCGCTCTTACTGATAGGCCGCAGGCCGGACAGATATATTTTCGTGTGCTGCTTGGTTTCCGGATCTTCTTTGCGGCCTTGTTCGGAATGACTGTTTCCCGGTTCAGGTCGATTTTTTTCCATTTTTTCTCTTTCACATATTTGATCAGATTTTCGGAAGCGGATGTAATGGAGTATCCTATTTTGGGATCGTGCTGGATGATAAGGCCTACTTTTTCCGCTTTGGCTTTGAACCTTTTGTTGTGGTATGTTCCGCTCCGGCTCGTGTCCTGTATCTTGTTGATCAGGTGGAAGATGTGTACCATTTCGTGCAGTAAAGTCGCTGTTATTTCTTCTATGTTTCTG
Organism: uncultured Acetatifactor sp.; assembly: GCA_947624245.1. Taxonomy (GTDB): domain Bacteria; phylum Bacillota; class Clostridia; order Lachnospirales; family Lachnospiraceae; genus Acetatifactor. The sequence continues at coordinate 19,637 of CANQJL010000020.1, read as the reverse complement.
TTCAGGGATTCCGCTCCTATGTTCAGCTCGTAATATTTATCGTTGTTATTGTTCCAGATCTTGGATGTGGTGACGTGTCCGTAAGCTCTTGGTGAGCTCTGGATCGTGATGATCACCTCCGGAAGCTCTCCGCCGAATTTGTCGTTATTTAGTTCATGATACATTTTTTCAAGCGTGATGATCGCGGTTCTGGTGTTCTGTTTCATTTTTTTCCTTTCTTCCCGTTTAGCCGATAGAGCAGCTTGTAAGATTCTTAGATAGACTTATTTTTTATTTGCGTTTTTTACAAGATCAAAGTAAATGTCTTGTAATTCACAGTGTATATCAGGGTGGAGTGCTTGCATAATACCAAAAGCAAAAGCAAGTTTCTGATTAAAATCATTACTGTGAGGATGTTGCAGACAAAGTAGATATGCAAACATAAGATGTGCAGCAGCATCATAATTTTCTACAATATCTTTAATAACATTGCGCAAAAGGCAAGCATGGAAAGAGTCATTATCATGCAGATTAAACCGTATTGCCAATGAATCCTTAGAATCGCTAAAGATAGCAATAAAGCGGGTATCAGGAGAATCAGCATTAAGCATATTACACTCATTGATATCATAGAAGCAAACATTCATTTTGTTCCTTTCTCTCCGTCATGCCGATGAGCCAGCATTTGTTCTATTCTTTAATTTTCTAACAACTGACAAAGATAAGCATATCTTTCGCATTCCTTGGAAACACTGCAATTATCACAGTCTTCTGTGCAATTACTAAGAAGAATGCTATTTAATTTATTCATTTCATCCATTACTTCATCTTCAATCATGACTGTTTTCCTTTCTTCCCGTCCAGCCGATGGAACAGCTTGTAAGATTCTTAGTTTCTGTTGATTGTGCACTTTCAACTTAAGAAAAGTATATCACACTATGCACACAGTGTAAATAAACACTATGCACATAGTTATTATGACTTTTTTGTTTATTTTGACAGTGCACTTTCAAAAATATAAATATATTCCAAATATACATAAAAGTATAGTTTATTTTCTTCCTGATTTACACTTTAAAAGAAAAAGTATATATATTAAAAGTATACATAAAAAGGATAGTTCGTCTGTCTTGCATTCCGGAAGCGCGCGCAATAGTCCGGATCTGGAAAGTAGAGGTGCCATAGAAGAGCCAACACGATGTTGGCGTAAGATATCCAGTATGTTCGCCGATACCCAATTCTCCTTGTTCACTGTCCTTTGCCCTTGACCTTTATATTAGACTTGTGAAAGTTTAGATTGTCTGTGCGAATGGCGAATATGTTCGCCGTCTTATGAGCATCAGACCACAGACAGGCACGCACGTACACGATGTACGTGCCTTGCCGTGACTTGGTACCAACAAGCTACTTATGTATATACTTAAGTATAGTGGGTCTTGGCGATATGCCCTTGATCAAGAATCGGAGCCTCAAGTCTGAGCGGATGAGAATGAGACGTCTCTTTGTCGAAATTCTCAGCTCAGACGTGGCCATTGCAGCGCGCGCTTCCGGAAAAAATACCCCTCTCAAAGATGTGAGAGGGGGTCGTGGGGGTGAGTTGATTTTTAATGTTTTTTGTTGTGTATCATCTTAGTTCATGTCTTTTTGTATCAGGTCGTTGATGTATTGGTTCAAAGATTTGTAACCTTTTTTCTTCCAGTGTGCCTCAAGTATGTCTTTTTGGTTTTTGGGAATTTGTATGCTTAGTCGAGCATAGTTTTCTCGGTTATATTGATTATTATATTTTATTTTATCGAATGTCATTTTATATCCGCACCTCGTATTGCGTAATTTTAATGACTAATTTATGTTGATAGAGTTATTAGTTTCATTTTTGTATTGTATTTTTAGTTTGTATATTGGAGTTATCTTCGTTCATGTCTTTGCGTATTAGATCTTTGATGTATTGGTTCAAAGATTTGTAACCTTTTTTCTTCCAGTGTTCTTCAAGTATTTTTTTGTTCCCTTTTGGTATGTTGAATATACATCTATCGTATTTTTCTTTTTGATATTTTTGAATATATTTTGCTTGATTAAAAGTACTCATCATTACTCCTATGTTGTTAAATAATTAGTTTATATTAATGGAATTATTATTTCCGTTTTGTTTTATATTTCCTACTTTGATATTGGAATTTTTTGAGTTCATGTCTTTATATATTAAATCTTTTATATATTCTGTGATTGAATCGAATCCTTTATTTTTAGCGTGTTGTGCAATTTTTTCTTTTTCTCCCTTTTTGACATTTAAGGGTATTCTATCATAATTGTTTTTTACATATTTTTGATCGTATTTTTTTTTGTCAAATGTCATTATATCTCCCTTACTATGTGCATAGTGCTGTAAAATCTTAAATAAACTTTGTGCATAGTGTTTATTTACACTGTGTGCATAGTATTATATATTATATATAATCATTCAGGCATGCAGCATTCAGGTATGCAATATTGGGCGCCATGGAGTAATCTAAGACAGCCGTAATTGGTAAGCGCCGGCTGCGTTTTGCATGGTTCAGCATTCGTAAGATCAGAAAGCAGATTCATCGTAATGTTTTCCCGCTGGGTGTTGCATGGTCTGAATGGTATAGCTGATTTGATTATCGCATCAAAGGTGCGATCTGTCAAATGTAACTTTAAACCTACATCAGAAAGAGAAAGAGAGGAAAAGAGAGAATGGAAGCAAGGTTAGTAGGTTTCAAGAGGTTCGAGAGCAAGAAGGGCGAAACATATTGTGTCGCCAACGTGGTGTATCCCTACACCGAAGCAGAAAAGGCTCGTGGGAATTATGGTGAAAATGTGGAAGCAGTCTTTCTTCCGTCACATGTCGTTAATCTGCTGACTGAGAAGGATATCGGTAAGAAAGTGGATCTTTCTTATACTATCAGTCAGGGCAAGGCTTATCTGGACGATTTTGTCGTCCGGTGATCTGAAGTTCAGTGAGGACGCTGATGAGGTTCTTGAGGACATTGTTCTGGATGATAGTTCGGAAGATCCTGAACAGGTTACTGAAGTTCCTGTAAGTAGTGGAGATGTCGCACACTCCGAGATAGAGGATGTTGCGTCTGTATCATGCGGTGATGCCGATTATCCGTATGATACAGTCGCTTCTATCCAGATCGGCGTTGAATCACTGAATGTGAACATGGTCAAGATCGTGGATCTTCTTCAAGTGATAGTTGCTGTCGTGATTATCTTGATCGTATATCAGGTAGGACGGCTGCTCTATAGATTATTAGATATCTTCTGGTAAGATGTCGGAAAGGAGAAAGCCATGGAAGCTGCTACTAGTCTTTCGTCTGTAGTTACCGCGGAAATGGTCAAGGGTGTATTCGATGAGATCGTTTCTCTTCTGCCCGTGATCGTACCTGCTGCGGTCGGTTTTATCGGAATCCGTAAGGGCCTGTCTTTCCTGTTCGGCACTCTGCGTTCTGCATAAGACCGGAAGTAGGGACTTAGGTCCCTGAGTAGGGACTTGCGTCCCTACTTTTTTACGTTAAATGCGATTTTGAAAGTGCAGTTTCAAAAAATAGGCTTTAGAAGTAGGAATGAAAAGCTGGGGGAAGTTGGAAATGAAAGTAAAGAGTAAAAAGTTTCGTGTATCTATAGTGCTGGTCCTTTGTCTATCCTTTGTGCTGGGCCTGATGTCTCCTATGCAGGCGGAAGCTGCAGCTGCGACATCTGCAGGTTCTATCTCCGGAAGTATTACGAATAATCTGCTGACAGCTCCGGTTGTCCAGAAGAATAGTTCTTATTCACTTGGTACTCGTCCGATCGGCTGGGGCCATTACGGTATCAATACTGAGGGAAAGCATGAATTCTTTATGTCTTACGGTAATCCGGAGACGATGTTCGGCAGTGATTCAAATGGGTATAACAGGTATTATATTACTATTGATTCTTCCTATCCTGTCTATACGGCTACATATGCGTATGTTTATAAAGACGGCAGTGTTTATAAAGGCAGTTATCAGACTTATTTTGTTTCTAAGTATGCGTTCAATGTGTCTGTCAATCGTATGAGGGGCAGTGCCTCGTCGCATTCCTTTGATTCTGTTTTATATCGTAGCGGTCCTGCGAATATTCAATATCTTGGCGGTAGTTCTTATTTTGTTTATAGTTTTAATAATCAGTACTCGTGGAGTATGAGTTCTCTTCCGGTATTTTTACTTGGTGTGTATAATCCTCATTTGGAAGTGTTTGATACTTCCGCGGATTTTTCAAATTATTTAGAAGAGATCGGAGTGACACTGAATAATTATTTCACTTATTGTTTTTCTAAGGACTTGCATGTTCTGGCGGAACAGTTGGATGAGCTTGGTCAGGTCGGCGGCTCCGGATCTTCTTCCGGTGGAGGTTCCGGATCTTCTTCCGGTGGCAGCTCCGGTTCCGGTACCGGCCCATCTGATCAGGGCTGGTTCGATCGTGTCCTGAATCTTTTTATAGATCTTCCGGTGAACATTGCAAAAGCGCTGTATGATAATGAGCTTGGCAAGTTCATTTTCGGTGTGCCGGCTGAGATCGTAAAGCTCTTTGCGCAGAGCGATCTCGGTAAGTATATCATGCGGATTCCGGTCGAGATATATCAGCAGTTTCGTGAGGACGGTATTTTCAGCGTGATCGAGAATCTGGCAGAGGATATCACGACAAAGATCAATGATTCTAAGCTTGGCAGGTTCATTTTCGGTGTGCCGATCGCGATCGTCAATGCGGTTGAGGATTCTGTTCTGGGTACTACCATTAAGGATATGTATGATGCTGTCAAAGGTTTCTTTGTTGCTGATGGTCCCGCGGAAGCGATCAAGTCCATTCGGACGCTTTTGTTCGATATTCCGGCCGATCTGATCAATGGGTTGATCCATACTGATTTTGTGCAGACGGTCGTGTCTTCCGGCAATGAGCTGATTGATTTCCTTTTGGACCCGCTGGGTGCTTTTGGTCTGGATCATAGCTTTCTGTCCGATCTGATCAAGTTCTTTGCAGATCCGTTAGGAGTTTTTGGCTTGAATGATAGAGAAAATAATTTTATTTCTCTTGCGATTCAGGATGCTTGGAATGCTCTGATACAGCCGATGATAGATTTTGCTGTGGATTTGTTCGTTCCGGATCATAATATCTTGCAGGAATATATCGATGAGCTGTCTGCGAAGTTCCCGTTCATTGCGTCCTGTCGTAATGGCGTGGATCTGATCATATCCCGCCTGCAGAGTGTTGCGGATCATGGAGTAGTGGTCCCCAAGATCAATATCCCGTTGTCGGAGACGTTCCTTTCACAGCATGGGGTGAAGGATTTCGTGATTGATTTTGCATGGTTCCTGCCGTATCGTGCAGGGGTCTTGATGTTCGAGCGCGGTGCGCTGTTCCTGATGTTCACGTTCCGGTTCTATTTCAGTGTCAAGAGCGTATTTACTGCGGCTTCCAACAGTGCCTCTGCGATATCTACCATGTATCATAATATAACTTATAATCCTTAAGGGGGTGATGGTATGATACTGGAGCTTTTGATGGACAATCTTTTTAAGTGGATCGAGGCGCTGCTTTCCTTAGTCCCTGTCATGAATTTTGAGTTCTCCATTGATGGAATAGAGACGTTCCTCGGTTATTTTGATATGGTGGGCTTTTTCGTTCCTATGGATACGGTCCTTTTGCTGATCGGTGTCTTGGTGACTTTTGAGACGGTAAAGATCATTATTGCCTTTGCCCGTTTCGTGTGGAAATTTATTCCGATCTTCGGTAATTGATGAGGTGACAGATTATGGTTGATGTTCTGCTCAGTATCATAAGATCATTCCTGGGTTTTTTAAAGGTTCCTTTGCTGGTCCTGCTCTTCTTGTTCGCTTTGTTCCTGATGTCTTGCCTGCTCTTTTTAGTGGATGGCCTGCGTCATGGCCGTAAGATCAAGAAGGGGACGCATAAGGTCGTTAAAGACACGCCTATGCTCAAGAAGATATTTGTTGAGATACCGCGTGCGTATATCAATGATTTTTTCGATCGCGATCCTGATTTCTTCCGGTATCAGGGGCTTGTGATCTTTACCGGAAGACAAGGCTCCGGAAAGACCATTGCGATGGTCTATACGATCCGCCGGATGCAGCAGGAATATCCTTTGGTCAAGGTGATAACGAATCTATCCTATAAGCGCCAGAATACGGCCTTGAATCATTGGAAGCAGCTTATTACATATAAAAATGGTATCTATGGTGTGGTGGTCGCTATTGACGAGATCCAGAATTGGTTCTCCAGTAAGCAGAGTAAGGACTTCCCTCCGGAGATGTTCGAGGTCGTTACCCAGAACAGGAAAAATCGGCGCGTGATCCTTTCTACTACTCAGAATTTTTATCAGGCTGCTAAGGATATCCGTGCGCAGTGTTCGGAAGTCCATAAATGCTTGACGTTGATGGGCGTTTTTACTTTTGTCCATGTGGTCCGTCCTACACTTGATTCTAATGGTGATGTAAAGGAATGGCGGCATGTTCGTTTTTATTCGTTCGTGCATGATCGGGAACTGCGTGAGCTGTATGATACCTATAAGGTCATAGAATCCTTGGCAAAGAGCGGTTTTCAGGATCGTAAAGGTACGGCGAATATTACAACTAATGTACAGATCAATACTAAAAAATGAAAATGCACTTTCAAAAAAATAAGGAGGTAGCAATATGACACAAGCGGAATGGTTGGAAATTGGTCTGAAAAATAAGATCATAGAGATCAAGGAGTGTGAAGAGGTCGTCTTTGCTGCTGCATATAAGCAGTGGTTCTTGATGAAGCTCAAGCAGATCAAGGACCAGTCCTGTGACCGGATAGAGGTCACATATAACAGGTATTATGCCGGAAGTAGTCTGGTAGATAAGTATGTATCACAGATCACGGAAGCGGAGATTGTTGATTTCCTGACCTGCTGTATCCTGCAGAATGGAAAGATGACGTTGAAGGAGTTCCGGCGCTGTATCCAGATCGTGAATAATGTTCTGGTCTATTGTAAGGATTTGAACCTCGGCGGTGCACATTTATACGATTGGGATCGGATCAAGAGGTATTTGCCTATCAATAGTTTGGATGTGGCATGTAAGCGTGAGTATGCTGTTCCTATGGCTGATGTCCGTCAGCTCATGGATTGTGTCGTGAATCATCAGATCTATTCTGTGAAGCAGGATGCATGTCTTTGTCTTTGCATGAATTTTTATCTGGGGCTCCGCATCGGAGAGCTGGCCGCGCTTACGTTTCAGGATTTTGATTTTGATCGTGGTGTTGTAAAAGTGTATAAAACGGAAAGTAAGTCCTTTGAACGTGATGCCGATGGCGATCGTGCTGGTCGGTTGGTTTATCGCGTAACGGATAATATGAAGACGATCTATTCCGTCCGTGAGATTCCTCTGCTTCCGGAAGTCCGGTTCTTTTATGATCGGATCAAGGAACATCACGAGAAGATGAATTATGTCAGTGATTATCTTTGCTTTGATGGGAATGATGTGGTGATGTCAGCTTCGTTGGATACGTGTCTCCGGAAGCTCTGTGCGCTCTGCAATGTGAAATATTTCAATTCGCACGCGATCCGGAAGACTTTTGCTACGCTGTTGCATTATGCCGGAACACCTACACGTGTGATATCTGATCTGATGGGGCATGCGGAAGTGAGTACGACGGAGCATAGTTATATCTTGTCGTATGGTAAAAATTATGAAAATGAGCTGAACTATATGTCCAGCTCCTTGAAGTATTGATTGTTATAAAATTGGATTAATCTGTTTAAAAGCGATAGACGGGACTCGAACCCGCGATTTCCACCTTGGCAAGGTGGCGCTCTACCAACTGAGCCACTATCGCATGTGCGTCCGATGTGTTGCGGACAAATGATATTCTACTATACCGAATCTAAAATGTCAACTGCTATTTGAAAAAAATAATAATTTTTCGGGCGCAGCGATTCCGCGTGGTCAAATGCGCGGCCAAATCCCCATTTTTGTCTTGCGATTGCCTGTCAAACATAATAGAATAATAATAGGTTTGCAGAACGATATGTTGAACAGAGAAGGTGGGATCAAACATGAAACTTATTTTTGTCGGTGCGGATCATGAAGTGACCGGAAGCTGCCATTATCTGGAGGCTGCCGGAAAGCATATTCTTGTGGACTACGGCATGGAGCAGGGAATCAATGTCTTTGAAAACGTTCCTCTGCCGGTAGAGGAAGCCAGGATCGACTATGTATTTCTGACCCATGCCCATATAGACCATTCGGGACTTCTGCCTCTGCTGTACGCGAGAGGCTTCAGAGGGCAGGTGTTCGCCACCGACGCCACGGCCGATCTGTGCAGCATCATGCTGCGTGACTGTGCGCACATTCAGATGATGGAGGCGGAGTGGAAGAACCGGAAGGCAAAGAGAAGCGCTTCCATAAATGCGACGGAGCCTCTCTATACTATGGAAGATGCGGAGGGCGTCATCAAGCGAATCGTTCCCTGTCGTTACGGACGGGAAATCGAGGTGTGTGACGGAGTGCGTATTCGGTTCACGGATATCGGACATCTTTTGGGCTCTGCCAGCATCGAAGTGTGGCTCACCGAGGACGGCCGAACAAAGAAGCTGGTGTTCTCCGGAGATATCGGAAACAAGAACCAGCCGCTGCTGCGAGATCCCGCTTTCACGGAGGAGGCGGACTATGTGGTCATGGAGTCCACCTACGGCAACAGGCTGCACAGCGCAGACAGACCGGATTATGTGAAAGAACTGTCGGCAATCTTAAAAGAGACTTTTGACAGGGGCGGCAACGTGGTGATTCCTTCCTTTGCGGTGGGGCGCACACAGGAGATGCTGTATTTCCTGCGAAAGATCAAAGTAGACCGCCTTGTGGAAGGGCATGAGGATTTTCCCGTGTATGTGGACAGCCCCCTCGCGGTGGAGGCCACCGGTATTTTTCAGGAGAACCGCTGGGAGTGCTTTGACGAGGAGGCCATGGAGCTGGTGCGGGAAGGAATCAATCCCATTGCCTTTGCGGGACTGAAGCTGGCAATCACCAGCGAGGAGTCCAAGGAGATCAATTTCAACGATACGCCCAAGGTCATTATCTCCGCATCGGGCATGTGCGAGGCGGGACGTATCAGACACCACCTGAAGCACAACCTGTGGAGGCCGGAGTGTACGATCCTGTTCGTGGGATATCAGGCCGTGGGAACTCTGGGAAGAAACATTGTGGAAGGCGCGCAGGAGGTGCGGCTGTTCGGCGAGCCGATCCAGATCAGGGCGCAGATACGGCAGCTTGCCGGCATGAGCGGTCATGCGGACAAGGACGGTCTGATAGAGTGGATCTCGGGATTTCGGGAAAAGCCGAAGAAGGTATTTGTGGTACACGGCGAGGACGATGTGTGCCAGTCCTTTACGGAATGTCTGAAAGTGGAGTACGGACAAAGGGCATATGCGCCCTACAGCGGAACGGAGTTCGATCTGCTTTCCGGCAAGCTTCTGTACGAGGCGGAGCCTGTGCCCGTGAAGAAGAAAGCGAAGCCCCAGGCATTAAGCGGAGTTTACGCAAGGCTTCTGGCTGCGGCCCAGAGATTGCTCGCGCTGGTGCAGAAGAGCGACGGCATGGCAAACAAGGATATGGCGAAGTTTGCGGATCAGATTAATTCCGTCTGCGACAAATGGCAGTGAGATAAGCCCTTAGAGCGGACAGGAGCGGAACGGGGACCGGCCGGATCATATAAGAGAAGGGTTCAATAGATGCCAAAGAAAAGTCAGAGCTTATGGAAAAAGCTTTTATCACGGAAAAAACGGAGAGCATCGGCAAGCGTCGCTGTATATTACAACGCGGAGAAGGGTTATATCCTCACGGCTTTTGCGAGAGTAAAGGATGCGGCATTTTACAAGGCCATACCTCCGGCCGATACGCTGAAGAGCGACGTGTCCGCCGAAGAGCTGGGGAAGGCCGTACTTGCGGGATTAAATAGATCAAAGAACGCGAAGCCTGTGGAGAGCGGGGCATTTTCGGATTATAAATTCTGGCAGATGTCGGGGCTCAAGGGATTTTCGGCGTTCAGTAAAAAGTACAGAAATGTAAATGTATCGCTGAACGGGAATTTGTGCAAAGCGGACAGACTTAAGAGGCATTCCGACGGCGGTTATGTACAGGCAAAGGACGAAAACGGCAGGGAGGTGAGCCTGACCGTCTCAAAGAAAGACATCGGGCAGGCGGTCTTGGATTTACTGTGGCTTGAGCTGACGGACGATCTCTGCGAAGGCTTAGGAGAAAAGGGGTCGGCTTCGTTTCAGACCGTCAACGGAAGTACCGTGACCTATAAACGCCCGTCGGACGACTTTGCCGATGCAGGGGACGGCCATACGGACGCCTATCAGGTCTATGAATATGCGGAGGATCGGAAAAGTCACATCGCTTTCCTGATCGACAACGGCTATTCCGAGATCAGCGGTAAGGGAATCCGGGAACGCTGGGAACAGCAATACGGCAGGCTCCAAAACTACCGTTATCAGGAGCCGGAGAACGGACCGTGCAAAGCGATTGCAGGTGCGGCGGCACAAGGAGCCGTCCTCAAAAGCTGCTTTTATCGGGACGGAGAGGAATATCTGGAGCTTACGGCACAGATCGGCAGCGAACTGCCCCAGCGGGAGAAGGAGAAATTTCGAAGGGAACTCAAGCGGGTGGCGGATTCGGTGACGATTGCGGAAGAATCAGCGCAGGAGTAAGTGACAAAATCTTCACATGTGAGAAAATCTTCACAGGAGAAATGATTATGACGCGAGAAGAACAAAGAAAATATAAAGAAATGACCAGGTATCTGGCTGAGAAGGCAAAGGAAGAAGCTAAGAAATACCATCTGAAAAAGAAAGACTATATGTTTTATCTTCCAAAGGGAGATATGTTTTATTCGACGATGCTGGATCTGCGCCAGAAGAAGCTCACGGCGTATTTTTACGCAAAACCCCTGTGGCTGGACGATATTTTGTGGGATATCCTGGATATGAGCAGCAATAAAGAAGAACCCATCAGCCTGCGGAGCGTGGGCGCGTTCACCATACGGTCCATGATAAGAGAAAAGGAATTTACCGCGGAAAGCACGGAGGAGATCGACAAAGCCGTCGGGGAGACCTTTGAGGAACTGACGGCGCTTGCGGACAGCTACGGAGAGGAAGATTTTCTTGCGGAGTGTCACAGCATTGTCTATCAACAGGAAGTGATCGAGGTGATCGTGCTTCTTCATCAGGGGGAACAGGAAAAGGCGCTGGCACTCTGTCAGGAGAAAGAGATCGGTTATTTCGGCGTGGGCAACAAAGACTTTTCGCAGCTTGCTGTGAAGTATATTCGCGGCTCACAGAGACAGGGAAGTAAAAAGAGCAATCTCATGGGAAAAATTCAGTTTAAAAATCCATTTGCGGTCAAGCCAAAACAGGATGGGATTTCACGGCCAAAGGCATAAGAAGTTCTTTATTAGGGACAAAGGAGCGACCAAAATGAGTTATGCGGATCGGGTATTTATAGAAATGTGCGAGGATATCTTAAATAACGGCACCAGTACGGAGGGGGAGAAGGTGCGCCCTCACTGGCCGGACGGCACGGCCGCTTACACGGTCAAAAAATTCGGCGTGGTGAACCGCTATGACCTGTCAAAGGAATTTCCCATACTGACCCTCAGGAGGACGGCGCTGAAGCTGGCGACGGACGAAATGCTTTGGATCTGGCAGAGAAAGTCCAATAACATTCACGATCTGAAAGGCCATATCTGGGACGAGTGGGCAGATGAGGACGGCTCCATCGGAAAGGCCTACGGGTATCAGATGGGCGTGAAGCATCAGTATAAAGAGGGAATGATGGATCAGGTGGACCGTGTTATCTATGACCTGAAGAATAATCCGTTCAGCCGCAGGATCATGACCAATATTTATGTGCATCAGGATCTTCATGAGATGAATCTCTATCCCTGCGCGTACAGCATGACGTTCAACGTCACCCAGAAGTCCGGCGAGGACAGGCTCACGCTGAACGCCATATTGAATCAGCGCTCTCAGGACGTGCTTGCGGCGAATAACTGGAACGTGGTGCAGTATGCCGTTCTGGTCCATATGCTGGCGCAGGTGTGCGATATGAATGTGGGGGAGCTGGTGCATGTGATCGCCGACGCTCACATTTACGACCGCCACATTCCCATCATCAGGGAGCTGATCGCCCGCACGCCGCAGCCGGCGCCCGTTTTCCGTCTGAACCCCGAAGTGCGCGACTTCTATCGGTTCACGCCGGAAGATGTGAGCTTGGAGAACTATACTCCCGGCCCTCAGATCAAGGACATTCCCATAGCAATCTGAAATCAATTACTTGAAAGCGAGGAACTATCATGAATCTTATCGTAGCGGTGGACGCTAACTGGGCCATCGGCAACAGGGACAAGCTTCTCATAAGTATACCCAACGACCACAAACATTTCAGGGAGGAGACCACGGGAAAGGTGGTGGTCCTGGGCCGAAAGACGCTTCAGACATTTCCTCAGGGCCTGCCCTTGAAGAACCGCACGAACATCATTCTCTCCAGAGATCCCCGTTATACCGTCAAGGACGCGACGGTGGTTCATTCCGTGGAAGAGCTTCTGGAGGAACTGAAGCAGTATGATTCCGACGATGTCTATATCATCGGCGGGGAGAGCGTCTATCGCCAGATGCTTCCTTACTGTGAGACGGCCCACGTCACGAAGATCGATCACGCCTACCAGGCGGATACCTATTTCCCCGACCTTGATCGGGACGATGAATGGGAGATTACGGCAGACGGCGATGAGTTGACCTATTTTGACATTCCCTACCGATTTGTGAAATATGAGAGAAAGAAGTAATCTGCTTATCGGTATACAGCCGTTTTAAGATAAGCCTCTTGACTTTTGGCGGTAAAAGTATAATAATGATTCCAATATCATAGGAAAGAAGGTCGTGTCAATGGAAAAGAAAAATATTGATTGGAGCAATCTCGGTTTTGGCTATGTGCAGACGGATTACAGATACGTCTCCAACTATAAGAACGGTGCCTGGGACGACGGAGTGCTGACGGAGGACGCCAATATTGTCCTGAACGAGTGCGCCGGAGTTCTGCAGTATGCGCAGACGGTGTTTGAAGGTCTGAAGGCTTATACCACCGAGGACGGACACATCGTTACCTTCCGCCCTGATTTGAATGCAGAGCGTTTGGAGGCCAGTGCGTCGAGACTTGAGATGCCGGTATTCCCCAAGGATCGCTTTGTGGAGGCTGTGACAGAGACCGTAAAGGCAAATGCCGCATATGTGCCTCCTTACGGAAGCGGCGCCACTCTGTACATTCGCCCCTATATGTTCGGGAGCAATCCCGTGATCGGCGTAAAGCCTGCCGACGAGTATCAGTTCCGCATTTTCTGCACGCCCGTAGGCCCTTATTTCAAGGGCGGCGTAAAGCCTTTGACTATCCGTGTCAGCGACTTTGACAGGGCTGCGCCTCACGGAACGGGACATATCAAGGCGGGTCTGAACTACGCCATGAGTCTTCATGCCATTGTAACGGCTCACAAGGAAGGCTTTGACGAAAATATGTATCTCGACCCCGGCACCCGTACCAAGGTAGAGGAGACCGGCGGCGCCAACTTCCTGTTCATCACCAAGGACAACAAGGTGGTGACGCCCAAGTCCGACAGTATTTTGCCCTCCATCACCCGCCGTTCGCTGGTACATGTGGCAAAAGAGTATCTGGGACTTGAGGTGGAGGAGAGAGAGGTATATCTTGACGAGGTGAAGGATTTTGCCGAGTGCGGCCTCTGCGGTACGGCAGCAGTGATCTCGCCCGTAGGCAAGATCGTAGACCACGGCAGGGAGATCTGCCTGCCCAGCGGCATGACCGCAATGGGTCCCACGATCCAGAAGCTCTACGATACCCTCACCGGTATCCAGATGGGACGTATTGAGGCGCCTAAGGGCTGGATTCATGTGATCGAATAAGATAGAAGGTTGGCTTTTGATAATTGGCGGTCCGCGCAGGTTCCGGTTGCGAACGGGCCGCTTTTTATGTTAAGCTGGGGAAGCAAAAACATACAGCCCATGGGGGAGCTGCAGCATTTAAGCGTCAAGGAGGAAAGGGTCACAGGCATGAGCGGTGACGGGACGAAGAGCCGAAAAAGAAAAGCGGGCATATTGCTGTTTATGTTGATAGTGTGTCTTTTTGCCTTGGTATCCTGCGGGAAAGCGAAGGTGATCTTCACCACGGGCTTCGGAAAGGACGAGGTATTTAAGATTGGGGGCATTACCTGTACCCTGCCGGAGATGATGGTGTACCTTACCAACACCCAGAACCAGTATGAGGAAGTCTACGGCGAGGAAATCTGGAATGTGTCCCTGGAGGGGGTCACGCTGGAGGAGAACGTCAAGGATATGGTGTTGGCCAAGGCCGTTCAGATCAAGACCATGTATCTGCTGGCGGACAGCAAAGGCGTTGCGCTGACCGAGGCGGAACAGGAGAAGGTCCGGCAAGCGGCGGAGGAGTATTTCCGTTCCCTGAGCGATGCGGAAATAGAGCTGATGGACGTGGATTCGGATATCATCGTTCAAATGTATACGGAATACGCGCTGGCGGACAAGGTATATCGGTATATTATACAGGACATCAATCCGGAGATCAGTGATGACGAGGCCCGGACGATCACCGTGCAGCATATTTTACTGAAGACCTATACCACTGACGGGGAGGGGAACCGCATACCCTACACGGACGAGATGAAGAAATCTGTCTATCAGAAGGCATGCGAAATCAGGGAAATGGCCGTGGCGGAGGGGGCGAATTTCTCGGATCTGGCCTCGCGCTACAGCGAGGACCCCACGATCACCTATTCTTTCGGCAAGGGAGAGATGGACGCCGCTTTCGAGGAGGCTGCGTTCTCTCTGGCGACCGATGAGATCAGTCAGGTGGTGGAGAGCGAGAGCGGCTATCACATCATCAAATGCCTCAATACATTTGACAGGGAACAGACAGATGCGAACAAGCTGGATATCGTTGAGGAGCGCAGGCGGGAGGTGTTCGGACAGGAGTACGACGTCTTTGTGGAAAAGCTGAGCAGGAGCCTCAATGAAAAGCTCTGGGATCAGGTGGGCTTTCTCCATGACGAAAATGTGAAGACTGCCTCGTTCTTTGACGTGTACGACAAATATTTTCCTTAAAAGCAGTCAGCGAGGATTGTGTGAAACAGAGTTTACAAAAATTTTAGAAAGGCGCAATTCATTGAAAATAAAGGCTTTTCAGGAGATTATTAGCACTCAGACCTAATGAGTGCTAATTTTTTATTGACTTTTGTATTTCAGGGGGATAAACTAAGTATCAGTTAAAGGCCATTCATGACTGTAATAGGAACCAAGTGATGAAAATAAAAGGAGTGATAACAATGGCAGCAAAAACAGGAAGTTTGTCCATCAACAGCGAAAATATTTTTCCGATCATCAAGAAATGGCTGTATTCGGATCATGACATTTTTTACAGAGAATTGATCTCCAACGGCTGCGATGCGGTGACAAAGTTGAAGAAGCTGGACATGATGGGGGAGTACACCCTGCCGGAAGGGTACAAGGCGCGGGTGGACGTGGAGGTCAGTCCCGAGGACAAGACCATCTCCTTTACCGACAACGGTTTGGGCATGACGGCGGACGAGGTGGAGGAATATATCAATCAGATTGCATTTTCCGGCGCAGCGGACTTTATTGAAAAATACAAGGACAAGAGCAATGCGGATCAGATCATCGGCCATTTCGGACTGGGATTTTACTCTGCGTTCATGGTCGCGGACGAGGTGCATATCGATACCCTTTCCTATAAAGAGGGCGCGAAGCCTGTCCACTGGGAATGTGACGGCGGCACGCAGTTCTCCATGGAGGAGGGCGGCAAAGCGCAGGTGGGGACCACGATCACGCTGTTTTTGAATGAAGACTGCCTGGAGTTCTGCAATGAATACAAGGCAAGAGAGGTCATTAAGAAGTACTGTTCCTTCATGCCTACAGAGATTTATCTGTCTAAGGCGAACAGCCAGGAGACCCAGATCATCAGGGAAGAGGAAAAGCAGCCGGACGACGTGGTGCTGGAGGAGATCCTGCCGGAGAAAAAGGAGGGCGGCGCAGCGGAAGGGGCCGACGGTGCGGATACGGCGGAGGCTAAGGCAGCGGAGCCCAAGAAGCTGAAGATCCGAAAACGGCCGGAGCTCATGAACGAGACCGAGCCTCTGTGGACTAAGAACCCCAACAACTGCACCAAGGAGGAGTATCTGGAGTTTTACAGAAAGGTGTTCCAGGATTACAAGGAGCCGCTGTTCTGGATCCATCTGAACATGGATTATCCTTTTAATTTAAAGGGGATTCTGTATTTTCCCAAGATCAATATGGAGTACGAATCCATCGAGGGGACCATCAAGCTGTACAACAATCAGGTGTTCATTGCCGATAATATCAAAGAGGTCATTCCGGAGTTTTTGATGCTCCTAAAGGGCGTCATCGACTGTCCGGATCTGCCTTTGAACGTATCGAGAAGCGCACTGCAGAACGACGGTTTTGTAAAGAAGATCTCCGAGCACATTACCAAGAAGGTGGCGGACAAGCTTTCCGGCATGTGCAAGACCGATAAGGAAGAATACGACAAATACTGGGACGACATCAGCCCCTTTATCAAATTCGGCTGCCTGAAGGACGATAAGTTCTGCGAGAGAATGACGAATTATATCCTGTTCAAGAATCTTGACGGCAAGTATTTGACGCTGCCCGAGTGTCTGGAGATCAAACCTCAGGACGAGGAGGACGCAGACAATGAAGGCGGCAGTTCGACGGGAACCGCTGTGGACGAGGCAGGCAACAAGGTGGAGGCCGAGGTGGTCACGGACGGACCTGACGGCGCGGCAGATTCCTCCGATTCGGAAGAGGCTGAGGAAGAAAAGAAGGAGAAGACCATCTACTACGTCACCGACGAACAGCAGCAGAGCCAGTATATCAATATGTTCAAGGCGGCTAAGATGGACGCCGTGATCCTGACCCACAATATCGACCAGCCCTTCATCTCCCAACTGGAGGCCAAGAACGAGGGAATCCGTTTTCAGCGCATTGACGCAGACGTGACCGATGCGCTGAAGTCAAAGACCTCCAAGAAGGCCGAGAAGGAATTTGAGGAGCAGGCGGAAGCCATCGGCAAGATCATGAAGAAGGCGCTCAAGAACGACAAGGTCACCATCAAGGTGGAGAAGCTGAAGAACAAGAAGATATCCTCCGTGCTCACTCTGTCCGAGGAGACCAGACGTATGCAGGATATGATGAAAATGTACTCCATGCCCGGCATGGACATGGGAGCCTTCGGCGGCGAGGGTGAGACGCTGATCCTGAACGCAAATCACCCTCTGGTGCAGTATGTGACAGAGCATCAGGACGGGGACAATGTGGAGATGATCTGTGAGCAGCTCTACGACCTGGCCAAGATTCAGCAGGCGCCTCTGGCGCCGGAAGCGATGACGAAGTTCATCGCCAGAAGCAACGAGATCATGATGCTGTTGGCCAAGTAAAGCGGCAGAACGAAAGATCATCAGATATCCGAAAGCATAAGTTGACAGAAGTTTTTGGGGTATAAAAATGAAAAGGTTTTCCATGTATCGTACAATATCCGTTCTTGCGATTCTTTCCGTAGTTTTGTGCGGTTGTTCGCAGGCCGGGCAGCCGGAGGCTTCCGGGGAGAGTTCTGCACAACAGTCTTCGGCGGAAAGTGATGAGAGTATGAGCCTGGAGCCGACGGCTTCTCCGGAGCCGACCGTGCAGCCGGAACCGTCGGAGGAACCTACGCCGGAGCCTTTGTACTATACCATGGGCGGGGAGCAGTATGAGGTGGTCTATTCTCTGGCTGATTTCAACTGGTACGGCGATCTGAACGCACTGGAGAAGGACTCGGATCTGGTCGTAACGGGGCGCTTTACCGAAGATGCGGCGCAGGAGGGGAACGGCTATGTCAATTCCTTCGAGATCGGACAGACCCTGAAGGGGTCTTCCGAAAGCGATGTGATTCGGATCTTTCAGCGCTATACCGTGAACGAGGGCAGTAAGAGCATCGTCGCGTACAGCCACCTGACGCCGATGGCAAAGGACAGTGAGTGGATCTGTTTCCTGAAAAGCTCCGGATCGGAGGACATGTATTATTGCACGGGAGATACGAGCGGAAGATATCCCTTCCCCTTCGTGGATATGGATCGGGAGAAATTGGAAAATAACGAATATTCTGCGGACGAGCTGGGCGTGTACCGCGCGGAGGATTTTCGCTATGACATTTACTCGGAGCTTCCGGAGAGATACGATATCGTATATCCGTAATTTTTGAGCTGTTGTAAAATTTTGCGATTTGTAAGTGAAGATTGTCCTTACGGACGCCGCCTATCCTGTGATTACACGGGATAGGCGCTTTTTATTTATGGCTTTTGATATATTACATGTAGAAAAATGCGCATACTATGTAATTATTCATGCAATTTAATGCAAATATTTTAAAAATAATATTGATTTTTACATGAATAATTGCTATGCTATAGGTGACTTATAGAAAGGAGGCGCTTATGTACAGGAAGATCATGGCCTTTTTGGAGGCGTGGAAAGAGAGCGCGCACCGCAAGCCGTTGATTCTACAGGGAGCAAGGCAGGTCGGCAAGACCTACTCCATTTTGGAATTCGGGCGCACACATTATGAAAATGTGGCGTATTTCAACTTTGAGACCAATCCGAAGCTTTCAGAGACCTTTGCGGAAAACATCAGTCCCGATTATCTGATTCCCGTTTTATCCCATATCGCAGGTCAGACTATTGTCAGGGAGAAAACGCTGATTGTCTTTGACGAGGTGCAGCTCTGCGAGCGGGCGCTGACTTCCCTGAAGTATTTTTGCGAGGAGGCCCCTGAATATCATATTATCGTGGCAGGCAGCCTTTTAGGCGTTGCGGTAAATCGCGCAAAGTTCTCTTTCCCCGTGGGCAAGGTCGATATGAAGACGCTTTACCCGATGGATATGGAGGAATTCATGCTTGCGCTGGGCGAGGATGCACTGGTGGAACAGATCAAAAAGTGCTTCCGGACCGACACGCCCCTGCCCTCCGCTTTGCACGATGCGGCAATGCTGCTGTACCGCCGGTATTTGACCGTGGGTGGTATGCCGGAGTGCGTCATGCAGTTTTCCCAGACAAAGGATCATATCCTTGTGCGCCATACGCAGGATACCATTCTGGCAAGCTATCTAAATGATATGAGCAAGTACAACAGCCTGAATGAGCTCAAGAAGACACGGCTTGCCTATGACAATATTACCGTGCAGCTTTCCAAAAAGAATACTCGTTTTCAATATAAACTGATCAAGAAAGGCGGGCGGGCTTCCGAATTTGAGAACGCCATCGAATGGCTTTGCCTGTCGGGGATTGCGTCGCAGGTGTTCAGGGTGGAACAGGTGAAGAAGCCTTTGGAAAACTACCGTGACATTGACGCTTTCAAGATATATGTCTCCGATCTGGGCCTGCTTGCCGCCAAAAAGGATCTGGCACCAAACGATGTCCTCTATATGGTGGAGGAGCTCAATGACTTTAAGGGCGCTCTTGCGGAAAATTATGTGAATGTGCAGCT
>CANQJL010000019.1 GCA_947624245.1 uncultured Acetatifactor sp. | reverse complement strand
ATCAACTTTACTGTTAATTCTAACATAGGTGCTTCCGTTTTGGCAATATACCCATCCGAAAGTTTTAATACTTTTTCCTCCGGCATCTCCTTCCTCCCGTTATAGAACATGTAAAATTCCGGCGTAGGAATGGGGAGCCGCTTCTCTCGGTACAGGTTCCGGTCCTGCAAAAGCTTCTCCATAGTACGCCCGTAGTACAGCACGCTCCGCAGGGGCATGTTCTCGTTCACCGTGGACTGGTGCTCGCTGATCACCAGCATCCTTCCCTTCACGGTAAAGCCCAGATCGTTCTTCCTTGCTAAGAACAGCACGCCGTCCAGGGTCGTGATCCGGATCTCCTCCGGAGCGGCCTCCTCTCCGGACAGCGCCGTGTAGAGCTTGGCGGCATTCTCCGGCTTGCTGAAAAGGGTGGTGAACACGTCGGACTTCAGCTCCCTGTTGGAAACCTCCTTCCCGCCTTTTTTCGTCCCAGCCTTGGCCGGTTCCTTTGTCCTGTCATCTGTCATAAGCAGATTCCTCCTGTTGATAAATGATAGTAGTCTTGAAAAATGCCGCAGAATTTGCGTAAGAAGATAGATTAGATTTTTCAAGGATACTGTCACTATAACAGACCACAGGCAATTTGTAAAGTTAAATTTATATTATAAAAATAAATTATCCCCTCTGACTGATCATCTCGTGCAGCTTTGCGATCGCTTTGTCGATTCCGCCCACCTCATCGATGATTCCGTACTTTACGGCTTCCTCTCCCACCAGAATTGTGCCAACGTCCTTCGTCAGCACCCCCGTCTCCATCATCAGCTCCTCCAGGGTCTTTTTGTCGATACTGCAGTGTTCGCAGACAAATCCCGTGATCCTGTCCTGGATCAGCTTGAAGTAGTCAAAGGTCTGCGGCACACCGATCACCATGCCGTTCATTCTCACAGGGTGTATCACCATAGTTCCCGTTCCCACAATATAAGAATAGTCGGTGCTGACCGCGATGGGAACGCCGATAGAATGACTTCCGCCGAGTACCAGAGATACCGTAGGCTTGCTGAGGGAAGCGATCATTTCGGCGATGGCGAGTCCGGCCTCCACGTCGCCTCCCATAGTGTTCAATAAGACCAGCACGCCCTGAATATCCTTGCTGTCCTCAATGGCTGCCAGACTTGGCAGTATATGTTCATATTTTGTGGCCTTGGAATTGTTGGAAAGATTTTCGTGTCCCTCTATTTCTCCGATGATGGAGATGAGATGAATATTATCGAGCTGTACGTTGTCGTCCAGCGTCACCTGTCCCGTCTTCTCGATCCGTTCGTCGCGGTGTTCCTCCTGCTCAATTTTCTTCTCTTTCTTTTCCTCTGACATAAAGACTCCTCTCTGCCTGTCCTGCGGCGGCCAAATGTCCTGTCGCGCCGAGCCTGCAAAACGACAGGGAGCACTCTCATGAGCACTCCCTGTTAGCATTGCCTGTTAGGACAAAAAAATACATGTTTACTTTATGTCAAAATCATCGTCCAGCCTGACAGGATGGTCAAAATCATCATTTTCTTTGGTCAGCTCCCTGTCATAATCCATATTGCGCTTCTGATGCGGCTTCGGCAGAGGCAAAGGATTTTCTATGTACCTGACCTCCCGCTTTTTCTCAGGAGCGGGCTCATCCTGCGCCCTGCTTTCCTTGGCACTTTCCGCAGGCGGACGCTTCTGTGCCTGAGCGGCGGGATTGTCCCATACTTCCTCCTCGTCGTCCTCTTCCTGCGCTGCCGCAGTCATGGCCGGTGCGCTCTGTCTCTCCGGCGCGGTCCTTGCCGATGCACTTCCCACCTCCGGCACAATCCTCGGCGGCTCGCTCTCTACCTCCGACACATTCTTGAACGTTTCACTCTCCACCTGTGACACACTCCTTATCGCTTCGCTCTGTGTCTCCGGCACAGCTTGGAACGGTTCGCTCTCTGCCTTTGACACATTCTCTGCCGCTTCCCCTTCTGCCGCCGGCACCCTGTCGTTCGTCAGGGCTGCGGCAGCGCCGGCATCAGCCGACTTCGCTCGGGGCGCAGAATCCCATATCTCATCGGAGCCGTGGACCGATGCCCTTTGGGGCTGCGCTTCGGCGGGCATCTGAACGGGTTCCGCATTTTCGGTTTTTCTCGCGGCCTTTGCCTTGAAATCCATTTCCCTGTTCTTGCGGAAGCACTCCGCCACACCGATTCCTGCAAGTACAATGATAAATAAATACAGATACAGATCTCCGGGGATCTTATCCGTAAACACACCGAAAACTCCTGCGATCCAAATACCGCAGCATGCCAATATCCATACGCTCAGCCGCTCGCTCTCCCGATCGCACCAATAGCTGAATATCCCTATTGTCAAGGTAATCAGCAAAATCATATTTACCAGATTGAATCCGGCCCAGCTTGGATTGGTCAGGACTCCGAAACGATTGGAATTGTACAGTGCCTTCCACACGTCAAGGATTCTGGGAACGGACACACCGCTGATCAAAAAGTCCGCCACAACCATGGCGGCGAAGCCTGTCGCCGTTCCGGCCGCCCCGATTCCCAGCGCCGTGACCTTCTGCTTTGTGTCCGGCTCCTCCTCCCAATCCGCCCGCATCATGGCAGCCAGGAAGAACCACAACAGGAACCCGCCCGCGTCGAGAAAACCGAGTATGCCGATCAGCAGGCCCTTCCCCAGAAAGGGCAGAGGCTTTAGTTCTTCCCACTTTTCCAGAGAAATAACGAAAAGCCCCAGTGCGAACAGCATAAAATACAGCATTCTCGGCGACAGCTCCAGCGCCTCCTGTATCATATAGTTCGAAAACATGATATAGGCAAAGGATACCGTGGCGGCAAGGGCATCCGTCAGCTTTCTCACGGCAAAGTACATAAGCAAGGCCGCTCCGCACTGCAGAATGATCTGCAGCCAGATTCCGGCCATGAACTTATTGCCGACAAAAACAAAGACCGTATGCAGAAGCTGCACATAGATATGACTTGCGCCATGGACAATGCGCGGCGCACTCTGTCCCTGGACCACCTTGGCCAGTTCAAAATAAGATGCGGCGTCACCGGCCGCCGACAGTCGGGTCACGCGAAACACGATCCCCGTTCCGAAGATCAGCGCAGTGATGATCGCCTGTCCGGCAATGCTGAAGTTCAAGCCTTCTCCGCCCGCCGCAAAATGCCGGCTGCGGAATCTATAGATCAGAAAGACGACGCCTCCCGTCACCAGCGCTATCTCCATGGCCAGCAGTACTCCGCCGTATTTCGACTCCTCCGGAATGGAGCTCACGCTCATCTGCGCCATTCTGAACAATGCCCAGCCTGTCATCAGAACATACAGGAACCACATCACATTGCTGAATTTGCCTTTTTCCCAATTCATTTTATACTCCCGTCTCCGTCTGCCGTCAGTACCTTCTCAATATTGTAGCGAGGCCTCTCCTTTACCTCGATATAGATCTTTCCGATATACTGTCCCACAAGCCCGATCGCCAGAAGCTGCAGTCCGCCCAGGAACCAGACGGAAAGGATCAAAGAGGTCCAGCCCGGCACCACATGTCCCGTGAAATAGGAAATCAGCGCATAGATCAATGCCAGGAAGGAGGAAAAAATAATGAAGATACCAAGCCCTAAGATCATGCTGATTGGCTTTACGCTGAAGGAGGAAATGCCGTTAAAAGCCAGCGCCAGCATCTTCTTTAACGGATATTTGGATTCTCCCGCCACGCGCTCCTTGCGGTCATAATATACACAATCCGTATTATAGCCTATCAGGGGCACCATGCCGCGCAGGAACAGATTCGTCTCCTTGTATTTGGAAAATTGCTCCACGGCCCGCCTGGACATCAGGCGGAAATCGGCGTGGTTGTAAACGGTCTTTACCCCCATGAGATTCATCAGCTTGTAAAAGCCCTGCGCCGTAGTACGCTTGAAAAAGGTGTCCGTCTTGCGTTCCTTCCTGACGCCGTAAACGATATCGTTGCCATTGTGGAATTTATCGATCATTTCTTCTATGACATTGACGTCGTCCTGCAGATCCGCATCGATGGATATGGTGACATCGGACATATCCTTAGCTGTCAGCAGACCGGCCGTCAGCGCAAATTGGTGCCCTACGTTTCCCGCGAGCTTCACGCCCAAGACCTGCACGGGATGGGCGGCATGTTCTTCCTCGATCAGTTCCCATGTGCGGTCCCTGCTTCCGTCGTTCACGAACAGAATAAAGCTGTCCTGAGCGATCTTCCCCTTTTGGATCAGATCGTCCAGCACCTCCCGCAGGGCCTCGGAGGCGATCTTCAACACTTCCTCCTCATTATAGCAGGGTACCACGATTGCAAGCTTATCCATAAAATATCCTCTTTTCAAATGCTGTGTTCTATTCGTCCCAGTTGTGATATACGGCCTGGACATCGTCGTCATCGTCCAGCATGTCCAGAATGCGCTGGAGATTTTTGACAGCCGTTTCGTCCGTCAGCTCCACATAATTTTGAGGGATCATGGTCACCTCGGCGCTGAGCATGGGGATTCCCGCATCGGCAAGCGCTTTCCGGACCTCCTCAAAGCCGTCGGGATCGGTCAGCACCTCAAAGCTGTCCTCCTCCTCGCTAAAGTCCTCGGCTCCCGCATCCAATGCGGTCATCATCAGGTCGTCCGCTTCCATCTCGCACTCTTCCTTGTCGATGATGATCTGACCCTTTTTATCGAACATAAACGACACGCAGCCGGGGGTGCCCACGTTTCCCTGCCCCTTGGTGAAGGCGCTGCGCACGTTTGCCGCCGTGCGGTTCTTATTGTCGGTGAGCGCATCTACTATGATTGCGATGCCGTTGGGCCCGTAGCCCTCGTAGGTCACATACTCATAATTGACGTTGCCCACATCTCCGGCGGCCTTTTTGATGCCCCGCTCGATCGTATCGTTGGGCATGTTGTTGGCCTTTGCCTTGGCGATCACGGTAGCCAGCTTAAAGTTATTGTTGGGATCCGGACCGCCCTCTTTGACCGCCACCGCGATCTCTCGGCCGATAATGGTAAATATCTTGCCCTTTGCGGCGTCGTTCTTCTCCTTCTTATGCTTGATATTTGCGAATTTTGAATGTCCTGACATATAAACCTCCTGTATTTAAGAATCATTTGTTTCAGACCGCTTTTCATCATATCATTTTTGGTCGTTTTGTTCAACTTCGGATTCTTCGCTTCCGCCCTCCTCCTGCGTCTGCGCCGTTTCCTCCGACAGCTTCGTCACCTGGACGCTCTGGATCATCTTGTTCTCCACGGACAGGATCTTAAAATTGTAGCCGCAGTAATCCACGTCGAATTCCTCATCGGGCTCGGGAATCTTGTCCAGACGGGAGATCAGAAAACCGTTGAGCGTCTCAAATTCCTCCTCCGCAAAGGAGATGCCGAAGCGCTCCTCCAACTCCTCCAGAGGGGTCTTTCCTTCGATGATGTAGGTATCTTCCCCCTTCTCCTCGATGAACGACTCGCTGTCCTCGTCGTATTCGTCCAGTATATTTCCCACGATTTCTTCCAGAATGTCTTCCATGGCCACCAGTCCGTCCGTCTGGCCGTACTCGTCCACCACCACTACCATCTGAAGCTTTTCGGCCTGCATCTCCCGAAACAGCTCGTCAATGTTCTTCGTCCTAGGGACAAAGCAGGGCTCCCTAAGCAGTCCCTCCAAGTCTCGCAGCGGACAGTACAGTTTACTTTCGTCCGCGTAAAAACGCATGGCGTCCTTCAGGTGCAGAATACCGATGATGTGGTCCAGATTTTCCTCATAGACGGGGTAACGGCTGTTCTGTCCCTCCGACATAAAGCTGATGGCGTCCCGCAGCAGCATGTTTCCGTCTATCGCCACAATATTGTTCCTGTGGGTCATGATGTCCTGCGCTTCCTTGTCGCCGAACTCAAAGATATTCGATATCATCTCGGCTTCGCTGGCCTGTATCACGCCCTGCTCATGCCCCTCATTGATCATGCTGATGATTTCTTCTTCCGTCACATCGACTTCGTCGGGAGAGGTCTTCACGCCGAACAGGCGCAGGATACCGTTCGTGGTAACACCGGCAAGCCCGGTGAAGGGACGGAATATCTTCATCACAAAGTAGACCGGCGTCACAAAGGCGTACGCCCATTTTTCAGGAATCCGCATTGCGATCCTGCGGGGAAGCAGTACGCCCAGGGTCATCGTTATGTAGAGAAGCAGCACGGTGGCAAAAAGCGCGGCCGCCGCCGCGATCACCTCCGTCGAAATATACGGCACGTTCCCGAGGCCCGAAGAAAGTCCCCACATAAAAGCCCTGATCAAAAGTCCCAGATGTACCGCGCCTATCATAACATTGACCAGCATGGTGACCATTTGCGATGTGTTGATAAAGCCGGACGGATTGTCCAGCATATATTTGAGCCGCAGCGCTTTCTTATTTTTCTCTTCGACGGATCTTCTCTCGATCTCCTTCTCGTTCAGAGAATGAAGCGCCGCCGTGAAGCCGTAAAAGAACATGTCTGTCAGAAGCAGCAGCACAAAGAAAATAATACTGGCAGTAGGCCCGCTGTCGTCCATTTTTAAATATTTTCCTCCACAAGTTCATTTTGTTCCCGCACGGCGCGGAACATTACAGTAAATATATCATTTTGCAATAATTTCGTCAAGGGCAGCCCCTCTCTCTTATGTATCCAGCTCAAGGCTTACCATCAGCGCACGATTCACCTTTCGCATGATATCTCCGTCCAGATGGCAGACCTTGTCCTTAAGACGCTTTTTATCTATCGTGCGGAGCTGCTCCAGGAGCACAACGGAATCTTTGTCCATGTCGTAAAGGGACGCATTGAGCTCAATGTGCGTCGGAAGCTTCGCCTTATTCATCTTTGAGGTGATCGCCGCACAAATGACCGTGGGGCTGTGCTTGTTTCCCACGTCGTTCTGAATGATCAGCACCGGCCTGATACCACCCTGTTCCGAGCCGATGACCGGCCGCAGATCTGCATAATATACATCTCCTCGTCTCATTTTCCCTCCAAATAATGCTAAGTTTGTCTGAGGAATAGTATTGCCGGCTGTCGGCTGTTTAATCAAAAAATACTATAACTGCTACATTTCTCCTATGGCGCCAAGCATATCGACGATATCGCCGGCCATACAGGAATGCTCGCCCAATCGGCTGCTTGCGGCGTCCCCCGCCAGTCCGTGTACTCTGACCCCCGCCACGGACGCGGAAAATGCGTCCAGTCCCTGAGCCATCATGCCGGCGATGATTCCGGCCAGCACGTCACCGCTCCCCGCGGTGGCCATGCCGCAGTTGCCGCTTACATTTAAGCAGATCGGTCTGTCCTCGGCGCACACAAGGGTCCTCGCGTCCTTTGCGACCACCACCGCGTGCGTTTCCTCTGCCGTCTCACAGCCGCAGCGCGCGAGGTCTTCCTTGAGCTCGGCCACCGTCTTTCCCGTAAGTCTGGCAAGCTCGCCCACATGGGGCGTCAGGACCGTCTCTCTCCCGCTCTTTCCCTGCTCCGCCAGCCGCCGCAGATATTGCGGATTCTCCGAAAGCAGATTCAACCCGTCCGCATCGACCAGAAGCGGCTTGTCGGATTCCTCGATTGCTTTTTTGAGGCAGGTAAGCGCCGTCTCGTCCCTGCCGATGCCGGGCCCGATTGCGATCACGTCCGCCCACTCCATGCCCGTATCCATATCCTCCGGTTCCCCGAGAAGCGCTTCGGGGATCGTCTCCTGCACGATCACGCGGTTGTCCTTGGGCGTGATGATCTTCACCATGCCTGCGCCGATACGGTACGCCGCCCTTGCCGCCAGAATCGCCGCCCCCGCCATATTGCGGCTTCCCGCGATCAGCAGAACCTTTCCGAAGGTCCCCTTGTTGCCGTCTTTTTGCCGCCTTGGCAGAAGCTCCCCCACCGGCTCGTCGCAGAAGAACATGCCCGGCTTCTCCCCGAGAAAGCACCTTGGAGAGATGCCGATGTCGGCGACGGTCACCCTTCCCGCATATTCGCAGCCGGGATACAGCAAAAGACCGCGTTTTGCAAAGCCAAAGGTCACGGTCTCATCTGCTCTGACAGCCTCCCCCCTGATCCTTCCCGTATCCGAATCCACGCCGCTCGGCATATCCAGGGCGATCCTGTGTCCGGCAATCTCCCCGAACATCTCCAGTGCCTCCCGATATTCCCCCGTGATCTCTCGGGACAGTCCCACGCCGAACAATGCGTCTACCGTAACAGTATATTCCGGCTTTTCCGGTTTTGTGCTTAATTTGACGGGATAACTTTCCAGTATCCTTTTTTGGAGCTGCCACAGCTTAGAGGCCTTTTCCGGTCCGCCCACCGTCCACAGTTCCACCGCAAAGCCGTCCTCGCACAACAGTCTGGCCAGTGCCAGACCGTCTGCGCCGTTGTTCCCCGTCCCCGCCATGATCAGCGCCGTCTGCGGCGCCTCTTTTTCGTCCAGACAGTATTCACGTATGCTCTGCAAAGCGGCAAGCGCCGCCCGCTCCATCAGCACCACGGCCGGTATGCCGATCTTCTCCGCGGCGTTCGCATCATAGCGACGCATCTCCTTCGCAGTCACCAGATATTTCATTTTCTTCTCCTCCTAAACTTTTCCGGCTCAGTTTTTCATAGTTTACCTGACACTGCCGCTTTTCCGGCCGCGCCCTGCGGGGCGGCAGCGTCGGTGTCCTCTACAGGAAAAGGACTGCCCGCAGCGCGCCCGCTGTGTCAGTCCCCTGTTTTCTTCTCTGTCTCCCCGGCGTCTTCCCTACCTTTTTCGGATATCCTGACGGGCTTTTTTCGTTTGCTCAGGCCCGGCAGCACGGGATGCTTCTTCTGCGGATCGTATTGCATATCGAACACATCTATCACATCGGCGCCGAAGACATCATGCATATAGGAATAGATCTCATGGTTGCGCTGCTCCATCTCCTGTTTTCTGATCAGGCGCTTTTTCAGCTCGATGCGTATCTCCTTGACCCATTCCTCTATCCCGAGGATCTCCTCCGTATTGTCATGCATGGTATCATAGCAGCAATCCATGGTAATCATCATCAGCTGAAAATTCAATCTGTCGATCTGGCGGGGAAGCTCCAGCAGCTCGTCCTTGTAGCTGTCCATTCGCTCGTTGCACTCCTCCACCAATCGTTTGTTCTGGTCGATCTTTTTTTCCAGGACCTTGTCGCCCGTCTGTTCCGCCTCGTCCACCATGGGTACGATCTCGCTCATGAGCTTCTTCTTCAGCTTCTTGATCTCGCCCAGCTCAGTATTCAGCTTTCCCTGCCGTTTTAACAGGGAATTGAGCTGCTCCTCTATGCCCTTGACCGAGGCTCTCGTATCCTCGTCCAAGAGCCTGTACCACTTATTGTCCAGTGTCAGTATGGGAAGCTTCTTCCCCTGAAGCGCTGCCTGAAACGCCTCCTGTCTGACCTTTCCCGATTTATGCTTCATAAGGCACCTCCCGTCAAGGCTGTTCCTGCTCCTGCGCACAACGGTTGATGTTATAGGACAGCTTCATCAGGCTGTCCGAGAGATGAACGTTTTCCACCTGTATCCTGTCAGGCACGTTCAGATCCACGTGAGCAAAATTCCATATGGCTTTGATTCGGGTCCGCGCCAGCCGCTCCGCCACGCTTACCGCTCCTGCCTTCGGAATCGTCAGCACTGCGATATCTATATTATTTTCCTCAATAAAGCCTTCCAATTCCTCCATGGGTCTCACGCTGACTCCCCTGACGTCTCTGCCGATCAGCTCCGGATCTACGTCGAACATGCCGCAGAAGATAAATCCGCGTCTCTCAAAGTTCATATAATTTCCCAAGGCTCTCCCGAGGTTGCCTGCGCCGATAATGATAAAATTATGCTGCCTGTCGATTCCCAGTATCTTTCCTATCTCATTGTACAGATATTCCACATTGTAACCGTAACCCTGCTGTCCGAAACCGCCGAAGTTATTGAAATCCTGCCGTATCTGCGAAGCCGTCACCTTCATCAGTCTGCTCAGATCCTGCGACGATACTCTCTCCACGCCCTCATCCTTCAGTTCCCCCAGATACCGGAAATATCTGGGCAGCCGCCCGATGACGGCCTGTGAAATTTCTCTGTCCTCCAAGGACGTTACCTCCCGACCTGTTGGTTCGATCATCTTTCCTTTAGTTTAGCAAAATGTTAAAAATCTGTCAATGAAGGACCGGCACGCCGCAAAAGAAATTTATGACCGCACGCCGCAAAAGAAATTTGGAAATTTACTTGCCCGCAGATACAAAATTGTATAGAATCTATTTGAATCTATCTAAAAGAAAGGCAACCGTCATGATACTCTCCTGCCACGACCTGGCAAAGGCATTTAACGACCATACCATACTGCAAAATGTAAGTTTTCATATCGAGGACAACGAGAAGGCCGCCCTTGTGGGGATCAACGGCGCCGGAAAGACCACCCTGCTTCGCATGATCATAGGCGAGCTTGCGCCCGACGAGGGCACGGTGACTCTCGCAAAGGATAAGACGGTGGGATATCTGGCCCAGAACGGCGCCGTGGACAGCGCGAACACCGTCTACGGCGAGCTGCTTTGCGTCAAGCAGGATCTGATCGATCTGGAGCGGCGTATCCGCGAATGCGAACAGGACATGCAGACAAGATCCGGCGCCGCGCTGGATAACCTCATGCACCAGTATACCAACCTGACCCACGCCTTTGAAACGGGGGGCGGTTATGTCTATAAAAGCGAGATCACGGGGGTCCTGAAGGGTCTGGGCTTCGAGGAGGCGGATTTTGAAAAACCGATCTCCACGCTCTCCGGCGGACAAAAGACCCGCGTGGCTCTGGGAAAGCTCCTGCTGCAGAAGCCGGACCTGATTATCTTAGACGAGCCCACCAACCACCTTGACATGAATTCCATCGCCTGGCTGGAGACTTATCTGCTGAATTACAGGGGCGCCGTTATTGTCGTCTCCCACGACCGCTATTTTCTGGACCGCATTGCCACAAAGGTGATAGAGATCGACCGGACGAACGCCGCCACCTTTATAGGGAGCTATTCCGACTATGCCGTACAAAAGGAACAGCTCAGAGCCGCCGCAATGAACGCCTACCTGAATCAGCAGCGGGAGATCAAACATCAGGAGGCAGTCATTGAGAAGCTGCGCTCTTTTAATCGGGAGAAATCCGTTAAGAGGGCGGAAAGCCGGGCGAAGATGCTGGAAAAGATCGAGGTGTTGGAGAAGCCGTCCGAGGTCCGCTCCGACATGCGCCTGAAGCTCGTACCCAAAATACAGAGCGGGAACGACGTTCTGACCGTGGAAGATCTGGGAAAATCCTTTGACGGGAACCTGCTCTTTGAAAATGTGAGCTTTGAGCTGAAGCGCGGAGAGCACGCTGCAATCATCGGGGACAACGGAACCGGCAAGACCACTCTCCTAAAGATACTGAACCGGCTGCTCCCGCCGGATCAGGGGCGGTTCCGTCTGGGGACAAACGTGGAGATCGGATATTACGATCAGGAGCACCATGTCCTGCACGGCGAGAAGACCCTTTTCGACGAGATATCCGACGACTACCCGACCCTTACGGGCACGCAGATTAGAAATGTTCTGGCCGCCTTCCTTTTTACCGGCGACGACGTGTTCAAGCACATCTGCGACCTAAGCGGCGGAGAGCGGGGAAGGGTCTCCCTGGCAAAGCTGATGCTTGGCAACGCCAACTTCCTGATCCTGGACGAGCCTACGAACCATCTGGATATCCTCTCCAAGGAGATTCTGGAGGACGCCCTGAACAGCTATGAGGGCACGGTGCTCTACGTCTCCCACGACCGCTATTTTATCAACCGGACCGCAGACCGCATTCTGGACCTTACTGCTCACAGCCTGATAAATTATATCGGCAATTACGACTACTATCTGGAAAAGCGCGATGTGCAGATGGCCGCCCTCTCCGGAAGGTCCGATTCTTCCGAGGGCGCAAAGGACGCCCAAACTGCCGCCTCCGCTGCTTTGCCAGGGGCATCTGAGAACAAGCTGGACTGGCAGGCGCAAAAGCAAGAACAGGCGCGGATTCGCAAGAGAGAGAACGACCTGAAAAAGTGCGAGAAAAAGATCGAGGCTCTGGAAGCCCGATTGAAGGAGATTGACGAGGAAATGTCCGACCCCGCCATAGGCGTACAGCTCTCCCGCCTGCAGGAGCTGACAAAGGAACAGACGCAGCTTGGACAGCAGCTGGAGACGCTGTACGAAGAATGGGAAA
The DNA here is from genome assembly GCA_947624245.1 of uncultured Acetatifactor sp. Classification (GTDB taxonomy): domain Bacteria; phylum Bacillota; class Clostridia; order Lachnospirales; family Lachnospiraceae; genus Acetatifactor. The sequence continues at coordinate 37,058 of CANQJL010000019.1, read as the reverse complement.
TTCTGGCGCAGTCGCCGTAAGGGAGAACGCTTTGCCCTTACAGCAGGGTATCCAATGTCTCACGAATCGCTTTGATGAAGTCAAGGCTGTTCAGGATCACGGGATTCTCACAGGTGGAGATCAGCGACAGGCTCTTTGTCATCTTTCCGTCCTCCACCGTCTTGATGCAGGCGCGCTCCAGCTTCTCGGCAAAGGCGGACAGCTCTGCATTGCCGTCCAGCTCTCCCCTCTTTTTCAGGGCTCCCGTCCATGCAAAGATGGTGGCGATGGAATTGGTGGAGGTCTCCTCCCCCTTCAGATGCTTATAATAATGGCGCTGCACGGTGCCGTGCGCCGCCTCATACTCATAGACGCCGCTGGGCGATACCAGCACGGAGGTCATCATGGACAGATCGCCGTATGCCGTGGCCACCATATCGCTCATCACGTCTCCGTCGTAGTTCTTGCAGGCCCAGATAAAACCGCCCTCGGAACGGATCACTCTGGCTACCGCGTCGTCGATCAGCGTGTAGAAATACTCGATGCCGAGCTTTTCAAACTTCTCTTTGTATTCATTGTCATAGATTTCCTGAAAGATATCCTTAAAAGTGTGATCGTACTTTTTGGAGATGGTATCCTTTGTGGAGAACCACAGGTCCTGCTTCGTGTCCACCGCGTAGGAAAAACATGCCCGGGCAAAGCTGGAGATCGATTTTTCCGTATTGTGGATTCCCTGCAGGATTCCCGGACCGTCAAAATTATGGATCGTCTCCCGCACCTGGGTGCCGTCCTCGGCGGTGAACACCAGCTCCGCCTTGCCGGCTCCGGGCACCTTGATCTCCGTGTTCTTATACACGTCGCCGTAAGCGTGACGGGCGATGGTGATCGGCTTGGTCCAGTTCTTTACATAGGGAACGATGCCCTTCACCAAAATGGGAGCGCGGAACACGGTTCCGTCAAGAATGGCACGAATGGTTCCGTTGGGGCTCTTCCACATCTCCTTCAGATCATACTCCTTCATTCTCGCGCCGTTCGGCGTGATGGTGGCGCATTTTACCGCAACGCCGTATTTCAGGGTGGCGTTCGCGGAATCCACCGTCACCTGATCGTCCGTGGCGTTTCGATTCTCAAGCCCTAAGTCGTAGTACTCTGTCTTTAAGTCTATGTACGGAAGCAGAAGCTCCTCCTTGATCATCTGCCAGAGAATCCTTGTCATCTCATCTCCGTCCATCTCCACCAACGGGGTCGTCATCTTGATCTTGTCCATATCTCCTCTTTTCCGCAGCCTGTCGGCGGGACACGCCTTCGCTGCTGTTTATTTTATTCTGTCTTTGCACTACTTTTTGCTTTGGCTCTCGTCCCGCTCATACGCCTCGTGCAGACCGTTCTTCACCATATTCTCATAGGCATTGATCATGTGCTGATGGGCCAGCTGCTCCGCCAGATCCGCATTCCTGTCCCGTATCGCTTCCATGATCTGCCTGTGCTCCTCATTGGACTTAGGCCCTCTGTTGGCGTTGGCCAGCGTCTTTCTCCGGACGCGCAGCACATACTGATGAAAGTCCTTTAACTGATGCTCCAATATCTTGCTGCTGCAGGCCTCGTAGAGAATATCGTGAAAACGGTTGTCCAGCTCGGCCAGCTGCTCCAAATGTCCCTTTTTCGCATGGAATTCCGCCAGATATACATTCTCCTCCATCTCGTCCATCTGTTCTTTGGTGATGTGCTCCGTAGCCCAGCGGGCGCACAGCCCTTCCAGCATGGAGCGGATCATATAGATGTCGCGCACGTCCTTCTCCGTGATGCCTGTCACATAAGCCCCCTTGTTGGGAATGATCTGAATCAATCCCTCCAGCTCCAGCTGCCGAAAGGCTTCGCGCACGGGAGTGCGGCTGACGCCCATCTCCTCACCGATCGCCATCTCTTTCAGTTCCTCGTGCTCCTCATATTTTCCGCTCAGGATATCCTCTCTGAGCCGGTTGAACACGCGGCCGCGCAGAGAATATTTGTCGGTGACTTCCTGCTTCACGTTATAACTGCTCATAATTCTTCTCCCGACACAGCCTGTCTATGCACGCAACGATCTCCTCGTCTGTGAGGACAGTCACACGGCCTCCCTCATACTCCTGATCCACCCATTCCTTGATATCTCTCACCAGATCGGAATTCTTATCCACCTGCCTGTCTGCGCTCAGCTTGTAATAGGTATTGATCCAATGGGCGATACCGGCCAGGCCGGAGGTGTTGGACACGGCGCAGAGGACCGGACGTCTCAGGAATTTTTCCGTGTCAAAAATATTGTAGATCTCCTCATTTTTCAGCAGACCGTCCGCATGAATTCCCGCTCTCGTCACATTAAAGTTCTTGCCCACGAAGGGAGTCCTGGGCGGTATCTGATAACCGATCTCCTTCTCATAGTACTCCGCCAGCTCCGTGATCACGGTGGTGTCCATACCGTTCAGGTCGCCTTTGAGCTGGGCGTACTCGAACACCATGGCCTCCAAGGGCGTATTGCCCGTCCGCTCTCCGATGCCGAACAGCGATGTGTTGACGCCGGAGCAGCCGTAGAGCCATGCTGTGGTAGAGTTGCTCACCGCTTTATAAAAATCATTGTGTCCGTGCCATTCGATCAGGCTGTGGGGCACTCCCGCGTGGGTGTGGATCGCATAGATGATGCCCTGCACGCTTCTGGGTATGACCGCGCCGGGATAATTCACGCCGTAGCCCATGGTGTCGCAGGCGCGCACCTTGATCGGTATCTTGTACTTGTCCATCAGCTTCATCAGCTCCAGACAGAACGGCACCACATATCCGTAGATATCCGCCCTTGTAATGTCCTCCAGATGACATCTGGGGCTGATGCCCTCCTCCAGACAATCCTTTATCACGCTCAGATAGTGATCCATGGCCTGACGTCTGGTCATTTTCAGCTTCAGAAAAATATGATAATCCGAGCAGCTTACGAGAATTCCCGTCTCCTTCATGCCGATCTCTTTTACCAGCTTAAAATCCTCCTTGCTGGCGCGAATCCAGCTCGTGACCTCCGGAAACTGATACCCTCTCTCCATGCACTTATAGACCGCATCTCTGTCCTTTTTGCTGTACAGAAAGAACTCGCTGGCGCGGATCATACCGTTGGGGCCGCCCAGCTTGTGCAGATAATCGTAGATTGTCACGATCTGCTCCGTGGTATAAGGCGCCCTCGACTGCTGACCGTCGCGGAACGTGGTGTCAGTGATCCAGATCTCCTTCGGCATATTGTGCGGCACGATCCTGTCGTTGAAGGGTATCTTCGGTATCTCGGAATAGGGAAACATATTGCGGAATACATTGGGTTTTTCTACGTCGTCCAATATATACATATGCTCCTCGATCTGAAGCAGATTATTTTTGGTATTCATTGTGACAGGACGATTCTGAAAGGTATCATTCTCTTTCATAACGGCTCAGCCTCCTTTATCCTAAATTGTTCGGCTCGTATAATTGTATACAATTACACGAGCCATGTCAAGTCCCGGCGGAAACTATTCCGTCTGTTATTCCGAATAACCGTTCCAATCACTATTTTCGACGACTGCTCCAAATACCGTTCCGATCACTATTTCCGCCGTTCATTCCAGCAGCCGCCTGATGTTCACCATTCCCCACCCCTGCTGATTCCACGGGCAGCCCAGATCCGTTGCCGTGTACTGCAGCTTTTGGCGGCACTCCTCATTCGTCATGCCCGGATATTTCTGCAGCGCCAGGGCAGCGGCGCCCGATACGATGGGCGTTGCCATGGAGGTTCCGCTCTTGGCGGTGTAGGCGTTGATGAAGGTCCCTTTCCACCGGCGGCACAAAAAATTGCAGGAAACGATTTCCGTGCCCGGCGCCACAAGATCCGGTTTCCTCGGCCTTTCCCCCGATACGCCTCTGCCGGAATAATTTTCGCAGAGCCAGGCTGCGCCTGTCTTAAGGCCTCCGTCATGACAACCCACCGTCACCACGTTGGAGCCGCCGCCCACCGAGGAGACCGTCCCCTCTCCCGGCCCTTTGTTGCCGGCCGCACACACCACCAGTATTCCTCGGTCCCACAGCTGCTGCAGCTTATCCTGCAGGGCATGTGACTTTTTCTTATCGTCCAGATCGCCGATTCCCACCGAAATATTCAGAATCCGTATGCGGTATCTCTCCCGCAGCGCAAGGACCCAGTCGAGACCTCTTATCATGGCCTCCGTGTCACCGTCGCCTCTCTCGTCCAAGACCTTTCCCACCACAAGCCCGGCGCCCGGCGCCACTCCGCGATATCTGCCGGCGGACAGCAGACCGGTCCCACAGAGGATTCCCGCCACATGGGTGCCGTGCCCGTTATCGTCATATGGGTCTGTGCCGCCCACCCACGCCGAATATCCCGGGCCCACAAAATCCCGAAAGCATAAAATTTTCCCTGCAAGGTCGGGGTGGAACGACACGCCCGTGTCCAGCATTGCGACCGTGACTCCGCTGCCTCCGTCAGTTCGTTCCCCGTAAATATCCTGTATTTGTTCCCGCACCCTCTGCATAATAGAAAAAGCCCCGGCATATACTATATTCCTTTTCTATAGTATGCCGGGACATGAAATAAGTGCCGTTTGATCTTTGCTTCGGTTCTATCGGCTGCGCCTGCGCCCTCCGGCGAACACCAGGACCGCTCCCGTGAGCAGAACGCCGCAGCCCACAGGATATTTCCAGGGCAGCGCCGTCTTCCGCGCCGCTTCCGGAGGCGCTCCCATGCTTACGATTTCTTCGCCGATCTCCACAGGCTGTGCCTGCGAGGCTCCCGCAGGGCAAAGAGCAATCTGTGATACGGTATTCGTGGCAAAGCGAAGACTGTTCCTCCCCTCCACGGTGACAGGCTCGGCGGAAATTTCTTCCAGCTGGCCGTTCCTGTCCGTGCGGAAAAGTCTGATCTCCTGTCCCGCCAAAGCCTCGGGCAGCGGCAGAACGACCGTCAGCATCTGCCTGCCAAGCTTCGTCAGAGGAATTCCGCTGTTGTCCGTAAGTTTCATATCATATACATACGTACCCTCCGGCATCTGCGTCCCGAAAATGCGCCGGAATGCAGTATTCATCGAAGCCGTATCGCCGCTCTCGGTAATCTGCAGGACGTAACTGCGCCCCGCGCCCTCCAAAACGGCCGACGCGCCGTCCGGCGACTCCACTACCACGCCGTCGGCCACCGCTTCCGCATCAGGCTCCGGCGCCCGAAACGACTCGTTGGAAAGTCTGGTTGCGGATATCTCGTAAGTGCGCTCCGGCTCCTCTCCCGCATATTCGGCCTGTATACCTTCTATGGCCCGCAGTCCTATCGTCTGCACCGAGGCCGGCACGGATATCTTTTCCGCTGCACAGTTTAGGAACGCTCTGTCCTTTATCTGTTCCAGTCCCTGATTCAGCGCAATCTCCTTCAATTCCGTGCAGTCCTCAAAGGCGCCCTCTCCGATCACGCGAAGACTCTCCGGAAAGGTCACCGACTGTATCTCCTCATGGCCCTGAAAGACCTCCGCAGCAATCACCCGCACGCCCTCCGGCACGGACACATTCGCCCCATTGCCGCGGTACGCCGCGAGCACGCCGCCGCTCACCAGATAATCGCCTCCGTCGGCGCTGTCGCCGCTTAAGAACCGCTCTACCCACGCCGTATTCCGAAAGGCCTTAGGCTCCACGTTTCGCACCGTATCCGGCAGGGACACCGTCTGCAGATCGTCGCAGTGATAAAATGCGCCGTAACAGATATTCTCCACACCCTGAGGAATCCGTATCTCCTTCAGGGAGCTTCTGGCATAGGCAAACTGTCCGATCTCCCGAATGCTCTCCGGCAACGACACATCGCTCAGCTCTAAGCTCCTATAATATGCCTGATCGGCCACCACACGGCCGTCAACGACAGCATATTTGGGAAGCCCGCCCTCCTGCCTGCCTTCGGAAAATTCCATTACCGGCGTGGGCGCATCGGATACAGGGACTTCCGAAGCGGCACCGGACTCTGCGCCATATACATTGAGCGCTTCCGGATTGAGGAATATCACGGCTCTGTTGCCTACCACCTTCGTATTTCCCAGCGGATCTCCCTCCGTATTATTCTCCTCGCCGGAATACCCGGGAACCGGCTCCGTTTCCGGAGCGGGCACAGGCTCCGGAGTCTGCGTGGGCTGCGGCTCCTGTTCGTCATTGTCCGAGACGGAACTATATCCGGGGACATCTTCGTACTCCGGCATTTCTTTCTGTCTTTCATAAAAATCCTGTGCGTAACGATCCGCAATACTGCCCGTCTGACAGTGGATCGTCAGCTGCCAACACCCGTCAAAGGCCGTATCATGAATGAAAACGGTCTCCGGCGGAATGGTAATATCCTTTAAATTCACACAATCGGCAAAGGACTGCACGCCGACGGAGGTCACATTGGCGGGCAGCGTCATCTGGACAAGCCCCTTACAGCCCGCAAAAGCATAGTCTCCCACGGCCTTTAAGCCCCTGCCCAGCACAACGGTATCAAGCCGGTCGCAGCCCCAGAACGCATAGGCTTCGATCTCCTTTACGGAATTCGGAAGCACCACAAGCTCCACATTCGTATTGTCCTCGAAGGCTCCCTTTCCGATCGTTTGGACGGTATCGGGAACAGACACGGATTTTTCCGTGCCTCGATACTTTACTAATGTGCTTCCCTCAATTCTAAAATCGGAAGCAGATGACGTCGCCGCCTCTGCCTCCGATACAGGAAGCTGCATGATGATAAGCGCCGCTATAATCAGCAGGACACCGATCGGCCGTTTCCTTCTCTTCATATTTTTTCCTTTATCCGGTCTTCACTTATCCGGTCTTTTCTGATCCAAGCTTTCCTTTATCCGGCCTTCACTTTGACCTTCTTCGGTTTCCGAATGCCGTCCTTCTGTACAAACAAGACAAAGGACAGACATGCCAATCCGATGGATAAGAACCACTTGGGATGAATAAAATCTCCCGTCTTCGGCGTGCTGTCAGACACGTTTCCGGCCGACAGATCGCCCGTATCCACATAGATCATGTAAGGCGAGAAATGCTCCGCCGTAAAGGTGACACAGGACACGCCCTGAATGGTGGTAAATCTCGCGCCTAACCGCTCCAGTCTGTCATTGGCTACACTGGCCACACGGTTATTGCCGGCGTAGGTGATCAGCGAATCCGGAATTGGCAGTGTAATATCCACAGTCAGACCCGTCGTGTCCGTGATCTTTGTGGTTCCCGTGGAATCGTACAGCGAGATGTCCATGGGGAAATACTTGATATTGTCCAGACTGCCGTATTCCGCCATCAACGCTCTCAGCGCCGCTGCCGTCGCCGCATCACTCTCCGATATCTTGATCGTGAAATTGTCGGAGGAGCCGTGCACCGTAGCGGAGACCACGCCCGTATTGGACAGGCCGTTCTTATCGATGACAACGGTGGTGCCGTTGGACAGCTCGGACACATTTCTGTTCGGTCTCACCGCATTGTTGCCGCTGCCGGTTCCGCCTCCGCCGGAGCTGCTGTTGGCCGAACCCGCCTTGTAATGAGCCGTCACGGTCACATCTTTTGCGGGCATGGTAATGATTGACGCGGAAAGGACCGTACTTGCGATTTTTACGTCCTCAGGGCTTACCGACCAATAGTCAAAGACCTGGCCCCTCGCCGGATCATTGGCGATAATTACGGGCTGGGCGCCCGCCGCATAGCTGCCGGAGCCGCTGCCGTTCTGGACGGTCAGAGTATAAAGGGGACCGTTCGCTCCGGGAGAAGGGCTGCTTGAGCCGCCCGGAGCCGGGCTGCCGCTATTGCCGCCCGGGCTAGGGCTTCCCGAGCCGCTGGGGAACGGGGTATCGTCCGGATTCTCGCCCTCCTGGAGCTGATGATACTGAGCGATCAGCGTCATGTCGCTCTGCACGTTCGACAAGCTGGTCACATAGGCGCCGTCGCCGCCGGAGAGCATCCAGCCGTCAAACTTGTATCCCTCCCTGTAAGGATTCTGAGGGATAATGGCAGAACCGCCCGCAGCCACCGTCTGTCTGCTGATCTCCTTGCCGTTGTAGTCCTGGAAGACCACGTTGTACATCACGGTATCGTTCTTTACATAGTTGGCATAATATTTTTCATTCTCCGACACCGACTGCCAGGTATTGGGCTGCCAGTCCAGGAACGTGTAGCCCGTCTTGGCAGGAGGCGTAGGCGCCTGAGCGCTGTGCCCGAGCTGTACCTCCTGTGCTTCGCCTATCTGGCGTGGCACGTTATCGTCGTCATAATACCAGAAGCTGACCTGATAGTAGATCTCCGGCTCCTTTGCTTCCGACTGGATACCGTGCTGTTTGGCAAACGTGTCTGCCATGCCGTCCGGCTCACAGACAAAGATCAAACGATCCGGATAATTATCCGCCTGGTTCGCATATTTTTCCGTGCCGGTAAAAGCCTTCTCCGTCATATTCAGATATTTACCTGGAATGGTAAGTACCCTGACGGAGCTGTCTGCAAAAGCGCCGTCCGCGATGGTTCCACCGTCCATCTGTCGGGGCAGGATCACGCTGACCAGATCCTCAGTATGATAGAACGCCCCCTCCGGCACTGTGTTAATGGAGGTCTGGCTTAAATCCACGGTAGACACGCCGGTATCCGCAAATGCTTCCGGATAGAGCGCCGTCACGCCGGCGGTCTCCTCCGCCGTCACAAGGGGATTGGTCCTGCCCTCCAGAAATTCCACCAGCTTCTCTTTGGTGCCTGCGTCCGAGAGCTCGTAAATAATTCCCCTGTCGCAGGTGAAATACGGTCCGCCGTTAAAGTCCACGCTGCTCAGTTTCTCACAGCCTTTGAAGGGACGTGTTCCCAGTTTATTTACCGTCCCGGGAAGGCTCACCGTGGTAAGGTTCTTGCAGTCCTCGAAGGCATACTCCCCAATAGATTCCGTTGCATCATTCAGGAAGACTCCCACCAGATTCTCATGTCCTTTAAAGGTGCCCGGGGCAATATCAATCAGACCGTCTGCGGTGATGGTCTTCTCCACATTTTTCAGATTTTCAGTTACATCTTCTTTCTCCACAAAGAGATTCTCTTTGATTCCGGTAATTCCCTCCGGCAAATACAGATCCTTTGCCGCTTTGATTGCAGCCGCCTCATCGGTGTTCATCGTCAAAAGCGGATCCCTGTCCCCGTTGCTCACGGAGGTCTGATAGCTTTCCACGGATTTCTGTATATTGGTCGCCTGACTCTGAGTAAGATAGGGATAATCCTCCGTCTTATATTTTCCCTCCGCCATAGTTGTCAGGGTAGGATAATCAATCAACTCGTTCCTCTGCGTGGCAGGATTGTACTGCACTTCCAGATTAGACGGCCAGCCGCTGTGGTAGGTAATATAAGTGGTGGGCTGATTATCGTTGTCGATGGTCTCGTCTCTGGTCATCGCGTAGGCAAACGGCGCCGACAGCCCTGCCTCTCCGGAAATAGGACCCACAAAATGAAGTTCAGGCGTCTTATCATTCAAGTCTGCACTGTGCGTACACAGAACAGGCTCCACCACCTGTGTCTGAAATGCATTGTGTTCAATGGTGAGCGCCGGATCGGGATCGTTGAAAATGACCCATGCAAGATCATGACAGCCCTCGAACGCTCCTGTCTCGATCTTTTTCACCGTGGACGGAATAATGATTCTCTTGAGGGCACAGCTGCTCTCCCCTTTTTTGCTGAACGAATCAGACCCCAATGTCGCGATACCGTAAGGTCCGATTGTGGCAGGAATCGTTACCTCCTCCACAGTCTTACCCTTTTCTATTTCAAAATACACCAGCTCATTGGAAGAGTTTACCTGATAAGTAAGCTTTGCCTTATCCCCTTCGGGCGAGGCTGCCTTCACCGGTTCCAGAACGATCAGTTCATACAGGTCCTGTCCGGAATACTTAAATGCAATCATATTTTCTTTCGTGTAATTATGCGTACCCGAAATATCGTCTGCCTCAAAGTAGAATGTAGGATCCACCTGAGACTTGAATTGGGCTACCGTATAATTATTTTCCTCTTCCGCTTCATCTGCCGTCAGCTTCAGATTCGGATTCAGCACCTCAATGTGCTTCAAGCCGGTACAGCCCGCGAAATTGTTCAGATGCAGCGTATTCTCCTGAGCCGCGTTGGAGAAATTTGAAGGCAGGGTCAGATTCTCCAGAGAAGTACAGTTTGCAAATGCATAGTAGCCAATCTCTTCCAGCAGAGTCCCTTTCAAAACGTTCTCCTCCATGATTCCGCTCAGATTCAGACCCCGCAGAGAAGAACAGCCGTCAAAGGCATGATCGTAGATCTTGGTCACGCCGGTAGGCAGCGTAAAGGACTGAAGATCCCTGCAGCCTGCAAACGTGTAATCCGATATATATTGCAGATTGCTGGCAAAAGGAATACTGATCGACGTCATCTGAATACAGTTCTGAAAAGCGCTGTGACCGATTTCTTTAATGCCGTTGCCGAGTTTGATGGTGGAAAGACTTGCACAGTTGTAAAAGGCATAGTTTCCGATGCCTTCAAGGTTCTCTCCCACCGTCAGCGTCCGTATATTGGTATTGCCGGAAAAAATTCCCTTGGACGGATCCGTGTTATAGGTACTTTCTACTTCCTTTGCCAGTTCCCAGGCACCGTTCTGAGCAGAGTCCGGCGCCAGATACTGATTTCCGATATATTTCACGGTGATATTCCGAATCCACTGGTGATCCAGCTCCGTAGTCGGCTTATATTCTTCTCCGTCTTTGTACCAGAAATCTTCCATAGATCGCTCCACGGTCTTATCTTCATCTGTATAGCCCCACTCGCTTCGGGTACTGTTGTAGCAAGGAATATAATTATACTCTGCCTCCTTAACGGTATCCCCGCCGGATACCACAGCCTCACTTACCAGCACTCTGTAATACAGCGGCTCCTTGCTGCGGCTCACTGCCACATAACGGTCCGCAGAACCGTCGTTGGGGTTGTATCTGGTATAAGCGTCTACCGTATCGGGAATGACAAGCTCGTTATTGTCCAGCGTTCCGCTCGTATATCCGAGGATAATAGCGATCCAGTCCACTCCAACCTGATGCCAAGCGAACTGGAATGTGCCGTCCTCAGTAGTGTAAATAGGATCGTCTTTGGTAGCCAGAGGAATGACGGACGTCCCAGGTTTGGAGCCGATTTGCTCTTCCCATGTAAGTTTTTTCTTCGCCTCCGCTGCCTGCAGTCCCTCCGTCGGAATAGCCGCCACCGCGATAGCAGACGCGAGAAACAGCGCGCCGAATGTTTTGCGCACGGACCGCTTTAACCTCCTGCCCCCTTTCTTGGGAGCTTCGTTCTGAGTTTCCTTCGTAACTTTACTGTTTGCCATTTCCCACTACTCCTTTGTCGCGACTTTTTTCGCCACTATCACAAAACGCCCGTTGGTTTCCTCATAATCACAGGTGGACAGCGTAAGAAGCCTGTCGCCGTACTCCGCCGTCACGCCCGTGTCGTACAAAGACAACGCCGCCATCTCCTGCATATTGGAGTCGAACTCCTGCTCGCTGTTCACGTCGATGAACTGATAATATTTAAAGACGATTTCTTCCTGACTGTACACCTTGGAGCGGAACACATACATGACCTGCCATGTGCCCTTCTCATACAGCGTATCGAACTGAATGTACGGGTGCTCCTCACAATAGGTCTGGCTCTCATATTTATCCAGTTCGCCGAACATCTTGCCGCTGCGCATGTGGTGCCCGTAGAGGATCAGATTCGTGCTGGGCTCCACGATATCGCAGTCTTTGTCCAGAAAGATCGAGCCGTTCTTATCGTACTCCTGATTTAGGTTATGTTCAAGGTAGTAATCATTGTCCGTTGTTTGCATTACGGGGTAATCTATATTTGTATCGTCAATTTTTACCCATCCGATTAGTTTTTTGTTGACATTTAACAAATTTTTAAACTCGTCCAGCACTTCCGGAGCCGCTTTTTCCTCCTCCAGCGTATATTGGACGGTGGAAGCCGCCGCCTCATTCTCCATGACCGGCCGCTCTTTCAGGTCGCTGAGCGCCTGATATTCGTTCTCCGTGCGCTGATTGAAATAGGAATATACTCCCAAATACACCAGACAGCCCGCCGCCACCAAGCTGCAGACGACGATCATGAGCTTTCTGCGCCGCTCTCTGCGCTTTAATTCCTGCTGCACATAGCCGTCCAGCTTCTGCTTGCGTTCTCCGGAAACCTTCTGCAGGTATCCGTCTATCTCCTCGATAAAATCCTGCTGCAGAAGTGTAAAAAAATTATGTTTCCCGTTCAGGACATCTTCCTTCAGCCGTTTCAGCTGTGCCGCATCTTCCAGATCCGTCTCCTGCCGGAGCCGGTCCATTATCTTTTTATCGTGGAGCGCCCGCGCATAATCGCTCTTTGTCCGAAACTGCCGTCCCTCCACGGTATAGCCTGTCTGTGTCATAATTTGTCCTTCGTTACCTTTCCCCGAAGACAATTTTGCTTCCACTTTCTCATAATCATACTATCACAATTTGCGGATTGCTTCAAGGGATTCCTAAAACTCTCAATTTCCGAATATGCACAAGAAACATTGACAGGCAGGTGCGCATACAATAAACCATAAATAATCTATGGAGGCTGATAAAATGAGCGATTTGACTGCTACTAACTGCGGCTGCAACGATTCCTGCAACGGCGTGAGCACAGCGAACTACAACAACGGGGGCTGCGGCTGCAGCTGGATCTGGATCCTTATCCTTCTGTTCGCTTTCGGCGGCAACGGATTCGGACGCAGCGGCAATGGCTGCGGCTGCAACAACGGCGGCGGATTCAATCTGCTGAACAACAACGGCAGCTGCTGTGAATGGCTGATCTGGATCCTTCTGCTCTCTACTTTCTGCGGCGGAAACAACTAAGTCTGAAAGCTGCGCATAGCAAGCGCGCTGCAGGCGGCGCGTCTGTCCGTGCGGCCCGGGCCTCTTTCGGGGTCCGGGCCGTATCATGCGCGGGCATACATAAGTGTCCGGCAAAAATCATACGATAGAGTAGTGAGTCGGCAATACACCACGGGAAAGGTTGGTTGCACCATGGAGGAAAGAGGAAAGGAAACAATCACAGCATTTGACACAGCGCTGACTACCGATCATATCCGAATGCTGAAAGTATTTCTCCCTTATCTTCCGCCCAGACAGCAGAACGGCCTTGCGGTCTACATAAAATTTTCCGAGCTCCAATATGCCCTGCAGCTGATGCGGCAGCGGCCCGCCTGTCCCATATACGGCGGCCATCGCACGGTACTCTCCCTCTCCTCCCTGATGGACGGCAGCCTTCTGTTCAGGGATCGGGACGGAATGATAGAATTGTTAGACGAGCTCCTGCCCTACGGCACCTGCGAAGAACAGGCGCGTATCAGGGAGTTGAAGAATCTGCTCAACAGCTTGGGACAGCTTCGGGAAATGATGGATATGATGGAGATGATGAAAGAACTGTTTCCGGAGGGATCTGACAGCACAGACGACGGCAGCGGTATGGGAAATCTGTTCTCCGGCATGAGCGGCATGGATCCACAGATGCTCGCCCAGCTCATGCAGTCGTTCCAATCCTGCGGCAAAGACGACGGCCCGCAGACGGACAATACATAAGCAGTGGAAGGAAATGGAGGTTGTTATGGACAAGACGAAAATGCCTACCTGGATGTCGGATCCTCTGGTAAAGGATATTCCCGAGAAAAAGCTGGATTTCCTGAGCCGAATGTTCGAGGAGAGCCGCGGAAAAAGCCAGAAAGACCTGATGCTTGCCCTGCTCCCGATGATGAACAGGGCAAAGCAGGAAAATCTCAACTTTACGCCGCAGGAAATGACCGCCGCCATTGCGGCCATCAAGAAGCACAGCAGTCAGAAGGAGCTGCAGCAGATCGACAGTATTCTGGAAAAGGCCAAAAAAACGGGCACATACAACAGCGACCGGACATAAAATCGGGTTTTGTCAAGTAAAGTGTGTAAATTTTTTTGATTTTTTTCGGCGGCTATCATGGCCGCCGATATTTGTCTATTGATTTTGCTTGATTACCCTTTATCTGATCGGCGGATGCTTGTCAAGGCCGTAGCCGCATCAGCGGGGCGTTAGCCGCCTTGATAAGCATCTGTTGATCAGATAAGATTCTTGCGCAAAATCATTGAAATCCTATCAAATGGCTGTTCCTCACAATTACGATATGCCTCATGTTTTATAAATTTTCGTACTTCATGATGCGTGTCTGGATCTTTTCATCCATGGATAGCTGGTTGCGGACCATTGCCCAGTTGGACACGGGGCGCCCGTTCCACTTTTTGTATAATTCTGTGACACGCAGGTATAAAGCCTTGCGGACGGCTTCCTCGCCCGGGAATGAGCCTTTCTTCGTGACTTTTCGGAAGCTGGAATTCACAGCCTCAATCGCATTTGTGGTATACATGACTTTGCGTACGGCGCTGCCGTAATTAAACAGTTGTTCCACGTGCTGCCAGTTCCTCACCCAGACATCAACGGCTCCAGGGTACTGGCCCCAGGCCTGTTTGAAACGCTCAAACTCAGCCTCGGACGCCTTCAGACTGGATGCCCCATATATTTTCTTTAACTGGGCCGTAAAGCGTTTATAATCCTTTGACGGTACATATTTTACAGAATTACGGATCATATGTACGATGCATCTCTGCACAACGGCATCCTTAAAGATGGAGCGGGCTCCTTCCTCCAGACCGCTCACGCCATCCATGCTGATGAACAGCACATCCTCAACGCCACGTGCCTTGATCTCATCAAATATCTGCATCCAGTAATGCTTTCCCTCGGCCTCCCCGATCCACAGCCCAAGGATGTCCTTCACTCCGTTCACATCATATCCGAGTATGACATAGACCGCACAGCTCTTTGTCTCGTTTTCCTTGCGTATGCTGACATACAGGCAGTCAACAAAGAGGAAGGTATAGAACTTTTTGAGGGGACGGCTCTGCCATTCCTCCGCGGTCTCGATCACCCTGTCCGTGATATTGGATATGGTCTCATGGGAAATGTCAAAACCATAGATATCTTCTATGGTATCAGCAATGTCCCTCTCGCTCATCCCACGTGCATACATGGACAGGACTTTCCCCTCGATCCCGCTGACATCTTTTGTCCTCTTGGGAACTGCCTGCGGATCGAAGGTGGCATCACGGTCTCTGGGGACGGCGATCTCAACATCGCCATAGGTTGTTTTGATGCTCTTTTGCCCATAGCCGTTACGACGGTTGTCTGTACCTTTGCTGCCGTGATCGTTTGGAGCATAACCCAGATGGGCATCCATCTCCCCCTGCAACATTGCTTCAAACATAGGGCCGAAGATATCCTTGAGAGCATCCTGCATTTCTTCCGCATTAGTGGGTTGGTACTGGTCAATAATCGCCTGTGCGATTGCTCTGCTAGCCTCGCTTCTTTTATTTTTTCTTGATGCCATAAGTGCGTTACTCATAATCCTTTCCATTCCTTTCTTTTAGTGTATCGCACTTTAAAATAAAAATAAAGTGCGTAAGTTTTTGTTACCGGTAACTTACACACTTTATTTTACACTCCCTAAAATCGGACATAAAAAAGAGTCCTGCCTGTATCTGCGGGACTCTCTTTTTCTTTATCTTTCTATATCTTCCTTTGTTTTTCTTAATTCTTCTTATCCTTCGTATCCTTCTTAATTCTTCTTATCCGTCTTTATCCTTCTTTATCCGTTTTTATCCGTCATGTGTCCTACTTGGCCACAATATTCACCAGTCTTCCGGGCACATAGATCTCTTTGACGATAGTTCCCGTCAATTTATCTCCCAGCGCTTCCTTTGCCGCAGCGATCACTTTGTCCTTCTCTTCGTCCTTGGGAACTGTAATCGTAGCGCGCATCTTGCCGTTCACCTGCACGCCGATCTCCACCGTGCTCTCCACGGTCTTTGCCTCGTCGTACTCGGGCCATACCGCCTGATACAGTCTGCCCTCAAAGCCGGCGCTCTGCCACAGCTCCTCCGTAATGTGAGGCGCCACAGGATTTAAGAGTGTGAGCAGCGTCCTGTATTCTCCTCTGGTCACGGCGTTCTTCCTGTTGAACTCGTTGAGCAGCGACATCATTGCCGCAATGGCCGTATTATATTTTAAGCTCTCAAAATCGGAGGACACCTTTTTGATGGTCTGGTGCATCTTGGTCTCCAGATCGGCGCTGTATCCCTCGTCGTCCGTCAGAATATCCTGCAGCTTCCACACTCTCTCCAGGAATCTGCGGCAGCCCTTCACGCCGTCCTCGCTCCATGCGGCGCTCAGGTCGAAAGCTCCGATGAACATTTCATATGTGCGCAGGGTATCCGCACCGTAATCCCGCATGATATCGTCAGGGTTCACCACGTTGCCTCTGGACTTGGACATCTTCTCCCCGTTGGAGCCTAAGATCATACCGTGGCTGGTACGCTTCTGATACGGCTCCGGACAAGGCACATACCCCTGATCGTACAGAAATCTGTGCCAGAATCTGGAATACAAAAGATGCAGCGTGGTGTGCTCCATTCCGCCGTTGTACCAGTCTACGGGCATCCAGTAATTCAGGGCCTCCTTGCTTGCCAGCGCCTCACTGTTGTGAGGATCCGTGTAGCGCAGGAAATACCAGGACGAACCGGCCCACTGAGGCATCGTGTCCGTCTCTCTCTTGGCGGGACCGCCGCAGCAGGGACAGGTGGTATTCACCCACTCCTCCATGGCCGCCAGAGGAGATTCTCCGTTGTCCGTAGGCTCGTAGCTTTCCACCTCCGGCAGCATCAGGGGAAGCTCGCTCTCGTCGAGGGGCACAAAACCGCACTTTTCACATTGCACAATGGGAATCGGTTCTCCCCAGTACCGCTGTCTGGAGAAGACCCAGTCGCGGAGCTTAAAGTTCGTCTTGCTGTGACCGATGCCCTTTTCCTCCAGAAATTCAATGATGCGCGCCTTCGCATCTGCCACGGAAAGACCGTTGAGGAATTCGGAATTCACCAGCGTTCCGGTGGCCACATCTGTGTACACCTGCTCCTGTACGCTGACGGGGCTGCCCGCCACCACTTCAATGATTGGCAGATTGAATTTCTTGGCAAACTCCCAGTCTCTCTCGTCGTGGGCCGGAACCGCCATGATGGCGCCCGTGCCGTATGTCATGAGCACATAGTCGGAGACCCAGATGGGAATCTCCTTGCCGTTTACGGGATTGGTGGCGGTAAGGCCCTCTATCTGCACGCCCGTCTTGTCCTTGGCAAGCTCCGTGCGCTCAAAATCGGACTTTCTGGCAGCCTGCTCTCTGTATTCCATCAGTGCAGGATAATTTTGGATCTCGTCCTTGTATTTATCGATCAGAGGGTGCTCCGGCGATACCACCATGTAAGTCGCTCCAAACAGCGTATCCGGTCTGGTGGTGTAGACCGTGAGCTTTTCCTCCTTGCCGGTAAGCGCAAAATCCACCTCCGCACCCTGAGACTTTCCGATCCAGTTTTTCTGTGATACCTTGACTCTCTCAATGTAATCCACGGTATCCAATCCCTGTATCAGTTTGTCCGCGTACTCGGTAATCTTTAACATCCACTGGCTCTTGACCTTGCGGACCACCTCTGAGCCGCAGCGCTCGCACACACCGTTTACGACCTCCTCGTTGGCAAGGCCCACTTTACAGGAGGTGCACCAGTTGATCGGCATTTCTGACTTATAGGCAAGACCTGCCTTGAAAAGCTTTAAAAAGATCCACTGCGTCCATTTATAGTATTCCGGATCTGTGGTGTTCACTTCCCTGTCCCAGTCGAAGGAATAGCCCAGCGCATGAAGCTGTCCCTTAAAGCGTTCCACATTATTCTTTGTCACGATTCGGGGGTGAATATGGTTCTTGATGGCGTAGTTCTCCGTGGGAAGACCGAATGCGTCCCAGCCCATGGGATACAGCACGTTATATCCCTGCATTCTCCTCTTTCGCGCCACGATATCCAGCGCGGTATAGGGTCTCGGGTGACCGACGTGAAGCCCCTGACCGGAAGGGTAAGGGAACTCCACAAGCGCATAATATTTCGGCTTGGAATAGTCATCGGAGGTCTTGAATGCCTTCTCCTCGTCCCAGATCGTCTGCCATTTCTGTTCTACCTCATGGTGATTGTAAGGTACTGCCATGTCAATTTCCTCTCTTCTGCGCCGTCTCCGTCGGCACAAAGATTATTGTATCCGTTCTATGTCCTGCTGTCAAATGGAAATCTGTCCTCCCTCAGCACAGATACCGCCCCACAAACGGCAGCCGCCGCAGAAGCGCCGCAATCAGGGTACATATCAGGAAGCACACCACTGCAAGAATCGGTATGCCGATCCAGATGGGAAATGTCATACTATAGAAACCGTGGCAATCCAACCACTCCATCACACCAATGTGCATCACATAGATTCCCAAAGTATCGGCGGACAACTCTTTTATCAGCCGCTTCGCCTTCGCGCCATATGTCCTCTTTCCTGCCTTTTTGCTGAAAAAGACAAAGAGTGCCGCCACAATGACAAAGGTGAATAGGCCGTAGCTGTCATAGATTGCCCCTGTGGCCGCCCCTGCTTTTACAGACTGTCCGGTGCTGATAACAATGTTCAACACCGCGGCAGGCAGCGCTGCCGCATAGAGCATCTTTCTTAGTCTGCCTGGAATCTGTTCCACAGTCAAGTAATGCCCCAGAACAAAATAGCCAAGATAGCCGCATACCATATCCGTCTTGAGCAGAGACAAGAGATGGAGCAGTTCTGTCTGCGGGTACAGGCACTGCACCGTCGTCCGCAGAATCTGCAATACAAAAAACAAGACCAGAAAATACTGTAGATTCTCCTTGGAAGCGCTCTGTACCCAGCTCTTTAAGATGGGCAGCAGCACATACACGCAGATAATAAAAGGCAGATACCACAGATGGTAATAGCTATAAATGACTCCCTTGAGCAGTGCCTTTACGCCGCCCGCAAATTCGGTCGTTCGCCAATCCCAAACAGCATATACAAAGGACCAGACCAAATATACCACAGCCAATCGGAAGATGTTGCGGGTATAGAGCCTCTTGACCTCCAGACTTTTGTCCTCATCCAGCCACAATGCCCCGCTCAGCATCACAAAGATCGGAACCCCGAAGCGAAAGACCGCATCGTACCCGTTGGCGATCTTCCACTCTCTCCCGTTTACATCCAGAAGATACCAGCACTGTGCCGACGCATGGAGCATCACCACGCTGAATGCCGCCAGAATCCGCAGCAGATCCAGCTCGTATTTTCTCTCCTGTTTTTTCTCCTCTCCCATGCGCGTCCTCCCGCTTTGCTCAAAAAATCTGTGCACCGGCAGAGCACCTTTGCCGCAGTCCCTTGTCTTTTCTTTTTATGCCGGCTTATTCCTCACCGTTGTTCTCCGCAACCTTTGCAGCTCTCTCGGCGACCTCTTTCTCCTGTACATCGGAAGGCGCCTGCTCATAGCGCGCGAACTCGTAAGAATACTCCCCTCTGCCGCCGGTCATGGAACGCAGATCCGTGCAGTAACCGAACAGGCTGCTCATGGGAATATCGGCTTCCACGATCTGCTTGCCGCCGGGAATGGGATTCATGCCAAGGACACGGCCCCTGCGCTTATTCAAATCGCCCATGACGTCGCCGGTATAAGCATCGGGAACCGTCACCTTCAGAGACGCAATAGGCTCTAAGAGAACGGGCTGCGCCTCCATGAAGCCCTTCTTGAACGCCTGAATGGTAGCCATCTTGAACGCCTGCTCCGAGGAGTCTACAGGGTGGTAAGAACCGTCATAAAGAACGGCCTTCACGCCCACTACCGGATAAGCCGCCATAGGCCCTCTCAAAACGGATTCCTGCAAGCCCTTTTCCACTGCGGGAAAGTAGTTCTTCGGCACCGCTCCGCCGACGACCTCCTGCTCGAATATATAGGGCTGGCTCAAATCTCCGGACGGGCTGAAGCGCATCTTTACGTGACCGTACTGACCGTGACCGCCGGACTGTTTCTTATACTTGTATTCCACGTCGGACTGCTTTTTAATCGTCTCCCTGTAAGCGATCTTGGGCCGATCCAGCTCAACCTCTACCTTATACTCGTTCAGGAGCCTGCTGACAACGATCTCAAGATGCTGATCGCCCATGCCGTAGAGCAGCATCTGGCGGTTGTCGGAATCATTGACGACCTTGATGGTCTGATCCTCGTGGGTGATCTTCTGCAGCGCCTGGGATATCTTATCCACATCTCCCTTGTTCTTCGGCTTGTAGCGCATGTAGGTATACGGCGTGGATATCTCGAACTGACCGAACTTGATAGTGGTCGTCTTCGTGGAAAGACTGTTCCCCGTGCGGGCGCCGGTCAGCTTTGCCAGTGCGCCGATGTCTCCCGCATGGAGCTCCGGCACTTCTATGGGCTTATTGCCCTGAAGCACATACAGCTTGCCGATCTTTTCTTCGATATCCTTATCCACATTGTAGATGACATCGTCTGTCTTC
This sequence comes from uncultured Acetatifactor sp., assembly GCA_947624245.1. Taxonomy (GTDB): domain Bacteria; phylum Bacillota; class Clostridia; order Lachnospirales; family Lachnospiraceae; genus Acetatifactor. The sequence goes on along the minus strand of CANQJL010000019.1, from coordinate 16,586 downwards.
AGTACGCCGGAATTCACCTTGATCAGAGAGTACTTGCCGATAAAGGGATCCACGATGGTCTTCCATATGTAGGCGGATTTTGCCTTGGAGAAATCATAGTCGGCATGGTAGATCTCATTGGTCTTCATATTGATGCCCGCCACCTGACGGTTCTCGGGGCTTGGCATATATTTCACGATATCGTCAAGCAGAGTATAGACGCCCTGACAGAGGGTGTTGGAGCCCATCGTCATAGGAACGATGCTGCAGTCGCACACATTGGTGCGCAGAGCGGCCCTGATCTCGGCCTCGGAGAAGGTCTCCCCGTTGAAATATCTCTCCATCAGATCCTCGCTGGTCTCCGCAACGGCTTCCATCAGCGTATCCCGACAGATCTGCAGGTTGGCCTTATTGTATTCCGGAACCTCGCAGGGAACCACGTCCTTTCCCTGCCAGCGATTACCCGTCTCCGTAATGACATTTACATAGCCGACGAATTTCTCGCTCTCACGGATCGGCAGATTAAACGGAGCCATCTTCTTCCCGTAGCTCTCCGTCATGTCCTCCACCACCTGACGGAAGGAGGCATTGTCGACGTCCATATTGGAAACATACACAAAGCGGGGCAGCTTATACTTTTCGCACAGCTCCCATGCCTTTTGCGTTCCCACCTCTATACCGGACTTGCCGTTCACAACGATAATAGCCGCGCCGGCCGCGCTGACCGCTTCCTCGACCTCGCCCACAAAGTCAAAATAACCGGGAGTATCTATGATATTTATCTTATACCCGTCCCACTCGACAGGGATAACGGAGGTACTGATGGAAAACTTACGCTTCTGCTCCTCCTTGCTGTAATCGCTCAGCGTATTGCCGTCAGTCACCTTGCCCATTCTGGAGGTAATGCCGGACAGGTAAGCCATAGCTTCCGCCAGACTGGTCTTGCCGCTGCCGCCGTGTCCGAGAAGTACTACATTGCGAATCTTGTCAGTTGTGTAAACTTTCATGTGAGCTTCCTCCGATTAATGATTTTTTGGGTATATTGCCATATCCGCGATTGGATTTTTCAACTCCCATAAGAACATTTTACTAAACAACGAATGTTTTTACAAGATGAAAGTTTATTTTCAAACTTGCGCCTTGATTTTCGCGCTTTAAAGTGTTATAGTGTGTGTGAAAAACTTTTAAGACAAGAGGTATACCGATATGTCACATATGACCTGCGGATTTGTGGGGCTCGGACTGATCGGCGGTTCCATCGCAAGAGCCCTTAAAAAATATGACCCCGACATAGAGATCATCGCGTATGACATCAACAAAAATGCCCTGAAACAGGCGTCGAAAGAAGGAATCGTGGATCTGGCGGCAGAGTGCATTGACGAAAATTTCAGCCGCTGCGGCTATCTGTTCCTCTGCGCTCCGGTACAGGGCAATGACGGCAACCTGGAAGCGGTAAAAAGGGTACTGTCCAAAGACTGTCTCCTGACCGACGTGGGAAGCGTAAAGACGACGATCCACGAAGCCATTGCGCGTTATGGGCTGTTGGACCGTTTTGTGGGCGGTCATCCCATGGCCGGCAGCGAACGTGTGGGATATGCGAATTCCAAGGCTTCCCTTCTGGAGAACGCCTACTATATCCTGACGCCCACCACGGACGTCCCCGCGGAAAAAGTGGAAAATTTCAGACAGTTGGTGGCGGATATGGGAGCTATCCCGCTGGTTCTGGACTATCGCCGGCATGACTACATCACCGCGGCGATCAGTCATCTGCCCCACGTTGTAGCCGCCTCCTTGGTCAATCTTGTGCGGGACAGCGACTCCGCGGAGGGCACCATGCGCATGGTGGCGGCAGGCGGTTTTAAGGACATCACCCGAATCGCCTCCTCCTCTCCCGTCATGTGGCAGCAGATCTGCCTTGCCAACGGTGAGAACATTTCCGAATTACTTGGGGAATATATCGATACCTTGACAGAATTTAAGAAGAACATTGACGCTAAGAACGCCGACGCGCTGTATGAACGTTTCGACAGCGCGAGAAGCTACCGCGATTCCTTTTCCAGCGCCTCAAGCGGTCCTATCAAGCGCTCTTACAGCCTCAACGTGGAAATTGCGGACCGCGCCGGTTCCCTGGCCCACATTGTCACGCTGCTGGCCGCTCGAGATCTGAACATTAAAAATATTGCCATCTCCCACAACAGGGAATCGGAAGACGGCGTGCTCAGAGTGGAATTCTATGAGGAGGCTTCCATGGCCGAGGGAGTAAAGCTGTTGGAAGATGACGGCTATGCCGTACATGTCAGGAGCTGATTCCTTGCCCCCACAGCTATGCCGCTCACAGCGCTGCCCGCTTCCTGTTCTTTCTTCGGGCCATAAGGTGCGCCGCAAACAGACACAGAAGCAGACCGAACGCTCCGCCGCAGGTATCGAGGCAGACGTCCGCAAAACTGCTGTACCGCCCCGGCACGAACCATTGATGGAGCTCGTCGAGGGCCGCCGACACAAAGACCCAGAGCACCACCAGACGATACAGGCGCTTTCCCTTCGCAAGCCACGGGCTCCATATGAGGTAAAGCAAAATCCCCATACAGGCATATTCCCCGAAGTGCGCCAGCTTGCGCAGCGGATGCTCAAAATAGAGCGCCAGACCGTCCATGAACTGCGCACTCCAGTCTCCGCCCGCAAGGGTATTCAAAAGCTGCACGCACTCTTCGGACAGCCATCGGCTCAGCGAACCCGACTGTTCCCCGTCCTGAGCGGAAAATCCAAAGATGAGCAGGTAGAGTATCAACAGCAGAACAACGGCGGGAACCGTCACCGCCAATTTTCTTTTTATACTTCCCTCAGTCCTGCTTTTCATTGACTGTCTGATATACTTCGATCCGCGCGGAATCCATCTCCGGCATACCGATAAATATAGCGCCGTAGGCATACGTTTCGGACTGCAGCTCTATCCTGACGATCTGCAGGAAAGCGTGAATCACTTCCTTTGTCCAGATCGTCAGATAGGACTCATAGACCTCGCCGATCTGCAGGGGCTCGGGGCATGTGAAACCGATTCCCGTCTTGGACACGTCCACGATATCAATGGAGACCTGTCTGTCGCTGTTTTTTTCGTCAAGCTTTTTCATGACCAGCGTAGATTCCAGGCTGCTCCTCTTGTTTTTGCGTCTTTCACTTTCCATTTGTAACGTCCCCTTTCTTCCGGTATATGTATCTCAATCTATTGCTCAGAAGATGAACATTGCGTCCCCGAAACTGAAAAATCTGTATTTCTCCCGTATCGCTTCCTCATAGGCGTTCAGCACGTTTTCCCTGCCGGCCAGCGCAGATACCAGCATGACCAGCGTGGACTCCGGCAGATGAAAATTCGTGATCAGCGCGTCCAGCACCTTGAACCTGTATCCGGGGTAAATAAATATCTGCGTCTCTCCCTCGCCCGGCCGCACTTTTCCGCTTTCCTCCGCTGCGCTCTCCAGCGTCCTGCAGGCTGTGGTGCCGACGCATACGATCCGGCCGCCGGAAGCCTTTATCCGGTTGATCTTCTCCGCCGCCTCCACGGAGACCTGATAGAACTCCGAGTGCATATGATGCTTCGTCACATCGTCTTCCTTCACGGGCCGAAAGGTGCCCAGTCCCACATGGAGCGTCACAAAGACGACCTCCACGCCCTTTTCCCTGATCCGCTCCAGCAGCTCCTCCGTAAAATGGAGTCCCGCCGTGGGTGCGGCAGCGGAGCCCTCGTATTTTGCATAGACGGTCTGATACCTGTCTCTGTCGGCGAGCTTGTGCGTGATATAGGGCGGCAGCGGCATTTCGCCCAGCCTGTCCAATATTTCTTCAAATATCCCCTCATACTCAAAGCGGATCAGACGGTTGCCCTCCTCCGCCGTATCCAGCACCTGTGCCCGCAGCAGTCCCCCGCCGAAAGAGAGCCTCGCCCCGGGCCTGCACTTCTTTCCGGGCTTTACCAGCGTCTCCCAGACATCGTCCTGTCTGCGCTTTAACAGCAGCACCTCCACATGTGCGCCGGTGCCTTCCTTCTCTCCCAACAGTCTGGCCGGAATCACCTTAGTGTCATTGAGCACGAGGCAATCGCCGGGGTGGAGTAAGTCAACAATCTCTCTGAAGATATGATGCGATACCGCTCCGGTCTGCTTATCCAGCACGAGAAGTCTGGAGGAGGTCCGATCCTCCAGCGGATCCTGGGCGATCAGCTCCCGGGGCAGGTCAAAATAAAAATCCGATTTCTTAAGCGTCACAGAGCTGCTCCCTCCGCAAATGCCACATACCCCCGATAGGTCTCATAGACATCTGCCTTGTTGGTAGCCTCCCAGGGCGCATGCATGTTCAGCACTGCCACGCCGCTGTCGATCACGTTCATACCGTAATTGGCAAGAATGTAAGCGATGGTGCCGCCGCCGCCCACGTCTACCTTACCCAGTTCCGCCGTCTGATAGACCACCTTCCGCTCGTCCAGCACTTTGCGCAGATGTGCCAGATACTCCGCGTTCGCGTCGTTGGAGCCGGACTTTCCGCGGGAGCCGGTAAACTTGCTGAATACCATGCCGCCGCCCAGGAAGGAGGCGTTCTTTTTCTCAAAGCAGGAGGCATAGGAGGGATCGAAGCCCGCATTGACATCCGAGGACAGCATACAGCTTCGGGACAGGCACCTGCGCAGTTCAAGCTCGCTGTACTCGCCCGCAAGATTCATCAGCTCCGCCACGGCATTCTCAAAAAATCTGGACTGCATACCGGTGGCGCCCACAGAGCCGATCTCCTCTTTGTCCACCAGAATACAGCAGACCGTTCTGTCGGCCTGTTTGATATCGAGCATGGCGCGCATGGAGGTAAACGCGCAGACTCTGTCGTCCTGCCCGTAGGCAAGGATCATGCTGCGGTCAAATCCGGCCTCCCGCGCTTTGCCGGCAGGCACGATCTCAAGCTCGGCGGAGATGAAATCCTCCTCCTCCACGTCGTACTGTTTTTTCAGGATATCCAGAACGGCGGCCTTCACGCCTTCCTTGGCCTTATCCTCCTCGCTCGACGCGCTCTTTTTCTTGTCGATCACAATGGGCTTATTGCCTACGATCAGATCCAGGGCCTCGCCCTCGATGACCTTGTTGGCTTTCTTTTCCATCTGTTCGCCTGCCAGATGGATCAGCAGATCGGAGACGAAGAACACGGGATCGTCCTCGCTCTCACCGATGTTCAACTCCACCGTGGTTCCGTCCTTTTTCACGATCACCCCGTGAATGGCTAAGGGAAGGGTCACCCACTGGTATTTTTTCACGCCGCCGTAGTAATGGGTATCGAGATAGGCAAAGCCGCCGTCCTCGTAGAGAGGATTCTGCTTTACGTCCAGTCTGGGGCTGTCGATATGCGCGCCGAGGATATTCATGCCCTCCTGAAGCGGTCTGCTTCCCATCTGAAACATGACGATGGATTTATTCATCCATACGCTGTATACCTTGTCGCCCTTTTTCAGCTTTTTCCCGGCCTTGACCAGCGTTTCCAGCTCCCTGTACCCCTCGGCCTCGATCGTATTGACGATCGTGTCGATGCACTCGCGCTCGGTCTTTCCGTTATCCAGAAATTCTCGGTATTCCTGATTCAGTTTTTCCAGCTCCTTCAACTGCTTTGCGCTGTAGTTTTCCCAGATATTCTTCTTTTCCTTTTCCATCTCAAACGATATCCCTTTCCGACTCTCAGAATCCGCCCTGCACATCGGGGCGTTTGCAGTACTGCTTCTTGTGCACTATCTTACCACATTATTCCGCATTCCTGCAACAAAAATACAGGCAATCGTTTTGTCGCGATCGTCATTGCCGCAATTCGATCCCCATCTGCTCCAGTCCGTTGAGTATCTTCTTCATGGCAGCGCTCACGTCGCTCTCCTCCAGAGTCCTGTCGTTGGCGCGGAAGGCAACGGAATATGCCACGGACTTAAAGCCGGGCTTGATCTGCTCGCCCTCATAGACGTCGAACAGTTCACAGGATTCCATAAGCTTTCCGCCTCTCTGCCGGATCACCTTCTCGATCTGTCCCACCAGAATCTCCTTAGGCACCACCATGCTGAGGTCTCTGCTCACAGCCGGGAAGCGGGCCACGCCCTCATACTTTCTGTCAAAGGTGGTAAAGCTCTCCACCGCGGGCATATCCAGCACAGCGATATAGGCTTTTGTGCCGATCTCATAATTGTCCAGCACCTCGGGATGCACCTCGCCCAGATAGCCCAGGACCACGCCCTCGTATTTTACCAACGCCTGACGCCCGGGATGCAGGAACGGCTTGCCTGCCTTGGGATCGTATTCGGGCTGCTTTCTCATGCCTACACTCACGAAGAACTCCTCCAGCACGCCCTTCATGGTAAAGAAGTCGCCGTCGCCGTAGAAGCCCAGCGTGAACTGCATTCTCTCCTCCGGAAGCTCCGTCAGGGGCAGGGACTTCGGCAGATAAATATTGCCCAGCTCATAGAGCTTCACGTTCCGGTTACGGCGATTGTAATTGGTGGAAAGGCTGGTGAGCATTCCGTTCAGGGGCAGCGTCCTCATGATGGAGAAATCCTCGCCCAGAGGATTGGAAATCGTCACCGCATTTCGCAGTTCGTCCTCCGCAGGCAAAAGCAGCTTGTCGAACACCTTAGGGCTTTCAAAGGAATAGCACATGCCCTGAGAAAATCCGCAATATTCCGCAATGTCGCGCGCTTTCTGCTCAATGCGCAGCTTATAGGAAAGCTTGCCGGTGGTAGCCTCGCCCTTCGGCAGAGACGTAGGAATCTTATCGTAACCGTAAAATCTTGCCACTTCCTCCGCTATGTCGGCGTCGCAGTTCAGATCCTGCCGGAAATAGGGTATCACCAGCTCTGCGGAGCCGTCCGCCTTGCGATTCACTTCGATATCCAGCCTTTTGAATATCTCAAACATCTCCTCCTCGGTCACAGACGTACCCAGCAGCTTGTTATATTTCTCCGGACAAAAGGCGAGGACCTTTTTCTCGGGCAGGGGCTCGGACACGTCCACCATGCCGCCGACCACCTCGCCGCAGCCCAGCTCCTCGATCAACTGGCACGCGCGATTGATCGCCTCCTCCGCATTGTGCGCCTCCAGACCCTTTTCAAATTTGCCGGAGGCATCGGTGCGCAGACCGATCCTCTTTGCAGACTTTCGGATATTGGGTCCGTTGAAGATCGCAGCCTCAAAGAGGACCGTCTTTACATTGTCTGTGATCTTGGAGTTCTCGCCTCCCATGATTCCGGCGATACCGATCTCCTTTTCCGCATCGCAGATCATCAGCACCTCGCCGTCCATCTTCCTCATCTGTCCGTCCAGTGTCTGGAATTCGTCTCCGTCCTTTGCGCGGCGCACAATGATCTTTCTCCCTGCAATGGTGTCCAGATCAAATGCGTGCATGGGCTGTCCGTATTCCTCCATCACGTAGTTGGTGATATCCACCAGATTGTTGATGGGGCGGATACCGCTGGCAGCCAGCCTTCTCTGCATCCACTCAGGCGAGGGAGCGATCTTGATGTTCTTGCAGACTCTCGCCAGATATCTGGGACAGAGATCCGTGTCCTTCACCTCCACGGAGACATAGTCGTGCACATCTTCGCCGTTTCCCCCTGCTTCCACCACCGGCGGCACAAAGGGCTTGCGGAACGTGGCCGCCGCCTCTCTCGCAATGCCCAGAACGCTGTAGCAGTCCACACGGTTGCTGGTGATCTCATACTCAAAGACCGTATCATGCAGGCCCAGAACCTCCACTGCGTCCGCCCCCACCTGTGTGTCCTCGGGGAAAATGTAAATACCGTTCTCGGGCGCTTCCGGATACATATTTCTGTCAGACCCCAGCTCCTCAATAGAGCACATCATGCCGTTGGAGGGTACGCCACGGAGCTTTCCCGCCTTGATGGGAATACCGTTCTCCGGCAGCGGACCGCCGTCGTGACCGCCTGCCACCCTTCCGCCGCCCAGCACGACGGGGACCTTGTCTCCCACCTTGACATTGGGAGCACCAGTGACGATCTGAAGGGTCTCTGCGCCGATATTCACTTGACATACGATGAGCTTATCCGCATCGGGATGACGCTCGATGGAAACGATCTGTCCCACAACGATCTTTTCCAGATTTTTATCTCTGCGCACATAGCCCTCTACCTTTGTGCCCGAGAGCGTCATTGCGTCGCAGTATTCCTGATCGGTGCAATCCAGTTCGGGGACATATGCTTTTATCCATGACAAAGCTGTATTCATAGTTGATTCAATTCCTTTCTGTCTCTCTTTGCGATTGATATTTCATGACATCTTTCTGCTTCGTTCTTCCGGCCTAAGCGGAATCAGAACTGCTTCAGGAAACGAATGTCGTTCTCGTACAGCAGACGCATGTCGTCGATCTCATATTTCAGAAGCGCGATGCGCTCCAGACCTACCCCGAAGGCAAATCCCACATAAGTCTCCGGATCGATATTGCTCATCTCCAGAACATGGGGGTGGACCATGCCGCAGCCCAAGATCTCGATCCAGCCGCTGCCCTTACAGAAACGGCAGCCCGTGCCGCCGCACTTAAAGCAGGTCACGTCCATTTCGGCGCTGGGCTCAGTGAACGGGAAATGGTGGGGACGGAATTTCACCTTAGTGTCCTCTCCGAAGAGCTCGCGCGCGAACTCCGCCAGCGTTCCCTTCAGGTCCGCAAAGGTAATGTCCTTGTCGATCACCAGTCCCTCGATCTGGTGGAAAGAGGGCGAATGCGTGGCGTCCACCTCATCAGAGCGAAAGACCCTGCCGGGCGCGATCATTCGGATAGGAAGCTTCCCCTTCTCCATCTCATGCACCTGTACGCCGGAGGTCTGGGTGCGCAGCAGAATATCCCCCGTAATGTAGAAGGTATCCTGCTCGTCCTTCGCCGGATGATCTGCCGGAATGTTCAGCGCCTCAAAATTATAATAATCCTTTTCCACCTCGGGGCCTTCCACCACCTCATAGCCCATGCCGATAAAGATTCTCTCCACTTCCTCCAGCGCGATGGTGTTGGGGTGCCTGTGGCCCATCTCGTTCTTTTTTGCCGGCAAGGTCACGTCAATGACCTCCGCCTTCATTTTGGCCTCCCGAAGCGCGCGCTCCAGCTTCGTCTTCTGCTCCTCCAGAATCCGTTCGATCTCCCCTCGGGTCTCATTTACCATCTGTCCCACCTTGGGGCGCTCCTCGGGAGCTACGTCCTTCATGGACTTCAACAGATCTGTGAGCTGTCCCTTCTTTCCGAGAATGCTCACTCTGATCTCGTTCAGTTTTTCGGTGCTGTCACAATTCAAGATCTGCTCCTGCACCTGCTGTCTGATTCGGTCTAACTTTGCTTTCATTGCCTGTTCCTTTCTTTGAAAAAATAGTAAGTCCCCCGTAGTCTCACGACTACGAGGGACGAATCAAATCCGCGGTACCACCCTGCTTCCCGTTGCCATTACAACAGGCTCTCATTCTGCGCGTAACGGGCGCTTGCGTTCTCCGCTACAAATGCAGCTTCCGCACATGCAACCTTCTTACACTTACATGCGGCTTCCGTACAGCTTCACGGAGACGGCTCCGGTGGGAATTTCAAAGAATCATCTGAACCTGAGGCGACTTGCAGCCGGTGGTCTCCTCTCTCTGTCGGAAAATGATACTCTACTGTGCACCATCATTGCCTTTGCTCTTATCATTACTAATATTACTGACCCTGCCTCGAATTGTCAAGCAGATTTTGATCCGTAAGGCTCAGATACCGATTGATCCAGGCCCCGATCATGGTGATATACATACAAAAGTACATCCAGATCATTACAATGATGATAATGGAAAAGCTGCCGTAGATACCGTATGTATTGCCGTAGGTCACATAGACCGAAAATCCCCAGGAAAAAATGCTCCACACCACTGCCGCGAACACCGCTCCCGGTATCTGCTCCCTGAATCTCAGCTTCATATCCGGTACATAGGCGTAGATCGCCGCAAACAACAGTGTCAGGATCACCCATACAAAAATGAATCGAAAGTTCATAATGAAAGACACTACCGCCTGCAGATTAGGGATCCTGTGCAGCATCAGGTGCACCAGCTGATCGCCGAACACCATGATGAACAGGGACAGAATCACCGCGATCAGCATGACCACCGTGTAAAAGGACGCCAGCGCGCGGATCACAAAATAGTTCCGCTTCTCCTCCACGCCGTTGACGGCATTCAGTCCGCGCATCAGCGCCATGACTCCCTTCGCCGCCGACCATACCATGGCGATTGCCGCAACCGACAGGATTCCCGCCGATCTCGTATAGACATCGGCGATGACGCTCTCCACCAAAGGATCCACCTTCTCCGGCGTGATATCCGTTACCGCAGTCACCAGATCCTTTTCCGTCAAGGGCGTATAGGGAAGAATCGTGCAGACCAACATCAGCATCGGAATCACCGAAAGAAAGAAGAAAAAGGCGATACTGGCCGCATAGGCGCTTATATTCTGTTTCCGCATCTGAGAAAAAAATTCCTGCACAACCGCAATGCGTCGACGCAACATAGATCTCTCCTAGTCATATATTTTCTTGATCTGGCAGTCATCAAAAAAGAACCGTAAAATATCCTCGGCCATAAAGCCGCCGTCGGCCATCTGTCGGGCGCCGTTCTGGCTCATGCCCACGCCGTGTCCGAAGCCGCCTCCGGCCAAGGTATATGCTACCACATTTCCGTCTTCTTTACCAGTGGCGATGATAAAAAAACCGCTGGGAAGAAGCGAAGGGCTTGCCACCTCGCTGCCGTCCTGCCTGTTGACCTTTGCTTTCCCGTCGTTGAGCACATAGCGGATATTGTGTTCCGAGATCACCTTATAGGTGCCTTTCTCGGCGGAAATGACCAGCTCCTCCGCCACGCCGCCGCTTCCCCGTTTTGCCACATAGATATCCTTTACGGCCCCGATGTCCCCGATCTTTTTGCTGACATACTCTCCGTTCACCAAAGTGAGCACAAGTTTGTTATTGGCCGCATAGCGTGCCTGCAGCACCTGCGACATATGGTCGGTGTCCAGCGACGTCACATTATAAGTCCACCGATACCACCCCTCGGCCGCCTCGAAATCGTCCTCATTGACGGACATGATAAAAGATGCGAACGTCTCCTCGTCCATCATTTTGGTCCCGATATCGTCTTCCGGCAGGGCCCTGTTTCCCGCCATCGCTGATACCTGCTCCGTCATAACGGCCTTGCTGAGACTTTTGGACTTAAGATAAGGCAGATTTGCCGCGGTCTCCGTCTTCCATACGGTGGCGTCGCTTCCCACGCCGCAGGAGGTAGAATAATAGTATGTCTGCGCAAGCGCCCCGTCCTCCGTAAAAAGCAGCTGCCCGTATGTGTCCTTCACAGCCGTCGTACTGCTCTCCTGTTCCAGAATATTATTATACACCTGATAAGATGTGCTGTCGTCCACATGTGCGCCGTACTGCGGATATCCCGCGTGTTCCATGTGGCCGTAGGCATAAGTCCTGGCGCAGATTGCCTGGGCCTTCAGCGCCTCCTCGGGATACTTTGCAGGCATTTCGCTTGGCACCACACTGTACAGATATTCTTCCATGGGCAGTTCATTGATCACAACGATTCCCTCGTCCGTCAAAAGCAGCTCCAATTTTCCTCTGTAAGAGGGCGTCCCCTGACTGCGGGCGACACTTTTTAACTTCACCTTCCCTGTCAGCGCATCGGGAACGATCCACACCCTGTCACCGGTAAAATAATCGCTGTCCGGTCCGATGACGAGCTCCTCGCCCGCCGCGTGCTTTTCTGTCTGCTGTGCATCGTAAGCGCCGTACAGGATCGAAAATCCCGTGTCTGACGTAACCGTAAGCTGCGGGTGTACCGCAGCGGCAAAATCAGATGTCCTTATGAGCACCCGTATGTATTCCATCGCCTCCTCTTTTGCCAGCAGAAGGGCGCATATCTCTCCGTTGTCCAGACACAGATCCGCCATATTATAGCCGAACAGCAGATCCTTTGCCGTACACATGGCCAGACTGCCGTAGAGCTTATATCCTTTATAGTTCTCGGCAAGGGGCAGTCTGCCGTATCCCTCCACCTCAACGCCGTCCGCGTCCGCGCTTAAGACTTTTCCGTTTATCTTCTCCGTTTTCAGGACCACGTCCGTCACCGCTCCGTCCGTCACCTCGATATCCGCCACCTGCTCCCGCAGATTTTCCGGAGGCTGATAGGGCTGCCCGCCGTCCGCGGAGTCATTGACATTTTCAAACGGATAGGTCTCCCTCTGCCCGTCCCGAAAGATCACGATTCCGTCTTCCTCCTGTTCCATGATCCAAACATTCTCAAATGTCTGCACAACAGGAATGTGGGGAGATGCCTCCGGCAGCGTCTCTTCCCTTGTCTGATCCGGTCTTTTGGAAGTCAGGATCCGCCCTGCCGCCAGCAGCGCTATCAGCAGCACTCCCAGCAGGCAGATGAACTTTTTCATCTGTACCCGCTGCAATCTGTCAAGTCCCCACCTATCTCGCTCCATTTCGTTCCCTCCGCCAGCATAAAAGAGCAGCCCGTTCGGACTGCTCTTCTCTTTTGCTATGACCCCGAAATGCCGCCTCCTGTTTTTTGACTCCTAGCAGCGCTAGGTGGGTCACCGCAATCAGGCTTTTGCCTTCCCTTCCAATCCTCATTGTGAGTGAGGGCTTGACAGCCACCTGACAATATAGGAATCCCGTTTAAAGTAAATGTAGGTTCAAAAATGAACAGGAGTTGTCGCACATTTCAGGTTATTTCTATTATAGCCAATCCCGCGGAATAATACAACAGCAAATTTTGTAATTTCGGCATATTTAAGCGAAAAAAATCGGGTGTGAAGATCACACCCGATCGTTTTTCGCTCTGTCAAGGATTGCTCCCGAAGAAAACAGGGCTTACAGCTGAGGACCTGCTGCAACCAACGCCTTGCCGGCATCGTTGCTCTCATACTTTGCAAAGTTCTTGATGAATCTCTGAGACAGATCCTTGGCCTTCTCCTCCCACTGGGAAGCGTCCACATAGGTATTGCGGGGATCCAGAATATTGGTGTCAACTCCGGGCAGCTCGGTGGGAACCTCAAAGTTAAAGTAAGGAATCTTCTTGGTAGAAGCCTTTGCGATATCACCGTTCAGGATAGCGTCGATGATTCCGCGGGTATCCTTGATGGAGATACGCTTGCCTGTGCCGTTCCAGCCGGTGTTCACCAGATATGCCTTAGCGCCATTGGCCTCCATCTTCTTTACGAGCTCCTCTGCATACTTTGTGGGATGCAGCTCCAGGAACGCCTGGCCGAAGCAAGCGGAGAAGGTAGGAGTAGGCTCGGTAATGCCTCTCTCAGTACCTGCCAGCTTTGCGGTAAATCCGGACAGGAAGTAGTACTGTGTCTGCTCGGGAGTCAGAACAGATACGGGAGGCAGTACGCCGAATGCATCTGCTGACAGGAAGATCACGTTCTTTGCCGCAGGACCTGCGGAAACAGGCTGAACGATCTTCTCAATATGGTTGATCGGATAAGAAACACGAGTATTCTCGGTCACGCTCTTATCGTTGAAGTCAATCTTTCCGTTGGCATCCAGAGTCACGTTCTCAAGCAGTGCGTCGCGCTTGATCGCATTGTAGATGTCAGGCTCGGAATCCTTGTCGAGGTTGATGACCTTTGCATAGCAGCCACCCTCGAAGTTGAACACGCCGTTGTCGTCCCAGCCGTGCTCGTCGTCGCCGATCAGAAGACGCTTGGGGTCTGTGGACAGGGTGGTCTTACCGGTTCCGGAAAGTCCGAAGAAGATTGCGGTATTCTCGCCGTTCATATCGGTGTTTGCGGAGCAGTGCATGGAAGCGATGCCCTTCAGAGGAAGGTAATAGTTCATCATGGAGAACATACCCTTCTTCATCTCTCCGCCGTACCATGTGTTGATGATTACCTGCTCGCGGCTGGTGATATTGAAGGCAACGCAGGTCTCGGAATTCAGGCCCAGCTCCTTATAGTTCTCCACCTTTGCCTTAGATGCGTTATAAACCACGAAATCAGGCTCAAAGTTCTCCAGCTCTTCCTTGGAGGGCTGAATGAACATATTCTTGATGAAGTGCGCCTGCCATGCCACCTCAACGATGAAACGCACTGCCATACGGGTGTCCTTATTTGCGCCGCAGAATGCGTCCACAACGAACAGCCTCTTGTTGGAGAGCTCCTCCTGCGCCAGCTTCTTTACAACTGCCCAGGTGTCCTCGGTCATGGGGTGGTTGTCGTTCTTGTACTCGTCTGTGGTCCACCAAACGGTATCCTTGGAATTGGCGTCCATCACTATGTACTTATCTTTGGGGGAACGTCCGGTATAGATACCGGTCATAACGTTAACAGCACCCAGCTCGCTGACCTGGCCTTTCTCATAGCCTTCCAGACCGGGCTTGGTCTCCTCCTCATAGAGCATCTCAAAAGAAGGATTGTGTACGATCTCGGTAGTGCCGGCGATGCCGTACTTGGTCAAATTCAATTCTGCCATCTCTTTTACCTCTTTCCTTAAAATATTTTGTTGAAACTTACGTTTTTTAACATCTTTTGTATTATCTCAAACCTGCCTGTAAAAGTCAATAAAGGGTTGGAAATTTATTTTTATTTTAGGTATCCGGCTGCTCCGGCCCGTCTTCCAGCCTGTCAAGGACGGCAGCTTCCTCCGGCCCGCACTCCTCATAGGCCCTGCAGATACGGTCGATTTCCTCCCTGTCCGTCAATAAATCCGCCGCGATCTTCTCCGGCACTTCTCCCTTCTGCAGCTTGCCGCAGACAAGATGGACCAAAAGACGGCGCTCACCGCGTTCCATGCCACGCTCCATGCCCTGTCTTATACCCCGTTCCATGCCGTCCTCCACGCCCTCCTCATATCTTACCTCCAGCGCGTCGTCCATGTTGAACTGTGTGTACAGCATATTCTGCACCTCCGTCCCGTGCTCCCGTACAAAGTCCGCAAAGATCCCTTCCCTGACGCTGTCCTGTACCGCAAGGGTCACCGCCGTGTCGCGGTCCATGTCGCCGCCCTGCAGGTAGGTCCGGATCCGTTCTATGAACCAGGAATACTCATATAACGGCAGACACTCCTGCAGCAGCCTGTGACCTGTCGGGAGATTGATATTGACCATCTTTACTGTTAATTCTAACATAGGCGCTTCCGTTTTGGCAATATACCCATCCGAAAGTTTTAATACTTTTTCTTCCGGCATCTCCTTCCTCCCGTTGTAGAACATGTAGAACTCCGGCGTAGGGATCGGGAGCCGCTTCTCTCGGTACAGGTTCCGGTCCTGCAGGAGCTTCTCCATGGTACGTCCGTAATACAGCACGCTCCGCAGGGGCATGTTCTCGTTCACTGTGGACTGGTGCTCGCTGATCACCAGCATCCGCCCTTTCACGGTAAAGCCCAGATCGTTCTTCCTTGCTAGGAACAGCACGCCGTCCAAGGTCGTGATCCGGATCTCCTCCGGAGCGGCCTCCTCTCCGGACAGTGCCGTGTAGAGTTTGGCGGCATTCTCCGGCTTGCTGAAAAGGGTGGTGAACACGTCAGACTTCAGTTCCCTGTTGGACACCTCCTTCCCGCCTTTCTTCGTTCCGGCCTTGGCCAGTTCCTTTGTCCTGTCATCTGTCATGGGCAGGTCCCTCCTGTGAAATTAGATTTTTTTGTCCTGAAAAATGCCGCAGAATTTGCGAAGAAGATAGATTAGATTTTTCAAGGATACTGTCACTATAACAGACCACGAGCGATTTGTAAAGTCAAAGTTGCATATTAAAAATAAAATAAAGATAAAATTTGTAAAGTCAAAAAAGGTAAGCACATCGCTGCGCTTACCTTTTTCTTTGCCTGTCATTTATCTGGGATATTCGTTTCTTCCGTCCGCTTACTGAGCGCCCAGCGGAGCGTAGGTGTACTCATACCACTCAGATAGGCTGCCGTCGGAATTGTAATAGATCTCCCTCGTCAGGTTCCCTACTGCGTCATAGCTGTACTCGGCCAAATCACTTATGCTGCCGTCGGAACCGTAAAAGGTTTCCCTCGTCATGTTCCCTGCTGCGTCATAGCTGTACTCAGTCAAACCATCTATGCTGCTGCCGCCGTCCCAGTAATAAGTCTTCCGCGTCATGTTCCCTGCCGCGTCATAGCTGTACTCATACCACCCCATTATGCTGCCGTCGTAATCGTAAGAGGTCTCCCTCGTCATGTTCCCTGCTGCATCATAACTGTACTCATACCACCAAGATATGCTGCCGTTGGAGTCGTACCTTGTCTCTCTCGTCCTATTTCCCGCTGCGTCATAACTGTACTCAGTCCAATCTACTATGCTGCCGTCGGAATCATAAGAGGTTTCCCTCGTCATGTTCCCTGCTGCATCATAACTGTACTCATACCACCAAGATATGCTGCCGTCGGAATTGTAATCGGTCCACCTCGTCTCGTTCCCTGCCGCGTCATAGCTGTACTCAGTCCAATTCCCCTGGCTGCCGTCGGGATAATAGCTGGTTCGCCTCGTATTGTTCCCTGCTGCGTCATAGCTGTACTCATACCGACTCCATATACTTCCGTCGGGACCATACTCGGTCTCCTTCACCAG
>CANQJL010000018.1 GCA_947624245.1 uncultured Acetatifactor sp. | reverse complement strand
TGAGAAGTAATGCTGTGAAGAATGGGGAAGTCATTGATATGAAGATGTATTCTTTGCTGAGAACGGAAATATAGCTTTACGTATATAGTGCTGCGGCGGTTTGCGATAATAAGTAGACGAGATAAAGGAAAAGAAGGATTGAAAATAATAGTAGAATGTGGTAAAATATCTATTGTATTAGGGTCTATAACGTAAGTTATGATTTCCACTTAGGAGATAACGTAATTAACAATCTGTAAAGATTTTATAGGCTTTCGCATGAAGGTATCGCACTTAGTATATAGAGACCCTAATACATTTTTTAGGAGGATACAACTTGGAAAAATATAAAGATTTATCAGACCAAATATGGACGACAAGAATTTCAAGAGTTAATGCTGAAAAAAGATTGATAAACAAAGAAGCTTTTTTTCAGGGAATTAACGTTTATTATTCATGTGTTACGATTATATTTTCGATACTTACGTTACTTAATAAAAATGAGAAATTAAGTTTGGTGACAGTGTTTATGACAATATCACTTCTTGCAGTTATCTTATATTTGAATGGACAAAAATATCTGGAGCATGCAAGAGAATATAGAAAGAATTATACAGAGTTACAAAAACTTGAATTTGAATTAAAGAATATTGAGAGTGATGATGTAGAGCTGTTTAAGAACATATGTAATAGATATTGCGATTTGCTAGATTCAAATATTAATCATATATCATTTGATTATTATGAGACAGTTCATGGTAGCTCGGGTGAATATAGAAATATGAAATGGAAAAATGTAAGGCGCAAATACTATTATAATGTTATTTGGCGTGTGTTTTTAAAAATATGTGTTATATTATTGCCAGTGGTTTTATATTGGATATGTGGGGTTTTATAGATGCAGGCATCGTATTTATGGAAAAAGTTGTTTACAAAAAAACATCTTATTGAACATTATGAAGAAAAAGTAAAAGATAAGCCGTCCGTTGGATTAGATAAAGTGTCGCCTCGAAAATTTGAACAAAGTTTGGATGAGAATATTGAAATTATTATTCGAAAATCTATGAATGGCTCTTATCATTTTACAAGATATAAGCAACTACTATTTACGAAAGGACCTACAAAGCCGCCTAGAGCCATTTGCGTGCCGACGCTAAGAGATAAGTTAACAGCGTCAACATTGAATGAGTTATTGGTTGGGGTATATGGGGACAAATGTAAGACCATAATGCCACAACTTGTTATAGATGATATTACCAAAAAAATTCCAATGTACACACATTTTATAAAATTGGATGTGAAATCATTTTATGGTTCAATAAATCAAGACAAGTTGATTAAAATAATTAAAAGAAAGATACACAAACCAGAAATTATATCAATTATATGGAATGCAATTAGAACAGAGGCACTTCTTTATCCGATAAGAGAAAAAACTGTAAAAAAGGAAAGAATATTGGGAGTTCCAGAGGGATTACCTATTTCAAACACTTTAGCTAACATATATATGCAGGATATTGACATAAAATATAGAGAACTTGGGTACATATCATATTACAGATATGTTGATGACATATTGATATTGGTTAATGAAGATAAATTTTATGATGTAAAGAAAAATATATGTGATGATATAAAAAAGCTTGGATTGGAATTAAATGACAAAGAAGATGAGGGACTTGTAACAGACTCATTTGAATATTTAGGTTATGTTTTAAATGATAGTGAAGTGACAGTAAGAAAAAGCAGTGTTTTAAAAATCGAGCAATCTATAGAGGAGTTATTTAGAGCGATAAATAAAGATGATATTGGATATTTGCGCTGGAAATTAAATTTAAAAATTACAGGTTTTATTCTTGAAAGCCATAAGTACGGTTGGTTATTTTTCTATTCTCAAATAACTGATTTGAGTTTACTTTTCCACTTAGATGATGTTGTGCAAAAATTGATTAAGCGTTATAAATTAGAAGGTAAGATTAAAATAAAGAGATTTGTTCGGACATATTCGGAAATTCATATGGCATTGCATGAGACTAAGTATATTCCGAATTTAGATGATTTGAAGCTAGAAGATAAGAAAGCTATTTTATCGGACATATATCAGATGGATTTGACTGACAAAGATGAACGCTTTGTTGAAATACAGTTTCATAAAATAATGAAGCGTGAAATAAGAGACATTGAAAAGGATATTGAAAATATATCTTAATGTTCGGAATATGCAAATATTACTGTATGATTATGCAATGAATTTGAAGTGACTCTATTTTGGCTCTAATATTTTAAAAGAGTTACAAAAAATGTGATTTCATTGATTTATTGTTGGAAAAATTCCTCCGAGTTATTCTTACATTGGGTGGGTGCATGTAAAAGGACACGCCGAGCTGGAATAGCCTCCTGATCCTTTATCGACCATAAAAAAGCTGACCGATTCCTGAAAATCAGTTAGCTCTTTTGATTTTCTTTCGTGAAATACCACAGATAGGTCGTGTCGTTGAAAACTATTTTGTTATTGTGTTCATCTGAGACTACGATGCCGTCTATAATGTATTCCCAACAGTAGGTGTTGTCTTGAACAAACACCCCTTTCGGCGGAATATGGTGACATTTACATAAATTCATCGGTTATTCTCCTTGTCCGCTATTTTCAGTCGCGACATAAGCGCTGTCTGTCCAGTCCACCGCATTTTTCTTTAATAAATAATGAAAATAAAATGTCCATTCTCCAAATTTATTTATCAATTTTTTGATTACAAATTTGTTATAGGCAGTACACCATAATGTATTCTTCCTCATTCTCCCTTATAATCTCAAAGCCGATCTTCAGATACATTTTTGCCGCATAATTAGCTTTTTGAACGGAAAGAGAAACTCGGCTGTATCCATGTGATTTGAGCAGCGCAAGCATTTCTTTCATCATGGCTGTTCCGATACCCAATCCCCTATATTCTTTATAAAGGGAGATTGCCAGAGAAGGGGTATTATCGTCGACATGTCCGTAATCGTTCATAATGCGAACCCAAACAGCGCCGACGATCTTGCCGTCCACTTCTGCCATTAATCCCCAATCATCTTTTGATTCCCCGAAGCCTTCAACATAAACCTGCAATTCGGGAGATGTAATAATGGTTTTGGGTGGAGGTTCAACACCATCCGGAAGAAAAATTGCTTCATATAAAAAATTATCCAAGAGAGGATAATCCTGTTTTTGTATTTCACGGATCGTTACGTCCATAGATGGCCTCTCAATTCTAAATTCTCCATATATTTTAGCATAATCCGTATAATGCGGCAATAAAAAATCATCAGTATTGGATTCAACAAACGGGAGGGAGGCAAAAAATGGATTTCTTGTGCAAAATGAATTGGAGGTATGCTATAATAAAAGACAAGACATCTCGGTGACAGAAAATCAACAGGCCGAGATAAAACTGTTTCTACAGACGGATAAATCTGCATTTGAAATAATCCGTGATTACTTTTAAGAAATTGTTTGGGAAAATATATGAAAAAACCTAAAAAAGCACAGAGAGAAACCTATTTTGAAAGACATAAGTGCTTGCTGCGGGTGTCCCGAGAACACCCAAATAAAGATCTTGCGAGGGGGAGAGTGGAATCACTGAAGTATATTGTATCTATAAAAAAGGATACAAGAAAGCGGTTGAGACGGACTATCGTGATGAAATGGGTGGACATCTGCTTGGAACAGAGTGACTACCTTTTACAGCTGTGAAGGAAAGAAGTTATTTGCATTTGGGCCTGCCTATGAGAATGTGTAAATGCTAAAGAAAACTGTAGAAAACAACAGAAGGAGCATGAAAAATCTGCGGCGGGAAGGTTGAAAACAGCTTTGGGAGGGATTTTTAGGAATATAGTTCATCCCTCCAAGGGATTGCGAAAGTAAAAAAATATTGTACCATATCCATATGGAATTTTCGGATACCAAAGAAAACAGCCTTGGGGTAAATGTGAAAAAGATGACTACGAGAAAACGAAACGCGAAAAGGCCGAGTACGGAAAAGACAGATACGAAAAAGCTTTTATGAAGGATATCGTGGACTGCGGGCAGATACACAAAACAGCGATAACTGTGTTGTGCGGGAAAGGATTAAGATGAGAGCAGCACTTCTTTCAAACCTATGATATAGTCCACATGTCGCTTACAAAGGACGAATGGTATGCTCTGCGCGACAAGAAAAAATATGAAAAAATAAATTACGATATTATTCCTTCTCCTTCACAAACTTCGAGATAGTCCGGAAGAACTTATCGATCTCAATGGGCTTGGAGAGATGGCCGTTCATGCCGCTCTCCACGGACTTCTTCATATCCTCGTCGAAAGCGTTGGCCGTCATGGCGATAATGGGAATCGTGGCCGCCATCGGATGATCGGAGCGCCGGATGATGCGGGTGGCCTCCAGACCGTCCATAACGGGCATCTGGATATCCATCAGGATCAGGTCATAAAGATCCGGCTTGCTTGCGAGGAAGATATCCACGGCTTCTTTACCGTTGTGAGCAAGGTCTACAACGGCCCCTTCCGTCTCCAGAATGGTCTTCGCAATCTCGATATTCAGTTCATTGTCCTCCACCAGCAAAATATGCAGTCCCGCCGCGGAGGAGACCGTGCGTGCGGCAGGCTTATCGTGTTCGCTGCTCTGCGCCTGCAGGTGGTCTATGGGCAGGGTGATCGTAAAGTAGAAATCGCTGCCCTTTCCCGGTTCGCTGTCCAGACTGAGGCTGCCGCCCATCATCTGTACCAGACGGCTGCTGATGGCAAGGCCGAGACCCGTCCCGCCGTACTTTCTGGTGGTGTTTCCCTCCGCCTGTTCAAAGGACTGAAAGATGCGCGAGTGGTTCTCGGGACTGATGCCGATACCGGTATCGCGGACGGAGAAACGGATTTTTCCGTCCGGCTCCTGATGTATGGTCAATCTGACGCTGCCGTCGGCAGGCGTGAATTTGATCGCATTTCCCAACAGGTTGATCAGCACCTGATTGAGATGCAGGGAATCTCCTGTCACGTAAGGGCAGGACAGGGAGATATCCGTGTCGAAAACAATACCCTTTGCCTGCGCCTGCGGCTTGATCAGGGTCGTGATATTTTCTGTCATTTCATTCAGGTCAAAACCGGCACGCTCCAGTGTCAGCTTGCCGCTCTCGATTCTGGACATGTCCAGTATATCGTTGATCAGTCCCAGCAGATACTGCGAGGATTGGCTGATCTTGCCAAGATCCTCGGCGACCTTTTCCGAATCCTCCACATGGGTCTGAGCGATGTAGGTCATGCCGATGATGGCGTTCATGGGGGTACGGATCTCGTGGCTCATGCGGGAGAGGAAGTCGCTCTTTGCACGGTTGGCGGAATCATACCGCTGCCTGTTGATGTTGGCCTCGATGATCTTGACCACCTCGAGGATCTCTTTTGCCTGATCTTCCGTCCAGTTCTGGGCGCCCGTATCCCGCAGGAACAGAAGCGCGCCTGTATAGTTATTATTGTCATAGAGCGGGAAGACGTACCCCTTTTTGCCTTCCCCGATGCGCAGAAAACGGCGCATTTCTTCCGTGAGCCGCGTCGTGGACAGATAGGGCGGTTTCTCGTCCCAGAGCGCCTGATTCAGATCGTCGAATTCCTGTGCCGTAAAGTGGATCAGCTCATGGTCGGGCACCGTATCAAGGCGTTTGTGCCATTGATGCGTGGGCTTTACGGTGAAGAAGTCTCTGTTGGCGGCAATGAGTATCAGATCCTGAGCATCGAAATACCTTCCCAACTTCGGAAGCAGGATCGTCAGGATATCTTCTATCTTGTTGCTCTTGTCGAAAAAGCTGAATGTGATCGGTATGATGCCCTGGGTGTCGGTGTCTGAGTGCTCGATGGGCGTGATCTGCTTGAGCGCGGTCCTGCTGTCCGCAGGCAGTTCGTGATAGAACAGGCACTGCAGATTATGCGTAGAAGCGTAGGAGAGAGCGCTGCGGGCATCGGATTTCAATTTGTCATAATCCGCCTCCCCGCAGTACGCGCCGCCGCAGACCAATTCCAACTGCAGATCGCCGTCGGTGTAGAGCTGTCTTACCGTATCGCAGAATTCCCGGGCTGCCGCTGTCGCCATGTCAACGGAAAAATCCTCCAGCCACAGCATGAATTCATCGCCGCCGAAACGAACCAGCACGCTCTGGCGCACATCGTTACGCTGTTTCCAGTCAAGGAACATACGCCCGAGCTCTTCCAGAATGATATCGCCCACTGCCATGCCGTATTCTTCGTTGATCTGCAGGAAATTGCGCACATCCGCAAGCAGCAGACAGCCGCCGTGTCCGCTGCGGAGCTGACTGCGCACGATGTCTTCTCCGTAGCTGCACAGATACAGGCCCGTGAGAGAGTCCGTATACAGGGATTCCCTCTCCGCCAGCTCCTGTATCTTCAGGTCATGGATATTGTGCATGGAACCGATGAAGGTCTTGCGTTTTCCGTCGGCGTCCGGCAGAATGCGTCCCGTCAGCTCGAACCACTGGTACTCGTGATTTTCCGTCATCCAGTTGGTGCGGAAAGAGACGGAAAGCTCCGTGCGGATATTTTGGATCCGCGCAAGGAACACGAGCTTGTCAGCGGGATGAATGTGGTCTTCCTTCTCCAGCCTTTGCATCAAATGATCTATGCGCGTTTCCAGACCGCTGTTGTCCAGATTATAAAAGGTCGCCAGATCCTTCTCAGGGTCGTAGGTCACCAGAATGTCGGAGGTGTTCTGAAGGGCAAGGCGGTAGCGCTCTCTTTCCTCCTGAAGGTCCCACTCGATTTTTTTCTGGCGTTCGGTCAGGTTGAAGATCGTATCGTACAGCTCGTCGATCTCCGCAATGGTGCCCTTGCCGAAGTCCTTCAGTTCGTTTTCCGGGCTGGTCCTGATGCATTCGGAGAGCCGCCGGATGGGGTTGGTGATATGTCTGACCAGCAGATAGGACAGGAAGACTGCCACTGTCAGTGCAAAAAGGGTAGCAACTACAAAGACGCCGGTAAGTCTGGAACTGCTGCCGAATAAGGCGTCGTTTGTTTCCATTCCCGCGAGATACCAGCCCCGCTCATAAAAAGGAGTATTGGTATTATAGAGCGTAAGAGGTCTCAGCGTCAGCCAGACGGAGGTCTCTCTGTTGGAAGCGCCCAGCTGATACAGATCCTGCGAGGATGCCGTCGGCAGTTCGATGCTGTTTGAGCCGTCTATGGAATCGCCGGAATATAAGCCGGTGGCGCAGATCACCCGGTAGGTGTTTCCCGCTTCGTGCTCCAGCAGCAGATAGCCGCCGTCGTGGTTGGAGTTGACTTCTCTGTACGGGAGACATTCCGCCAGGCGGGATAAGGAGAGCTCAATTCCCATGACGCCGTATACCGTCCCGTCTTCCGTTACCAGCGGAATAGAATAAGTCACCATGCGATAAGGGTCGGTGTCCGCTCTGTCCTCCAGACAAAAAGGCGTGCTCCAATAGCAGCAGTCCTCCACCCGCGCATTGGGATTCTGCCCGGCGGTCAGATACGGCTGATAAAAGAAGTCGTCCGCATGGGATTTGCCGTAAGGCTTTAAGGACAGGCTGGTCTTCCAGTAGATGTCAAAAGGGACTCGGTATTCCTTGGTGATCTGCGAAGGGCCTATCGTCAGGAGCAGATCGGAATAGTCTGCGGGATTGGTGTCGGGATCGCTGTCGCGTATATAGAGAGCGTTCAGCGCACCGCCGTCTTTGACCGCGTCCGGCTGTCCTAAAATGAGAAAAGCGCCCGTGGTGGAATTTTTGCGCAGCATATATCCCCACGTAGGAAACAGATCGGTAAAATAGTCGTCCTGCGCGTCGGAATCGCTCAGAAAATCCTCCAGAGACATGCCGCTTCGGGCAAGATGCTCCGTCAAAAGCTGTCCTGCGATTTCATATTCCTCGTCCAGAGCGGTCCATCTCTGGGTCATATCGTTTTCCAAAATAATGCTGCGCGTCTCCGTGACCTGCCTGAGGCGGTCCAGCGTATAGCTGTGAATCGTGGAGAAAGCGCCGCTTAAATAGACCGTGCCGAAGGACAGCGCCGCCTGCATGATGATCAGGAGGAGCAGGGGCACTAAAAACAGCGAAAATATATGTTTCGGTTTATGCGTGTGTGTGGAATTCGATCTCAAATCGTAAACTCTCCTTTTGATTTACGGTTTCGCGCGCCGCTGCCGTTTCGGACATGCCTGAAGGTACGGCCCGCTCTACTGCGCCGCTGCCTCGTTCAGTGCGGCCACAAAGGAGGCATACCACTCTTCAAATGCCTGATCGCTTATCAGGTCAGCGCAGGCGTCCTCCGGTGCGGCGCCCTGGCCGATCCGCTCCAGGACAAGCTCCCGGTCTGCCGCTGCCTTGTCGGCCAGATGATATTCCAGCACATTGCGGGCATCGGCGCCGTGGTCAAAGGCCTTGTTGGTGTACAAGGTGGTGGTCTGTGCGGTGTCAAAGCAGGAGACGAGCGTCTCGTAGGTCTTGCCGGGAACCTGCAGAGCGTTGTCCGCAATGGTCTTATCCAGCATCTCAGTGGACAGAGCGGATTTCTTCACAGGCATATAACCGGAAGTGCAGCCGAAGAGCAGATTGTTCTCCTCGCTGGTGAACCATTTTAAGAAGGTCACCGCCGCGTATTCTCTTTCCGGCGTACTCTTGGTAACGACCATTCCCGCGCCCTGCTGTACCGCGTAAGGCGTGCCGCCCTCAAATACGGGAGCGGGCAGAATGATATAGTCAATCTGCTTTGTGCCGTCCGCCGTCTCGATCTCGTCCGGGAAATAGTTGGCGGAGGAGGTAGAGCCGGTATAGGCGATGATCTCGCCGATCTTCACGTCGTCCGAGCGGAATCTGCCGTAGGAGGAAAAATAACCCTTTACGTAGGGCACATAGTAGGTATCCCATATCCTGCGCATAACGTTCTCGTCCGCCTGAATGGTCACCGTACCGTTCTCTACCTTGAACAGCTCGGTGCCGAGCTGCATGGAGCCCACCAGGAATAAATTGGCCATGGCGTCCCTGCCGTAAAACGCTTTGCCGTCTCCGGGAATATCGGGCGTCTGGGCGTCCGTCCACTCATAGTAAGCCTCAGCGGTCGCCGCCACGCCCTCCATGGTGGCAAGGTCCTCCAGGGAAGCGCCCGTTGCCGCTGCGAAGGGCTCCCAGTCCGTCTTGCTCATCATAAAGATCTCACTGGATTTTGCGGTGGGGAAAATGCGAAGCTCCCCGTTTGCTCCGATGCGGCCTTCCTCCACAAAAGAATCCACATAAGTATCCAATTCTTCCTGCGTCATATATTCGTCCAGATCCACCAGCATATCCATTTTGTCGATGGAATAGGCGGTGTCGGCGTAGGAGGAGAAAATGTCGGGCGGCTCGCTGCTTCCCACCTCTTTATTGAAAGCGGCCAGAACGCTGCTCTCCAGATCGCTGACATTGCCCTGGCTGTCGGCCGTCACATAGATGCCGAGCTCTTTTCCTTCGGTGCGGTTGAACTCCTCCACGAGCCGGTCGAAAGCGGCCTGCTGGGAGCCGTTGTAATAATGCCATATCGTGATCTGCGTGGGATTGTCAGGGTCGAGCTGTACGCTCTTGTCGCCGCTTTCGCCGCAGCCTGCCAGCAGCAGAAGCGCAGCGGATATGCCGGCCAGCTTCACGGATTTTTGAAAGAAAGACTTTAACATGTTGTTTTTCATAATGTTTCTCCTCCCTTGTGCGCCCTTGGTATAGGCACACTGTGTATTATATATGCGTGTGTGATGTATTCCGTCCCGTCCTCCGGCACCTTGGCGATTCCGATGGACACCGAGGTGTCCGTGTCGTACTTGATCAGTGTCCTGTCGCCGGCGATATGACCGTGATTGTCGTTGATGAGCTTGAAATTGTCCATGTCGATCATCAAAAACGCTTGAATAGTTTTAATTATACAGTTTTTTTGCCTTTTGGCAAGTCATTCGGCACATTTATCCTCACAGTGAGGAAGCCCAGTTCAGCAGTGCGTTCTGCACGGCGTGGTAGTAGGAACGGCTCAGGGGAATCGTCTCGTGATTCTTTAATTCTATCCCGTATCTCCAGATGGAGGTGATGGCGGGCAGCGAGACGATATGGCTGCGGTAGCATCGGATAAATTGCTGCGGAGGCAGCTTGGAGATCAGCGAGTTGAGAGGGACGGAAATATGCAGTATGCTTCCGTCCGCAATACAGCATCGGTGGTTGCATCTCGTCCGAAAAAGCTTTAAAATAGATTCGGGAGGACATGCAGGACTGATGGAAAAGAGCACAATACAAAGAAATAAAAAACGGATTTTTGATATTATTCAGATCGGAAAGAAGGAGGATTGGATCAGCAGGGCCTTCGACCTGTTCATCGTGGGGGCCATTTTTGCCAATATCGCCGTGCTGTTCCTGGAGACCTTCGACGAGCTTGCGGGGTTTTCGAATATCCTGCATGTGACGGAGGTGATCACGGTCGTTATCTTCACCATAGAATACCTGCTCCGCATCTGGACGGCGGAATACCTCTATCCGGACAGGAGCAGGCTCGGGGCGGTGCTCAGGTTCATTGTGTCGTTTGACGGCATTGTGGACCTGTGCACCATTTTGCCGTTTTTCTTTCTCTCGGGATTCGTTGCCTTCAGAATGCTGCGGGTAGTCAGGATACTGCATCTGTTCCGCATCAACGCCTATTACGATTCCATCAATGTCATCACGTCCGTCTTAAAGGAAAAGAAGAATCAGCTCATCTCCTCCATCTTTATCATCTTTGTGCTGATGATGGCTTCCTCTCTGTGCATGTACAGCGCGGAGCATGAAGCGCAGCCGGAGGTCTTTGCGAACGCTTTTTCCGGCTTCTGGTGGAGCATTTCCACAATCCTCACCATCGGGTACGGCGATATCTATCCGGTCACGGTATTGGGCCAGGCTATGGCGGTAGTGATATCCTGTCTGGGAATAGGCGCGGTGGCGATCCCGACGGGTATTATCTCCGCAGGGTTCGTGGAGCGTTACACGCAGGTACAGAACCAGGGCAAGGCAAAAAGCGGCGTCAGGGGTACCGTGAGCGTCACCGTGGACGAGGCCAGTCCCTTTGCGGGGCAGTGCGTCAAGGCTGCGGAGGAGGGATACCGCATCGACATTGTTGCGTTCATCAGGGGCGGCGCGGTGATCGTTCCGACGGATCTCACGGAGATCATGGCCGGAGATATGCTGATCTATCAGGCGAAGGAGTGAAAAGACGAAAGTATGAAAAAGCTGTCCTTAATGATGTCATTAAGGACAGCTTTTTTGCAAGTGCACTGTGCAGCGTACTTTTATCCGTATTTCATGAGTATCTGCAGCCGATTATAAGCTTGCGCCGAAGTCGGTCACCATGATCTGACCGGTCATGGCGCGGGACTCGTCGCTTGCCAGGAACAGAAGGATATTTGCAACATCTTCTGCGGTGCAGGGCTGCGTGCGAAGGTTGGAGTGGGTGGACATGGCACCGAACATATCCTGATCCAGCTGGTCCGCCTTCATGGAGGAGGTCATGGGGGTCACGATAGTGCCGGGACAAACTGCATTGCAGCGAATGCCCTGAGCCTGAAAGCGCAGCGCCGTGTGCTTGGTCACACCGATGATAGCGGCCTTCGAGGACACGTAAGCGGCTCCGCCGCAGCCCTCATAGCCGGCCACGGAAGCAACGTTCACAATGCTGGCGCCTGCGGACATTCGTTTGCTGGCGGCGCGCATACAGCGCATGGTCCCTTTCTGGTTCGTCTCCACGATGCGGTCAAGGTCTTCGTCCGTGTAGCGGTCGATGGGCTTCAGGCCTTCCTCGAGGATTCCGGCATTGTTGACCAGGATATCGATCTTTCCGTACTTGTCCATGACGGTCTGCATCAGACGCTCCGGATCTTCCGGTTTGGAGATATCGGTGGAAATCGCCAGAACGTTTCCTCCCGCCGCGGTGATCTCGCCTGCGATCTGCTCCAATGCGGCTTCTCTGCGGGCTGTGATAATGACGGCTGCGCCTTCTGCGGCGAACAGCTTTGCCGTTGCGGCGCCTACGCCGGAATTGCCGCCGGTAATTACGGCTACCTTATCTTTTAAACGGTTCATAGTATCCTCCTTTATATGTTTAATTTTCTGTAATTGTAACGAATTTAAATGTTATTGTCAATGCAATTCAGAAGAAAATCGTGAAAAACTCACACTATAACACCGTTCCAAGGTATTAAGTCCTGCACGGACAGGGCATACTATCGGCATGAAGACAAAGAACGTTCCCTATTTTGACTATTATGTGCTGCTGTTCTTCCTGCTTGCCTTTATCGGGTGGGTGTGGGAAGTGGCGCTGTTCTATGTGACGGATCACGCATTCATCAACCGAGGCGTTTACAGAGGGCCCTATCTGCCTATTTACGGGGTGGGAGGACTTTTGCTCTGCCTGTCCCTGCGGCGGCTCCGGCACAGACCCGCCATAGTGTTTCTGGTCTCTATGGTGGTCTGTTCCGTGCTGGAATATTTTACGGGGTATCTGCTGGAAAAGAGATGGAACATACGCTGGTGGGATTACAGCGGTCATTTCCTGAATCTTCATGGCAGGATATGTCTCTTGGGGGCGGTGATCTTCGGGCTGGGCGGCGCGCTGCTGGTCTGCCTGCTCCTGCCGCTCTATGAGCGAGTATACCAAAAGATGCCGAAGGGCTGGCGAATAGGCCTGACGATTCTCTTTCTTTTGATCTTTATTTTGGACGCAACGTACTGCACTGTAAGTCCGAATGTAGGAGAGGGTATCTCCGCCACATTCGTTTAACCCCCAAAGGACTTTTCTGTCATGACTGTATACAGCTTAAGAGCCGGCGCATTTCCTGAATGCCCTTCGTCTGTGAGGAGATGATAGCTTCCAGAATAGGCCCCAGACCGGGACAGATGCAGAAGCGCAGCGCATTCTCGCACATCTTGACGGCGCCCTCGTGATGAGGGATCATTTCGCGAATGAAATTGGCGTTTATATTGTTGTCGGAACATGCGGTGTCCATCTCATGGAACATGGTGTGGGTCACTTCGTGGAACCTTCTCGCATACAGATCGAGGTCCTGACGGCTGTTTACCACGCAGCTGCACTGGTCGAACACGCTCTCCATATTCCGGATACTGCAGGTCTGCATGGAGATAATATTGTCGGCAATGCCGCGCAGTGTGCAGTCGTCGGTGTACTGCAGCACATTCTCGCACATTCTGATGGCCGCCCGATGATGGGGAATCATCTGCACGATAAAATTGTGTGAGACGCTGTCCGTGAGCCGGGCGCAGTCCATGCCCCGAATCATCTCGTCCAGAATCACATAGAACTGTGTCAGGTAATCTTTGGTACAGTCGCTGAATCTGAATTGATTTGTCAAATTTTGTATCCTTTTCCGCGGAAGTTATTTACGCATTTTTTGATATATTATATGAGCGGGAAAAGGATAAGTGACAAAATCTTCACGGCGCTCAGAAGCTGTGGCCTCCACCGCCACCTCCGCCTCCACCGCCGCCGCTGCTTCCTCCTCCGCCGCCGCCTCCGCTGCCGCCGGAGGAAGACTCCACGCGTGTTTTGGTGGTCTTGATGAAATCGGCTTTTACGTTGTTGAGTTCAAAATCATTCTGCGTTCCCTGAAGATCTATCACTTTTTGCGAGGAGCCGGTCGATGTAATACGAATTACAAAATAATTGATGAGAAGCGCCAGCGCCAGCGCAAGCAAAACGTTGCCGATCCACTTCATGGGCTGCGCGATCCGGCTGCCCGAAAGAAGCGTGTTTATCTGGGTAAAAGCCTTTTCGGCACAGCGGTAATAATCCCCGTTGCTGGCGTGGCGATAGCAGTTGTCCGTGATCGTGTCGGCATAGCTGTCGGTAATGACGCGGTAATTGTAGCCGTTGCTCCAGATGTAGATCTCGCGGTTGTCCATGTCGATCAGAAGGAGGGTGCCGCTTCCGGACCCGAACAGCTCGGAAAAACGGCTTTCCGCGAACCGTTTTGCGGACGTGCTGTTGTAATCTACGGATTTGAAGGCGGCGTTGCCGTATTCGGTGATTGGCTGCATGACTTCGCCCAAAAGTTCTTCCTCCTCCGGAGAGAGGAGGTCTGCATCGTCCTCTATCAGCACGCGGTAGCCGGTATCGGGATTTGTGTATTCGCTTTCAGCGGCCTTGGCGCTGAGGGAAAACGCATACACGGACAGACAAAGGGCAAGGACGGCGATTCGTATCCTACGCATTGTTGTCGCCTCCCTTCTTGTCGAACTGCGGCAGTCTGTAGGTGGCAAGACGATTATAATTCCGAATAATGTCGATGATACATACGATCACGGACGCAAGCATCAGAATTACGCAGCCGTAATACCACAGGTCCGACACGGGCCGTATCAGTCCCGCCAGCGTGCTGAAGACCACCGCAGTCAGAACCGTGACGGGGCTCAGCCCGCCCTTGGTGTCTTCTGAGAGCTGTCTCTTCTTCAGTCCCGTGACACAAATATAGATGGCGATGCCAAGGAGCGGCAGCCACACAAGTCTGGGCGAGAAGTTTGACAGGATCGGGCAGCCCACAGCAAAGAAAAGGCACAAAAAGAGAAGCCTGAACCAAAGGGGAACGACTTCGTCATTCTTTTCTTTCCGGGGCGTCGCGCTGCTCTTTCGCTTTCGTTTGCTCAATTTTAAGCCCTTGTCATTTACATGGTTCTCCCGCAGATTGATGGAGTCCAGCTCATGACGCCATATCTCGGCGGCGATCAGGGCCGGCAGGGCGCAAAGAACCATAAGCACGGACGGGCGCAGCGTCAAAAAGAGGTTCAGCAGAAGAAAGATGGGAATTGCAGACAAAAAAGAACCCAGCAGATATTTCTTCGGGTCTATCGGTATGTCCATGGCCACCTTTCCTGTCTGTCCGTTCACGGCGGCATAAGCTACCCGCTCCTTGTTCCTCCAGGACAGAAACCAGACGGGATACATGGCGCTGTCCATGTTCTCACAGTTGGTGTGCAGCATCGTATTCAGGGCCTTTTGACCGGTGGGAACGGTCACGTCGTAGCGCTTCAGGACGCTGTGTCTGCAGATCTGTCTGCCGGTATTCCGGTTCACGGCCTCCGTTGCTTCCGCCAGATACGAGTCTGCGGACAGATCCGGTACGTCGGCGTAGAACCCGCTGAGATAGCAAGGAAGGAACGGTTTGATATCCTGCGTGTCGTAGGGCGCAAGCTCCTGACTGATATTGTCATAAAAAGCGGCGGAGGCGTCGTGGGACACTCCCTTGCTCTGTGCATTCAGGTCGGCGGTGATGGAATAGTGATCTGTGTAGACGTAATTGCCCTTTTGGGTGGAACGTTGACCTCTTAAGGATATGCCGCCCTTTTGGGTAAAGTGATAAAGCCAATAGGGCATATAGATACCGCGGAAACTTTCGATGAACTTGGAATCCTTTAATTCGTTCGGCGCAAATATGGCCCTGCGCAGTCTCCTGGCATAGGCCTTTTTGCAATCCTCTTTGGTCTTTTTGAACGGAATGATATACTTTGGACGTTTTTCCCGGCTGATGCGGGCAGAAAGAATATTGGCGGCACCGCAGTAACTGCAGAAAGCCGTGGCGTCGTTGTCCCCGCTGATCATTTCGCCTCCGCACTGCGGACAGAGAAAGACGTTTACCTCAAAACAGTCGTTTTCCAGCGTGTCTGTCTCCTTCGTCACAGCCTCCGGCTCCAGCCGGGTATCGCAGTAGGCGCAGAAAAGCTTTTGGGAAGGTATTTCAAATTTAAGGTTGCCGCCGCAATTCGGACATTCGTACATAACACTTATGCTTTCCAGATTTTCAGGGTCTTGATCAGCTTGGTCTTGTCCTGATCGCTCATCTTGGATACCAGCTCCAGCAGTTCATTGTCCAGAGCCGTTTTTCTGTACTCCGGCTCGACGCGGCCGATCAGAGAGTCCAGGGAAATATTCATCAGCTTCGCATAATACATGAGAATACGCAGGGACATTGCCGTGCGGTTGTTCTCCACGTTGCTGATATAGCCGGGCGTTACATTCAGAGCCTCCGCTACTTCCGCCTGCGTCAGCTTCATCTGGATGCGAAGTTCTTTGATCTGAGCTCCAAGGTTGTCAAATTCTTCATTGTTATTGCGCATAGTCAAATCCTCCCATAAATAAATCCCAACAAAGTCAGTATATAATAAATATGTCGGATTTTGAAGATAGTATTTAAATGTTAAATATGTAATAAATATAGAAGGACTGATTTTTACGAATTTTTAGGCAAATTCAGACATTAAAAAATATTGAAAAACTTTACACTACCCATATGGCTGAGGTGTGCTATAATATTTCTGTTGCTTTTAAGGATGGAGGCGTTAAGGTTGACGAACGATTTTTCACGGGGAAAGGTATGGCAGAATATCATTTATCAGGCCATTCCCCTGATCATGGCGCAGCTTGTACAGCTTTTGTACAATGTGGTGGATCGTGTGTACATAGGACATCTTTCCGGCGCGGACAGTCTGGCTCTGACAGGTATCGGTCTGGTATTTCCTCTGACAACGCTGATCGCGGCTTTTACCAATTTGTTCGGCACAGGAGGCACCCCTCTTTTCTCTATTGCCAGAGGAGCGCAGAAGGAGGAGCGGGCGGAAAAGATACTGGGAAATACGTTTTCCCTTCTGCTTGGCACATCTTTTGTGATGTTCCTGCTCTGTTATATTTTCCGCAGGCCCGTATTGTATCTGTTCGGGGCGAGCGATGCCTCCTACGTGTACGCGGACGCCTATCTGCGCATCTACCTGTTCGGCACGAGCTTTTCCATGCTGGCCACAGGGCTGAACGGATTTATCAATGCGCAGGGATTTCCGAGAATGGGTATGCTGACAACGCTGATCGGTGCGGTGCTGAATCTGATTCTGGATCCGATCTTTATCTTTGGGCTCGGTATGGGAGTGAGCGGCGCGGCTCTGGCGACGGTCTTAAGTCAGATGGTGTCCTGCGCGTGGGTGCTGCGTTTCCTGACGGGAAAGAAGGCCCTTCTGATCATCAGGCGAAAGAATCTGAGGGTGGATTGGAAGCTGGCACGGGAGATCACGGGTCTGGGTATGTCCGGGTTCATCATGCAGGCCACCAACTGTCTGGTTCAGGTGGTGTGCAATGCGACCCTAAAGGTGTTCGGCGGGGACCTGTATGTGGGAATCATGACGGTGATCAATTCCGTCAGGGAGATTCTGTCACTGCCGGTGAGCGGGCTTACGAGCGGCTCCCAGCCTGTTCTGGGATACAATTACGGCGCAAAGAATTATGCGAGAGTGCAGCAGGGCATCAGGTTCACGGCGCTTCTGGGAATCGCATATACGCTGGCGGCGTGGACGGTGGTGCTGCATTCGCCGCATTTTCTCCTGTCGATTTTTACGGAGGATCCGGTCATGCTGGAGAAGGGAGTGAGCGCGCTGCACATTTACTTCTACGGATTTTTCTTTATGGCCTTTCAGTTCACCGGGCAGTCCTCCTTCACTGCGCTGGGCTACTCGAAGCAGGCAGTGTTCTTCTCTCTGCTGCGAAAGGCGATTATCGTGGCGCCGCTGACGATACTGCTGCCGCGGCTGGGCCTTGGGGTGAACGGCGTCTTTCTGGCGGAGCCCATCTCCAACGCGCTGGGAGGGCTGGCCTGCTTTGTGACGATGTATTTTGTGCTCTATCGAAAGCTGGGAAAGCTTCAGGAGCAGGAGGAAAGGCTTCGGGAGCAGGAACACTCGGGAGCAGGAAACAATTGATACTTGCATATCATGACGAATTGTGGCAGAATAAATAAGGTCTGACCGTGAATTTTTATCTATGTACAGCAGAAAGGACGAGCGACAGATGAGACATTTGACAGAGATCCGGTGGCACGGCCGGGGCGGCCAGGGCGCGAAGACGGCGGCTCTGCTGCTTGCGGACGTGGCATTTCAGGCAGGAAAACAGGTACAGGGATTTCCGGAATACGGGCCCGAGAGAATGGGGGCACCGATCACGGCTTATGACCGGATCAGCGACAGGGAGATCAGAGTACATTCCAATATTTACGAGCCCGATTTCGTGGCTGTGGTGGACGATACGCTGCTGCACACGGTAGATGTGACGGCAGGGCTGAAGGAGGACGGAGCGATCCTGATCAATACGGTAAAGCCCGCGGAGGAGATTCTGCCGCTCTTAAAGGGATATGCCGGTAAGGTGTACCTGCTGGACGCCGGAAAGGTCTGCATGGCCACGCTGGGAAAATATTTTCCCAATACGCCCATGCTGGCGGCGATGGTGAAGATTTCCGATGTGATGGAGATTGACGTATTTTTGCGGGAGATGGAGACTTCCCTGCGGCATAAATTTGCCAGAAAGCCGGAGGTGCTTGACGGCAATCTGAAAGCTTTAAGACTTGCGCTGGAGGAGGTAAAGGAATGTCGGTAAAAGCGGAACAGATCAATGAAAATACAAAATGGCAGGATCTGACGGAAGGACTTCAGATCTTCGAGCCTGCCACCTCGAAGCTGTTCTCTACGGGAGAATGGCGCACGGAGACGCCCGTCTGGAACAAAGAGAAGTGCAGACAGTGTCTGCTGTGCGTGCCGTACTGTCCCGACAGCTGTATCGTCGTAAAGGAGGACCGAAGACAGGAGTTCGACTACGACCACTGTAAGGGCTGCGGAATCTGCGCGAAGGCCTGTCCCTTCGGTGCGATAGAAATGGAACAGCCCTCGCACTAAAGTCACGGTCTTGGCTTACGGAAGGAGCGAAAGGAGTACATATGTCTACGAGAACAAGAATGTCAGGCAATGAGGCGGTGGCCCATGCCATTAAGCAGATAAATCCCGATGTGATGCCGGCCTTTCCCATCACGCCGTCCACGGAGATTCCGCAGTTCGTGGCAACGATGATCGCCAACGGGGAGATCGATACGGAGTTCATTCCCGTGGAGAGTGAGCACAGTGCAATGAGCGCGGCCATAGGAGCGTCCGCAGCGGGAGCGAGGGCCATCACGGCCACATCTTCCTGCGGCATGGCGCTGATGTGGGAGGTGCTCTATG
Organism: uncultured Acetatifactor sp.; assembly: GCA_947624245.1. GTDB lineage: Bacteria > Bacillota > Clostridia > Lachnospirales > Lachnospiraceae > Acetatifactor. Next base: position 30,608 of record CANQJL010000018.1, on the reverse strand, counting down.
TGGCGGCTTCCAGCAGACTGCCCATCGTTATGGCGCTGGTGAACAGGGGGCTCACGGGTCCGCTGAATATCAATGCGGAGCATTCCGACAGTATGGGAGCCAGAGATTCCGGCTGGATTCAGATCTACGCCGAGAACAATCAGGAAGTGTATGACAATTTTCTGCAGGCGCACAGAATTGCGGAGCACCAAGATGTGCATCTGCCCGTCATGATCTGTCAGGACGGTTTTATCACCAGTCATGCGGTACAGAATATCACGCTCTGGGACGACGAGCCCATTCGCAGATTTGTGGGGGAGTACGAGCCGGAGCATTATCTGTTGAAAGAGAACGAGACCATGGCAGTAGGGCCTTATGCGGTGGCGCCCTACTGTATGGAGGCAAAAAAGGCGCAGGCGGAGGCGATGAAGCGGGCGCGTAAGGTGATTCTTGACGTGGCAGAGGAATTCGAGCAGATCACCGGTCAGCACTATGGCTTTTTCGAGGGATATCGGCTGGAAGATGCGGAGTACGCGGTGGTGGCCATCGGCTCTGTGTGCGGTACGGTCAAGGACGCGGTAGATGCGCTGCGCGAAAGAGGCGTGAAAGCGGGACTTCTGAAGATCAGGGTGTTCCGTCCTTTCCCCGGGCAGGAGATTGGCGAAGCGTTAAAGCACTGCAGGGCGATCGCCATCATGGATCGGTCGGAGAGCTACAGTTCCCAGGGAGGCCCTCTGGGAGCGGAGGTGACGGCTGCTCTGTACCGGGCGAAGGCTGCGGCGGAGACCGTCAACATCATGTACGGTCTGTCCGGCAGAGATGTGCGGGTAGAGGATATGGAACAGGTCTATGAGCAGCTGCGGAAGCTGGCAGACGGCCAGGTAAGCTTTGCGGAGTACCCCTATCTGGGGCTCAGAGACGGAACGAATGATTGCTTGAGCCGTTAGAAGAAGTCTCTTCGCCGGTATATCCGGTAAGCGGAGAAAGCACTGTGAGAAAGGCAGGTTCGACAGATTGATGGAACAACAGGCATTTAATTTCAGAGAGATACAGGCAAGACCGGAGCGTCTTGCGCCGGGACACAGAATGTGCGCCGGCTGCGGCGGCACCATCGCGGTGAGGAACGTGCTGAAGGCGCTTCACCCGGGAGACAAAGCGGTGGTGGGCAACGCTACGGGCTGTCTGGAGGTGTCTACCTATATGTACCCTTACACCGCGTATGAGGACAGTTATGTCCACAGCGCCTTCGAGAATGCAGGCGCTACGCTTTCCGGCGTGGAGACCGCCTATCGGGTGCTGAAGAAAAAGGGAAAGATTACTTCCGACTATAAATTCATTACCTTCGGCGGTGACGGCGGCACCTACGACATCGGGCTGCAGTCCCTGTCCGGAGCCATGGAGCGCGGTCACGATATGGTCTATGTCTGCTATGACAACGGCGCCTATATGAATACCGGCACCCAGCGATCCTCCGCGACCCCCATGTATGCGGATACCACTACGACGCCCAGCGGGACCGTGTCCCAGGGAAAACCTCAGGCAAGAAAAGATCTTGCGGGAATTCTGGCGGCTCACAATATTCCTTATGTGGGACAGACTACCTTCATCGGCAACATGAAAGACCTGTATGTGAAGGCCGAGCGCGCCATCTATACTCCCGGCGCGGCATTTTTAAATATTCTGGCCCCCTGCCCCAGAGGCTGGAAGTACGATACGCCTGATATCATGGATATCTGCAAGACGGCGGTGGAGACCTGTTACTGGCCTCTGTTCGAAGTCATTGACGGCAAGTGGAGCTTAAGCTATCAGCCGAAGAACAAGCTGCCGTTAGAGGAGTTTTTGAAAAAGCAGGGCCGTTTCAAGCATCTGTTCAAGCCCGAAAACGAGTATCTGATCGAGGCCTTTCAGCGGGAAGTAGACAGAAGATGGGAGGAGCTGCTTGAAAGGTGTGAGGGGTAGGACCGCTATGCGGTCTTTCTCCACTTTCCCGTTCTGTACTCGCCGAAGGAAATGGCCCAGTTGACGAACCAGCCCACGGGTACGGAGTACCATATCATGCCGATGCCCAGCCTGGGAGCGAGCGTGACGGATACGGTGACGCGGAGGAACAGATTTACCAGATTTGCAACGGTAAACATTTTCATATCTCCCGCGCCCCGCAGCAGACCGTCCGCAGCCATCTTAAATCCAATCAGGCAGAAGAACCAGCCGATGAACGTGAGATAGCGCAAGCCGGTGGCAACGGCGGCGGGAGTGCCGTCGTCTCCGAGGAACAAAAGTGTGATGGGACGGGCGCCGAGCTCCAGCGCAAGACAGATCGGGACGGCACAGAAAATAACCATAATATTGGCCGCGCGGTAGCCTTCTGCCACGCGGTCCTTTTTTTGCGCGCCGATGTTCTGAGCTGTGAAGGACGAGACGGCGTTGCCGACAGCGGCCATGGGCACGATGCAGAAGGATTCCACGCGGGAGGCTGCCGAAAAGCCGGCCAGCACCTGAGAGCCGAAGCTGTTTACCACGGACTGCACCAGCATCAGACCCACGGAAACGATGGACTGCTGCAGGACGGAGGGCAGAGCGATCCTTGTCATGGAGAAAAGCTCGCTCTTTGAAAAAAAGCTTGCAGCTCCGCAGTCCAGGCGGCGCAGCACATGCAGGAATACGCAGAAGGACAGCGCCGCGGAAATTCCCTGTGCGATCAGAGTGGCCCAGGCCACGCCGGCCACGCTCAGGCCGGCATATCCGACGAACAGGTAGTCCAGAAGAATATTGAACAGGGACGAAAAAATCAGAAAGCACAGCGGAATGCGTGATTTTCCCAGAGCGTTGAACATGGAGGATATTACGTTGTACAGAAATAGAAAGGGCAGCCCCAGAAAATAGATCTGCAGATATTCTGCGGCCATGTCCAATACATCTGCGGGAGTGTTCAACAGAATCATGATCTGTCTGCCGAACAAAAGTCCGATGAACGCCAGGGTCAGGCTTACCGCCAGAAAGGAAGTAAACGCCGTGAAGACAGCCGTCTTCATCTTGTTGAGCTCTTTTGCGCCGAAGTATCTGCTGACGGTCACGGAAGCGCCGATTCCGCCTCCGATGGCCACACAGATAAAAATGTTGGTCAGAGAGTAGGAGGCGCCCACGGCGGCCAGCGCCTGCTCCCCCACGAGCCGTCCCACGATGACGGAGTCCGCCATGGTATAGGTCTGCTGGAACAGGTTGCCCGCAATCATAGGCAGTGCAAATAAAATCAGTGCTTTCATCGGCTTTTCTGTCGTCAGATAATCGTTTCCGCTCGCCATATCCTCTATCCCTTTTGCCTCATAATATTTCTTTCTATTTGCTTCATAACAATTGCTATCCCCCTATATTTATATTATAATGAGCGCAAAAGAAAAACAAGCGACGCCGAAGGCGGCATTTGTTTTTCATGCGTGAGTGGAGATATTATGAAGAACTACAAAATGCTCATAGAATATGACGGAACCCGCTACTACGGCTGGCAGCGGCAGCCGAACAGGAGCACGGTTCAGGGGAAGCTGGAGGCAGTCCTCTCCGAGATGTGCGGCAGACCGGTGGAGGTCATCGGAGCCGGCCGCACCGACGCGGGAGTTCACGCAAGGGGCATGACTGCCAACGCCTGCCTGGAGACGACTCTTGCCGAGGAGGAAATCAGAGATTATCTGAACAGGTATCTGCCGGATGATATCGGGGTGCTGCAGGTGCAGGAGGCCTCTCCCAGATTTCATGCGCGCTATAACGCCATCGGCAAGACCTATCGCTATACCTGTTTCGACGGCGAGGTGAAGCCGGTGTTCGACCGAAAGTATTATACCCGCCTGGAGGAGAGACCGGATATGGAGCTGATGCGGCAGGCGGCGGAGGTCCTAAAGGGCGAACATGATTTCCGGAATTTTTGCATGAATCCCCGAATGAAGAAATCCACCGTCCGGAAGGTGGACAGGATTGCGATCGAGAGAGAGGGCGGCTATCTTTATTTTACGTTCCACGGAACGGGATTCTTGCAGAACATGGTGCGCATTATGGTAGGAACGCTTCTGGAGGCGGGGTGCGGGCGTATGACTGCAGAGCAGATCGCGGAAGCCCTTAACACGGAAGAACGTAAAAAAGCGGGGCCTACCGCACCCGCGCAGGGACTCTGTCTGATGAGTGTGGACTACGACTGAAATTTTGACGGGAAAGGTGATGGAACCCCTTGCAGCTTGGAAGATCGAAATTAAAAGAAAAATTTGAAGAAACCTTAAAAGCGGTGTTCCCGATTCCGGCCATTGTGCTTCTGCTGTGCTTTACCATAGCGCCCATTTCTCCCAGCATACTGATGACCTTTCTGATCGGCGCGGTGCTGCTGATCGTGGGTATGCTGCTGTTTTCCGTCGGAGTGGAGCTGTCTATGACACAGATGGGCGAGCGGGTAGGCACCACCATGACGAAGACAAAGAACGTCCTTCTGATGATCGGCATCGGCTTCCTTATGGGCGTGATCATCACCGTATCCGAGCCGGATCTTCAGGTGCTGGCCCGTCAAGTGCCCTCCATTTCCAACGGGATCATCATTCTGTCCGTTGCGGTCGGCGTCGGCGTGTTTCTGGTGCTCGCACTGCTGCGTATGCTCTTTGGCATCGCCCTGTCTCATATGCTCATTTTCTTTTATATAGTTGTCTTTGGTCTGGCGCTGTTCGTGCCGGCGGATTTTCTTGCGGTGGCCTTTGATTCCGGCGGCGTGACGACCGGACCGATGACGGTGCCGTTCATTATGGCGCTGGGCGTGGGTATTTCCGCGATCCGAAGCGACAGACATGCGGCGGACGACAGCTTCGGTCTGGTATCGCTGTGCTCGGTGGGGCCGATTCTGGCGGTGCTGTTTCTGGGAATGCTCTACCACCCGACGCAGACGGAAAGCGTCTCGGAAGCGATTCCCGTCATTGACAATACCGTGGATCTCTGGCGCCTGTTCTCGTCGGAGTTTCCCACCTACATAAAGGAGATGGCGGTGTCGCTGTTTCCCATCATTTTGTTCTTCGCCGTCTTTCAACTGATCTCCGGAGACGGGAACAGGAAATCCCTGATAAAGATTGCCATCGGTCTGGCCTACACATATGTGGGGCTTGTACTGTTCCTGACGGGAGTGAACGTGGGATTTATGCCCGCCGGAAATTATCTGGGGCAGACCATTGCGGCGTTGCCTTACTCCTGGATCATCATTCCCATCGGCATAGTCATCGGCTATTTTATCGTGCTGGCGGAGCCTGCGGTCTTTGTGCTGACCAGACAGGTGGAGGAAATGACTTCCGGAGCAATCTCGGCAAAGTCCATGGGACTGAGCCTTTCCGTCGGCACGGCCTTTTCCATCGGTATTGCCATGCTGAGGGTGCTGACGGGAATCTCTGTCATGTGGTTCCTTGTCCCGGGCTATGCGGCGGCGCTGATCTTAAGCTTTTGTGTGCCGAAAATTTTTACGGCCATTGCCTTTGACTCCGGCGGCGTTGCTTCCGGTCCCATGACCGCCGCTTTTCTGCTGCCGTTTGCAATGGGCGCCTGTCAGGTCTCGGGCGGGAATATCATTACGGACGCGTTCGGTGTGGTGGCAATGGTGGCCATGACCCCGCTGATCACTATTCAGGTCATGGGTCTGGTGTTTCGATTCAAGGAGAGCCGGCTGCACAAGAGCGCACTGGAAAGGCAGTATGTATCGCTGGAGGCCTTCGGCGATATGGAGATTATTGAACTGTAAGATCGGGAATGGGGCGGACAAATGGGCAGACTGTATTTGACTACCACTATCGTGGACAGAAAGAATGCATCAAAATATGAAAAATTATATAAGGAGAGCGGACCGGCAGTGACCTTTATGACGCTGGGGACCGGCACGGCGCAAAGCGATGTGCTGGATTACCTGGGTCTGGAGGCCACGGAAAAGACAGTGCTCTTCGCCGTGCAGGAGGAAGAGGACTGGCTGGCCTTAAAGAAAGACCTGCGCCGGAAACTGCAGATCGATGCGCCAGGCGGGGGAATCGCCTTTACGGTTCCGTTGAGCAGCATCGGGGGAAAGAAGACGCTGCGGTTTCTGCTGGCAAGGGAAAATTATCGGAAAGAGGAGGAGTCCGTTTTGAAGGATACCACGCATGATCTGATCATAGTGATCGCGAACAGAGGATACATCGAGCTTGTGATGGATGCGGCCAGAGAGGCGGGCGCTTACGGCGGAACCGTGATTCAGGCGAAGGGCACCGGTATGGAACATGCCGAGAAATTTATGGGCGTCTCGCTGGCGGCGGAAAAGGAAATGATCTTTATCGTCACCAGGACGGAGCAGAAGAACGGTATCATGAAGGCAATCATGGAGAAGGCCGGCCCGGAGAGTGACGCGCGGGCTGTCGTTTTTTCCCTGCCCGTGACGGACACGGCGGGGCTGAGGCTGATCGAGGACTGAAGGCAACCGGCAGTTGACAAAAATCCAAGCGCACTTGGTAGTTGTCAACCGTTTGCTTTGCTATGCTTTTCCTGACAGGAGGGGCGTTTTGCCGCTTTTATAACAGAGCTGCAGGCATATGCGGCAGAAAGAGGAAAAGATATGATATTGGCAGACAAAATTATGGCATTGAGAAAAAAGCATGGTTGGTCTCAGGAGGAGCTGGCAGAGAAGCTGGACGTGTCCCGGCAGTCGGTAAGCAAATGGGAGAGCGCAGCTTCCATTCCGGATATTGACAGAATACTGGCGTTAAGCCGTCTGTTCGGCGTCAGCACGGACTATCTTTTAAAAGATGATGTAGAGCAGGACCAAGATCCGACACAGGCACAGGAGGATGCCGAGAAGACCGGCACGCTCGTGCACAGTCTTTCGCTTGAGGAGGCGAATGTTTTTCTGAGCCTGAAGAGAAAGCTGTCGGGCCGAATAGCCGCGGCGATTTCCCTGTTCGTTCTTTCGCCGATTCCGATGATACTGACGGAATATGGATATTTCGGCCCGAATCAAGAGAGCGCCGAAACGGTGGGCGGGGCAATAGTGCTTGCGATGGTGGCAGCAGGAGTGGCAGCTCTGATCCTGTACGGGCTGCAGCTTTCCAAATACAAATACCTGGAAGAGGAAGAGATTCGCCTGCAGTACGGTGTCGAAGGTATCGTGACCAGAAAGAAGGAAGAGTTTGCGGGAATCTATCGGGGCAGTATTGCCGCGGGGGTGATGCTTTGTATTTTGGGGCCGGTGCCTCTTATGTTTCGGGACGACAGTGCCCTGGCGCCGTTTCTGTTTGCGGCAGTGGCGCTGGCAGTGTTTCTGTTCGTAAGGGTGGGAAGCATTCAGGGAAGTTTTGAACAGCTGCTCCAGCAAAATGACTATACGCCGGAACATAAGGCTTGGAGAAAAACCATACGCCCCTTTGCAGGTGCGTACTGGTGCATAGTGACGGCCGTATTTCTCGTGATTTGTTTTTACACTTATTACACAGACGGAGAATATGACTATGCCGGTTTGATCTGGCCGGTAGCCGGGGTGCTGTACGGGGCGCTGGTATTGCTCATAAGAGGAATCCGAAATTGTTTTCGGAGGGCGGCATGATTTCGGTCATTCCAAATAAGAAAGCATTCAAATTCTTTGAAGCGAATCCCCTCACGCCGTAATGACGGTTCCGGCCTTGCCCTTTACGGCGTCCTTCACCTTTGCCATGGAAGTGATCAATACTTTGCCGTCCTTTACCTTTTCGAGATAACCGATCGCCGCTTCGATCTTGGGCAGCATGGTGCCCGCCTCGAACTGACCCTGGGAGATCAGTTCCTTTGCCTCCGATACGGTCAGCGCCGGAACGGGTGTCTGGCTCTCTTTGCCGAAATCTTTGTATACGTTGTCTACGCCTGTGAGAATGATCAGCTCGTCGCAGGCAAGGTCTGCCGCCAGCTTGCCGGCGATGGCGTCCTTTTCGATGACCGCAGATGCGCCCTTCAGCGCGTGCTGCTGTTCGATGACGGGGATACCGCCTCCGCCGCAGGCGATCACCACCTGATCCGCATTTGCCAGTGTGCGTATGGCTTCGATCTCAACGATATCTATGGGCTTTGGCGCAGCCACTACTCTGCGGAAGCCCTTCCCGGGATCTTCTTTTACATAATTTCCCTTTTTGATCTCTGTCTCTGCGTCCTCCTTGGACATATACCGCCCGATGACCTTGGTGGGCTCGTAGAAAGCCTCGTCGTAGGGGTCTACCGTCACCTGAGTCAGAACGGTGCTTACGGGTTTGGAGATTCCTCGGCTTAAAAGCTCCGAGCGCAGCGCATTCTGAATGTCATAGCCCACATAGCCCTGACTCATCGCGGAGCAGACGCACATGGGGGCGGGGGTATAGTCAATGTATATCCTGCGCAGTTCGGTCATGGCCTTATGTATCATGCTTACCTGCGGACCGTTGCTGTGGGTGATCGTCAACTGATAATCCTCCTCCACGAGATCGGCCAGCGCTCTTGCGGTCACTTTTACCGCGTCCCATTGTGCCAGTATGGTATAGCCCAGCGCGTCATGTCCGAGGGAAACCACAACCTTTTTCTTACTCATAAAATTCCTCCGTGCCATAAAAGATGTTGAGCGGAACGGAAGAATATTCGGGCCGTCCCACAGTATTTATTCTACAACAATTTCGGGTACTTTAAAAGGATTTTTTGTAAAATAATCATCTTGATACAAGAATGATGCAGCTATATAATAAAACAGAAAAAAATGCATCTAAACGTAAGATGAGGAGTAAAAGAAATGTTGATACTTTGGGGTACGTTGGCCGGACTGGCTCTGTGGCTGGAACTGGTATATCATTTCAGCGGCTTCGGCTGGACTGCTTTTAATCCGATATATGCAGCGGCACTGATTATCGCATGGGCCGGAATCTGGACGCTGCCGGTAGGTCTGCTGAAGGGGAAACTTAAAAAAATCATCTATTATCTGGCGCTTTGGCTGCCGACGGTATGGACAAGCGTTCAGCTGGTCTATCTTCGTATCTTTAAGCAGCCCCTGCTGTGGGAGGGTATGATACGGGGAGCGCAGGATGCGCTGACGAACTATTGGCGCGAGGCCTTGGTGAGCATTCTGGGAGCTCTGCCCTATATTCTGCTTTTGGTTCTGCCGGTGGTGATTCTGCCCATCATACTGAAAAAGCGGGGCATAAGCCTGCCGCAGTTCGACAATCTTCAGGTCATGCGCACGCTGGTCATTGTTCTGGCGGGAACGGTGGGAAGCGTGATGACGCTCAAGATCGGCGAGCTGGCCGGATTTGAGTATTTTGAGGAATACGATGAGTTCTACGATCCCCTGACCGTGGCGGAGACGATGGGCGTGCTTCCCACCCTTCACGGGGACTGTGCCGTACATGTGAGAGAACTTGTGGACGGACTGTTTCATGAACAGCGTCGGAGTGATGTCTCCGCGTACACGCCTGCCGTGTCTTGGAGCGTTGTGTCCGGCGGCGACGTATCCGGCGGCGATGTGTCAGGTGGAGACGTATCCGGCGGTGATGTGTCGGGGGGCGATTTGCTCGCCGGGGTATCCGGAAACGAACAGGAGGAGTCTCCCGTTATCCGCCCTCACCAATTCGATTTGGATAATGCGCTGCTCCATGAGCTTGCGGACAATGATCATCAGACGTGGCTTGCGGATTACATAGAGAATCAGGAGCCCGTGAACACCAATGAGTACACGGGTATGTTCGAGGGTTATAACCTGATCTTTCTGACGGCGGAGGGATTCTGCAGCTATGCCATAGACGAGGAACTGACGCCTACCCTGTATAAGATGGCAAATTCCGGCTTCGTCTGTGAAAATTATTATGTACCCTTGTGGTCCACCAGCACCAGCGACGGTGAATATATCAACATGACCGGTCTGATCCCCGACGGGCAGCACAGTATGCGCAACAGCGCCGCCAATGTGCAGCCTTTCGTGCTGCCGGCGTTTTTTGCGGCGGAGGGCGTACACTCCTACGCTTACCACGATAACACGCTGTCCTATTATGACAGGCACTTGAGCCACCCCAATATGGGATATGACTTCAGAGCCAGCAAGCTGGGCGATCTGAGCGAGGCCCAGTGGGGGGATAAGGTCTTTCAGATGGAGGATCCCGACCGCTGGCCGGCCTCCGATTATAATATGATGGTGGCGACCGTGCCGGAGTATGTGAATGATGAGCGGTTCCACGTCTACTACATGACTGTCTCCGGACATATGCTCTATAATTTCAGGGGGAATGCCATGTCCTCCAAGAACAAGGATGCCGTCGCCGATCTGGAGCTGTCCGAGGGACCCAAGGCGTATATTGCTTGCAATATCGAGCTGGACAAAGCCATGGAAAATCTGATAGAACAGCTGGAGGCCGCCGGACAGCTGGACCGTACCGTCATCTGCCTCAGTGCGGACCACTATCCGTACGGATTGTCCGACGCGGAATACGAGGAGCTTGCGGGGAAGGACCTGTCTCAGGGAAAGGATATGTACCGAAATACCCTGATCCTGTGGAACGCCGCAATGGAAGAGCCTGTCTATATTGATAAGACCTGCGGTCCCATGGATCTGCTGCCTACGCTTCTGAACCTGTTCGGCTTTGAGTACGACTCCAGAATGTATGCAGGGCGTGATATCCTCTCCGACAGGGAAGGCATGGTAATCTTCATGAATCGGGACTTCGTGACGGACTCCGTGGTCTTTATTGAAAAGGGAGACGTCACCACATGGCTGAAGGACGAGGAGGGAAACGATATCGTTCCCGATGACAAAAAGGAAGCCTATCTGGAGGAAGCCCGCCAAGAGGTGAAGAGGCGGTATAATTTCAGCGCTTATATCATCGAGGAAAATTATTACGCCGACGTGCTTCAGGCTATGGGCGCGGAGCCGTATGTGGCGGATCCGTATGGCCAGGCTTCCGATGATACAGGCACCGATGATGCAGGCGCCGATGACACAGGTACCGATGACGGGCGCTGATGATACAGGCATCGATAACGGGCCGATGGCGCAGATACCGCCGGCGTGACACCCTATCAAAAGGAGGATATGACCGTATGGAGAAGAAGATTCTTTTTCCGCAGGTGAGCGGATTTCTTCACGGAGGAGACTACAATCCGGACCAGTGGCTGGACAGACCGGATATTCTGGAGGAGGATATCCGGCTGATGAAAAAGGCGGGCATCAACAGTGCGACGCTGGGCGTTTTCTCCTGGGCGGCCTGTGAACCCACCGAGGGAAATTTTTGCTTTGATTGGCTGGAGGAGATCGTGGAGCGCTTGTATCAAAACGGAATCTACACCGTTCTCTCCACGCCGTCCGGCGCAAGGCCCGCATGGCTGGACGCCGCCTATCCAGAGGCAATGCGCGTGGACGCAAGAGGGCTTCGCGACCACCATGGCAACCGCCATAACCACTGTATGACTTCGCCGAAGTTTCGGGAGAAGGTGGCTGCCATCGACAGGGAGCTTGCAAGACGCTTAGGCTCCCATCCCGGCGTGATCCTGTATCACATTTCCAACGAGCTGAGCGGGGAATGCTTCTGCCCGCTGTGCGCGGAGAGATTCAGGAAGTATCTGGCAGACAAATTTGACCATGATATTGAAAAACTGAACAAAGCCTGGTGGACCGCCTTCTGGAGCCATCACTACAATAGCTTCGATCAGATCGAACCGCCGTATGCCAACGGTGAGGGAAGCGTTCTGGGACTTTTGCTTGAGTGGAGGCGTTTTACCACATGGAATATGACGGATTTTTTGAAATTTGAAAAAGAGACGCTCCTCGGCATTACCCCAGACATGCCTGTGACCACCAATTTCATGCGCCTGTTCGGCGGTCTGGATTATCGGAAGATGGCGCCTGAGCTGGACGTGATATCGTGGGACAATTATCCCGCGTTTCACAATGACAGTGAAAGCTTTGCCGACACCATGTCCGAGACGGCTTTTCAGCATGCCGTCATGCGCTCTATGAAGCGGGACAAGCCGTTCATGATGATGGAGAGCGCTCCCGGACTGGTGAACTGGCAGGCGGTGAACAAAGTAAAGCGCCCCGGAGTACACCGGCTGGCGTGTCTGCATGCAATTGCCTGCGGCTCCGATACGGTGCAGTATTTTCAGTGGAGAAAGGGACGGGGATCCTGCGAACAGTTCCACGGTGCGGTAGTGGATCATCTCGGAACCGACGATACCCGCGTCTTTCGCGAGGTGGCGCAGGTGGGCGAAATGCTGAAAGCGATCGCTCCCGTGGCGGGGACCTGCGTGAACTCCCAGGCCGCCCTTCTCTTTGACTGGGACAATCGGTGGGCAATCGGAGACGTTCGCGCTCTGGCAGACGACACGAAAAAGTACGAGGACACCTGCCTTGATTTCTATCGGGCATTCCTAAAGCTCGGCGTGGACATGGATATCGTAGGGTCCGACGAGGACTTGAGCCGATACGGTGTGGTGGTGGCGCCGATGCTGTATATGCTGCAGCCTGGGACCGCGTCCAATCTGAAGACCTTTGTGGAGCGGGGCGGACAGCTGTTGGCGACCTATCTTACCGGCTATGTGGATTCGGATCAGCTGTGCTGGCTGGGAGGTTTTCCGGGAGACGGGCTTGCCGGGCTTTTCGGCGTGATCAGCGAGGAGATAGACTCTTATTATCCTTCCGACCGAAACGGTGTGCGCCTTTTTGACGGAAGCGTCTGGGAGGTAAGGGATTACGCGGAGATCCTGCGGGTGAAGGACGCCGAGGTGCTGGGCGTGTATACGGGGGAATTCTATCAGGGCACGCCGGCGCTGACGTGCAAGTCCTTCGGACGCGGCAAGGCGTATTACGCCGCGGCAAGGAGCAGCGCGTCGGAGATGACGCCCTTATTTGAAAAGATGTTAAAAGAAGCGGATATCCCCGTGAAAAAGCTGCCGGAGAACGTGGAATACCATGTCAGGAGCGCGGGGGAGGAGGTCTATGAGTTCTACCTGAACTGCAGTGAGCAGCCTGTCGTCGTTTCGGATATTTTCGGAACGGAGGTGCAGACCGGCGAGGAACTATGCGGCACCCTTGCGCTTCCCGGATACGGCGGGGCAGTGGTGAGAAAGACCGCGGTATAGCGGATTCAGGCTTCTCTTTTTAAGGTGCGGATCACATCGTCCAGCACGTCGAAATAATTTTCAAAGGTCTTGCGGCAGCAGCCGGGGTCGTTGATTGCGATTCCGTCGCTGCGAAGCCCCGTCAGGGAAAAGCCCATGGCCATTCGGTGGTCGTCGTAGGTCTCCACCAAAGCGGGAGAGGGGCGGCCGGGATAGACGGTAATGCTGCTTTCGTCGGTCTCGCAGCGGATTCCCATCTTGGTCAGCTCCGCCGCCATGGCAGAGAGCCGGTCACTCTCCTGAAAACGGATATGACCGATGCCGGTGATGGTGGTGGCTCCCTGGGCGTAGGGGGCGATAGCGGCCAGCGTAATTGCCTGATCGGAGCAGGCCGACATATCCGCCGTAATGCCGTGAAAGACGCCGTCCGCCGGCGGCGAGAGCAGGATTCCCCGAGGCGTATCCTCAGACGTACAGCCCATCTGCTCCAACAGACGCAGGAAAGCAACGTCTCCCTGCAGAGAATCAAAATGCACCTGCTTCACCAGCACGGGAATGTTCAGCAGCGGGCACATGGCATAAAAGTAGCAGGCGGCGGAGACATCGGGCTCCACCTGATATTCCAGAGCGCGATAGCGCTGTCCGGCCTTTGTCATGAAGGAATGTCCGGAGGGCCGCTCCACCGTCACGCCGAATTGTTCCATCATGCGGAGCGTCATCTCGATGTACGCCATGCCGTGGGATCCCTCCACGGTCGTGGTGAAATCCCGGCCGCACAGGCAGGAGGCGATCAGCAGAGCGCTCAGGAACTGGCTGCTGTGATCTATGTTGATGCGGATACCGTCGCTTTGAAATCCGTGTCCCTCCAGTGTGAACGGGAAATGTCCGACCTGAGCGTCCGGCGCATAGGAGATGCCGCAGCCCAGCTCCTTCAGAGCGTCAAGGAGAGGAGCCATGGGGCGTCTGCGCATCTGCGCCGAGGCGTCCATGCGGTAAATGCCCTGGGAGAGACCGAGATATGCCGTGAGGAAGCGGGCGGCCGTTCCGGCGCTTCCCACATACAGGTCGGCATCTGCTGTGGGGACACGTCCCCCCAGACCCGTCACGGACACGGTCTTTTGTTCTTCGTTTACTTCCGTGTCAAATCCCAACGTCCGGATGCAGTTCAGAAAATGTCTGGAATCATCAGAAAAGAGCACGCCCTTTAACAGGGAAGTGCCATCCGCCAGAGTTGCCAGAAGCAGCGCGCGGTTGGTAATGCTCTTGGAGCCGGGCACGGAAACTGCAAGCGGTTCCCTCCCGCAGCCCTTCCCCATACTCTTATATAGATTCGGTACGCGATAAACAGTCTTTTCGTTCATTATGACCTCCGTAAAAATACAAATCAAGTATACGGCCTGACCGGAAACTTTGTCAACCGAAGCAAAATCTCGAAGACCGTCTGCAAGCAAAATTTCAAAATTTTTAAAAACCTGCTTGACAAACGCACCTTCAGGGAGTAATATCAATTCATAATAATCCTACTTGAATAATAGGAAATAAAAATAGCGAGCGCGGAAAGCGCAGAAAAGAGGCGGATATGGGTAAGATTTATGAAAATGCAACAGAGCTGATAGGGCGCACTCCCTTACTGAAGGTGAACAATTACGCGAAGGATCAGGGAATCACGGAAGCGACCCTGCTGGTAAAGCTGGAGTACTTTAATCCTGCGGGAAGCGTAAAGGACAGAATTGCACTTTCTATGATTGAAGATGCGGAGAAAAAGGGCATTTTAAAGCCGGGCGCAACGATCATCGAGCCCACTTCGGGAAATACGGGAATCGGCCTTGCCAGCGTAGCGACGGCAAAGGGATATCACACGCTGCTGACCCTGCCGGAGACCATGAGCGTGGAGCGCAGAAATCTTCTGAAGGCATACGGTGCAGAGCTGGTGCTCACAGAGGGCGCAAAGGGAATGAAGGGCGCCATTGCCAAGGCGGAGGAGCTGCAGAAGGAAATTCCCGGCTCCGTCATTCTGGGACAGTTCGACAATGCGGCCAATCCTGCGGCACATGCGGCCGCCACGGGGCCTGAGATATGGGAAGATACCGACGGAAAGGTGGACATCTTTGTGAGCGGCGTCGGTACGGGCGGAACGGTCACCGGCGTCGGCACCTTCTTGAAGTCAAAGAACCCCGCGATCCGGATAGTGGCAGTGGAGCCCGCGGATTCTCCCGTGCTCTCCGGCGGCCAGCCCGGCCCCCACAAGCTGCAGGGCATCGGAGCGGGCTTTGTGCCTTCCGTTCTGAATACCCAGATCTATGACGAGGTCATTACCGTCACCACCGAGCAGGCATTTTCCACAGGACGTCTCATCGCGCACAAGGAGGGAATTCTGGTGGGCATCACGTCCGGAGCCGCCCTCTATGCGGCCGCGCAGCTTGCAAAGAGGCCCGAGAATGCCGGCAAGACCATTGTGGCGCTGCTTCCGGATTCCGGTGACAGATATCTTTCCACGCCCTTGTTTACAGAGAATTGAAATTGTGATAAACTGCATGTAGGTACGTTTGTTTTGTGATGGAGGAGACATGAAGATTTCGACCAAAGGCCGATATGCAGTGAAAGTCATGTTTGACCTGGCTCTGAACAATACGGGTGAGTGCATCAAGGTCAAGGACATTGCTGCCAGGCAGAATATATCGGAGAAATATCTGGAACAGATCATTGCCATACTCAACAAGGCGGGATATGTGAACAGTGTCCGCGGCGCACAGGGCGGTTACCGTATTGCCAGAGAGCCGGAGGAATACACCATCGGTATGATCCTGCGCCTGACGGAAGGATCCATGGCACCGGTGGCCTGTCTGGACGAGGGCGCCGAGTGCGAACAGTGCGACACCTGTGAGACGCTGGAGGTCTGGAAGGATCTCTATGACGCCATCAATCATGTCATAGACAATGTGACCATAGCAGATCTGGTGGCGAAGCGTCGTCAGCGCGAGGGCAGTCTGGATTACTGTATTTAATTTACAAAAGTGAAATGCGTATATTCGCGGGAAAATTCATGCTGCAGCATGAAACTTGGCCGGAGATAAATATTTTTGACAAAAAAATAGTTTATCTCCGGCATTTTTATGTTATGATAGAGCAGGACCTCACAGATATACCCGACAGGAGGTCCTGATTTTCGGCCAGGAGGAGTTTTATGGGAGACTGTCAGTTTACGCTTGTGATTCCGTCCTTGAATCCGGACGAAAAACTTCTTTCTACCGTTTCGGCCGCCGTGGAGGCCGGAATCGACGATATTCTTTTGGTGGACGACGGCAGCACAGCCGAAAGCCGCCATTATTTCAGGGAACTGGAAAATACATATCCTCAGGTGACTCTTTTGTCCCATCAGGAGAACAGGGGAAAAGGGGCGGCGCTCAAGACGGCCTTTGCCTATTTCCTGGAAAACAGAAACGGGCGTTTCGGCGTGGTGACGGCGGACGGCGACGGCCAGCATCGAATGGAGGATATCCTGGCCTGTGCCCGCGAGATGATGCAGGGGGAGCCTGCGGTGGTGCTGGGCTGTCGGGATTTCGGACTGGAGAATGTTCCGCCCAGAAGCCGCTTTGGCAACCGCGCCACCTCTCTCGTATTCCGCCTTTTTTTTCAGATGAAGCTGTCCGACACGCAGACCGGTCTAAGGGCCATTCCCGCGGCGTATCTGGAGGAGCTGATGAAGGCAAAGGGCACCCGGTACGAGTATGAGACCAATATGCTGATCCTCTTGGGGGAGCGGAAGATCCCTTATCGGGAGGTGACTATCGAGACCCTTTACTTTGACGACAACCAGGCCTCCCACTTCAGGCCGATCAGGGATTCGCTCAGGGTGTACGGCCTGATCTTAAAATATGCGGCGAACTCCCTGGCATCAGCGGGGGTAGACCTTTTGGCCTTCTACCTGCTGGGGCAGTTTGTGTTTCGCGGCAACGGCAGATTGGCGGTGCTTGGAGCAACGGTCTGCGCCCGGCTGTTCTCCATGGTAGTCAATTTCGCCCTGAACCGCCGCTTTGTGTTTGAAAACAACGCCGGTAAGCTGGGAGCCTTTGTGCGATATGTATGTCTGGCCGTTCCTGTGATGCTTGTTTCCTGGCTGGCTGTGTATGGGATTTCGGGTCTCGCCCCGGGAATCGGTTCCTTTGGGCGCACGCTGATAAAGCTTCCCGTGGATACGGTGCTTTTTCTCGTGAGCTTTCGGGTGCAGCGCAGGTGGGTCTTTCAGGAAAAAGGGGGAAAAGCGGCATGAAAAGACGGCGCATAGCCACTGTGATCGGCCGGATATTTCTGGTCCTTTTCACTGTCTTGTTTCTGACGGCGTTTGGGGTGGTTGCACTCTGTTATACGCTTTTGAAGGGGCCAAGCCCCACGGTGCGGGACATGGTGGTCCTGTCCGCCATGCAGGCCAGCGCCACCAAATGGCTGCCGGGCCTGTTTTTGGACGACGGGCTGGTGGAGGAAATCTGTGCTCACAGTGCCGACGTACAGGAGGAGGTCATTTCCATGGGAACCGCCCCTGAGAACGCAGAGGGGAGCGAACAGGGGACGCAGGCGGATGCCGCAGGGCAGGAACAGGACGAGTGGGCCGAGGCCATCGACGGAATGCTCTATAAGACATGCAGCAAGCCTACCTTCCAGGCGTATCTCCTCTTGGTGAAGGACCCTTCCCGGGTCTATGTGGGGACATCTAGTGATTACCGCAGCGGAAAGATCGGAGCGCGCATCTTTGATATTGTAGAGAGGGAGGGAGCCGTTGCCGCCATCAACGCGGGAGAGTTTTCCGATGTGAACGGTCAGGGCACGGGGGATACTCCCATCGGCCTGACGTATTCCCGGGGAAGCTGTGTGTGGGACGACAAGGCGAAGCGCACCTTTATCGGCTTTGACGGGGAAAACGTGCTGCATGTCTGCGATTCTATGACCAGAGAGGAAGCGCAGCAGTTGGGAATCCGAGATGCGGTTTCTTTTCAGACGGGAAATGTGCTGATTTCCAACGACGGGGAAAACGTCACCCTGTACTATGCGGAGGGGAACACCGGCATGGCCCAGCGCACCGCTATCGCCCAGCGGGCGGACGGCGCCGTGATCCTTCTGGTGACGGACGGGCGCACGGCCAGCAGCCTGGGAGCTACCCGCAATGACATCATCGATCTGTTGGAGGAGGAGGGAGCGGTCACGGCGGGAATGCTGGACGGCGGTTCCTCTGCCATGATGTACTACAAAGATTATTATACCAAGTATGACATTGATCCGGCGGAACTGGACGAGTACCAGAAGATGGGGCTGACCAATCGATACAAGGCGTTTACGAAACCCCGGCACATGCCAACGTTTTTCCTTGTGGCGCCGGAAGATGAAGAAAGGCAGGGCTGAGTGCTGTGGCGAGGAACAAGACAGACAGGGGACGGCGGCGTATCTTGCGCTTTTATCCGGTTTATTTCAGCGCTGTGGGGCTGACGCTTTTGCTCCTGTTCGCGGCGCTGGCAGTGGTGCGAAGCAGGCTTAGGGAGTACGAGAACGCTCAGCCGAAGTATGTGGCACAGCAGGCCTTTGAACGGTATTTTGCGCCGGCGGACTATGATCTTCTGCTCTCGGAGGCCCGCTATGAGCCCGGGAAAGCGGAAGAAGATGAGATAAAGGACTACCTTGCTCAGACTCTTGAGGGCAGGGAGCTGACCTATGCGGAAAGCTCCTCCGATCGGCAGGACGAACTGAAATATCTGGTCAAGGCGGGGGAGAAACAGGTGGCGGCCATCGCGCTGCGCCTTTCCGCCCAAAAGACGCCCCACGGCTATTCCACCTATGAGTTCGCGTATCTGGAGCTGTATCTGCAGGACCTGCAGGTGGTTCGGTATACGGTGACGGTAGAGGCCCCCGTCTCCTACAAGGTCACGGTGGACGGCGTACCGCTGTCAGCAGATGCGCTCACGGATACCTATCCGCGAAAGGATGTAAGAAGCGGCTGGCCTGAGGATCTGGAGGGCGTGCCCTATGCGGTCTATACGCTGGAGGATCTGCGCCAAATGCCTTCCAAGGTGAGCGCGGTGAACCAGGACGGAGCTGCCGCGCAGGTGGCTTTTACGGAAGAGACCTGTACCTATACGGCGGGTCTCGTGTGGGAGGAAGCGCTGAAGGAGGAGTATGGGGAGTTTGTCATTCAGGCCATGGAAAAATATGCGGCGTATATGCAGGCGGCGGAAAATGTGAGCCTGAGCAGCCTGAAGAAATATTTCGACCCCGATTCCGATGCCTACGCCGCAGTGATTGCCGCGGGCAGAGATCGGTGGATGGTCTTGGACTGGACGGGCATTGACTTTGAGGATGTGGAAGCGGGAGAATTCTACACCCACTCGCCGGACATTTTTTCCTGCAGGGTATCTCTGACCCAGCTGCTGCACCGGTCGGGTCAGGACTATTCTGACACGGTGGATATGTACCTGTTCCTGCATCGGACCGATCAGGGATATCGGATTTACGACTGGTTCAAGGTGCAGGACTGATCTGCATCAGAATTTCCTGACGAGTCATATTTATGCATGGTCAAATATTGTTGTCGATTTTTATAATTCAGTTGACGGATATGAAATAAATTAGTATACTGTTGCTTGCAGGCTTTCTGTAAAGCAGCTGCAAAAGTGTTTTTGAAGGACAAAACGCAAATCTGCGAAAGCGCCGCACGGCAGGTTTGTGCAACAGGAGGTGCGGCGCAGAAATGAGAGGGAAATTTCATGAACGAAAACGACAAAGGTGGATTTCTGTGGGGATTACTTGGCTTCTGTATTCCTATCGTAGGACTGATTCTGTTCCTTGTATGGAAGGGGACAAAGCCTAATTCGGCGAAGGCAGCAGGCATCGGTGCACTTGTATCCGTAGTGCTCGGCGTACTCTTCTACATTATCGCGGCAGTTGCAGGAATCGGTATTGCAGCAAGCGCAGCAATGATCCTTCCGGTATTATAAGTTGGGACGGTTTCTGCGGCTGTTCTTTGGCTGTCACGCAAGGCCCGACCGCTCGTTCTATTTCCGCGGCAGGCAGTTTCCCATATGTGCGCGCTGCACAGGGGAGCTGGTGGGTATCATTGCGGGGATTCCCATAGCGATCCTATGGGGGTATCCCTGTTTTCCCATTGTACTTTTGATGACGCTGCCGCTCATCATTGACGGAGGCGTACAGAGGCTTACGTCCTATGAGAGCACGAATCTGCGCCGGCTGTTTACAGGTATTTTGTTTGGGATTGCACTGATCTTTTTGTTCATTTACTTTCATCGTACCTGTTTTATCATTGCGGCGGAGATATTGAAGCTTTTCTGGAACGAGCCGGAGAGGATCGATCGTGCTTTACAGCTTTTTATCTGAGAACATATGGAACGGCGGGGAAAATTTCCCCGCCGTTTTGCTGTGCAAATTTATATTTTCAGGTCTTTCCTGCGGGAAGGGCTCCCTTAAGGCCTGTATGCGCAAAAGCCGTCATTCATGTGCAGAGTGTCCAGAAGCTCTCTTCCTCCCTGTACGCGCCGATAGATCTCGACGGTACCTACGCCGGCGCCTCCTGCCAGAAGAGGAGCGCGGGGAATGCTGCCGTCGGGACTTTCGTACTGCAGACGCATCATCTGTGCTTTTGTGCAGCTGCCGGAGATCTTGATGACGGCGGTTCTGTTTCGGGCGATGATGTGCCAGATGTAGCGTTTGCCGTTTTCCTTTGTCTCCCATTTGCATTTAGAGAAAAGCAGCCCCGTGCGGAAGCCGAATTCAAAGTCCTCTCCGGTGTAGGACAGTTGTATCATCAATCGGCGCTTTAAGGGAAAACAGAGAAATCTCGGGCAGCAGCCGTTGATTGCCAGAACCGAGTGCCGCAGCACATTTCCCGTCTTTTGGCTGGTGAGCCTGCCGCAGGCAAGCTGCATCCAGGGTCTGTTGAAGCTGCGCCCCCAGTGCTTGTCCGCATAGCCGTAGCTGGTGTCCGCCGAAATCAGGTATACCTCTCCGTCAAGCGTGACGGTGCCGCGAAAGAAGCTGCGAATCCCCTCTCCGTGCCAGTAGCTGTCCAGAGCGTTCAGAATCTGTGCCGGCGCACCGCCCAGAAAGCCGGTATGGCAGGACACTGCTTTGTGAACCTCCACGTCCCACTCCATGTATCCCGCGTCGGACATAAAGCATCGGTGTGCGGCCTCCTCGTCTGTCACGTCTACGCAGCCAATCAGCCGGTCCTCGCTGTAAAAGCAGTCTTCTACCTGCATGACAAGAGGGCTTTCGGTGGCTTTTAAGGCGGAGATGGGATAAAATACGTGGAGCTGTTTTCCGCCGTTGCCGTCCGCATCGGGGAACACGCCTGCCTTCACCATGACATAGGAGGGCTTCATGCCGCGCTTCCTGTAATAGGGATGCCGTCCTAAGATCGGCATGTCGCCCCCGAGAGCGGGGTTTATCAAAAAGAACTCAATAAAAAATGTGCGGGACTCCCCTGTCTCGGTGTGTACTCCCGAAAAAGAGTGCCACCAACGCATGTAGCCTTTTCTGGCAAGGGAACCTCGCAGCATGTATGCATTTCTCTTCAGATCGGACTGATTCATCTGTAGTCTCGCTTCCCGTGATCGGATAGGTCCATCGACAAGATTTCGTAGTAACTTCCTGTAGTATACCACAATATCTGGTAGTTGACAATAGTGTCATAGAAAAATTAAGACTTTTCCGTGAAAATTAATATTTTCCGATTCGGACGGGACAATCTTGAGTGGGACAGCCAGATGATTATTTCAACAGACGCTTCAGCACCTCCATGAGCTTTACCGTGTTGATGGGCTTGGCGATGTGATCGTTCATACCGCTCTCCAAAGCAGCCTTTCTGTCCTCCTCAAAGGCATTTGCGGTCATGGCTACGATGGGAATGGAGTTCAGGGCGGGGTCTTCCAGACTTCTGATGGCCTTTGTGGCCTCATAGCCGTTCATGATCGGCATCTGTATATCCATAAGGATCAGATCGTAGCAGCCGTGAGAGGAATTCTTCACCATGTCTACCGCAATCGAGCCGTCTGAGGCCGTTTCCACCTCAAAGCCGCTCTCCCTGAGAATCTCCTGCGCGATCTCCTGATTCAGCTCATTGTCCTCCACCAGCAGGAGCCGTTTGCCCTTTAGTTCCGCTCCGGGATCGGGAAGGATTGATTCCGTGGGAGCGGCATCTGTCCGATTCATTGCGGACACCAGCGTGTCCCTCAGCTCGGAGAGGAAGATGGGCTTGTTGCAGAAGGCGGTGACGCCCGCCTCTCTCGCTTCCTCTTCGATAATGGTCCAGTCGTAGGCGGTGAGAATGATCACAGGTACGTTTTCTCCCACCACGGCGCGGATCTGTCTTGTGACCTCGATGCCGCCCAGGTCGGGGAGAGACCAGTCGATGATGTAAGCGCAGAACTCATCTTTCATCTCCACGCTCTGTTTTGCATAGAGGACCGCTTCCTTTCCGCGCAGGGTCCACTCGACGCGCATACCGATCTGCGACAGCATCTTGGTAACGCTGTCACAGGTATTGAAGTTGTCGTCCACCACCAGGGTGCGCAGCCCCTGCAGTTCCCTGATCACCGCTATCTTTTTGGGCTCTGTCTGCAGCCGGAAATTCAGATGAATGATAAATTCCGTGCCTTTTCCCTGCTGTGTCTCCACCTGTATGGTGCCGCCCATGGTGCTCACGATATTCTTGGTAATGGCCATGCCGAGTCCCGTCCCCTGAATGCCGCTGACCGTGGAGCTGCTCTCCCGCTCGAAGGGCTCGAAAACATGCTCCTTGAACTCGGCGCTCATGCCGATTCCGGTGTCCTTGACGCGGATCTCGTAGGAGCCGTAACCTTTGGGGGCGTTCGGAAGCTGCCGGATCGTCAGGGATACGGATCCGCCTGACGGAGTAAATTTAATGGCGTTGCTCAAAAGGTTCAAAAGGATCTGATTCACGTGCAGCTTGTCGCAGAAAATATCTTCGTCCACCACATCGAGAGTATCCATAAAGAAATTCAACTGCTTTGTCTGCATCTGGGGCTGAAGGATATTGCGCATATCGCGGAAGATATCCGAAATGCTGCACTCCTTCTCCTCAATGTTGAGCCGTCCGCTCTCAATGCGGCTCATATCAAGGATATCGTTGATGAGGCTGAGCAGATGATTGCCGGAGGACATGATTTTCGTCAGGTATTCCTGCACGCGCTCCCTGTTGTCGATATTGGTCTGGGCCAGAGTGGTGAAGCCGATAATGGCGTTCATGGGCGTGCGGATATCGTGGGACATATTGGACAGGAACATGGTCTTTGCGCGTTCCGCAGCCTCCGCCTTCTGCAGCTTCTCCTCCAGCACGGCCTTTTCCACAGCGGATTCCACGGCCTCCAGAGCATTCTTCCGCGTCCATAGAAAGTAGATCACCAATGAGACGGCCATGAGACTGCCGATGATAAGACATACCTTCCGAACGGAAAAGACATTGGCAAAGGCTTCCGACTTGGGAACGGATACGGCGATGGCCCACTTGTTGATGCCTGCGGGCGCATAAAAGAGATGGTTCCACTGAACGGTCTCCTTCGTTCTGTATTCCACATGTCCTCTCTGCAGGCCGAGCAGCTCCTGCATCTTCTCGGACCAGGCCGAGCCGTCTCTGGTCTCGGGATCCTCGACCTCATTTATATTTCCCAGATGCTGCTGGCGGGTATTTATAATATAGTCGCCGGTGGTGGTGTCTATGATGTAGACGTCGGCGCTGGCGTTGTAAATATGGTCAATGTTCAGCACGGAAGGAAGATTGGCGAGATTCGTGACGCCGGCGAGCATTGCCGCCGTCTCGCCGTTTTGTATCACGGGTACAAAGTGCCGGAGCACGTAAGTCTTGCCGTCAACGATACTGACCATACGGTCGGATACATGCTCTCCCAGGACCGATTCCTTTGCAAAGGAAATCTCCCCGTTATTCGGAAGAACGGAGCCGTCAGATGCGATCAGGGTATCGTCCGGAAACAGGATTATCATATCCATAGTCTCCAGCATCGGATTGATCGAGGTCATGATCTGTCGTATATTGTCTCTGTCAAAATCGGGGGAATTTGCAAGAATGTTCGCGGTCGTATTCAGCATCTGGCTGTCTCTGGTCAGCTTCTGGGCAATCTCTGATGTGACTGTATCTACGCCCTCCTCCATACGGCGGAAGCTCCGATCCTCGATCAGGCTGCTGATCCAGAAATAAGCTGTCAGGAACAGAGTGATGCAGATCACGACCATAAAGAAAGTTATGGTAAGATTCTGGTCCCGCATTAAGGCCTTATTTTTCATCGCGTTCGATTCCTCCCATATCCGTCCGGCGCAGGATATCTGCCGCGTTGACTAATATATAATATGCAATAAAATTATATCATGCACTGATGAAAAAATCTATAACAGAACGATAAAATCCTCTTGATTTTTTTGTAATAACAGGTATCATTAGAGTTAGAGTTTATCAAAATGAAAACATACGGAGGAGATTGCAGATGCTGTATATAGGTGTGGATCTGGGGACTTCGGCGGTAAAGCTTCTTCTGATGGATAGTCAGGGGAAGATCGTCAATATCGTTTCAAAGGAATATCCCTTGTATTTTCCTCATCCGGGCTGGTCGGAGCAGAACCCTGAGGACTGGTATGAGCAGACCGTCGCCGGAATCAGGGAGCTGATCGAGGGGGCGGACAAAAGCCAGGTGGCGGGCATCAGCTTCGGCGGGCAGATGCACGGACTGGTGATCTTAGATAAGGACGACAATGTGATTCGGCCGGCTATTCTGTGGAACGACGGCAGGACTACGGAGGAAACGGATTATCTGAACAACGTGATCGGGAAAGAAAAGCTCTCACAGTACACGGCCAATATCGCGTTTGCGGGCTTTACCGCTCCGAAGATACTGTGGGTGAAGAAGAACGAGCCCGAGAATTTTGCGCGGATCGCAAAGATCATGCTCCCCAAGGATTATATCGCGTACAAGCTCACAGGCGTGCACTGCACCGATGTATCGGACGCCTCGGGTATGCTCCTGTTCGATGTGAAGAACCGCTGCTGGTCCAAGGAAATGTGCGATATCTGCGGCATTCGCATGGAGCAGCTTGCGAAGTGCTACGAGAGCTATGAAAAGGTGGGCACGGTGCTGCCCAAGGTAGCGGCCAAGCTGGGCATACCGGAGAGCACCGTAGTGGCGGCCGGTGCGGGAGACAACGCTGCGGCTGCGGTAGGCACAGGTACTGTGGGAGAAAATATGTGCAACATTTCCCTCGGAACCAGCGGGACCATCTTTATCTCATCCGGAAGCTTCGGCGTGGACAAATACAATGCGCTGCATTCCTTTGCTCATGCGGACGGGCATTATCACCTGATGGGCTGTATGCTCAGTGCGGCAAGCTGCAACAAATGGTGGATGGACGATATTATCGGCACCAAGGATTACAAGGCGGAGCAGGCTGCCATCGCAAGGCTTGGCGAAAATCATGTGTACTATCTGCCTTACCTGATGGGAGAGCGTTCTCCTCACAACAATCCCAATGCCCGCGCTGCTTTTATCGGCATGACTATGGACACTACCCGGGCGGATATGACGCAGGCGGTGCTGGAGGGTGTCGCCTTTGCCCTGAGAGACTCGCTGGAGATGGCCAGAAGCCTGGGCATCGACCTGAAGAGGACCAAGATCTGCGGCGGCGGTGCAAAGAGTCCGCTCTGGAAGAAGATCATTGCCAATGTGCTGAACCTGAAGGTAGATGTAATCGAGAGCGAGGAAGGGCCGGCCATGGGAGGCGCTATGCTGGCTGCGGTGGCATGCGGAGAGTACGGCAGTGTGGAGGAGATTGCGTCAAAGGTGGTCAAGATCATAGACACTGTGGAGCCGGAACCGGAGCTGGTGGAGAAGTACGAAGCACGGTACGCCTGCTTTCGGGAGATCTATCCGACCTGCAAGCCTCTGTTTGAACTGATTACAAAGTAACTGTAAATTGATTGAGCATGGAAAAGGAGAGAGAAAATATGAAGATATTGTCATTGGATGCCCCTGAGTTTCGCAAGTACGGACGTGTGATCAGGAACATAGACATGACACAGCTGGTGGAAGCGATGAAGGATACGCCCATACCCGAGGGCGTGGTATACGAACCCGGGATCGAGGCGCTGGAGTCTCTGCCGGTTGGAAAGAAGATCTCGGATGTCCTTTACGGTGAGCTTCCCGTGCAGATAGGTTACTGCAACGGCCATAACTCCAAGCTGAATGCTTTCGAGTACCACAGAAGCTCCGAGGTGAACGTTGCTGCTACGGACGCTGTTCTGATATTGGGTCAGCAGCAGGATGTGGAGGACGATTTCACCTATGACACCTCCAAGGCCGAGGCATTTCTGGTGCCCGCAGGCACGGCGGTAGAGATTTATGCCACGACGCTGCACTATGCGCCCTGCGGTGTTGACGGAAAGGGTTTTCAGGTGGCGATCATTCTTCCCATGGGAACCAATTATGCGCTGGAGGCAGAGCATGAGAAGGTGACGGGGGATACAACGGATAACGAGGACTGCCTGCTGACCGCTACCAACAAGTGGCTGATCGGACATGCGCAGGGCGGTCTGGAGCCCGGAAGCTTTCTGGGACTGCGGGGAAAGAATCCGGATCTGAACGAATAAGGGAATACAAAAATCATATAAAACAGGAGGGTTTCAACATGAACAATTTACCAAAGGTAAAAATCGGTATCGTGGCTGTGAGCCGTGACTGCTTTCCCGAGAGTCTGTCCGTGAACAGGCGGAAAGCTCTGGTAGCGGCGTATACGGCAAAGTACGGCGCAGAAGACATTTACGAGTGTCCTGTCTGCATCGTGGAGAGCGAGATTCACATGGTGCAGGCGCTGGAGGATATTAAGAAGAACGGCTGCAACGCTCTGTGTGTGTACCTCGGCAACTTCGGACCGGAGATTTCCGAGACTTTGCTGGCAAAGCACTTTGACGGTCCCGCAATGTATATCGCCGCTGCGGAGGAGAGCCAGGGAGACCTGATGGACGGCAGAGGAGACGCATACTGCGGTATGCTGAACGCAAGCTACAACCTGAAGCTGCGCGGCGTAAAGGCATACATACCCGAGTATCCCGTGGGGACTGCCGCAGAGTGTGCGGATATGATCAATGAGTTCGTTCCCATTGCAAGGGCAATCGTAGGACTGCATGACTTAAAGATCATCTCTTTCGGTCCCCGTCCTCTCAACTTCCTTGCCTGCAATGCTCCGATTCAGCAGCTGTACAATCTGGGCGTGGAGATCGAGGAGAACTCCGAGCTGGATCTGTTCGAGGCGTTCAACAAGCACGCCGGAGACGAGCGTATTCCCGCTAAGATAAAGGAGATGGAGGAAGAGCTGGGCGCCGGCAACAAGAAGCCGGAGGTGCTGGAGAAGCTGGCACAGTATGAGCTGACCCTTCTTGACTGGGTGAACGAGCACAAGGGCTATCGCAAGTATGTGGCCATCGCCGGAAAGTGCTGGCCTGCATTCCAGACACAGTTCGGCTTTGTGCCCTGCTATGTGAACAGCCGTCTCACCGGTATGGGAATTCCCGTATCCTGCGAGGTGGATATCTACGGCTGCCTGAGCGAGTTCATCGGCACCTGCGTCAGCAATGATGCCGTTACCCTGCTGGACATCAACAACTCCGTTCCCGCAGATATGTATGAGGAAGCAATTAAGGGCAAATACAATTACACTCACAAGGATACCTTCATGGGATTCCACTGCGGCAATACCTGCTCCAAGAAGCTGGCATTCTGCGAGATGAAGTATCAGAAGATCATGGCAAGAAATCTGCCGATCGAGGTGACGAACGGAACTCTGGAGGGCGACATTATGCCCGGCGATATCACGTTCTACCGTCTGCAGTCCACCGCTGACTGCAAGTTGCGCGCTTACATTGCGCAGGGCGAGGTGCTGAACGTTGCTTCCAAATCCTTCGGCGGCATCGGTGTGTTCGCGATTCCCGAGATGGGACGTTTCTATCGCCATGTGCTGATCGAGAAGAATTATCCTCACCACGGCGCGGTAGCGTTCGGCCACTTCGGAAAGGCTCTGTACGAGGTGTTCAAGTACATCGGCGTGCCTGTGGAGGATCTGAATTACAATCAGCCCAAGAGCCTGCCTTATCCCACGGAGAATCCGTTCGCATAAGATGAGGTGATCTTTACGACTTTTCTGTCGTATGTCACGATGCCGTTGACCTCCTCCTCCACATCGGAGAGCTGGGTGTACACGGCGCCGCTCAGGCCGGCTTTTATCAGAGGGAACAGTTGCTTTTCCGTGAGCTCCCGATAGGCGGCGGACAGTTCCTCCGCCGTGGCGAACTTGCGGTATCCGTAGACTCTTTCCACACCGGAGTGTCCGGAGATATGGCAGGCATAGCCTCCGTATTCGCTGATGACGAAAGCACGTTTTCCGTCTGATTTTACCTTCAACGGTCTGAAATAGTTGTGAATACTTCTGAAATCCCCTCCCTTCTGGTCGAACCAGCCGCTGGCATGGTCCACCGGGCGGGAGGGGTCTTTTTTCTTTATCGTTTCTGCGATCCTGAGGGCGTCGAATTGCCCCCAGCCTTCATTGAACGGAACCCATACCGCCAGAGACGGCACGTTATACAGGTGGTCTATCGTTTCCGAACACTCCTGTTCCCACAAAAGGCGCCCCTCACGGTCGGCCCGAGAGAACAGACGATAGTGGTTGTCCTTTGTATGCGCACTCATATGGGGAAACAGAGTGGGCAGATAGCAGACCAAGGGCATATGATAGGAGGAACCGCCGCTGACCATGTCCTGCCAAACGATCATGCCCAGTCTGTCACAGTGATAATACCAGCGCAGGGGTTCTATCTTAATGTGTTTGCGCAGCATATTGAAGCCCAGATTCTTGGCGAGAGTGATATCGTACACAAAAGCTTCGTCACAGGGGGCGGTCATCAGTCCGTCAGACCAGTAGCCCTGATCCAGAAGACCGTGTAAAAAATAGGGACGGTGGTTCAGACAAAAGCGGGGGATTCCCTGTTCGTCCGCCTCTACGGTAAAGGAGCGCATGGCAAAATAACTGCGGAACACATCGCCGTCCGCGTGGATCGTGAAGGAGTAGAGCCAGGGTTCCTCCGGAGTCCAGAGGAAAAGGCCGTCCTCGGGCAGAGTGAGCGTCAGCGTGCCGGCATCGGAGGATTCCATGGTGACTGCCACGCCGGTGAGCCTTCCCGCAGGCTCCGGAAAATGCAGGCAGGCCTTCTGCACGGTGCAGGTAATGACGGAGAACTCCTTGGGAGAGGACAATTGGATCTTGACCTGTCTTTTGTCGGGATCCGGAGTAATGCGCAGGCCCGTCACATAATTTTCGGGAACCCACTCGTACCAGACGCTCTGCCAGATGCCGCTCTGAGCGGTGTAGAACATGCCGCCGCGCTTTAATGTCTGTTTTCCTCTTGCGTGGAAGGAGGAATCGCTGTCGTCGCGGACACACACCTGCAGGAGCAGACTTTTGTCGGAGACAAATTCCGTGAGGTCGGCGGAAAAGGGAAGATAGCCGCCCACATGGGAGGCTATCTGCCTTCCGTCCGCGTAGACCACCGCACACTGATCTACGGCGTCAAAGTGCAGGATACAACGCATACCTGCGGCCTTTCTGGCCAGATCCTTCTTGGAAAAGGACAGCTTGCGCTCATACCAGAGGTATTCCTTGGGCTGCAGCTGTCGGCCCACGCCGGAGAGCAGACATTCCGGAGAAAAGGGGACAAGGATCATACCCCGCGATTCGATGGGGATTCCGGGGCGCAATTCGTCCGATGTGAAAGTGTACCGCCATTTTCCGTTCAGCATATGAAAATTATCGCGCTGCAGCTGCGGTCTGGGATACTCCGGCCGGATCTCGGAATCGTCGGCATCTTTGACGTGTTCTCCCCAGGGAGTGTACAGCGGTATCAAAGCGTCTTCAGGGTGCTCCTGAGAAAGACTTGCAATCGCATCTTTCAGCTTCATATGTCACATGTCCTTTCGATTTTAATTTACAAAATAATTTACAATCTATGAGTTATGTCGGAATAGGCACCGCTTGGCAGCGACGGAAAGGAAATGTCAAAAAGGGAATGAACGAATTGAGACGAAAGCGGAGCGGCCGGCTGCACTGCAGAGGAGTGAGACCGGCGCACGAAAATGAAATGCCGGCGGACTGATGAGAGAACAGTCTGCGCAGTCCGCAGATAATGGAAGGATCTGAGAATCAATCCTCAGTGTCATCTGTATCTGCAGCTACGGCTGCCGTCACAGAGGCAACCACTGCGATAATCACTGCAATAAGTATGATCACAAAACCGCCTGCTAATATAAGGAACATGATAAAACACCTCTCCGTAGTATGATCGATAGTATTTCCGTATGAAGAAAGTATATCATCTTTCCCTTCAAATCACAAGTGCACAATAAAAAATCTTTTTGGGGTTAAATTGAAATTTTAAATTCCACTCTCAAATCCTCTGATGGAATTTACTTCTGCAAGAGTGGTGTTTACCTTTG
>CANQJL010000017.1 GCA_947624245.1 uncultured Acetatifactor sp. | reverse complement strand
GAAATGACAAGACGCTCTGTTTATCTCCAGGCGGCATACGATCTGGGCCGGAAATTGCAGAATTAATTTTTCTGCAAGTATTTGATTGGTCCAATGAAGGCGGAAGCAATCTTTTAGAAGCAATTATAATTTACTCCTAAAATCTGCGAATCCAAAACAGCAACAGGATTTTCCATACAATAAAAAAGCAACTGTAATCTGCCACAGGCAGAAACAATTGCTTTTTTCAGCTCATTCAGCCGTACTGTCCTATTATTGCCATATAGTTCCCGCTATTCCCTTCCGCCACAATATTTTGCCGTAACATATCTTTCTGCAGCTGTGTTCTCTAATACAGCTTCTGATGTTCTTCCCCCGCTTTCCTCATAAAAACGCCCCTTGTCCACTCTACATATTAAATTCTTCGGATTTTCTCTGTAGCTGCTCAGATAAACGGTTCAAACGCTCCGACCACTCGGTAAGCTCTGTCATAGAGCCGCTTTGCTCGTCGGAAATCTCCCTGATCTGATTGCTGATTTCCATGCATTCACTGCTATTGGAAGCAATGGTATTGAAAGATTTTTCCATAACAGCTTTGCCCTCTATAAAAGTGGCGGCAGACTGGGACAGCTGCTGTTCCATGGCCGATAATTCAGCAAAGGAATCTCGGACAGATTTCAACGCCGTCTGGACTTCTTCGGAAATTTCTATATTTCTCTGGAAATTATTCTCTGTGTAATCAATATCCTTTACCACCTTTTCAATTCCGGTACAGATATCGCCAACAACCTTAATAATATCTCCGGACGCTGCGCTGGTCTGCTCTGACAGGCTCCGTATCTCATCAGCTACTACAGCAAAGCCCTTACCGGCCTCACCGGCCCTTGCCGCCTCAATTGATGCATTCAGCGCCAGAAGATTGGTCTGGTCGGAAATCTGTGTGATAACAGACACCATTTGGGAAATATTCTGAGAATATTCTCCCAACATGCGAACCTGCTCCAGCACGGTATTGATATTGCGAGAACTGGATTCTGCGGAATTGCTCAATTCCTGAGCTACTTTAGTATTGCTTTCCATCTGGGAATTCATTTCATTAACGATACGGTTCATCGATGCAAAATTATCTTCCAGGATATGAATCTGTGTGCCAAATTCTTCCAGAACTTCCTGTCCCTCCTGCACATTCTGGGCCTGCTGATCCATAACCTGTACAATCCGTTCCATATCCTGAATGATCTGTCCCGCCCCCATCGATACATTTTCCGTCAAAGAGGAAAACTTATTGGCCGAATTTTCTACATTGCTTACCGTTTCCCGGCTGACTCTTAATAGATCCTTTAATTTTCCAAATAAATTCTGGAAACCTTTCGTCAAACGGGATACCTCGTCCTTTCCCCGGACACTGATCTGAGCTGACAAATCTCCAGAGTCCACAGCCGCCGCCAGGGCTTTTACCGGCCGGAGCATTGTATTGACCACTGCTGATATGACCACAATCGCCACTGCCAGTGAAATAATCCCTGCAAACAGAAAACCATTCAACATTTTTTTCACATCTGCATTGACCACATCCTTGTCCACCGCCAGGGTGATATTCCAATTGCAGCTGGGGATCGGAGCAGATACAAATCCTCTGGTCACCTTATCATAGTCTTTGATCCAGACCAGCTTCCTGTCCTCTTCTGCCTGGAACTCATTGACCAATGACTTATAAGGGTTTCCCTCCAGATCTGTCAGGGCGACCGGTTCATCGTCTACATAGCCATAAGCTTCATTGGGGTGTACCACAACGCCATTTTTGTTGTCGGTCAGCATCGCATAGCTGTTCCTTGGCACTTCCACATTATTCGTAATATCCACCAGGGTATCTGCAAAAATGTCCTCGGCAAGAACGCCTACTGTCTTCCCGTCAATCTCAACTTTGACAGAGATTGTTATTACTATCCTTCCTGAATCTACATCCAGATAAGGGGTAGAATACGCCAGTCCATCCGACTCTTCTGCTTCTATGTACCAATCGCGTGTAGTAAAATCCACTGTACCGTCCGGCACGTATCCACTTCCTGAGGCCATCCGGCTGTCAGGATAAGTAAAGTAGATATCGTAAAGGGTATCATCTGTGTTATAATCCTCCAATAACCCTTTCATATATTGACAAAGCTTATCATAGTCAGTGTCGCCCTCTGTCTCAATACTTGCCTTAACGGTATACAAGAATTCCCCTTTTGCCTGCATCCAGTTCTCCAGCTCCTGGGCTGCTTCCCGGGCTGTCATCTCTTCATTCTCCGCGCTGGCCTGTGCGATAACAGAAGAGGCCTGCCAGTAACTGATTCCTGCTGTCAATCCAATACATATAATGCATATGATGCAAGTAGCAATGATGAATTTTGTTCTTAAACTGCGCAATTTTCTCGCCTGTCCTTTCCCGCCTCATTGAGAGGCATTTTTATTGTTTGCCTGTACTTCCAAATTTTTCCATATGTCACATCCATAATAGGACCCGCCATATCAAAAGACCATTTTAATCTATTTTATCATATCCTATATTTTATCATATCCTATCTTCATACGCCACCCCATTTTTCGGAAAGATTATGTGCTGCATATGTTATTATAAATCAGTGAGAAATAGGCGGGCGTGGTGAAACGCAGGAGGGGGACATTCAGAAATGGATGTCCCATATTTAGATGCAGAATTGCAGAATTAATTTTTTGCAGTCTTGACATCTCAAAATCAAGGGATTATAATAGCCATATCAATAGCACGAGATTAAATCTTGCTAAATTGAATATTGCAAAAATGAACGGAGGAAAGGATATGAGCATCTACGATTTCAAAATCAAAGCGCAGGACGGAAGCGAGGTGGCGCTTTCCGACTACAAAGGGAAGGTTCTTCTCATTGTGAACACGGCGACAGGGTGCGGATTTACGCCGCAGTATGAGGAGCTTCAGGACCTGTACGAGCTCCATCAGAAGGACGGGCTGGAGATCCTCGATTTCCCCTGCAACCAGTTCGGGGAGCAGGCTCCGGGCAGCGACGAGGAGATTCATAGCTTCTGCACAGGACGGTATGGTATCACCTTTCCGCAGTTCGCCAAGATCGATGTCAACGGTGAAAACGCGATCCCGCTCTACAAATATCTGACAGAGAATACCACATTTGCCGGATTTTCCGGCCCCATGGGACTGATTCTTAAGCCGGTCGTGAAGAAGATGGACAGCGACTATAAAAGCAACGGCAAAATCAAATGGAACTTTACCAAATTCCTGATTGACCGCAACGGTGAGATCGCCGCGCGCTTTGAGCCCACCGAATCCCTTGACAAGGTAAAGGCAAAGGTGGAGGAGGTGCTGTAATGTTCCGCGCAGTCCGCGCGGCATATGAAGCCGAACAGCAGGCATCTTAATAATGGAGGTAAACTTGACATGAAACTTGCAGTACGGTACTATTCAAGAGGCGGCAACACAAAGAAGATTGCGGAGGCGATTGCGAAAGCCGTCGGTGTGGAAGCGAAAACGGTGTCGGAGCCGCTGACCGAAGATGTGGACATTCTGTTCCTCGGCAGCGCCCCGTATGCTTTCGATGTAGATGACGAAGTAAAAAAATTCATCGGCGGTATTCATGTGTCTGTGGGAAAAGTTGTAAATTTCAGCACGTCCGCCGCCGTAAAATCCACCCGCAAGTATGTGGAAACGCTGCTTGCGGAGAAGAAAATCCCTGTTGCGCAGGAGGAATTTTCCTGCAGGGGCGCCTTTGCAATGCTTCATAAGGGCAGACCGAATGAGGCCGACCAAAAGGCAGCCGCTGATTTTGCAAGGGGAATCATATCGTGAGGAGAAGCAGAAATCATGGCGGTTCCATTTGACCCACTAAAACTCGAAAATCAAATATGTTTTCCTCTTTATGCCTGTGCAAAAGAGATCGTGAAGGCGTACAAACCGTATCTCGATGAACTGGATCTGACCTACACGCAGTACATCACGATGATGGTGATGTGGGAGCATAAGGAGCTGCGGGTGAAGGAGGTCGGCAAATACCTGTATCTCGATTCCAGCACTCTGACGCCTTTGCTCAAACGGTTGGAGGAAAAGGGGTATGTGGCGCGGCGCCGCTCGACAGAAGATGAACGGGATTTGATCGTTTCCATAACCGACGCGGGAACTGCCCTGCGCGAAAAGGCGCTCTCTGTGCCGCAGCGCCTCGCCGCCTGTGTGGATCTGGAACCGGAGAAAGCACAGACTCTCTACGGAATCCTCTATGAGCTGCTCGGCAAGCTGGGCGAAAACGGTGCAGCAGTGTGCCAGGCGGAGATATCATCTCTCTTCCGGAAGTAAATGCAACGAAAAATATATAAATTTTGTTGCAAATGTAAGGTCTTGTTTTTGGTGAGGTATGCGAATTGTCCCGAATTCCCTATAGAATTCGGGACATAATTTTATCAGTGAAAATGTTAAGGAAATAACCGAAACGATATTTTCCGGAGGACTTGAAAAAATGCAACGAATAATATATAATATTCGTTGCAAAGGAGGTGCCAGACAATGGAGAAAGGATATATGCAGGAGATCCAGGAACGGGTTTCAACTGCGGAAGATGGACATATTTTTATCGCTTCCGATTTTGCGGATATCGCGAATGCCAACACCGTGCGTTCTGCTTTATATCGGCTCGTCCAGAATGGAAGTCTGCGGCGGATCCTGAATGGGATCTTTGAAAAACCCAAATTCAGCAGACTTCTGAATGAATACGTTGCGGCGGATCCTGATGCTGTCGCAAAAGCATTGGCACGAAGCTATCACTGGACAATAGCTCCTTGCGGGAATACTGCTTTGAACCTGTTGGGATTGTCCACACAGGTCACGGTGGTGTGGTCCTATATCAGTGACGGACCCTATAAGACGTATAGATGGAATAACACGAAGCTGGAGTTCAAACACCGAACCAACAAGGAAATCACAGGGCTTTCCTACATGACGATTCTTGTCATTCAGGCATTGAAAACCTTGGGAAAAGAAAATGTCACTTCCAGGACAATCAGGGTTCTCCGTTCACGGTTAAGTGAGGAGGATAAAGCTGCCATGCTGATTGAAGCGGCAGAAAGCACGGACTGGGTCTATGATACAATACGCCAGATTTGCGGAGGTGTAAAAAGAAAATGAGGAATACAGCGAAACTTCCTGATAATGACCGATTGGAGTTGTTTAGGAATACGGCTGATAAGATGGGTATGAATGATGCCATTGTGGAAAAGGATTTTTGGGTGTGTTTTACTCTGGATTACCTGTTCTGCCGTTCGCCCTGGAAAGAGGCAATTACATTTAAGGGCGGCACCAGCCTCTCAAAAGCCTTCCATCTGATTAGCCGGTTTTCTGAGGACATTGACCTGATTTTGGACTGGCGGGTTTTAGGGTATGGCAAAGACGAGCCTTGGGCGAAACGCTCTAACACGAAGCAGAACGCTTTCAATAGAGAGGCCAATGCCCGTGCGGAGGTCTTTCTGGCGGCAACCTTCTGCCCCGCCATCAAAGAGGGGTTATCCGAAGCAATCGGCCGCGAAGCCGACATTCACATGGATGAAGAAGAAAAGCAGACCGTTATTTTTGCTTATCCCAAGCTGTTCACGAATCCGGCCACGCTGCAGGTGATCCGTTTGGAGATTGGCGCACTGGCCGCATGGACGCCGGCTGCGACCGCAGAAATCACGCCCTATGCCGCCGAGCAATATCCGGCTGTTTTTAGTCAGCCGTCTACACCGGTTCTGACTGTGGCACCGGAGCGGACGTTTTGGGAAAAGGCAACGATCCTTCACCATGAGGCCAACCGGCCGGAACATCTGGCAATGCCAAGCCGGTATTCCAGACATTATTATGACTTGTACCGCATAGCACAGACGCCCGTAAAGGACATTGCTTTTGCCAGGCTTGATCTGTTGAAAAAGGTAGTGGATTTCAAAATGAAATTCTATCCGAGAGCATGGGCCCAATATGCCGAGGCTGTTCCCAGCACTATAAAGTTGACTCCGCCGGGGTATCGGCTGAATGCGCTGGCCGCAGATTATAATGCAATGAAGGATATGTTATACGGCGATATCCCGTCTTTTGATTCTGTTATGTACGGCATCGAGATGTTAGAGCAGCAGATGAATGAACTTTAATTACATAAAGTGATGCGCATATAGATACAACGCCTTTGCTCAAACTGGAACCGGAGAAAGCACAGACTCTCTACGGAATCCTCTATGAGCTGCTCGGCAAGCTGAGCGAAAACGGCGCAGCAGTGTGTCCGGCGGAAATTGCGGGGCAGTAAATTTGTGTCGGCATGGATATGGAAAGAAATGAAACGGATTTAAATTTCTTACTCAGTTATCGTCAAATTAAGCCGGGTTGACGTATCGGCGCTTACACCGATTTGATATCTGAAACGGGAATCCAAGCCTGTGAATGTTATTGTATCCGTACTGTCACAAGACAACTGCCGGATAGGCTTATCAGAATTATTGTCAGCGTACAACAAGTATATCACAGCTTTAACGGCGCTGTTGTTGGTAATTTTAATTTCCTCACTGTTCGTTCGCAAAGATTGATTCAAAATGAGGTTCTCCTTGCCGATAACGTCCACTGAGACTTCAAGCGCTCCGTCTGAACTCAGGTCATGATAGTTCTTATCGGTTGGGCTATCGTTTCTGTGCGCTTCGATGAATCCGGATACATCCTCTGTTCGGATATCGATGAAGTCCTCTGCCTCATTGTTGACCGTCAGGTAGATATACATGGGCTTGTCGTTCGGGGCGCTGCCGACACCACCGACCAGAACCTCAAAGAGTTCATCAATCTCATACTGCATGATATAAAGACCAAAACCGATCTCCTGCCCTGAATACAGTTCAAAGTCCGACCAAGTCAGCGCGTCTTTCTTCTGCGACAGCATAAGCACATCGTCAAGGGTCAGCTTTCGTCCCACGTCATCATTTCCCACCGGTATCCAGCGGACATATGCCCACTGACGCTGCGTGCTGTCCACTGTGTTGAGGTCAATGGGCGTTCCGCACTCCTGATATGTATAAAAATCTTTTGTATGGGACGGATTAACGAAATACTCGACGCCCTCAAGTCCTGTATTGTTTGCCTGTTCTTCGGTCAGCCTCCCAGCGAAGCGGTAGCCGTAGGGCAGCATGGATACCGGCATATATGGATCGACATAGACAGCGCCGTCAATTTGCAGAGTTGGACGTTTAGCGTAGTTTTCTGCTGTTACAAGATCTGATGTTACCGGATTCGTCGCGAAACACACCGTCACTACAGCGCAGGCGGCAACAGCTGCGACAATTATCCAAAACGCCGGTTTTTTGTAATTCAATACCTTATTCACCCTTTCTTTTACGCCGACTTCTCCAAAGGCCAGCGGGCAAATTGTGACCGGCCGTCGCCCGGAGCTGCACTCCAGCAGAGCGAAGGAATATTGCTTTTTCCCGTCCATATCCATCTGCCGGATGACCTTTTCGTCGCAGGCCAGTTCAATGTCCCGACACAACAGCACATAAGCCGCCCAGCACAGAGGGTTGAACCAGTGAACCGCCAAAATCAGAAAGCCCAGCGGTTTCCACCAGTGGTCATGCCTTGCCAAATGTGCCTTTTCGTGGGAAATTACCGGCTCCATGGACGATGCGTCCATGTTAGATGGCAGATAGATTCTGGGTCGAATCAATCCCAGAATAAATGGAGATTTTACATAATCGCATAGAAAGATGTTTTGTTCATAGGGTACTCTTTCCGCAACACTCCGATGTACCTGTACATAACTGATTAGAGCATATAACAACATAACGGCTATGCCGATGAGCCAGATTATTGACAGAACAAATGTCCAAGTATAAAGCGGGTTAATGCTGCCGACAGAGCTGGGTGCAAATGTTTGGCTCAGAGCGGGGTTGACTGCATTATTAATGGAGGGGATACCGCTGCTGATAGTGGGTGTTTCATATTGGATATTATGGGCGTTGAAGACTTCGGCACTGGGAATCAGGCTCAACGCGCTCTCGAAGGAGAAGGGAACCACCAGCCGCAAAGCGACAATCCCCCACAAAAGAACGGCGATCCATTTTGGTGCCTTTATCAGTATGAACCGAAATAGCACTACCGCTAAAATCAACCAGCTTGCGGTAATGCTCATGTTCAGAATTTTCACGAATGCATCGACCATGTTATTCCCCTGCCTTGTCAATCAGTTCACGAATTTCGGTAATTTCCTCGGCTGTCAGCTTCTTCTCGCTGGTAAACGCGGCAAGAAAAGCCGGAAGTGAACCCGCAAAGGTCTCATCTACATACTTCTTGCTGTGAAGGGCATAGAACTCCTGCCGGGACAAGAGAGAAGTCACCACGCCGTTGTTGTTCTGAAACAGCCCCTTGTCGCAAAGCCGACGCAGTACCGTGTGCGTTGTTGTCCGCTTCCAGGTGAGTTTTTCCGAAGCCAGCTTTATAAGTTCGGCAGATGTCACTGGCTCCCTTTCCCAAATGATGTCCGCAAAGCGAGCCTCCACAGCCCCCAACTGAATTTCTGCCATAAGTAATCCTCCCGTCTACACAGTGTAGTCTAATATAGAGTCTACAATGTGTAGACGGATTTGTCAATAGCTTTTTTTATTTCTTTTTTTATTGCCAGAATGTCATAAAGATATTTCCTGTCATCATTCGCATGGCGGGCCGGCATACCAATTAAAACTATTACACGAACTACTATTTTTAGGACACGGAAACGAATTTATTCCAAAATGAATAAAAAAAGTTATTGACACAAATCTGATTATAGTGTATATATAACATATAAACAGTGAGGAGGATATAGCTGTGAAGATACTACAGAACACGGGAGTCCCTATCTATCTGCAGATCGCCGGACAGTTCAAGGAGGATATTCTGGCGGGGAAAATGGAACAAGGAGAGTATCTTCCCTCCATCAGAAGTCTGGCCAGAGACTTGAAGATCAGTGTGATCACTACGATGAAGGCTTATGAGCAGCTGGAGGCTGAGGGGCTTGTGACAGGCGTTCAGGGAAAAGGCTTTTACGTCAATGCCCAGGACAGCCAGATGCTCAGGGAACAACACCTGCGGAAGGTGGAGAGGAACCTGGCGGAGGCCATACAGGCGGCAAAGGTCGCGGGGCTGACCGATCAGGAGCTTCAGGAGATGCTTCATACTTTGCTACAATGTCAGGAGGTTTGAGATGGAATTTACAGATGTGATTTACGGGGAAGGAATCAGAAAGAAATTCAAGAGCTTTGAACTGAACGTTCCAAAGCTGCATATTCCCAAGGGATTTGCTACGGCGCTGATCGGAGAGAACGGTGCGGGCAAGACGACGCTGTTGAATATCCTGTCCGGTATCCGATTGAATTTCAGCGGGAATATTCAGTATTTCGATGAGAGGGAGAAGGATGTGGACAAGGTGAAGGAACGCCTTGGCTATATGGGACCGGGCCTGTATTTTCTGCCCCATTGGGGGATAAGGCAGGTGGCGGAGGTGAGCGGCCTTTTGTTCGATACCTTCAACAGAGAGAAATTTGACCGGCTCTGCGGGGATCTGGGTATCGTCGCCACAGGGGAAAAGAAGGAGATATCCAAACTTTCGGACGGCAACAAAATGAAGCTGGAGCTGGCGGCGGTGCTGTCCAGGCAGACGCAGTGCCTTTTGATGGATGAGCCGGCGTCGCCCCTTGATCCGCTGATGCGCGACAGGCTCTGCCAGATGATCCGCGAGTATCTGGACGAGGGAAACGGTGAGCGCAGCGTATTCTTTTCCACGCACAATATAGCCGACATGGAGAATGTCACGGATTACTGCATCATTATGGAGCAGGGCGCCGTGGTGGAGCAGGGGTTCGTGGAAGAGCTGAAGGAAAAATATGTGTCTGTGAAGGGAGAGCTGGCCGATACGGAGATGGCGCGGCGTATCCTCTACAGCATTTCCTGCAGCAGCTACGGCTTTGAGGGAATCTGTCTGGCGGATAGGCTGAACGATCTGGCGGGAATGGATATCCGGCTGGAGACGCCCACCCTGTCGCAGATCAGCGTAGCTATCATGAAAAAGCATACCGCCTTGAAAAATGTGGGATAACGGAGGCGCGGCGCAAGATGGGGAAATGGATAAAAAGTTATCTGGTCTTTACCGGTACAGGCAGCAGAGTGGTGCTCTTTCTGCTGGCACCCTTGGCAACAGCGGCGATACAGGCGCTGTGGGGGATTCTCATGAACACAGGGATATTCGGCAATTTCGCTGACTGGGGGCTGATGATAGGCTTGAGTCTGGCAGCAGGGGTCATGATGCAGGCGGAGGTCGTCATGGATAACT
Source organism: uncultured Acetatifactor sp. (assembly GCA_947624245.1). Taxonomy (GTDB): domain Bacteria; phylum Bacillota; class Clostridia; order Lachnospirales; family Lachnospiraceae; genus Acetatifactor. Next base: position 41,761 of record CANQJL010000017.1, on the reverse strand, counting down.
GGGTCTTTGGCGGAATCGCCCTGAAGGGCGGCGTCGGTCTCAAATATCTCCAGACGTCCGTGAAAGGGCGCGGCGTGATAAGGAATGCACTGCGGTGCGACATGCTGCGTATGCTCGCAGAGTGCGCGGCGGCGCTTTGCCTTGGCGCGGCGGCAGGGGCTCTTGCAGGCGGTGATTTCAAAGAGCTGCTTCGGACGGGGAACGGGACGAAGATCGTTTTTCTGGTGATCATGATTCTGGACGAATACGTTGCGGCGGCGGGCATAAAGCTGATTACACGCCACTTCGGCAGTTTACACTTCAATACCGGAATGGCGGGCCTGGGGTGTCTGGTGCTGTTCTCGGTGGCCGCCCTTGCTGTGCTGACACCGTATTTCGTACTGGCGGTCCTTGTAGGCGGAGCGGTCCTGATCAGCGTCCTTGGTCTGAGAAAAATCATGAACAGAGTGGAGGAAAGTTATTATGATAGATAAATATAAATTGGGTCTGAGACTGCTGAAATACGCTCCGGGGATAAAACAGTGCGCGCTGGCCGCTTTGCTCTTTTGCGCCACCGGAATCATTACTTTCCTGATCAGCCCGTCGTTTATTGTGAGCGGTCTGGTGTATGTGCTGGTAGCGGGATGCTATGTCGTGCAGTTCATCTACAGTCTGTGTACCTGTCATCTGGTGCGGAGCTCTCCGCGGAGCAGGGATATGCAGACGGAAATCGCTGCGCTGATCGGTCTGCCGGTGTATCTGCTGTTGTACGGATTTGTCGCATGTATGGGGCTTTGCATGTTGGCGGCAGGGAGAATCGAAAGGCAGGATATGGCGGGGATGTTTATTCTGGCGGGATTTTTCTCGATGCTTATGATGGCATATGTCGTGCTGGCGAACAAAAGGTCTGTGATCTCATTTATCTTCTTTTTCCTGATGTTTGCTTCCGTCGGCATTTTCCAGAGCTGGCTGATGTCGGGCATCGGCATATATGAGAAGATTTCGCCCGCAGCAGCGGTTGTCATCGGACTTTTGGAAATCCTTGCGGGGACAGGTCTGCAGTACCTGATCGCGCGCGCCTTCTATCGCTGGGATTTTTCCAAAGGCACCCAGCTGCGCTCGCTACAGGATCATATGTAACGGAAAGGCCCATGTCTCTCATACAATATCAGGAAAGATATCAGAGAGCAAACGTATGAATCAGAAGCTTGAGGACCTGCTGCAGCTTGCGCTGGAGACATCGGAGGAGGACAGAGAGCGGACGGAAGACCTGAACGTAGGCTATGACGGGGAAAGCCGCACCTGGGAGCTGATCGTAAAGTATCACGGAAGCCTTGACGAGCTGGAACGGCTGGGCGTTACGGTGGAGTATCTGCTGGCGGGCTATGCGCTGCTGACGGTGCCGGAAGAATTGGTAGAGCAGACGGCGGAGCTGGAGCAGATCGAATATGTGGAAAAGCCGAAGAGATTTTTTTATGAAGAGACAGGTCCCGCAGAGGAATCCTGCATTCCGCAGGTGACTGTGCGGGACCCTTTTTTGTCCGGCGCAGGGGTGCTTGTGGCTGTGCTGGACTCGGGAATCGATTACAGGCTGCCGGAATTTCGGAATCCGGACGGCACGACCCGGATACGCTATCTCTGGGATCAGACCGTCAGGTCCGGCGGGACCGGTGCCGCCATAGATCAAGGCGGGAACGGGACAGGGCAGCTGCGGCCGCCGGAGGGCTTTGCCATGGGAGCGGAATTTGACGCACGGCAGATCGATCTGGCGCTTTCGCAGGACAGCCCGCAGGAACAGTTTCGGCTCCTTCCCACCGTGGACGTCAGCGGCCACGGGACCGCCGTGACGGGAATCGCAGCCGGAGGCAGCGACAGGTATCGGGGGGTGGCTCCGGCGGCGGACCTTCTGATCGTGAAGCTCGGTCTGCCGGACGCCTTCTCCTTCCCCAGAACTACGGAGATCATGCGCGGAGTGACTTATGCGGTCAATAAGGCTCTGGAACTGCGGATGCCGCTGGTGATCAACTTAAGCTTCGGCAACAGCTACGGGGCGCACGACGGAAGCTCCCTGCTGGAGCGTTTTCTGGACAATGCGGCGGAGATAGGCCGGACTGTGATCTGTGTGGGAAGCGGAAACGAGGGAGCGAGCAGCGGACATCTGACAGGCAGCTTGACAAATATGTCGCCTGAGCTGTCAGAAAGGGTGTCAGGTACGGCGATGCCCGCAGCTGCGCAGGTCGAGCTGGCCGTGGCGGAGTACGAGAGCAATCTGAACGTACAGATATGGAAAAACTACAGCGACGAATACCGCATCTTTCTCCGCTCTCCCGGAGGGCAGGAGGCGGAGCTGTCTCCGCTGACGGAGAGCGGAAAGTACACGCTGCGCCTGGAACAGACCCAGGTGCTTGTCTTTATCGGGGAGCCTGCGCCCTACTCGGCGGCCCAGGAGATCTATCTGGATCTGCTTCCCCTGGACCGGCCTTATATCAACAGCGGCGTGTGGACGTTCCGTCTGGAGCCGGTCAGAGTGGTCACGGGAAAGTATTACTTTTATCTGCCCTCCAATGCGGTGCGAAACGCCGGCACAGGATTCTTCCGCTCCACTCCGGAGGCCACGCTGACCATTCCGTCAACGGCGGCCAAGGTCATCACGGTGGGGGCTTATGACAGCACCTACGACGCCTATGCGGATTTCTCGGGAAGGGGATACGCCGATACGGTACGGACGCTGGGAACAGTGACTTCCGGCATGGCGAAGCCGGATCTTGTGGCGCCCGGAGTAGGAATCTTGGCGCCGGACATCTACGGAGGCTACTTTCCTGTCACGGGCACCTCCTTCGCCGCGCCCATCGTCTCGGGAAGCGCGGCTCTGCTGATGGAATGGGGAATCGTCCGTGGGAACGATCCTTTTTTGTACGGGGAGAAGGTGAAGGCATACTTAAGGAGAGGGGCGCAGCCGCTGCGGGGGGAGAGCGTCTACCCCAATGCGCGCGTAGGCTGGGGAAAGCTGTGCGTCGCGGAGAGCATACCGGAGAGCCTTGTTTTGCCCGGCCGCTTATGATAAAATGGGAAAACGAAGAGAGCATAGGGGTGACCGGAGCCTGATATATCTGCTGTCGATGGAGAAGAGCAATGTGCAAGTTTGCAATATGCGATGATGAGCCGGCGGACGTTGTCTATTTAAGGTCAATGATAGAATCGTGGGCAAAAGAACGGGGCAAAATACCCGTGATCAGAGAATTTCCCTCAGCGGAAAGCTTCCTTTTCGCCTATGAGGAGGAAAAGGACTTTGATATTCTTCTGCTTGATATTGAAATGGGTGCGATGAGCGGCGTGGAGCTGGCAAAGAAGCTGCGCGGCAGGGACCGAAGCGTTCAGATCATTTTTATCACGGGATATATGGAATATATTTCGGAGGGGTATGACGTGGAAGCGCTCCACTATCTTCTAAAGCCCGTTGCCAGGGAAAAATTTTTGTCAGTGCTGGACCGTGCGGCCCGGCGTGTGCAGATGCGGGAGAGGGCGCTGATCCTGGAGACATCGGGAGAAATGCTGCGGATACCTTTCTATGAGATAGAATGGATCGAGGTGCAGAAGAACTATGTGACGCTTCACGGGCGGGAGGATTACTGTGTCAAGCGTACCTTAAAGGGAATCCGTCAAGAACTGGACGAGCGGTTCTTTCAGATCCACCGCTCTTATCTGGTGAATCTGACCCGTGTTAAGAAGGTTACGCGAAAAGAGGTCTTTTTGAAGAACGGGGACAGCCTGCCTCTTGCCAGAGGACTTTACGATAAGCTGAATCAGGCGGTCATCAGGTATTTTTAGGAGTTTTCCATGTGTATTTTGGACAAAATAATTGACAAGAGAATAGCCAGATACCAGGGGGATCTGCTTGCCACCCATTATGCGGAGGTGGAAAATATGTACCGGCAGATCAGAGGCTGGCGGCATGATTACCGGAATCATATTCAGGTGCTGAAAAATTATGCCGCGTCAGGCGACAGGGAGGCGCTGCAGCGCTATCTGAACGAGCTGGAGACGGATCTGAACACCGTGGATATTGCGATCAAGACGGGCAACAAGATGACGGATATTATTTTGAACAGTAAGATATCCCTTGCAAGGTCGAAGAATATTCAGGTGACCGTGGACGCCAGCGTGCCTGTGGCCCTTACCACGGCGGAAATCGATCTGTGCATCATCATAGGGAATTTATTTGACAATGCCATTGAGGCCTGCATGGGGCTGCCGGAGGAGGAACGGTTCATCAGGGTGTATATGGACATGAAGAACACCCAGCTCTATATGTCCTTTACCAATACCTGCGCGGGCAAAAAGATGGAAAAAAGGCAGGGGCGCTTTCCTTCCACAAAGGGAGCGGGACACGGATACGGCTTGGTCCGCATTGATACGATTGTGGAACGGTATCAGGGATATTTGAGCCGCAACAGTGAAGACGGCGCATTTACCACGGAGATTCTGCTGCCCCAGTAGTCTGCCTGACAGTCTGCGGGGACGGCGGCCGTACGATCCGGATTACATTTTGACCCTGAAAGCACACATTTCGTCCTCGATCTGTGTGCTTTGTTTTTTTCTGTGATAAAGTGTGGGAAAAAGGGGAGAAGGAAAAGATGCGTAAGGAGACCATAAAAAAGAAATACGGCATGGGAAGCAATGTGCGGTTTATGATGGCGGCGGCGCGCAATGTGCCCTCGGTGCCGTATCTTGTGGCGGCGCAGGCGCTTACGGCAGTGGGAATCTCCCTGCTGGAGCTGTTTGTGACGCCTGTGCTGCTGGGGAAAATGGAAGCGCATGCCGCTTTAAGGGAGCTGCTGCTTCTGATCGGCGGCTTTACCTTGGGACTGATATGTCTTCGAATGCTGGCCGCCTATATTGAGCTGAATACTTTGCCGGGAAGAGTGGAAGTGCGCATGGGAATCATGAACGAAATCGCAAGAAAGAGCGCGGTGTGCTCCTATCCACTGATGGAGGAGCCGGAGTGTCAGAACCGTCTTGCCAAGGCGAGAGAGGTAGTGCAGTCCAACAATGAGGCGGCTGAGGCAATTTGGAAGACCTTGTACGAAATTTTGAAGAACTGTATTGCCTTTGTGATCTGCTTGTTTTTGCTGAGAGATATAAATTTCTTTTTGATCGTGGTCACGCTGGTCACTACCGTTTTGGGGTATCTGGTGACCAATTACATTTCCGGCTGGGAATATCGCCATCGGGAAGAAAAAGCCGCTGTTTTAAGGAAGATGTATTATGTGCAGGAAAAAAGTCAGGACAGATATCTGGCAAAAGATGTGCGGATATTCGGAATGGGAAACTGGCTCAGGGAACTTCTGGACGGACATTTGAGACTGTTCGAGGATTTCTGCAAAAGGCGGGAGAAAAAGTATCTGCTGGCAGATGCAATCGATGTGATGCTGGCATTGCTAAGGAACGGGATCGCCTATGGATATCTGACCGCGCTTACCCTCAGGGGAGAGCTCTCGGCAGCACGGTTCCTGCTTCTCTTTACGGCAGTGGGGGAATTTACGGAATGGGTAAGAGGAATCCTGAGCGGTTTCTCTGTCCTTCACAGGCAGTGTCTGGAGATTTCCCCCATACGGGAATATCTGGATCAGGAGGAGATTTTCAGAATGGAGGGCGGAGAAAGTCTCTGTATTCGGGAGGGGATTCCCTTTGAGATCGAACTGAAGAATGTGACTTTCCGGTATCCGGGAGCAGACAAGCCTGTCTTGGAAAGGCTGAACCTCACCATTCCGTGGGGAGAAAAGCTGGCTGTGGTGGGCCCAAACGGTGCCGGAAAGACCACGCTGGTAAAGCTGATCTGCGGATTGTATGACCCCACAGAGGGCGAGGTGCTCTTAAACGGCGTCAACGTGAAGCGGTTCAACAGGAGAGAGTATTATCGCCTGTTCGCCGGAGTGTTTCAGGATTTTTCCGTTCTGGCGGGCAGTGTGCTTTTGAACGTATCCCAGGACACGGACGGAGACAGAAAGCGTGCGTGGGACTGTCTGGAAAGGGCGGGGGCGGCGGATAAGGTCAGGAGCCTGCCCCGGGGGCTTGACACGAATATGGATAAATCCGTGTTTAACGATGCCGCAGAGTTCTCGGGGGGAGAAATGCAGCGGCTGATGCTGGCAAGGCTTCTTTACAGGAACAGTCCGATAATCCTGCTGGACGAGCCCACCGCGGCGCTGGACGCCATCGCGGAAAGCGATATTTACAATCGGTATCGGGAGTTGACGGCGGGACATACTTCCGTTTATATCTCCCACAGACTGGCATCTACCGGATTCTGCGACAGAATTATTCTGCTTGAAAACGGCGGTATTGCGGAGGAGGGAACGCATGAAAAGCTGCTGGCGGCAGGCGGGCGGTATGCGGAGCTTTTTGAAATGCAGAGCAGATACTATCAGGAGGGAGGAGAAGGCAATGAGCAGAATACGGAAGAAAGCCGATAAAAAAGAGGGATCCGAGGAACTGATCTGCTCGGTGAAGGAGACCTTTCTTCTCTACAAAAGGGCAATTTTGCTGTGGAGGCAAAGAGCCGGCGCAATGTTCCTTTTTGCGGGGCTCCATGCGTTGGTGAAAGCGGTCAACCCTTACTGTGCGCTTTATTTTACGGCGCGTCTCTTGAATGAAATTGCGGGCCTTAAGAGAAGGGAGGAGCTTTGGAAGTGGACGCTTGTGATCCTGACGGTCACGGTGCTGCTTTCTCTCCTGCAGGCGGTATTGTTCCGGGCAAAAACGGCCTATGAATCCGTACAGTGGAATTATACGGCGGCAATTTATGCGTCCAAGATACTGAATTTGGATTTTTGTACGCTGGACGATCCCGGGACCGGCGAGCTGCTTTCTCGGATTCGGCAGACGGAAGACTGGGCGGGCCATGGCCTTGTCAAGGTATACCGGCATTTTGAGCGGCTGCTGGAAAATTTCTTTCAGATATTGGGCGCAGTGGCGCTTTCCGTTCCCCTGTTCCTGGCGAAAGTGCCGCAAAGCGCCGGGGAATGGACTGTCTTGAACCGTCCGGTGTGTATAGTCGTTCTGTTCTTCTGTATGCTGGGAGCCGGTCTGGGGAATTCGGCCCTTGATAAAAAAGTGTTCAGCTATGTCAATCGCATTGCGGAGGAAGAAAAGTTCGGGAACCGATTTCTGGGGTGGATTCTGGATTTTGGCTCCAACAGGAAGCGTGCGGCGGATATCCGCCTTTATGAGCAGGAAAAGGCAGGAATTGCATGCTTTCAATCCTGTCACATGTTCGATACAATGTCTCCCCAGGCGGCGCTGTTCAAAGGCTGGGGCGGGTTGCTGCGGGCGCTGTCCGCGCTGTTTCCGGGACTGTTTGCGGGAATTGTCTATTTCTATGTCTGTCTGAAGGCATGGGCGGGAGCGTTTGGAATCGGAATGGTCACTCAGTATATCGGTGCGGTGACGGCGCTCTCGGGCGGTATTCTGGGAATGCTGACGGTGCTGATGGAGATAAGGGCCAACGCCTTTTACCTGAGGGAACTGTTTTTGTTCCTGGACATTCCCAATGATATGTATCAGGGCTCTCTTACCGTGGAAAAACGCTCCGACAAAAAATATGAGATGGAATTTCGGGACGTGAGCTTTCGGTATCCGGGAAGCGAAGCCTATGTGCTTCGCCATGTCTGTGTGAAATTTCGGGTAGGACAGCGTCTGGCGGTAGTAGGGCGCAACGGCTCCGGCAAGACCACCTTTATTAAGCTTCTTTGCAGGCTGTATGACCCCACGGAAGGGGAAATTCTGCTGAACGGAATCAATATCCGCAAATATAACTATCGGGAATATTTGTCTGTATTTTCCGTCGTGTTTCAGGATTTTCAGCTTTTATCGCTGTCTCTCGGACAGAATATAGCGGCTGCGGAAAGCTATGACGGGGAGCGGGTCAGGGAGTGCCTGGACAGGGTGGGCCTGACGGAAATGCTCCGCGGTCTGCCGCGGGGTCTTGACACCGCGCTCGGAAAGGATTATGAGGAGGGCGGCATTGCGGTATCCGGAGGACAGGGACAGAAGATCGCCATAGCCAGGAGCCTGTATCGGGATACGGCATTTATGATTCTGGACGAACCTACCGCGGCCCTTGATCCGGTGGCGGAATATGAGATCTATTCCCGCTTTCATGAGATCGCGGGAGAACGGACGACAATCTATATCAGTCACAGGCTGTCTTCCTGCCGGTTCTGTGATGAGATCCTTGTGTTCCGTGAAGGCAGCATAGTGCAGCGGGGAAGCCACGAGGAGCTGCTCGCCGAAAAGCAAGGGGAGTATGCGGAGCTTTGGAATGCGCAGGCGCAGTATTACGTGAGGTAGTCCTCCTCGCTCTCCGCGCCCTTGGAACGCACCGTGATTCCGTTCACCACCACGTTCCCGCCCAGGGAGATCACCAGACATTCCCGGCCGTTTACCACCTTCGTCTCGATTAAGTCCGTGCGCTCGGGATTTACCTTGATGACCACATCGGGGGTCTTGACCTCGAAGGTCCTGGCGTTCATCACGTTGCCGGCATAGAGCGAGGTGGCCTCTCCGGCGGTCTCGTCATAGTTTTTGTCGAACTGCTCCAGCCTGCGGTCGGACACGCCGCTGTCTGCTAGGATATGCTTCATCTCGTTCTTGTCGAGCATCAGGGGCTGGGGCTCGTCCTTGTGCTGCGCGGCCATCTCGTTCAGGGCGTCGTGGATATTCTTCACGGTCTCGAATTCGCAGTCTTCCCCCAGCGTCTCCTCCACCAGCGTCTGAAATGTCTCCTTCTGGCTTCCGGCGGAAAGGGGCAGGGGACAGCCCAGAAGCCGGTTCGCAAAAACGTCCTTCCGTTCCTCGGGGTCCTTGGAATAATAGAGGGCGCTGTGAATATCCGAGCCTCTGTCGTTGAAGGCGGGGAAGAGGAACCCTGTGTCGGGCAGCCCCACCACCCAGTCTCTGATGCGGTTTTGGAAAGTATTTTCCGCCGCATTGTAGCACAGGCCCGGCTTGGACAGCTCCACGGGGCAGATGCAGGCAAGTATGTACTCGTATACCTCGTCGGAGGCGTCCTCCATGTCGATGCCGTCCAGAGTACGTCCGGGCACGTCGTAGGCGTCGTGGACGATGAGAATCAGGTAGTTGCCCACATACTCGTAGCTGTCGATGATGCGGTCGTAGAATTCCTCCAGCAGAATGTCGTCCTTGAGCTTGCTGTCTCTGAGCCGCAGCAGAAAATCCTGCGTCCCTCCGGTCTGCTCGCAGGCCAGCGGAAACTCCAGCGTCAGCAGGTTCTTTCCGATGCTGCCGGACAGAGTCTTTCGGAGGATCTCAAAGTATTTGAACATCTCCTCCTCGGGGAGGGTCAGAAAGGCCTGCTTCAGCTCGGTCTTCTTGTTCTTCTCGCCGTCCACGTAGCAGCCGCAGATGCGGGTGATGGAACATCTCTTCGGAGTGAGAAGCTTCTTGATCTCTGCGATTTCCTGTCTTGTCATAGGTCTACCTCTGTCTTTCGATGAATTGTGAGTGCAAGCCTTACTATACCACAACTTTCCTTTTTTGAAAAGCGGACAGGCGCAAAGTTGAACACACTCTTGTTTACGCGGAACGGTTGTGGTAAGATAGTAGAAACGGTTCGGGCGGACATGCCGTGCGGAGAAGGCCGCACAGGGAAAGCCCAAGGCAGGGCCGCCGCAGCGCGGCCGCAATATCACACGCAATATCACAAGAAGGAGAAGACAAATGGGAAACAAGAAAGAAAAAGGAAAAGGCTTTATGGCCGAATTTAAGAAATTTATCATGCGCGGCAACGTCATGGATATGGCTGTGGGCGTTATCGTGGGCGGCGCGTTCACTGCCATCGTTACCTCGCTGAATCAGGATATTCTGGCACCGCTGCTGGGAATTTTCGGCGGCACGGATTTTTCCAATCTGTATGTGGTCCTGGGAAAAGGAGACGCAGCGCCGATTCTGTATTACGGCAACTTTATCACGGCGGTCATCAATTTCCTGATCACGGCGTTCGTGATCTTCCTGCTGCTCAAGGGAATCAATGCGCTCAGCAGCAAATTCAGCCATGAGGAAAAGCCGGCGCCCACCACGAAAAAATGCCCTTACTGCAAGAGCGATATCGCACTGGACGCCACCAGATGTCCCCACTGTACCTCTCAGCTGGAGGAAGCCGCAGAGTAAGGACAGGTGTTGGCAGAGCAAAGCGAATTGTGCGGAGCAAAGCAATTTCGCATAGTAAGACGGATTGCGCGGAGCAAAGCGAATTTTGCAGAGCAAAGCGGATTGTGCAAAGCAAGATGGATTATGCATAGAGCAAGGTGAATTATGGGAATGGACAGAATCCTGAAAAAGTGCATATGTGTGGCCGGTCTTCTGGCTATTGCGGGAGCGCTCTGCGGCTGCGGGAAGGCGGGAGAGAACACCCAAAGCGCCATGGAGCAGATACAGGCCTTTGACTATCAGGGGGCTTTGACACAGCTTGACACGGCGGAGGCAAGCGGGGAGAACGGCAGGCTGATCAACCGCGCCAGAGGGATCGCGCATATGGGCCTCACGGAGTACGACCAGGCCATCGAGTGCTTTCAGGCGGCCCTGGCGGGCAGCAGCGGCTTGGTGGAGGATGTGGACTTCGACTTAAATTATTATCTGGCGGCCGCCTACGCAAAGAGCGGGCAGTACAGCCAGGCGGAGGAGACCTACGACGCCATTCTTGCCCTGCGGCAGAATGAGGTGAACGCCTATTTCCTGCGGGGAAATGTCAGAATGAATCTGTCCGAATTTGCGGAGGCCAAAGAGGATTTCGACAGGGTCATTGCCATGGAGCCGAACAATTACGACAGACTGATCGAGATTTACGAGGTGCTGGAGCATTTCGGCTATGAGTCGGTGGGGCAGGAGTATCTGCAGGCCGCCCTTGAGAAGGACGGCAAGAAGATGGACAATTACAGCGTGGGCCGCATCTACTATTATCTGGGCGAATACGAGAAGGCCTACCTTGCGTTGGAGCAGGCGAAGGAGAAGGGCGGCGAGGAGAGCTACCTTTATCTGGGACGCGCCTATGAGGCCACAGGAGATTACAATTATGCCGCCAATGTCTATACGAGCTACCTGAGCACTTCCGATGGCAGCGCGGAAATGTACAATCAGCTGGGACTGTGCGAGATGGCCAAAGGCGATTATCAGAAAGCGCTGGAGGCCTTTCAGACGGGAATGCAGCTGGAGGACAACGGAATCCTTCAGACGCTGTCCTTCAACGAGATTGCGGCATATGAGTATCTTGGGGAGTATACGAGAGCGTACACGCTTCTGGGAAGCTACCTGAACAATTATCCTGACGATAAAAAGGCAAGGAGAGAATATGAGTTCCTGAGCACGAGATAAGGGAAGATGCGGAGGGGACGCTAATTTACACGGTTTTTCTGTTTTGATTTCAAGAACAGAGCATATTCCATAATGTTATCTATCGAACCGGCATTGCAGGCGAGTATGGTGTCCATGACATCGGACAGTGTGTACTCCTCGCTCAACTGCCGGTTCATTGCATTCAAAGAGTTGCGCATAGTTGTCCTGTTCAGGAGATAATCTGTGGTGACGTCAAAATAATCCGCCAACTGGCACAAGGTATCCAGGTCGGGAGAGTGAACGCCGTTTTCGTAATTAGAGATAGTGCCTGTTGAAAGATTCAGATAGGCCGCCAGTTCCTTTTGCCCCAGTCCCCTCTCCTTGCGGAGGGCTGTAAGTATTTCTCCCACTTTCACGTCAAATTACCGTCCTTTGTCATTCTTGTCGGTCCCTGCTGTTTATCAAAGCTAAACTACATTTTAAAGTGTTTCATAATTTGTGAAATACTATTTTAGAAAAATACGGAAAATAGTTCTTACAGTTTAGAAAAACTAACAAGATAAATTGCGCTTATTTTTTACACATTTTATACAGTACCCACAATATATTACGGATCATGAAAAAATAAACTACTATATATTGTATATATCGTTGACTTTTTCCTTCTAAAGTGGTAAGATATACAGCAAAGGTGTTTTTCGTTATTACTTATGGAAAGGTATGAGAGAAAATGCAGGTAATCAAAAGAAACGGGGAAAGAGCAGAATTTACTTTGACCAAGATCAACGATGCGATCATGAAGGCATTCACTGCGACGCAGATGAACTATACCAACGACATCATAGATCTTCTGGCGCTTAGGGTGACTGCGGATTTTCAGGACAAGGTAAAGGACGGCGGCGTCCATGTGGAGGACATCCAGGACAGCGTAGAGAAGGTGCTGGGACAGGCGGGCTATGAGGAGGTCGCAAAGGCATATATCCTCTACCGCAAGCAGCGCGAGAAGATGCGCACCATGAAATCCACCATTCTGGACTACAAGGATGTGGTGAACAGCTATGTAAAGGTGGAGGACTGGCGCGTCAAGGAGAATTCCACCGTGACATATTCCGTGGGCGGGCTGATCCTCAGCAACTCCGGCGCCGTGACGGCGAACTACTGGCTGTCGGAGATCTACGATCAGGAGATCGCAGACGCGCACAGAAATGCGGATATTCATATTCACGATCTGTCCATGCTCACAGGTTACTGTGCGGGCTGGTCCTTAAAGCAGCTGATCAAAGAGGGACTGGGCGGCATCACGGGCAAGATTACTTCCGCGCCCGCCAAGCATCTCTCCGTGCTGTGCAACCAGATGGTGAATTTCCTGGGGATCATGCAGAACGAGTGGGCGGGAGCGCAGGCGTTCTCCTCCTTCGACACCTATCTGGCGCCCTTCGTGAAGGTGGATAATTTAAGCTATTACGACGTAAAGAAGTGTATCGAGGCGTTCATCTACGGCGTGAACACGCCCAGCCGCTGGGGGACACAGGCTCCCTTCTCCAATATCACGCTGGACTGGACCGTGCCTGATGATCTGGCGGAGCTGCCCGCGATTGTAGGCGGCGAGGAGATGCCCTTTAAATATAAGGACTGCAAGAAGGAAATGGATATGGTCAACAAGGCCTTCATCGAGACCATGATTGAGGGAGACTCCAACGGCAGAGGCTTCCAGTATCCCATTCCTACTTACTCCATCACGAAAGATTTCGACTGGTCCGACACGGAGAACAACAGGCTTCTCTTTGAGATGACGGCGAAGTACGGCACGCCTTATTTCTCAAATTACATCAATTCCGATATGCAGCCCAGCGATGTGCGCAGCATGTGCTGTCGTCTGCGCCTTGACCTGCGCGAGCTGCGGAAGAAGACCGGCGGATTCTTCGGTTCCGGCGAGAGCACGGGAAGCGTGGGTGTTGTGACGATCAATCTGCCCCGCATCGCATACCTGTCGTCCAATAAAGATGAGTTCTACGCGAGACTGAATCACATGATGGATATCGCGGCCCGCTCCCTGAAGATCAAGAGGGGCGTGATCACGAAGCTTTTGGACGAGGGCCTGTATCCTTACACAAAGAGATACCTCGGCTCCTTTGACAATCACTTCTCCACCATCGGACTGGTGGGTATGAACGAAGTGGGCCTCAATGCCAACTGGCTGAGAGAGGATATGACCGGAAAGAAGACACAGGAATTTGCCGTGGAAGTGCTGAACCATATGCGGAACAGGCTTTCCGATTATCAGGAGCAGTATCATGACCTGTACAATCTGGAGGCGACGCCTGCGGAGAGCACCGCTTATCGTCTGGCAAAGCATGACAAAAAGCAGTTCCCCGCTATCAAGACTGCGGGCAAGCCGGGAGATACCCCCTACTACACCAACTCCTCCCATCTGCCGGTAGACTATACCACGGATATCTTTGATGCGCTGGATATACAGGACGAGCTGCAGACGCTGTACACGTCGGGAACCGTGTTCCATGCTTTTCTGGGAGAGAAGCTCCCCGACTGGAAGGCGGCGGCGTCTCTGGTGCGCACCATTGCGAACAATTACAAGCTGCCTTATTACACCTTGTCGCCCACCTATTCCATCTGTCCGGATCACGGGTATCTGGCAGGGGAAGTGAAGATCTGTCCTCACTGCGGCGCTAAGACGGAGATTTACAGCCGTATTACCGGCTACTACCGTCCCGTGCAGAACTGGAACGACGGCAAATTGCAGGAGTACCAAAACCGCACGGAGTATGACATTGCAAATTCCGTTCTGAAGCGTCCCGCCAGAAGCGTTGTGACGCTGTCCAACTTCGCCGAAGACGTGGAGGTCACCGTGGAGGAGCCTCAGAACGTGAGGTATCTGTTTACGACGAAGACCTGCCCCAACTGTAAGCTGGCCAAGGAATATCTGAAGGACGTGCCGTATGTAGTCATAGATGCGGAGGAGAACATGGAGCTGGCCGCAAGGTATGGCGTGATGCAGGCGCCCACTCTGGTGGTAGTGGACGGAGATACCCACAAGAAATATGTCAATGCCTCCAACATCAAGAAGTATGCGGAGAGCCTTACGGCGGTGGCAATGTCCTAGGAGGACGGCCCGGCAGACCCTTAAGGATACGAACGACACAAAAATAAGATCCGCTCAGCCGGACGGCCGGGCGGATCTTTTTGTATGTCTTTGTGCTGCATATGTTACATAGTTTGTTTACATATTTTCGAGAACCTTTAATTTCTCCCGAACGGTGTTCGCAGCCTGCAGCACCATAGTAACGGATGCAGCGATTTCCTCGGTAGATGCGGCCAGATTCTGCGCTCTGCCGTTCACGGCCGAAATCGTCTCGCGAAGGGTGTTGGTGTCGGAGATGATCTGGTTGATCGCGTCCATGATCTTGTTCTGGCTCTCGTTGCTTCGGTTCGCCGTCTCGCGGGAGTTGGCGGCCAGACTGTTGATCTCGCCGGCCACCACTGCAAAGCCTCTTCCGGCCTCGCCGGCGCGGGCAGCCTCGATGCTGGCATTCAGCGCGAGCAGATTGGTCTGGCTGGCAATGCTTACCACCTCGTTGTTGTTGTTCGCAAGCTCCTGCAGCACGTCCCGAATGGAGTCCATGGCCTCGGCCAAAGCCTCACAGAAGCTGGAGACCTGCACGATGTCGCCGGAAATGCCCGTACTCTCGTTGGCGTTGTTCTCGTTGCCTGCAGCCATATTGTCCACGAACTGGTACAGATTGGAGAACTCTTCGTTGATGTCGCGGACAGTGGACAGGATCAAATCTTTCTGATCTGCCATTACCACAGTCTCCGCTTCCAACTCCTTCGCCAGCTTGCTGGATTCCTCGCCCTGGAGCTCCACTTCCTTCTTGATATAGTAGATGCAGTTCTCCTTGCGGCTGAAGCCGTTAAAGATAGCGTCTGCCATCTGCTTACAGGAGTCGTATCCGCAGCAGGAGCAGTTGATGTTGCGCTCTGCCGTGGTGAACTTCTTCATATCGTTGAAGATAGCGTCCTCCTGAGCGGCGGTGGGAACCTTGCGCTTGCACTCGGCGGAGCGGTCCGTGTAGCTTCGGAGGTAATCCTCCAGACGAAGATTCTTGAACTGTTTGTTGAGGTTCTTCAGGCGCTTCTCGGGAGAAAGCTTTTTGGACCAGGCGCTTCCGGCGTTGTTCTTCTTGGAAGCCTCCCTGATCCGCAGCAGACTGCAGAGGACGTCGTCGTTGTCGTTCTTGTCCGCATCGCAGCCGGTGCCGTAGATACAGCCGGAGGAACAGTTCAGAGCGTCGATGAACAGATAAGGGGTCTGTCCGCCCGCGATGCGCTTCTTGTTTTCCTCCAGCCAGTGGTACATGTGCTTCTCGCCCTCCACCTGACGGATGAAGACGCTTTCGCCCAGGAACCAGTAGACATTTTCCTTCAGACCGCCGGGCATGGGATAAATGGAACCCAGACCGTACTCGATCTCGTCGGATTTCAGGGCTCCCCGCACGTTATGTTTATGTACATAGTCCATGAGATGATCAAAGGTCACGTTATAGGAGACGATGCCGTGGTTGTTGGGATCGTCAATCTCCATTTTCTTGGCGATGCAGGGGCTGATGAAAGCAAGCTTATCCGTGACCTTCATCTCGTTGCGCGTATAGATCGCAGCGCACATCAGAGGGCTCTGCACGGGAAAGAGCTTGGGGATCAGCTCCGGCGTATAATGCTCGATATAACGTACTACTGCAGGGCAGGGCTGGGATATGCCGCCAAGGAAATTGTGCTTCTGCACATAATTCAGATATCCCCAGGTGGTAATGTCGGCGCCGAAAGATACGCTGATCAGGTGATTGACGCCCAGTTCCTTCAGACCGCCCAGAACGGACTCGTATTCATCGGGATAGTTTGCCTTGAAAGCAGGAGCAATCAGCACGGAAATCTTTTCACCGGCCTTCAGATCGCGGAAAAAGCGTTCTGTATCGTCGTAATACTCTCTGGCGTGATGCTCACAGACATCAAAGCATGCGCCGCAGGCCACACAGCGGTTGCCGTCCACCTCGATTCGGGTACTGCCGTCAGGAGCTTCCGTTGTTACACAGGCTCCCTCGCAGCTGCATACGCGGGTACACTTGTTGCACCCGATGCAGTTATCGTTGGTAAAAACCAATGATTGCTTTGTCTCTGCCATAACTTTTCTCCTTTGAAACATTTAAACTTATAGAGTTGTTATAATATTGTACAATAAATCGTCATAAATCTCAAGAGGAAATATGCAAGATTCCCAAGAGAAAAACAAAAATATTTTTTAAAAGGGCAAATTCAGACAAGGACGGCGTTGCGGGAAGAGATATTTTATGGTAAAATTAACCTTATTTCAGAAGCTCAATTTCAGGAGCGCAATTTCAGGTGCGCAGAGAGGGAGAATACCATGATAGACAGACTGATAGAAAAGATCAAGGCGACGAACGCCCCCATTGTGGTGGGACTGGACCCCATGATGAAATTTGTGCCGGAGCATATCCGTAAGAAGGCGTTTGCGGAGTACGGCGAGACGCTGGAGGGCGCGGCGGAGGCCGTATGGCAGTACAACAAGGGGATCGTGGACGCCATATACGACCTGATTCCTGCAGTGAAACCGCAGATCGCCATGTACGAGCAGTTCGGCATACCGGGCATGATTGCCTTTAAGAGGACGGTGGATTACTGTAAAGAGAAAGGGCTGGTGGTCATCGGCGACGTGAAGAGGGGAGACATCGGCTCCACCTCCGAAGCGTATGCGGCGGCCCATCTGGGAAAGGTGCAGGTGGGAAGCAGGACGTACAGCGGATTTGACGAGGACTTCGCAACGGTGAACCCCTATCTGGGCTCCGACGGGATCAGGCCCTTTCTGAAGGTGTGCAGCGAGGAGAAGAAAGGCATCTTTGTGTTGGTGAAGACCTCTAATCCCAGCAGCGGAGAATTTCAGGACAGGCAGGTGGACGGAAAGCCTCTCTATGAGCTGGTGGGACGTCAGGTGGCCGCCTGGGGCGAGGAGTGCATGGGCGAGACTTACAGCAATGTGGGCGCCGTGGTGGGTGCCACCTATCCGGAACAGGGCAGGGCGCTGAGAAAGCTCATGCCGAAGACCTTTATTCTGGTGCCCGGTTACGGCGCACAGGGCGGAAAAGGAGCGGATCTGGTCCACTTTTTTAACGAGGACGGTCTGGGTGCCATCGTCAATTCTTCCAGAGGGATCATTGCCGCCTACCAACAGGAGCAGTACGCACGGTTCGGAGCAGAGGGCTACGGCGATGCGGCCAGAGCGGCAGTGGAGGCCATGCGGGAGGATATCGCGTCGGCGCTGAACGGGCGGTAGGCCGCGGCGGGGAGACCGCGGGCGGCAGGCCCTTGGGGAAAAGAGGAGAGAATATGGAGATCAGGAGAGCAAAAGAACAGGATATACCGGGAATCGATAAGCTTTTGGAACAGGTGAGCATGGTCCACCACATAGGCAGACCGGATCTGTTTCGGGGGAATCGCAGCCGGAAATACACAGATGAGCAGCTGAAGGCGATGCTGCAGAATGAGGAGCGGCCCATTTTCGTGGCGGTAGATGAGGCGCAGAAGGTGCTGGGCTATGCGTTCTGCATCATGCAGCAGCATATCGGCGACAATGTGCTCACGGACATCAAGACACTGTACGTTGACGATCTGTGCGTGGACGAGGAGATCCGCAGACAGCACGTGGGGAAGTCTCTCTACGAATATGTGCTGCAGTATGCCAGAGAACAGGGCTGCTATAATGTGACCCTGAATGCCTGGTCCTGTAATCCGCCCGCCGTCCGTTTCTATGAGCAGTGCGGCATGAAGCCCCAGAAGATCGGAATGGAGACGATACTGTAGGGGCCTGTCGGAATAAAACTCATTGAATGTTTGAGAGGTTTATGGTAAGATAAAAAAAGTAATACAAAAGTGTGTAGAAAGTGTGTAGCAGAGCATTTCGGGAGAGAAAGAGACGGGCGAAAAGCCTTGAAAATCGGAGGTTTTGGGATAGAATGGAGCAGTATAAGCAGGAATTTATCGAGTTCATGGTGGACAGCCGTGTGCTGAAATTCGGCGAGTTTACCTTAAAGAGCGGCAGGAAGTCTCCTTTCTTTATGAATGCGGGCGCTTATGTGACGGGGACGCAGTTAAAGAAGCTGGGCGAGTATTACGCTAAGGCCATTCACGACAATTACGGGGACGATTTCGACGTGCTGTTCGGGCCGGCGTACAAGGGGATTCCCCTAAGCGTAGCGACCACGATCGCATACAGCGAGCTTTTCGGCAGGGATATCCGCTATTGCTCCAACCGCAAGGAGATCAAGGATCACGGAGATGTGGGGATCCTGCTGGGCAGCAGCTTAAAGGACGGCGACAGGGTGGTCATCATTGAGGACGTGACCACTTCCGGCAAGTCCATCGAGGAGACCTTCCCCATTATCAAGGCTCAGGCCGATGTGGAGATCAAGGGCCTGATGGTATCCCTGAACCGTATGGAGAAGGGCCTGGACGGAAAGGTGAGCGCACTGGAGGAAATCAGGCAGAAGTACGGATTTGAAGCCAACGCCATCGTGACTATGGCGGAGGTGGTGGAACACCTGTATAACAGGGAATACAAAGGGCAGATTTATATTGATGACAGAATAAAAGCGGAGATAGACAGATATTATGGAACATATGGAGCATGAAAAGCACGACATACTGATGACGGGTGAGAAAAAACAGGAAGGGAGTATGATCATGGAACAGAAGGTCTATAAGATAATGAAAGGCGCCGGCGCGGCAAATATCGCAGTGGGCGTGATTACCATTGTAGTAGGGATCGTGACGGGGATCCTGTTGATCGTAACGGGAGCGAAGCTGATCGCGGGCAAGTCCAAACTGTTATTTTAATGTGAGGAGTCATCGAAGGGCATTTCCCGGCGCGCTGGGGGAATGCCCTTTTAGGGTCTTATGAAGAAACGAAAAGGCTATATCTTTACCAACAAAAAACATTCCGAACGCGCCATTATGGCGACGATCCTCGGAATCATAAGCCTCGTCTCGCTGGGTATAGTGATCTTCAGGGCCTATCTGGGGGGCGGCGAGGCGCCCGCGGGCTTTGGCTTCACGGGAGTGTTGGCGATGCTCTTTTCCGTCGTGGGGCTGTGCCTGGGGGTCGTGACCTTCAGGGAAAAGGATTATTTCAGGCTATTTCCCGTGCTGGGGATTCTTTTGAATCTCCTGTCTCTTGGCAGCCTGAGCCTGATCCTCTATGTGGGCGCAAATCTGTGAGCTTGTGAATCGGTCGATCGGAGGGCTTTTGGAAAGTATGAACGAACCTGATATAACGGCGGAGGAAAAGAACGGCGAGGCTCTGCTGGGAGAGCGCTATGAGCTGGCCATGGAGCGGATCCGGCAGATACCGGAGGAGCATTTCGGCGAGCCTGCACTGGAACGGTATTTTGCTTCTGTGGCAAAGTTCTGCCTCATGATGGAGGAGACGGCGCAATTTTTGGCGCAGGGCGGTCTTGAGAAGGCTTCTCTTGAGGAGCTTCAAAGGCGGAACCGCGCAATGTACGAGGATATTCTTCCGGAGCACTACAGCGTAAGCTACGGGAATCCGGAGTACGCCGTGAACAGGCTGGGAGAGGAGCTGGGAGCATTCCTGTCCCATCTGTACGCCGAGACCAGAAAGCTCATCGGCTTTGTGTACGAGGGAGCGCTGGAGGAGCAGGTGGTCTGTCTGGAGCTGTTCGTGCAGATATATGCGGCCTTTGTCTATGAGTGGGAGGAGAACGGCAGGCTTCCCGACCTCGAGGATATCCGACAGATGGATTACTGGTCCGTCTGCGACTATGCGGAGCAGACGAACCTGCGAAGCGTCAGGGAACGCTTTACCGCAGAAGGGGACACGGGAATCAGGATCATCAGGGAGAGCAATCTGACAGATGTCCGCTATCTCTACGCCTACGGCGAGTATGTCAGCGAGAACGAGCTGGAGACCGCAAGATTCCTCGCGGGACTTCCGGAGGATACGATCGCGGCCATGGCGGATACGTATACCGAAGGATTCCGCCGGGGTTTTGAGGTGACGAACAAGGACCTGCGCAAGAAAAAGACGGTGGCGCTGGTGTACCGTCTGGGGTTTGAGCGGATGCTGCGGCGCGCAGCGGATAATTTTGAGAAGATGGGCCTTACATGTATCGCGTCCCGGGGATTCGGATTCAGCGGGGCCGATGTGAACAGGCAGTATGAATACGATCACAAAGATGACAGAGCGGTCTTTCTGGACAGAAATTACGTCACCCGCCAGCTGGAGGCCGCAAGGGCGGCGTTCGAGCGCTACAGGCGGGAGGCGCTGTGGTACGCGGGCCCTGCTGTGGTGGAGACCTTCGGGCGGAAGGACTTCGAGCCCGTGATGAAGCCGGAGGCCTTGCGGCTTACGGAGGAACAGAGCAGGCTGTGGGTGGAATACCGTTCCCGGTCGGGACTTTTGACCAGAGAGTACATTCCACAGGAAGAGTACAGCTTCACCATCATTGCCTTTCCGGTGCCGGAGGTGGGAGACGTGTTCCGGGAACTGTTTCGGGAGACGGTGCGGATCAACACGCTGGATTACATGCTTTACCGTCGGGTGCAGCAGAAGCTCATCGACGCGCTGGATCAGGGGGATTACTGCGAGGTCAGGGGCATGGGCGGGAACCGGACCGATCTTAGGGTAAATCTCTGGAAGCTGGAAGATACGGAGCGGGAGACTATTTTCGAGAACTGCGTTGCCGATGTGAACATTCCGGTGGGCGAGGTATTCACCTCCCCGGTTCTTGCGGGGACCAGGGGCGTGCTCCATGTGAAGAAGGTGTTTCTGGACGGGCTGGAGTACAGGGACCTGTCCGTGACGTTCGAGGACGGAATGGTGGTCGATTACGACTGCGGCAACTTTGAAGATCCGAAAGAGAACAGGCGGTTCGTGAAGGAGAATGTGCTGTTTCGCCACGACACGCTTCCCATGGGCGAGTTCGCTGTCGGCACCAACACCACCGCCTATGTGACCGCAAGGAGGCTGGGGGTGGAGGCAAAGCTTCCGATCCTTATCGCGGAGAAGATGGGACCGCACTTTGCGCTGGGGGATACCTGCTATTCCCACGCGGAGGAGGTCAGGGTGTACAATCCCGACGGCAAGGAGATCGTGGCAAGGGAGAACGAAAGATCGCTCCTTCGGGGCGAGAAGCCGCTGGAGGCCTATTTTAACTGCCATACGGATATCACGATCCCCTATGACGAGTTGGGGGAACTGACCGCCGTGCGAAAGGACGGAAGCCGGATCGATATCATCAGGAACGGCAGGTTCGTGCTGCCGGGGACCGAAATCCTGAACGAGGCGTTCCGAGAATTGAAATAGGACTTGCACATAGCCCCGAAATCTAGTACACTAAAGAGAGTGAACACAACATCTTGTTTTTTGGGAGGACATTATGGCAAAAGTAGGTATTGTAATGGGCAGCGATTCCGATATGCCCGTCATGGCGAAGGCAGCGGATATTTTAGAGGAGCTGGGCGTCTCCTATGAGATGACGGTGATCAGCGCCCACAGGGAGCCTGATGTCTTCTTTGCATATGCAAAGAGCGCGGAGGAAAAGGGCTTTAAGGTCATCATTGCGGGAGCGGGCATGGCAGCCCATCTTCCCGGCATGTGCGCGGCCATCTTTCCCATGCCCGTGATCGGCGTTCCCATGCACACCACGTCTCTGGGCGGCAGAGACTCGCTGTACTCCATCGTGCAGATGCCATCTGGCATTCCCGTGGCCACCGTAGCCATAAACGGCGGGGCGAATGCGGGACTTTTGGCGGCGAAGATACTGGCAGTGTCGGATCCCGAGCTGCTGGCAAAGCTGAAGGCCTACAGCGCAAAATTAAAGGATCAGGTAGTGGCCAAGGACGCCAGACTGCAGGAAGAGGGCTACAAGGCGTATCTGGAGAGCATGAAGAAATAGGCAGGACACAGCCGCATCGCGGCGGAAAAGAGGAAATATGGATTACAAGAAGGCCGGAGTTGACATAGAGGCAGGATATCGTTCCGTAGAGCTGATGAAGGAACATGTAAAAAAGACAATGCGTCCGGAGGTGCTGGGCGGTCTGGGCGGCTTTTCGGGAGCCTTCTCCATGGCGGCCGTCAAGGACATGGAGAATCCCATTCTGCTGTCCGGAACGGACGGCGTTGGCACCAAGATCAAGCTGGCGTTTCTGTTGGATAAGCATGATACCATCGGCATCGACTGCGTGGCCATGTGCGTGAACGACGTGGCCTGCGCCGGCGGAGAGCCGCTGTTCTTTCTGGACTACATAGCCTGCGGCAGGAACTATCCCGAAAAGATCGCGTCTATCGTAAAAGGAGTGGCGGAGGGCTGCAGACAGGCAGGAGCGGCGCTGATCGGCGGCGAGACTGCGGAGCACCCCGGTCTGATGCCCGAAGAGGAGTACGATCTGGCGGGCTTTGCGGTGGGCGTTGCAGATGAGAAGGATCTGATCACCGGAGAGAAGATCAAGGCGGGAGACGCTCTGATCGGCATTGCCTCCTCCGGCGTTCACTCCAACGGATTTTCTCTGGTGAGAAAAGTGTTCGATATGACGAAGGAGAGTCTGGAGACCTATTACGAGGAGCTGGGAGGCACTTTGGGCGAAACGCTGCTTACGCCTACCAGAATATACGTTAAGGGGCTGAAGGCCGTAAAGGACGCGGGAGTTACCGTAAAGGGCTGCAGCCATATCACGGGCGGCGGCTTCTATGAGAATATTCCCAGAATGCTCCCGAACGGTATTCGGGCGGTGGTAAGGAAGGACAGCTATCCCGTTCCGCCCATCTTCGGTCTGCTTCAGAATAAGGGCGGCATCGAGGAGAAGATGATGTACAACACCTACAATATGGGTCTGGGAATGGTGCTTGCGGTAGATCCCGCAGATGCGGACAGGACCCTGAAGGCTCTGGCGGCAGCAGGCGAACAGGCATGGATCGTGGGAAGCTGCGAGGCCGGGGAGAAGGAAGTGACCATATGCTGAAGATCGTAGTGTGCGTCTCGGGAGGCGGAACCAATCTGCAGGCGATTCTGGACGCCATAGACGGCGGAAGGATCACGAACACGCAGATCCTTGCGGTGATCAGCAATAACGCCGGGGCGAAGGCATTGGAAAGAGCGGCAGGGCACGGAATTCCCGGAATCCTTATGAGCCCGAAGGACTACCCTGACAGGGCGGCCTTTAATCGGGCCTTCACGGAGGAAATGTGCAGGCTTGCCCCCGATCTGATAGTGCTGGCGGGCTTTCTGGTAAGGATTCCCCAGGAGATGGTGGCAAAATTCAGCAATCGGATCGTCAATATCCACCCGTCTCTGATTCCCTCCTTCTGCGGCGTCGGGTACTATGGGCTGACGGTGCATGAGAAAGCGCTGGAGAGAGGCGTAAAGGTAACGGGAGCTACGGTGCATTTTGTGAACGAAGGCATGGACGAGGGACCGATCATCGCCCAGAAGGCGGTGGAGGTTCTGGAGGGAGATACCCCCGAGATATTGCAGAGGCGCGTTATGGAGCAGGCGGAATGGGTCCTGCTGCCTCAGGCAATCGACGATATTGCCAACGGCCGGATCTTTGTGGAAAACGGAAAAGTGATACGAACAGGTAAAGCGAGGTAGCGTCATGAAAGTTTTGATCGTGGGAGGAGGCGGCAGAGAGCACGCCATTGCGGTCAGCATGAAAAAGAGCCGTCGGGTGGAGAAAATCTACTGTGTGCCGGGGAATGCGGGCATTGCGCAGATCGCAGAGTGCGAGCCGTCCATCGGAGTGATGGAGTTCGACAAGATCATAAATTATGCGAAGGAAAAGGCGGTGGACCTTGTGTTCGTTGCGCCGGACGATCCTTTGGTGGGAGGTCTGGTGGACGAACTGCAGGCCGCAGGGTTTCGGACCTTCGGACCGGATAAAAAGGCGGCGATTCTGGAGGGCAGCAAGGCTTTTGCCAAGGATCTGATGAAGAAATACAGGATTCCCACGGCGGCCTATGAGACCTTCGACGATCCAGACAAGGCGTTGGAATACTTAGAGACGGCGAAGCTGCCTATCGTGTTAAAGGCCGACGGACTGGCTCTGGGAAAGGGCGTTCTGATCTGCAATACGCCGGAGGAAGCCCGTGCGGGAGTCAAGGAGATCATGCAGGATAAGCATTTCGGCAGCGCCGGGAACCGCATGGTCATCGAGGAGTTCATGACGGGCCGCGAGGTGTCCGTGCTTTCCTTTGTAGACGGAAAGACCGTAAAGCCCATGACCTCCGCGCAGGATCACAAGCGCGCCAAGGACGGGGACCAGGGACTCAATACCGGCGGCATGGGAAATTTTTCTCCCAGTCCTTTTTACACGAAGGAAATAGACGAATTCTGCCGAAAGAATATATATCAGCCCACCGTGGACGCTATGGCGGCGGAGGGACGCGAGTTCAAAGGCGTGATCTTCTTTGGGCTGATGCTGACGGATGACGGTCCCAAGGTGCTGGAATTCAATGCCAGATTCGGAGATCCCGAAGCGCAGGTGGTGCTGTGCAGAATGAAGAACGATATCTGCGACGTGGTGGACGCCTGCATCGACGGCTGTCTGGATCAGGTGGATCTTCAGTTCGAGGACAATGCGGCCGTGTGCGTTGTGCTTGCCTCGGACGGCTACCCCGTATCCTATGAGAAGGGATTCGAGATCACGGGCCTGGAAAAATTTGACGGCAAAGAGGATTACTATTGTTTCCATGCGGGGAGCAAATTCGATGAGAAGGGCCGTATCGTGACGAACGGCGGGCGAGTGCTGGGCGTGACGGCCAAGGGCGCCACTCTGAAGGAGGCCAGAGCGAAGGCGTATGAGGCGACGGAGTGGGTCGATTTTGCAAACAAATACATGAGACATGACATAGGAAAAGCCATTGACGAGGCGTAGGCCGGCGGCTTTGTGCCGCAGAAAGACAAGGGGAGGCTTGAGTTATGGATTATAATATGGAGCGATTGCTGACATCGGAATCCTACTCGATACCGCGCGTGTGCGAAAAATGCGGCGGCGTGCTGGTGTTTGAGGGACTGGGAGAGTACCGCTGCGAGGACTGCGGCGAGAAGGCGTATGATGACTACGGAAAGGTACGGGCATATATTGAGCAGCACAAGGGCGCCACGGCGGCGCAGATAGAGGACGCCATCGGCGTATCGCAGAAGACCATACGCAGGCTTCTTCGGGACGGCAGGCTTGAGGTGGCCGAGGGCTCCAGGACATTCCTGCGCTGTGAGCTCTGCGACAAGCCTATCAGATCCGGAAGATACTGTCCCGAATGTGAGATGAAGGTACACCGCAGCATGGAGGCAAAGCAGAGAGCGGAGCACCACAAGAACATACACGGCTCCGGAATGGGACCGAAGGCGGACGAAGGCCATAGGCGATTTATGCGTGGAGAATAGACAAACAGCAGAGAAAGGAAACACTTATGAAAAGACAAAGCAAGCTACACGAGTTAGGAGCGGTACGGGTTTTGCGTGCGGCGGTGTTCACATCGGTATTGGTGCTGTCGCTGGCACTGTTGCCGGATGGGTTCTCCATAGTGAGCCACGCCGAGAGCGCAGGGCGCGTCACATCGTCTGACGGCGCCAGAGTGCGAAGCTCCGCCAGCTCCGGCGGGGACGTTCTGGCCAGCTATGCAAAGGATACCACCCTCTCTATCAGGAGCCAGATCAACGCCAGCGACGGCTACGTCTGGTATGAGGTGTGGGTGGATGCGGATAAGCTGGGCTATATCAGATCGGATCTGGTGGAGATCACGGACGGTTCCACACCGCCGGAGTCCACACAGGTGGCGCCCACTACGCAGGAGCCCGCAGACACATCACAGCCCGCAGACAATTCTCAGCCGGCGGACGCGAATGCAGGCGGCGGTGCTTCCGGCGAGGTCGAGAAAGTAAATCCCGTGAGCGCTACCGTCAAGGGCAGCGACAATGTCCGGATCCGCAACAGCGCATCTGCCTCCGAGTCCAGTCAGATCGTTACCACCGTGGAGAGCGGGGTGGCGCTGACGGTGATTGGACAGACGACGGGAACGGACGGAAAGACATGGTATCAGGTGAGCTTCAATTCAGACGGCGCGGATGTGACCGGTTTTATCCGCTCCGATTATGTGGACCTGTCCGAGGAGCTGACGCCTTACACGGAGCCGGAGGAAAGTCCGGAGCCCGCAGGGGACGATGCGGAGGAACCGGAAGCGCCTGCGGAGGAGAAGCCCTACGACACAGTATTTTATGACGGGGAATGGAAATTTGTTGTAACCGAGACCGGTGAAGCTTACGGCGTAGAGGCAATGCTGAGTACCATCAGCGGCAACAACGAAGCGCTGGAGGATCTGCAAAAGAGCAAGCGCAGTCAGACCATCGCCATCATTATTTTGGTGATCCTGCTTGTGGGAGTCGGCGGCGCTGCGGCATATCTTGTATATAAGATCAAGGATATGGAGGACTCGGCATACTTTAATCAGATCGAGAAAGAGACGATCCGCAGGAGAAGCCAGCCCGGTCAGAGGACAATGCATACTGCGGGACCGGAAAAGAGAACCTCCGGTCAGGGCCAGCGTCCGGCAGGGGCGTCACAGGGCACAAGACCCGCAGGTCAGCGTCCGGCAGGGGCATCACAGGGTACAAGACCCGGTCAGAGACCGGCAGGAGCGCCTCAGGGCCAGAGAGCCGCAGGGGCATCACAGGGCGCAAGACCCGCAGGCCAGCGTCCGGCGGGAGCACCTCAGGGTCAGAGAGCCGCAGGAGCATCACAGGGTGCAAGACCAGCAGGTCAGAGACCGGCAGGAGCGCCTCAGGGTCAGAGGCCCGCAGGGGCATCACAGGAACAGCATGTTTCCGGTGCAGGCCAGACACAGAGACCTGCAGGCCAGAATCCGGAACGCCGTCCGCAGGGAGCATCTCCGGCTCAGCGTCCGTCGGGACAGTCTCAGGCAAGACCTCAGCCCAAGAATTTTATGACGTCGGAAGAGGATGACGAATTTGAGTTTGAGTTCCTGAACTATGATACTGACGACGAACAATAAAAACGCCGAAAAATCGGGAAATTGCTGACGAGCAATAAAACGCCGGTGAGTCATAAGGGCGGCGACGGGCAATCAGACCAAGCCGCGATAAATTTGAGGCGGAACGGAATAGAGCAGACAGGGAGGGGATACTCTTTAACGGGAGTGTCCTCTCTTTCGGTTGACACTTGCCGTTTACTGGTATAAACTATCAGAAACATCAGTGTTTCTATAAAAAGTGAGTCGGATTGGAGGACGAAATGCAGTCACAGTTTACAGATAGGGCGAAAGAGGCTTTGAATCTCGCGGCAAAATGCGCCAGGAACCTGAAGCAGGGATATGTGGGTACGGAACACATTCTGGTGGGGCTTCTGAAGGAGCCGGGCGGAGTGGCGTATAAGGTGCTGTCGGACAACGGCGTAGACGTGTCCCAGGTGCTGGATATGATACAGGAGCTCATCGCCTTTGAGAACGGCGTCAGTCTGCGGGAGCGGGAAGGATATTCGCCCAGAGCGCAGAAGGTATTGGAGGAGGCGCACAGGCAGGCCGCCAGATTCGGTCAGAAAGCCACAGGCACGGAGCATATCCTGATGGCGTTGATCAAGGAGGGTGAAAATGTGGCAGTGCGCCTGCTGAACACCATCGGCGCCAACGTGCAGAAGATCTACGTGGACACCCTTATCGCGATCGGTCAGGACGGCAATCTCTACAAGGAGGATTTAGGCAGAAAATCCTCGGGAAAACAGAAAGCGACCACTCTCAGCCAGTACAGCAGAGACCTGACGGCGCTGGCGAGAGAGGGCAGGCTGGATCCCGTCATCGGCAGAGAAGATGAGATCCGCCGCCTGATACAGATTCTAAGCCGTCGCACCAAGAACAATCCCTGCCTGATCGGCGAACCCGGAGTAGGCAAGACCGCTGTGGTGGAAGGGCTTGCACTGCGCATCGTGGAGGGCAAGGTTCCCTTTACCGTCAAGGATAAGCGTCTGCTGACGCTGGACCTCTCCGGCATGGTGGCGGGCAGCAAGTATCGGGGTGAGTTCGAGGAGCGCATCAAGCGCGTTATCAAGGAAGTCATCGACGACGGCAACGTGATCCTGTTTTTGGATGAGCTGCATACGATCATCGGCGCAGGCGGTGCCGAAGGCGCTATCGATGCGTCCAATATCATGAAGCCGTCCCTTGCCAGAGGCGAGCTGCAGATGATCGGCGCGACTACCATAGCGGAATACCGCAAATACATTGAGAAGGACGCCGCGCTGGAGCGCCGTTTTCAGCCCGTGAATGTGGAGGAGCCCACAGAGGAGGAAGCGATCCGCATTCTGGAGGGCATCAAGGGAAAATATGAGGAGCATCATCAGGTCAGCATTACCTCCGAGGCGGTGGAAGCGGCCGTGCGGCTCTCCGCAAGATACATCAATGACAGGAATCTGCCGGACAAGGCGATCGATCTGATCGACGAGGCTGCGGCGAGCGCAAGACTGCGGGCAATGGATATGCCGGATAAGCAGAAGGAACTGCTGGAGCAGATCAAGAAGATGGACGCCCAGATCGAGCGCTCCATTCGAATGGAGGCTTTTGCTCAGGCGGCGGAGATCAAGAGAAATCAGGACGTTTTGGTGAAAAAATACCAGAGAATGCTGAAAAGGCTTGAGAATCGTGAGACAAGCAGAAAATATATTGTGGGAGAGAATGAGATTGCAGAGGTCGTGGCAATGTGGACGAAGATCCCTGTGCAGAAGCTGGCCCAGAAGGAGAGCGAACGGCTTTTGAAGCTGGAGAGCATTCTGCACAAGCGCGTCATCGGTCAGGAGGAGGCGGTGACCGCCGTGGCAAAGGCTATGCGCCGCGGCCGCGTGGGCTTAAAGGACCCCAAGCGCCCCATCGGTTCCTTCCTGTTCCTGGGACCCACCGGCGTGGGAAAGACGGAACTTTCCAAGGCGCTGGCGGAAGCGATGTTCGGATCGGAGGACGCCATCATTCGCGTCGATATGTCGGAATATATGGAGGGACATTCGGTCTCCAAGATGATCGGTTCCCCGCCCGGCTATGTGGGCTTTGAGGAAGGCGGACAGCTCAGCGAGAAGGTGCGCAGAAACCCGTACTCGGTAGTTCTCTTCGATGAGATAGAGAAGGCGCATCCCGACGTGTTCAACATTCTGCTGCAGGTGCTCGATGACGGCCACATCACGGATTCCAAGGGAAGAAAGGTCAGCTTTAAGAACACCGTGCTGATCATGACCTCCAATGCGGGCGCCCAGCGGATCGTGGATCCGAAGAACCTTGGATTTGCGGCGGGCACGGACGCAAAGCGGGACTATGAAAAGATGAAATCCGGCGTCATGGAAGAGGTCAAGAAAAGCTTTAAGCCGGAGTTCATCAACAGGATCGACGACATTATTGTGTTCCACCAGTTGAGCGGTGAGAACATGAAGGCCATCGTCAATCTGCTGGCGTCCGATCTGTATAAGCGGTGCGAGGCGCAGATGGATATCAAGCTCACCATGACCGCTTCCCTGAGGGAGCATCTGGTCGAGAAGTATGCCGATGTCAAAATGGGAGCAAGGCCTCTTAAGAGAGCGATCCAGTCTGTGGTGGAGGATGCGCTGGCGGAAGAGATACTTTTAAAGAGGATTCAGCCGGGGGACAGCGTGGCCGCGGGATTCAAAAACGGGAAGGTGACATTTACCGTGAAGTAGCGTGAAGCAGCCTTGCTGATTTCCCTGCACTGCTTGCAGAAAAACCGCATAACTGGTATAATGAAGAAAGCAACGGATGCACGTGGCACGGCTACAAAAAAACAGGAGGATAAATCCATGGCAGTTGTGAAAGAGCTGCTCCGCAGTGAGGCGGACGGCGCGATCAGTTTTGGCAACCACAAGCTGGAACAGAAAGCAAAGGTGGAGGATTATGAGCACGCAGGCGATCTTCTGAAGGTGAAGACCTTCCGCGAGATTACCAAGCTGGAGAAGAACGGCATGTTCCTTTATGAATCCGTACCCGGTACCAGCGTCACCGACTTTGTCGAGAAGGAGAACGGCGTGGAGTTCACCGTGGAGGGCGACGAGGATGCACAGATCACAGTAGGTCTCGAAGACGATACCGAATATCAGGTATTTGTGGGAGGCAGCAGCATCGGAACCATGAAGACGGGTCTGGGCGGAAAGCTTTCCTTAAGCGTGGAGCTGGAGGCGGCCGGAGAGGTATCTGTGAAAGTGGAACGGGCGTAAAGAATAGAGAGGTTCTTTTATTTTAAGTAAGATACGCCGGGGACGAAGGTTCCCGGCGTTTTCGGTACAAAAGGAGCAGACAATGGCGAAAGCAAAATCATCTACCGTTTTTTTCTGCCGAAACTGCGGATATGAGTCCTCCAAATGGATGGGCCAGTGTCCGGGCTGTAAGGAGTGGAATACTTTTGTGGAGGAGACTGTCAGCAAATCCCCCTATCAAAAAGCGGCCTCCGGGCAGGGAAGCGGATACGGCAGGGGCGGACAGAACCGGCCCAGTGTGCTGTCGCAGATCACCATTCGGCAGGAAGACAGGATTTCCACAGGCATCGGTGAGCTTGACCGGGTGCTGGGAGGAGGCATCGTACAGGGCTCGCTGACTCTGGTGGGCGGCGATCCCGGCATCGGAAAATCCACACTTCTTCTGCAGGTATGCCGTAATCTCGCCGCCGCGGGACATTCGGTGCTGTATATATCGGGAGAGGAATCTTTGGCGCAGATCAAGATGCGCGCCGACCGGATCGGGCAATTCAGCGAGAAGCTGCTGCTTTTGTGCGAGACTGATTTGAATAACATCGCCGAGGTCATCAGGGAACAAAAGCCGGAGGCGGTGGTCATCGACTCCATTCAGACCATGTACAGCGAGAATGTGTCGGCGGCTCCAGGGAGCGTGTCGCAGGTTCGGGAATCCACCGGTATTCTGCTGCAGTTGGCCAAAGGACTGGGCGTGTCGGTGATGATCGTGGGGCATGTGACCAAGGAAGGGACGGTGGCAGGCCCCAGAGTGCTGGAACATATGGTGGATGCGGTGCTCTATTTTGAGGGAGACAGACATGCATCCTATCGGATTCTGCGCGGTGTGAAGAACCGTTTCGGCTCCACCGACGAGATCGGCGTTTTCGAGATGCGGGAGCAGGGGCTGGTCGAGGTGCTCAACGCCTCGGAATATATGCTGAACGGCAGACCTGAGAATGCCAGCGGTTCCGTGGTGGCATGTACGGTGGAGGGAACAAGACCTCTGCTGGTGGAGATTCAGGCGCTAGTCTGTCACAGCAGCTTTGGGATTCCCAGAAGGCAGACCACGGGGACGGATTTCAACAGAGTGAATCTGCTGATGGCCGTGCTGGAGAAACGCTCCGGCGTGCAGCTTGCCTCCTGTGACGCCTATGTGAACATTACCGGCGGCATGAAGATTCAGGAACCGGCGGTGGATCTGGGAATCGTGCTGGCGGTGCTGTCCAGCTTTAAGAATCGGGCGCTGAGCCAGAAGCTTGCGGCTTTCGGCGAGGTGGGTCTAAGCGGGGAGGTCCGCGCGGTAAGCCAGGCCAGACAGCGCGTGGCAGAGGCGGAGAAGCTGGGATTTGAGACCTGTGTGGTTCCTTTCGTCTGCGCGGAAGACTGCAGGAAGAACAGCGGGATCGAGATCATCGGAGTGAGAACGGTGCAGGAGGTCATAGACCGCCTGTTTTGATGGGAGCAGGGCAGCCGGATTCCCGAAAGGGAAAGCAAAACTTTGAGAGGGCAAATTTTGATGTGCGCAATGTCGTTTAATTCTATTCTCTATATTTTATTTCTGCCGATTGTGATATGGATTCACTTTACCCTGCCAAGGCGGTATCAGTATATCTGGTTGTTTGCGGCAAGCTTATTGTTTTATCTGTCTAATGATATTCGGTATGTGTTCGGATTGTCTTTTTGTATCGCCACCACATATTTTGCTGCCATATTAATTGAAAAAACAAAGCTTTTTAACCGAAAAATAATTTTAGGCCTCTGCATTTCGGTCAATGTATTTGCTCTGATATTGTTCCGTTTGTTATGGAAAGGCAGTGCATTTGCTCCATTAGGTATTTCCTTTTATGCTCTGCAGGCTATGGGATATGTAATTGATGTCTTTCGCGGCAAGACGGTTTCGGAAAAGAATGTCATCCGTTATGCCGTGTATGTCGCTTTTTTTCCGACCGTTATCTCCGGTCCTATTCAGCGGAGCACGGTCTTGCTGCCGCAGCTGCGGAACGGCAGGAGCTTTGATTATGGGAAAGCCCGTATCGGTCTGTATCATCTGCTTTCGGGGTATTTGTTAAAAATCGTAATAGCCGACCAATTAGCGGGGAAGGTGAGTTTTGCCTATAACAATCCGGATACGCTGCCGGGGGCAGCTCTGTTGTGGGCGACTTTCCTGTATGCTATACAGATTTATTGCGATTTCGCAGGATATAGCGCTTTGGCAATTGGAAGCGCAGAGATGCTGGGGTTTGATATGGACGCCAATTTCCGGCAGCCGTATTTTGCTGTTTCCATCAAGGATTTCTGGGGCCGCTGGCATATCAGCCTTTCTTCCTGGCTGAGAGACTATGTATATATTCCTTTAGGAGGCAGCCGTAAGGGAAAGCTTCGGACCCAGTTTAATCTGATGGTCACATTTTTGGTCAGCGGCTTATGGCATGGCGGCGGAAATTATATTGTGTGGGGAATTTTACATGGTGCCTATAACATCGCAGGGAATATTCGCAGACAGCTATCTTTAAAGAGGAATCCTCCTGTGATGAAATCTGCCGCAGGGCTTATGAAAGACAGCGGCGATCGGCCCGATAGAAAGGGCAGGCTGAATCAGGGGCGTTATTATACCGTTGTTTCCCGAATTTTTCACATGGCGGTCACATTTGTACTGGTGGATTTTGCGTGGCTCTTTTTCAGAGCGGACTCCTTTGAACATGCGCTGAATATCCTAAAGCGTATATTATTCGACTTCCATTTTAAAGAAATGACCTTTTATGGGAGCTATTTGTTAGGCGGAACGAGAGCGGAGCTTGTGTGCATACTCTTTTGTGTGATAGCAGTGTTTCTTGTTGATGTTCTCCATGAGAAGAATAAATCCATTGAAAAAATGATGAAGGATAAAGTGCCTATTGTGATCAGATGGACTGTATATATTATTCTTACGCTGCTGCTGATTTTGGTTATGATCCGCAATTACGGACAGGCAGCGACTACCTTTATCTATGAAACTTTCTAGCGCCCATAACAGAGGCGCGGTGCAGCAACAGATGCTTTTACGGAGACAGCGATGAGAAAATTATTTTTAAAGGGGTTCATTTTTATAAGCATAACTTTTTCTGCCGTTGCGGTGATAATCCGGCTTTCCACCATCGAGCCGTTTCGCTCTCTCATAGCCGGTTGGACCGCCAGTGAAGACTTTATGGGGGGCAGTGGAATGTTGCCGCATTTTGAGCGTGCCAGAGAATCGGACGGTTCAACAAGGCTGATCATCGGCGACAGTATAGCGAATCAGCTGTTTTCGGCTTTACAGGAAAACAATCCGGAGACGGATATTTTGACCGCAAATGCTGCCCTGATGATTACGGGGCAGTATCTTTTGGCTGATGAATATCTTAAGAGTCACCCTGATGCTACCGACATTTATTTGGTGATGCATCCTTTGACTCTTACAAGAACCTTTGATACGGAATGGAGTTATCGATATGCCGTTATGACTTATGTGGAAACGGACACGATAGGTTCCCTGGATCAAAATACTCTGGAAACAATGGAGGATGTATACGGCGCAATTTTCATGCGAAAAGAAATCGTCAGTCTGATAGAAGATTCCCCTGTCTGCAGAAAATTGTGTTTAAGCTATATTAACACAAACAAGGAGGATTATGTGCAGCAGTCGCCCTTTGAAATTACAGATCAATATGTAAGAAAATTGTATGATCTGTGCACGGAGCATCACGTTACATTGCATATATACCCATCGCCCGTTTCGGAATACTATAGGGACACGATTCCAGATTTAGCGGAAGAATATGAGAATACATGGATGTCCGTTCAATTTCCCGAGTATTTTGACCAAATCCTGTTCTATCCCGAGGAATGGTCTGAGGATATGAGTCATTTTAGCGGCGAGCACATGCAGCGGGAAAAGCTGAATGAGATTATCAGGAATGCTTACGGGCAGGATGCAATGGGAGGCTTGCGCCTGGAATAAGCAAAAGGTGTTGGAAAATTAAAAATATCCCTTGCAGACTCTGCCTGCTCTGTGTTATAATGTCTTTCGTCGGTGAAAACACGGACATAGGGGAATAGTACAGTGGTAGTGCGGCGGTCTCCAAAACCGTAAACGGGAGTTCGAGCCTCTCTTCCCCTGCTGGAAAGATGACCTTGAAAAGCTGTGCGGCAGCGTTTTCAAGGTCTTTTTGTTTCATGGCCGCTATATTTGCTGCAAGGCATAGGAGATGGAGGCTGCTGATATGAATGGGAATGAGAGAGAAGATGCTTTGAATCCTGCGCAGGAGGAAGCGGGGAAAGCGGATCAGGACGCCGCAAGGAAGGCAGAGCAGGACGCCGCAAGGAAGACGGAGCAGGACGCCGCTCTGCGGGCGGCGCTGGAGGAGCTTCACGGATTTGTGGCGGAGCTTGCAAAGAGAGCGGGCGTAAGCTGCGAGTACGCGGAAGAACTGTGGCAGGGTATCCGGCGCTCTGCGGGACTCTTGCAGGAGCTGGCGTACTACCATGACTACGGCAGCT
This sequence comes from uncultured Acetatifactor sp., assembly GCA_947624245.1. Taxonomy (GTDB): domain Bacteria; phylum Bacillota; class Clostridia; order Lachnospirales; family Lachnospiraceae; genus Acetatifactor. Next base: position 6,589 of record CANQJL010000017.1, on the reverse strand, counting down.
TCTTGAGTAAATACAATGTGGCGGGGTATACTCTGACGGACGCGCTGGTATGGCAGGTGGATCACTTCAAGCTGTACATGGACAGACCGGAGGATATGAACCGCTACAGGCAGGAGAGACTGCTGCTCTCCGCCTTTGACACAATGCTGCAGCTGGAAAAGGATCCGGAACCTCTCGACAGGAAGATGCGCGGCGAGACGGGACAGGATATCCAGGGAGGGGAGATCTATTCCTAAAGATGGATTGCATATTATGACAACGGGAGAAATGTGAAAATATGATTTATATTGTAGATAATATATTAAATTATCTAATATATTTATTTCTGATTTATTTTGGGTTTAGGATCAATCCACGAAAAAACAGATTTTTTATTGGCGCATCTGTAATGATTGTATTGTCTGCAGGCGTTTTCAGCGCATATTATGATGTCAATTCTCCGATTGTTTACATTCTCTGGAGCGTGTTTTCCATTCTTTTGTTTTTTGAGGATCGCGTAAGTCATTTAATAATCGTGAGCGCGTCTCTCATGTATTTTACCGGAATCATAGATACATTCAGCGTTATGCTGATACAGATTGTCATGATCGGCGGAGGGATTACCGGCACAGAGCTTGCATGGTGGATGGAGCCCGCCTATCTTCTCTCGTTTTGCATATATCTTTTTGTATACCGGCAGATTTTAAAAAAGCATGAAGTCTATTTGTGCGATATTGAGTTAAAATACAAGCTTGCGCTTTTGATTCAGGGAAGTATCTTTCAGATGTTTTACAATTTTGTATTTGTTTCCTTTAACGAGAATCATGCCGCGTATGGCTGGGACGCATATGCCGTGTTTTTTATCAGCATTACAGGAGCAATCTATTCAGTTTTTCTCACGCTGAGCCTGGCTGTGAAAAATGTATTGTCGGACAGGCAGAACAGGGAGCTCCAATCCTTTATGCATATGCAAAAACAACAGTACGACTACCAACTTCAGCAATCTGTGGCGGTACGGCGTTTTAAACACGATCTGGTCAATCATATTGGCGCGCTGAGGGAGCTGTTAAATGAGAAAAAGACGGAGGAAGCCAAAGAATATATCGATACGATCTGGAATATCCAGAACGAGTTTGATCTCAAGGTTCATACGGGGGACAGCTTTCTTGATATCATTGTAAATTATTATTCGTATTTGGCGGCAAAGGAGAAAGCAGAATTTACGGTGTCAGGCAGGCTGACCGATAAAATCCCTCTTGAGATGTTCGACCTTACCACATTGGTCGGAAATATTCTGCAAAATGCCCTGGAGGCGGCATTAAAAGCGGATATGCCCAAAATACACGTTGAACTCATAGAACATGCGAAAGAAATCTTTATAGTTGTCATTAACAGTACAGATGATGCGGTAAAGGGGAAAAAGTTTTTTGCGACTTCCAAAAAGGACAAGAGAAACCACGGATTTGGCCTGAAAAATATTGCCGCAGCAGTTCAAAAGTATCATGGCGAATGCTATATGGAATCTGTTGAGGAAAACGGAGAAAGGCTGTTTAAAATCAGCGTTGCCATACCCAGGGAGGAAAAAGCATGAAAGCAGGGATTGTAGAGGACGAAGCGGTATGGCGGGATAAGATACAGGCTGTGATTGAAAAATACTGCCGGGATAAAAATATTCCGTTTCAGATCAACACTTATGACAGCGGAAGAGATTTTATGAAAGATCCAGATGTAGACCTGCTGTTTCTGGATATTGAACTGGCAGAGGGAGAGGACGGTCTTCAACTCGCAGAACAACTGATGCAGGAGGGCAGGAAATGTAAAGTATGCTTTTTGACTTCCCATGTGGAGTTTGCGAGATCGGGATATAAGGTGAACGCTTTCCGGTATATAGACAAAAGGCATTTGGAGGAGGTGGGTGAGGCGCTGGATTCTTTCCTGAAAACAAAGATTCAGGATCGGATCCTTTCCTGCACTGATACTGCGGGGATACGCATCGGAATCAATCTGAATGAGCTTCTTCTTGTGGAAACATATGGAAGAAAATTAAGATACCTTATGCTGGATGGGAGGGAGCATTTTTGTGAGGGGAAGATATCGGAGGCCGCTCGCAGCTTAACCCCGTTTGGCTTTTCCCAAATACATCGGTCGTATATCGTCAATTTGAAATACATTGAAAAGGCGCACGGCCATGAGGTGACACTCTGCAATGGATCAAAGGTAATGATTGGGAGAGCCCATAGGGATGCGTTCAAGAAGGAATTTTTTAAATGGAGAATGCGGTTTGACAACTGATCGGATATAAGGGAGGCCGGTGTGATCCGGTCTCTGTTTTTTTGTGTCGTTTGCGCAAAAAAGATGTCGTTTGCGCAGACTGTATTTTACTATTTTTTTCGTTGTGGTATGATGACCTTATTCGAGGCAGAAAGCGGCCGAATGGCCATCCATACCGTAAATGCGAAGCATTTATGGTATAAAGAAAGTATGAAAAAGGAAAAGGATATCACGAGGAGGATAAAAATGGCACGACACTATAAAATTGTTTTGCTTAGTTTGATCTGTTTCATTTTTCTATCGGCTTGTTCTGCGAATCCGGATACTGGAACGGAGGTTGCTCCCGTTCCAATGGAAAATACCGGAAGCGATAGTAAGCCGTCTGAAGACACAGCCACGGAGGAAATACCAGAGTCGGGATCTCGGTCGGAAACAGTGCAGGCCCTGGAAAACTATGAGGGAGAATATACGGGCAATACGATAAGTGACCCTGCTTATGACGGCCTGGAGATTCAAAAAAATGCGGATGATACTTATGCAATACAGGTGGAGATCCCGTTTCTGACCAAGCTGTATGAATGCACAGGCTTTCAGACGGAAAATATCATTCTGTTTTCCACCTCTGAATGGGGTGAAGACAAAAAGGTGGAGGGGCGTATCTCCTTTGACGAGGATTCCGCCACAGTGACATTTACCTCCGGATGGTATCGGACAGCTACTGCGGAAAACTCCTACCAATACCATAAAACCTCAGATAATCCCCATCTGGAAAGCAGCCCTGATGAACGCCCGGACTATCGCTCTTTCCCAGGAGAATACTGCGATGATAACGGAGATACAGGTCTTGAAATCCATTTGAATGGGGACGGCACTTATCTCATACAGATCAGCCTTTTCCGCGAAATAGGATATGATGCGTGTATCGGCAGCCTATCGGAAGAAAAAATGTCTTTTACATCTGATGAAAGAGGCGGTGTAAGCGGCAGCATAACTCTGGACAATGACCTTGCGGTTGTCCGGTTTGATCCGGTCGGCTATTTTGAGAATGCTAAAGTGAAAACCTATCTGTTTCGCAAGATATCCGACGATCTAAATATTGATTATGAAACACTGGGAATTCAAAAACAGGAATACCCTTCCGAATTTTCTATGGGGGAAAATTTAAAAACCGCTATTACTCAATTAGCGCTCAGCTATGATAATTTTGGCAAGGCTGTTGTAAACAGTGAGAGCTGGAAAGAAATTTTTATTGCCCGGTTTATTCAAAATTCGAGGGCATCGTTTGACTATTTGGATCGGATCTCGGATGAAAATGGCGGGAAGATCAGTGTGGATCAGCTAAATTATATACAATATTCACTTACGGATACAGAAGTGGATTTTTCGTCTGAGGCAGGTGATCCCGTCAATAGATATGATGCTGCCAGTTCGTTTAATTACGGCTGGATTTCCGGATATAGTTACGAGGAGACAAAGGACGGGGTGATCGTTACCGCTGATCTTGAAGTGGGGTATGACGGAACGGATTCCACGCAAAAGCGTAAAATCATTGTTGAATTGGTCAAAAATCCCTATAGCTGTTTTGACGGATACAGTGTGATTGCGATTTCCTCTGACACAGGAAATTCTGACCTTGAGCACCAGAATTAGCTAACTTCAGCGTATGATTCCGATTTATTGTGAATCAAACAGAAAGACAGAGATTTGGGAGAGTCTCTGTCTTTTTGATGCAAAGAGTTTTTTGGAATTGTGGACAAAAGGTCTATAGTTTATAATAGGATAAGAGGGCAGTGTCAAGCTGGAATCTGTGGAATAGAAAAGCAAAATGGAGCGGAAGCAGTTGCAAATATTTTCGCACTTCTTACAGGGGGATATGGATGTCGATGTTTCAAGTTGCTGCAGTGATCAATTTCACTGAGGTAAATAGTCAGGGAATTTATATATTGTGCCATACATATAAAAATATTGACATAGGGGATCTGTTAATACAAGTCTGTCAAAATCGGCTATACTATTATACGGTTAGAAAAATTTACGGATTCAAAGATAAAGTTTATATGTGTGCTGAAAAAGGGTACAATTACAAAATTGAAATCGAGATGGGCTCGCAATCCGACATGGATGTTTTGGGAAATTTGAAATATGGCACATACCTTTTTGGTAACTGTAGTGGAATATGTGAAAGCATACCTGTATTGCAACCCAATTTTGAATTGTCGGATAAGGCAGAGCACGAGCAATTTTATCAGTATGTGTTTTATTATAAGAATTACGACAAAAGATTAGAAGTACAAAAAATATTAAATTTAGCAGATATCCTTAAGCGATACGGTTATGATTTTGCGTATGATCGAAGTGGAACGAAAATAAGCGATATACATAATCACATTAAAAGCCAATTGAATAATAAAAATGCAATAAATTCTCTTTATCTGAAATCAGAAAATAAGCAATTCTATATACATGGAGCGATAGGATTTGAAAGTAAATGTATGGTTAATAAAATTGATGTTCTATTACCGGAAAGCTGCCGCTTTTCTAATGATGTAATAAATGATAAGTTGTTTGACTTGTTTAAGGAAATAAACAATGGGATATCTCCATACTGGTCATGCATTTGTAACTCAGAAAATTTGAAAAGATTTCCCCGATTCGGCGGAAACTTGCCAACGTCCGTTCACCATTTTAACTATTATTGCGCCGAATTAATAAGGGAAGTAAAGAGCATTTTTTCGGTCGATCTGCCGGAGTATCTTATATGCAGAGAATATCCCTTTAACGATTTGCTGAAAAAGGATTTAGAGATACAAAAGGATTTTTACGATAGATACAAATTTGATGAAATGTCCGCATATTTACAAAATAATATTTTTAAATCTGAAGATGCTTTGTCAGAATACTGTAAAATGCTGGAATGTTAGTGGTACTGAATTAGAGATTCTTATACTCTTGCTGCAACGTACTATGAAAATAAAACTACTTTTCAGATTGGAGACATGGATGGAGAAATTGATGAGGTCGATGGGGTAGGAAGATGAAGAATTTTGGGGGAATTGTGGAGAAAAGGTCTATAGTTTATAATAGAATAAAAGGGCAGAGCTAAGGGATTCGTGTGAAAAAAGGAAGGCAGAAGTTGATAAATTTAAGCTTGTCAGAAAATTGCGGTTTTAAGTTAATGTTTGATAGCCATAATGTGAACAGATTTACTATTTGCAAGTTAATGTTTACAGCCGGTGAACAGGAAATAGAAATATATGAGGATTATGTGTACATATTTATAGAGAACATGTTAGGGAGAATCTGTAATATTCCAAGCCTAAAGATGGATTTTCTTTTAGGGGAAATTGGGAAATGGCAAGAATATTATTATTATGATACAGCGTATATAGAAAAACATGCTGATGAGATTGAATTTATGTCTAAGGCATTATTTTTAAGCGGCGAAAAATATGGAATATTTCTATATGAGTACAAGGGGGACATATGGCTGGAACTAAATAGAGGATTTAGTGAGCTTAGTGGATTGACCCCGTATGATTATTATTGCAATCCAGATTATTACAGGGTTAGTTTGAATAAAGTATCTGAAAAGAAGATAGGGGAGTGGAAAAATACGTTAGAACAGTATAGGAGTCTATGCAGTGTTAAATGATTAAATGCACTCCAAGCTGCAACTTTGCTAATGATGTAATAAATGATAAGTGGTACTGATTACAAATTCTCTGGAAAGAAAATCAGGAGGAGGGCTTGCAATGCAAAGTTTGAAAGAAAAGATGGCGGATATTTGACCATGCCGGAAGGCTATACAAATGGTGTTGACAAATGGCCGATATTTACGAAAAAACGGCCAAGCTCAATTGCACTTCCTGTCGAATTATGGTAATATTTTCTTGGGACTGCCAAGATGGTAGGCGGTTAGCCCTCTCCGGAGGGACTGTGACCCTCCGATTACATAGAAACCCGCAAGGGAATCTGGGAAAGGAGGGCTGAGCCATATGGATATTTTGGGACTGATTGCAGTGCTGAGCTTCGGCTTGACCTGCTTTGGAATAGGATACTCTTTTGGTAAAGATAGTAACAAGACACAGAAATAGCCGCCCCTGTCTGGAAAACTGAGCGGCTGATTTCTTAGTTGTTTATAATCCGGGCTAACCGTCTATCGGTAGCTCCTGGGGGGCATTTGTTAGCGCAGATGTCCCTCTTTACGTTTAATATACCACAATATGCAGAGTGTCGCAAGGGTTTTTTGGCGAGTATCCGATCTGGTTAAATTGAAATTTTAAATTCCACTCTCAAATCCTCTGATGGAATTTACTTCTGCAAGAGTGGTGTTTACCTT
>CANQJL010000016.1 GCA_947624245.1 uncultured Acetatifactor sp. | reverse complement strand
TGGAACAGCGTGGGCTACGGCTCCGTGCTGTACATGTCCGTGCTGGCGGGCATCGACACCGAGCTGTATGAGGCGGCCCAGATCGACGGCGCCAACAAGTGGAAGCAGATCTGGCACATCACGCTGCCTTCCCTGATCCCGATGATCACCGTGATGCTCCTGCTGTCCGTGGGAAGCGTCATGAGGTCCGACACCGGTCTGTTCTATCAGGTGACGAGGAACAGCGGCACGCTTTATTCCACCACACAGGTCATCGACTCCTATGTGCTGAACGCGATCTTCAAGAGCTCCAACTTCGGCTTCCCTGCAGCGGCCAGCTTCTTCCAGTCCGTGGTAGGACTGCTGATGATGCTGCTGTCCAACGGCCTGGTGCGCAAGATCGCTCCGGAAAACGCGTTATTCTAAGGGAAGGAGATTGAAAGATGAGCAAAAAAGGAAACATGGCCGATCTGGCCCCTTCTAAGAGAGAGAAGAAAGGACTGGGACAGTACATACTCGGCTTCTTTCTCCTGTTGTACACATTGTTCTGCCTGCTCCCCGTAGTGCTGGTGTTCGTGGCGGCCTTCTCCGACGAGTCGTCCATCAATCAGAACGGCTTCAGCTTCTGGCCGGAGAAATGGTCCATGGCGGGCATGAACAGCGTGCTGAAGTACGGCAATAAGCTCTTCACCTCCTACGGCGTCACGATCTTCATCACCGTGGCCGGCACGGCGCTGGGCCTGCTGGTGATGAGCATGTTCGCATACTCCATCAGCCGGAGGGAGTTCAGATTGTCCAAGTTCTTGTCCGTATACCTTCTGATCCCCATGCTGTTCCAGGGCGGACAGCTGGCAGGATACGTGGTGTTCACCTCCATGTACGGCCTGAAGGACAGCCTGTGGCTCTTGATCCTGCCGCTGTGCGTGACCACCATGAACGTGATCATCTTAAGGACCTATATCGCCAACAGCATCCCGGCGGAGCTGATGGAGGCGGCGAAGATCGACGGCGCCGGTGAGTACCGCACCTTCTTCCAGATCACCCTGCCGCTTTTGAAGCCCTCGCTGGCGGCCGTAGGCTTCATGATGGCCACGGCGTACTGGAACGACTGGCAGAACGCGCTGCTGTACATCACCAGCGACAACAAGAAGCCCCTGCAGCTCCTCCTGGTGAACATCCAGAAGAGCATCGAGTTCCTGCTCAGCGCCGGCAACGTGCCTTCGTCCGTCCTCGCGGCCATGGGCGGGACGATCCCCCAGTATTCGGCGACGATGGCCACCGTGGTGGTCGTGATCGCGCCGATCATGGTGGTGTACCCGTTCTTCCAGAAGTACTTCATCAAAGGTCTCACGGTGGGATCCGTAAAAGGTTAACTTCGGTTTCGACCCAATGCAATAGTGCGGCGGGTTAGAAATAAATCATCAAAAAGGGAGGAATTTTCCAATGAAGATCAAGAAACTCTTGGCTCTGGTACTTGCCGGTGCTATGACAGCGACACTTCTTGCTGGCTGCGGCGGCGGTACCGAGAGCTCACAGCCTTCTGACACTGCGCAGCAGTCTTCCGACGAAGCAGCTGCTCCCAGCGACGAGGCTCAGCAGCCCGCAGACAGCGGAGAGGTAGTCACCATCAATGTTTACAGAGACAGCACCAACATTGCTGCTCCTGACTCTGAGCAGGTGAAGAAGGTGGAGACGGCCATCAACGAGTACATCAAGGACAAGATCAACGTTCAGATCGCTCTGACCGATGTCGGATCCGGTGAGTACACCGACAAGGCCAACCTGGCTCTGGCGAACAACGAGATCAACCTGCTGTGGACCGCTTCCTGGGAAGCAGCTATCGGCACTAACGACCTGGTTCCCAAGAACGCCGTTTATGACATCACAGACCTGCTGCAGTCCGAGGACGGCAAGGCACTGTACGAGTCCATGGACGCGAGCCAGTGGGAAAATACCAAGTACAACGGAAGGAACTACTATATTCCCGTCTACAAGGACAACGTGGAGGGCTACGACCTGATGGCCCGCAAGGAGCTGGTAGACAAGTACGGCTGGGACCTGTCTTCCGTTACGAAGCTGGCTGACATCGAGCCCATGCTGGCAGACTGCAAGTCCGAAGGCCTGAAGTATCCCTACCTGACCCAGAAGACCGCTATGTTCTACAGATGGTACATCAACGACTTTGATTTCTTCACCGCTGATGCTACCGCTAACTGGGTAGCAGTCGACAAGAGCACCAACGAGGTGGTAGATGTTGTTACCTCTCCTCAGTACCTTGAGTTCTGCACCCTGATGGCTGACTGGGCCGACAAGGGCTACATCTCCGAGGACGATGTGACCAAGGTCACCACCGACCAGACGACCAAGAGTCAGGACTGGGGCTTCTCCTGGTGGACAGATATCCCTGTAAATGACGAGGCAAATGCCCGTTACGGCCAGGATGTTGTTATGCAGCCCCTTACCGAGAGATGGGCACACTCCACCTCCGCTCTGGGTTCCTGCTACTGCGTGACCTCCAACAGCACCGAGGAGCAGGCGAAGGCTTGCCTGCGCTTCATGGGCCTGCTCTACACCGACAGCAAGCTGGCTGACCTGTACACCTTCGGTATCGAGGGCGAGGACTTCGAATATGATGCAAACGGCCATGTAACTCAGCACAGTGAGAAGTACAACCACTCCATGTGGGAGTCCGCTTCCGCTACCATCGTAACTCCTCTGGACAACGAGCCTGACAACAAGGCAGAGCTGTACAAGGGCTTTAACAACAACGCTGAGACCTCTCCTGCAACAGGTTTCCATTTCGACAAGAAGCCTGTAGAGGCAGAGTTCGCAGCATGCCAGAACCTATTTGATTCGTATGGTTTCCCTCTTGAGAACGGTGGTATTGCTCCGGCAGACGTACAGTCTACCATCGATGCTTACCAGGCAGCTCTGGATGAAGCCGGATATCAGAAAATCCTGACCGAGTTCCAGAACCAGTACAATGCTTGGAAGGGTTGATCGCCTGAACAATTCGGATAACTGAAAGAAAAGCGTTCCCGGTACGCCCGGGGACGCTTTTTTATGTTTTTAAAATCATATTTTGTCCGTTTTTTCTATATCCTGCAATTCTTCCAGCATCATTTTTTCATTTTTCAAAAAGCCCTGCGGCCTATTCTTCGGCCTGCTCCAAAAGCCCGTCCGCCGAGTAACGGTTCGCTGCGTTCCACAGGATCCATTCGTCATAGCCCGCATCGTAAACGGCCTGTATCTGCTGCCGTATCTGTTCTCCGCCGTAGGAGATATGCCCCTGCACCCATGCGGCGGTAAAAGCCTGAAGCCAGGGACGCACCACGGCACATTCCTCCGGCGCCAGCCCGCTCAGCTCCTCCCTGGAATCCGTGAGCGCCTCATAGACCGTCTCATAAGGGTGCGCGTCCGGTACGTCCAGACCGAATACATGATTGCCGTAATGAGAGGGATATACCATGGGGCAGAGCACGTCGATTGTGCCTGCCAGAGCCGCATAGTCCTGACCGGTCCGCTCCTTGTCCGTATCGCTCCCGATAATGGTGCCGAACACGTCCGCCGTCACCGGCACTCCCTCCGCGCCCAATTCCTCCGAAGCAAAGGTCAGAAAATCCGTGATGGCCTGCTGCCTGGTGTACTCCTGCATGTCCACTCCGTAGTCGGCGGCGTCCGCATCGGAGCCGATAGGAAATCTGACATAGTCAAATTGGATCTCATCAAACCCCATTGCCGCGGCCTCACGGGCCACCTCCGTCAAATATTCCCACACTTCCCTCCGATAAGGATTGACCCACGCCAGACCATTGGCATCGGTCACCGGCGTCCCGTCCGCCTTTTTCAGCGCAAGCTCCGGCCGCTCGGCCGCCAGATAAGGGTCCTTAAAGCACACGATTCTGGCTATGGCGTACACCTGATGCTCCTTCAGCCGGCGCATCAGACCCTCCATATCCTGAATGTATTTCGTCTGGGCTCCGATCTGCCGGACGCTCTCCGAATCCATCTCGTAGGTGATCCTGCCTTCGTCGTCCTTAATGTCAATCACCACGGCATTCAGCTCCGTCTCGTCCACCAGAGTGAGCAGCTCCTGAAATTTCCCGCTTCCTGCCATTCTTCCGGTCACATAGATTCCCTTTACCTTCTGCAGTTCGATCTGCTTTTCCGCCTCCTGCGCGGGGGCATCACTGTTTTCCTCCTGCGCGGGGGCGGGTTCACTGCTTTCCTCCTGCGCGAGAGCAGATTCACTGTTTTCCTCCTGCACGGGAGCAGATTCACTGCTTTCCTCCGCCAGGGCGGGCTCCGATTGGGCCGTCTTGCTCCAGACCTCCTTCTCGTCCCGCTTCAGCGCAAGGCCGACGCCCAATCCGATAACGGTCGCGCCCGCAAGGACCGCCGCACACACTGCCGCGATCCTGCGCCTTCGCCTGACTCTCTCCCGATAGCTTCGATAATTCAGTTTTATGTAACCGTAGTGACTCTTTCTCCGCTTTCTCATTTTCCCTCTGATGAAACAATATTGTTGATCCAGACTCCTTTTTTGACCAGTACAAATCCGATGGCGCACTTGATAATATCGATCAGCTGGCAGCACAGATACAGGGGCGCCATGGCAAGGCCCGTATAGCGGCTGAGCAGATAGGCCACCGGAATGCTGATGATCCAAAGGTACACGCTGTCGAACAGAAAGGTAATGATGGTCTTGCCGCCCGACCGCAGGGTAAAGTAGGCTGCGTGCATAAAGGCATAGAGCGGCATACAGCAGGCCGCGATCCGGATCAGCTGTGCCGCAAGCTCCTTCACCTGATCCGAGGTCTTATAAAGCATGGGGAACAGAGGGGCAAACACCAGCATGATCCCGCCCAATACCAGACAGGACAGCACGGAGAAAACGATCAGTTTCCGGTCCGTGTCCATCGCCTCCTCCATCTTGCCGGCGCCCAGAAGCTGCCCTATAATAATGGCAATGGCGCTTCCCATGGCGATAAAGACCACATTGAACAGTTCGGAGATGATTCCCGAGATATTTAACGCAGCCACCGCGTCCAGTCCCCGCATGGAGTAGCATTGGTTCAGCACCGCCATGCCGCCGGACCAGAGGACCTCGTTGATCAGAAGGGGCGAGCCCATCTTAACGATATTTACGGAAAGCTGCGCAGGCACGCGCCACTCCCTGTATGCGCCCACGATAAAGGGCATTCTCGCCGCATGGGTGTGGGTCCACACGATCACGATAATTGCCTGTACATATCGGGAGATCACCGTGGCAATGGCGGCACCCGCCACGCCCAGCTGCGGAAAACCGAATTTTCCGAAGATGAGCAGATAATTGAATGCAAGATTCACCGCCACGGCGGCAACCCCCGCAAGCATAGGCAGTCTCGTCTCACCGCACTCTCTTAAAGTGCTGGCATAGATTTCCTCCAGAGCAAAGGGCGGCAGTCCGGTCAGCATCACCAGCAGATACTCTTTTCCGTAGCCCAGCGTGGCCCAAAGAGCCTGCTCGTTTCCTTCCCCATGAAGATACTGCATGATCAGCCGCTCCCCCGAGAAGAGCAGAACCAGTATTCCCAACACCACGATTCCCGTGCCTACGTACAGCTTGAAACGGAAGGTCTGCTGTACGCCCTTATGATTCCCGCAGCCGAAGAACTGGGCGCCGAATATACCTACGCCGGAGATGGCGCCGAACACCGCCAGATTGAACACCAACAGCAGCTGGTTCACAATGGCGATGCCGGACATCTGCTCCGTGCCGATACGCCCCACCATGATGTTGTCCAGCAGACTCACGAAATTGGTGATCCCGTTCTGGATCATAATGGGAACCGCAACGACCATGGCCATCTTGTAAAATGCTTTGTCCCCAAAGTACTTTCTGAAATGCTTTGCAAAATATTTTGTATCCGAGCTCATATTACCGATTTTCCTTCACAAATCTTCCTTCACAGATTTTGCGGCGCTTCTCACTCGATGCCGCGCAGGCTTACCTTGCCGAGATGCTCTCCCGCCAGCGCCGCCATTTTTTCCATCTCTTCCCTGGAAAAGGCCCCGAACCCCTCTCCGAGCATATCCTCGCTCTCCCGAAAGCACTGCAGGTAGTAGGCCGGACAGCCTTCGATCATTTTGCCGATCTGGTCAAATTCCTGCAGCGTGTGGATTCCCTTCACCACCGTGGTACGGAATTCATATGCCACCCTGCCGCTCCCAAGCAGTTCTATGCTCTCCCTGATGGGCGCAAGGTTCAGCCGCGGCACTCCCGCCGCCTTTGCATAATTGTCCCAGGAGGCTTTGATATCCATTGCCACATAATCCAAAAGCCCTGCGTCCATCAGGCTGCGCAGCACCTCGGGACGGCTGCCGTTGGTATCCAGCTTCACCAGATATCCCATTTCCTTCACCCTGCCCAGAAATTCCGCAAGATCGCTCTGCAAGGTGGGCTCTCCGCCGGTCACGCAGACCCCCTCCAGAATCCCCCTGCGCTTCTTTAAATACGCCAGCACTTCCTCCTCCGGTATTCGGGGCAGCTCCCGCGGTTCCTGCACCAGCACGCCGTTGTGGCAAAAGGGACAGCGAAAATTACAGCCTCCGGTGAAGACCGTGGCCGCCACATGCTCCGGATAGTCCAGAAGCGTCGTTTTCTGAAAACCGTATATCTCCATATATTTCTCCCTCCGCGCCGCAAGTAAGACGGCACATAAATCGTATATGAGGCCGTATATGAAGCCGCATATACGCCTCGATACCGCAGCGCCCTATACGCACAAAACGCCTGTCAGACTAAGCCGAAAGCCTGACAGGCCATATCATGACACATTTGTCATTTCTCTTTTTCGGAGGACTCCCGCCTTGGCGCTCTTCCGTACAGCTTTGCGTATTCTCGCATCTTCTCTGCCAGCCCCTCCGTGAACGCGCCGGACTGCATTCGCCACTGCCAGTTGTTCCCCAGCGTGGAGGGCGTATTGATGCGGGCCTCCGAGCCCAATCCCAAATAGTCCTGCATGGGAAGCACCGCCAGATCCGCCACACTGGAGAGCGCGGCGCGGATAAATTCCCACTGAAGCGTTTCCTTTCGCGCCCGCGTCAGGTTCAGGTATTCCCGACAGAATTTCCTGTCCCGCCTGTTCAGCGTCCGATACCAGCCCAGCACGGTGTCGTTGTCATGGGTTCCCGTGTAGACCACGCAGTTGTGCGGATAATTGTGGGGAAGGTAATCGCTTTCCTCCTTGGAGTCAAATGCGAACTGCAGCACCTTCATGCCCGGAAAGCCTGTCCTTTTCACCAGTCTCAGCACAGACGGCGTCAAGAAGCCCAGGTCTTCCGCAATGACCTCTCTGGCCCCAAGTTCCTTTTTCATTGCCGCAAAGAGCTCGTAACCGGGGCCCGGCCTCCACTCGCCCACTTCCGCCGTCTTTGAATCGGCGGGAATGGCATAGTAAGCGTCAAAGCCCCTGAAATGATCGATTCTGACTGCGTCGTACAGTTCAAAGCACGCGGCCAGACGGTCCAGCCACCACCGGTAACCCGTCTTTTTGTGGTACTCCCAATTATAGAGCGGGTTCCCCCAGAGCTGCCCCGTCTTAGAAAAGGCGTCCGGCGGACAGCCCGCCACCGCCGTGGGATTACAGTTCTCATCGAACTGGAAGAGCTCCGGATTCGCCCATGCGTCGGAGCTGTCAAACGCAACGTAGATCGGGATATCCCCGATGATACGGATTCCCTTGCCGTTGGCGTAGGTCTTCAGCTTATTCCACTGCTGCCGGAACATATACTGCTGAAACTGATAGAATTCCATCTCGTCGGCGTACTTTTCTCTGCAGGCTTTCAGCGCTTTCGGCCTGCGGGTCTTGATGTCCTCGTCCCACTCCACCCAGCAGACGTTGTCATTGGCCGTCTTTACCGCCATGTAGAGGGCGTAATCCTCCAGCCAGGAGCGGTTGCGCTCCACGAAATCGCGAAAGGCCCCGTCCCGAGAGATATTGCTGTTCTTCCACGCCTCCCGCAGCAGCCTGAAACGGCTCTTATATATTTTGGCATAATCTATATTCTGCGGATCGTCCCCGAAGTCATAGCTGTCACACCTGCGCCTTGTGAGATACCCCTTGGCGACCAGATCCTCAGGATCGATAAAATAGGGATTCCCCGCAAAGGTGGAGAAAGACTGGTAGGGGGAGTCCCCGTAGCCGGTGGGGCCTAAGGGCAGAATCTGCCAACAGGACTGTCCCGCCTCGGCCAGTCTGTCCACGAACTCATATGCCTCTTTTGAAAAACAGCCGATTCCGTAAGCCGACGGCAGAGCGGACACCGGCAGCAATACACCGCACCTTCTCATAACGCCCTCGATTTCTACAGCTTCCAAATATCTCTGTTATACTCCTCGATCGTTCTGTCGGAGGAGAAAAAGCCTGCCTTGGCAATGTTCACCAGCATCATGCGCTTCCATCTCTCTCTGTCCTCATAATCCGCGAACATTTGATCCTTCACCCTGATATAGTCCTCCAGATCGAGCAGCGTCATGAACCAATCCTTATTCAACAGCTCCTTGTAGAGACGCTCAAGGTTCTCCTTGCGTCCCACCTTCAAAGCCTGCTTCCCTACGATAAAGTCCACGGCTTCCCTGATCACGGGGCTCTTTTTATAGTAGTCCTTGGAGACATAGTCGGCTTTGGCGTAATGTTCGATGACCACATCACTCTTTTCGCCGAAGATGTAAATATTGTCGTCTCCCACCAGCTCGTGGATCTCCACGTTCGCGCCGTCGCTGGTTCCCAAGGTCACGGCGCCGTTGAGCATGAACTTCATGTTGCCTGTGCCGGATGCTTCCTTGGAGGCCAGAGAGATCTGCTCCGACACATCGCAGGCCGGAATCAGCTTCTCCGCATAGCTTACGTTGTAGTTCTCCACCATAACGACCTTCATATAGGGGCTGACATCGGGGTCGTTATTCACGATCTCGGACAGCACCAGCAGCAGGTGAATGATATCCTGTGCGATCACATACGCCGGCGCGGCCTTGGCACCGAAAATGAACGTCATGGGTCTGACGGGCTTTTTGCCGCCCTTGATCTCCAGATATTTGTGAATGATATACAGCGCGTTCATCTGCTGACGCTTATACTCGTGAAGGCGCTTGATCTGAATATCGAAGACAGACTCGGGATCTATCTCGATTCCCTCCCGCTCTCTGATGTAAGCCGCAAGGGCCGCCTTCTTCTGCCTCTTGATATCGTCGATGGCGTTCAGCACTTTTCCGTCGTCCGCTTTCTCCAGAAGCTTCTCCAGCAGGCGAGCGTCCTTCTTGTAGCCCTCTCCGATGGCCTCCGACAAAAGCGCCGCCAGTTCCCTGTTGCAGGACAGGAGCCATCTTCGGAAGGTGATGCCGTTGGTCTTATTGTTGAATTTATCCGGATAGATCTCATAAAAATGATGCAGCTCCGTATCCTTCAGAATATCCGTGTGGATAGCGGCCACGCCGTTCACACTGTACCCGTAGTGGATATCGATGTGTGCCATATGCACTCGCTTCTCGCCGTCGATAATCTGCACCTTAGGGTCCTTATACTTCTTTGCCACCCTGGCGCTCAGTTCCTTGATGATAGGCACAAGCTGGGGCACCACCTTCTCAATGTAGGAAAGCGGCCACTTCTCCAGCGCCTCCGCCAGAATCGTGTGGTTGGTGTAGGCGCAGGTCTTGCTCACCACCTTCACCGCATCGTCAATGGTAAAGCCTTCCTCCCATGTGAGAATTCGGATCAGCTCCGGAATCACCAGCGTGGGGTGGGTGTCGTTGATCTGAATCGCCACATATTTGTCCATGCGGTGCAGATCGCGGCCCTTCTCCTTCAGCTCCCTGACAATGAGCTGTGCTCCGTTGCTGACCATGAAATACTCCTGATAGATGCGCAGCAGATTGCCGTCCTCATCGGAATCGTCGGGGTACAGGAACAGGGTGAGATTCTTCTCGATCTGTGTCTTGTCAAAGTCGATGCCTTTTTTAACCAAGCGCTCGTCCACGGAAGACACATCGAACAGATGCAGCTTGTTGCGCCCGTTCTCATAGCCTATGACATCTATGTCATAAAGTACGGAGGTCACCTTTCTGTCGCCGAAGCACACCTCAAATGTGGTGTCCGTCTTGTTCAGCCAGGAATTCTTCTCGATCCAGTCATTTTTCTCCGCCATCTGCAGCTTATTTCTAAATACCTGCTTGAACAGGCCGAAATGATAGTTCAACCCGATACCGTCGCCGGGCAGTCCCAGCGTGGCGATAGAATCCAAAAAACATGCGGCAAGCCTTCCCAGGCCGCCGTTCCCCAGAGAAGGCTCCGGCTCCACCTCCTCGATGGCCGTCAGATCCTTTCCGTTCTTCTTCAGAATATCCGCCAGCTCCTCATAGATGCCGAGATTGATCAGATTATTCGCCAGAAGCTTTCCGATCAGAAATTCCATGGAAATATAGTATACCTTTTTCTTTCCTGTAATCACGGGCTTTTCGGCCATTCGATCCTTTGTCAGCTGCAGCACGCAGTCATACAGCTGTTCGTCCGTGCAGGTCTTTATGGTCTTTTTGTACTTTGCCTTGATAAGCTTCTCCAACTGCTTTTCCAGATTCATTTTTCCTCTCCTTCTATGGGAAATTTCTCCTATATTGCTAGAATATCACATGAAGGATTTTCCCGCAACGGCAAAATTGCGGGAAAGGGAAAAGGTTTGCTTTCGGATTCGTATATTGCAAAAACTGCGGACCCCATGCTAGAATTAAAAGTAAAGGTAATAAATAAGAAGGATCAGGAATAAGGACATCTATGGCATCGGTGACGAGTATACAGGAAAAATATATGAGAGAAGCCCTGAAGCAGGCAAGGAAGGCGTACTCTCTGGGGGAGGTTCCCATCGGCTGCGTGATCGTTCATCAGGGCAGGATCATCGGTCGGGGCTACAATCGGCGAAACACGGACAAGAGCACACTGGCACACGCGGAGATCACCGCCATCAGAAAAGCCAGCAAGGTAATCGGAGACTGGCGGCTGGAGGAATGTACGCTCTACGTGACTCTGGAGCCCTGTCAGATGTGTGCCGGGGCCATCATTCAGGCCCGAATCCCCGAGGTCGTCATAGGGTGCATGAACCCCAAAGCCGGCTGCGGCGGGTCTGTCCTGAATATACTGGAAATGCCCCGATTCAACCACCAGGCGGCGGTGACACGGGGCATTCTGGCACAGGAGTGCAGCGATCTTCTGAAATTGTTCTTCACACAGCTGCGCGAAAGAAATCGCAGAGACAAAAAGGGCTGACTGCTCTATTCCGCAATATATGTAGGCGCGTTCTTGGGACTCTTTCCCTTGATCACATTGTGGTAATAGGCGTAGGTCATGGGCGCATCGTCTTTCAGCATGTCCGCATCTAAGACCTTCCCCAGAAATACAGTGTGGGTGGAAGTCTCCATCTTGTCGATGACCTCGCACACGATATAAGCGCACGCGTCTGCCACCACAGGCATAAAGCCCTTTACCGCCTGCTCCACCTCATCAAATTTATCATTGTCCCGTCCGCTCTTAAAACCAAAGGTCCCGATAATGCCGGGGCTGGAGTGCTCCCCCAAAACAGAGATTGCAAATTTTCCCGTATCCTGAATACATTGGTTGGTATAATTGTCATGATTGATGCTTACCGCAATGGTGGCGGGTTCAGAGGTGATCTGCATGGCGCTGTTGGCGGTACAGCCCGTAGCCCTGCCCTTATCCCATGTGCTCACCACATATACTCCGTAAGACAGTTGGCGAAATGCGTTTTTGTTCATATATCTCCTTTCTCACAGCAGCCGCCTGTCCGGCGTGCCGTGCGGCAGACTGCGCGAAAGCGCTCTCGGTCTGCAGTTTATCTCAGTATAGCATATTTCACAGATGAATAACAGAAATTCTTGACAAAAGTTTCCGAAACAGATACACTAATAAAGCCGTACATTCGGTGTGATACAGTGGTGAAATTCGGTCTTACGCAATGAAAATCTGTGAACCGTGTCAGGTTGGGAACAAAGCAGCACTAAGCAGAACCTTTCATGTGCCGTGAGTCAGCCGGGTGGAGCTGTATCCCCGAATGTACGGTATTTGCATATTGCGCGCAAACGGAGATACTCCCATGACCGTTACACCAAAGACCATACAAAACTTCATGAGAGACTGCACTCTCTGCCCCAGGCAATGCCATGCGGACCGCCTTTCCGGAAAAGTCGGCTGCTGCGGACAGACGGCTGAGATCAAAGCCGCCAGAGCGGCCCTGCATTTTTGGGAGGAGCCTTGTATTTCAGGGACATGCGGGTCCGGTGCCGTCTTTTTTTCCGGCTGCGCCCTGCAATGCACCTTCTGCCAGAATCGCAGCATAGCTCTGGGCGAATGCGGCCGTATCATCTCCCCCGAACGTTTGGCTGAAATATATCTTGAGCTGCAGGAAAAGGGCGCCGCCAACATTAATCTTGTCACCGCCGGGCATTTTGTGCCCCAGACGGCGTACAGTCTTCAGTTGGCCAGACAGCAGGGATTGACCCTTCCCGTCGTCTATAATACGGGCAGCTACGAGGAGGTCTCTTCCCTCATGCTTCTGGACGGGCTTGTCCAGATCTACCTGCCCGACCTGAAATACTATTCCTCCGAGCTTGCTTTCAGATATTCCTGGGCCGCAGATTATTTTGAGAAAGCTGCGGCCGCCATCGCGGAAATGTACCGCCAGACGGGTCAGCCTGTCATGGATCCCGAGACAGGCCTGATGAAGCGGGGCGTCATCGTCCGCCATCTTCTCCTGCCGGGACAGTCGAAGGACTCCAAACATATCCTGCGCTACCTTCACGAAACTTACGGGAACAACATCTATGTCAGTATCATGAATCAGTTCACTCCCCTGGCAGATTCCGCTCTGCCCGAGGAGCTGAACCGCACCGTCACCCATGCGGAATATGAGAAAATCCTCTCCTTTGCGGAGAGGATCGGCATTGAAAAAGGCTTTTATCAGGAGGGCGATACTGCCAAAGAAAGCTTTATCCCGCCTTTTGATCTGGAAGGAATCTGAGCGGATAGATTTTGCATAAATTTTCGGGGCAGATATCCTGCGCCCCTACAGTTCCGTGCGCATCATGTAATACCCGAAATCTCCGGTCTTCGCAGGTTCCGCCGCACACTCGAAGCTCTCGAACCCAAACATCACAGCCACCTGTTTTTCCCTGTCATAATAGTTCCCCGGTACACCGATATAGTAAAAAATCTGCCCTCTTTGCTCCACTCTGGCCAGGATCAGATGATGGTAGTTGTAGTATCCGTGAAGCAGAAAGCTGTTGTTCACCGCGCGGTAATTTTTAGCCGGAAAGACCACAAAATCAGACGGCGTCATGGACAGATAATCCCTGTCGTCATCAAAGGGCTGAATGTGCGGATAGATTGCGGAGAGCTGCTTCCACTTGTCCTCCAGAAGCTTCGGAGGTTTTGTGGGCTGCGGCTGCTCTCTTGCAGGCTCCGGTTCCTCCGCCCGTACCTCCTCTGTTTTTATTGCGGCAGATTCCGCTATCCGTATCTCCTCCGCTGCCGCCACGGCAGATTCCGCCGGCTGTACCTCCTCTATTGCCGCAACGGCAGATTCTGCCGGCTGTACCTCCTCTATTGCCGCAACGGCAGATTCCGCCGGCCGTACCTCCTCCGCTGCCGCCACGGCAGGTTCTTCCGGCTGTACCTCCTCCGCTGCCGCCACATCAGATTCCGCCGGCGGCGCGGCATCTGCCGCACGGAACTCTGCCGTCTGCATGGCCGCAGTCCTTTCCGGTGCGGCGGACAAAAGACACAGAACCTCTCTCTTTCCTCCGATAGGGATCTTTATTTCCTGCAGTCTGTCGTAGGATATCTGCGCCGTGTCCCCTTCCCGCTCTATCCGGCTGAAATGACAGAACTTACCGCTGCCCTCATGAATTTCTATTTGCCCCAGCGTTATTTCCGAGTCCGCTCCCCGAAGTATCACATCTCTCGCAAAAGTGTCTGTGGGATACAGACCTTTCACGGTGATCTCCAGCCGCAGGTCCTGCTCCCGCACCTCCAGTTTGACAAATCCGCAGCCGCCAATCCTCTCACCGTTCTCATAATAATTCAGATATTTTATTTTTCTGTCATAGAACATAAAGCACCCCCGAAATATACTAGAATTAAGGCTAATTCAATATATTCCGAGGGTTGTCTTAAAATTCCTGTTTAATTCTGTTTGTCCAGATATTTCATATAATTGACTACCATCAGCGCAATTTTGAAGGTAAGGGCATCGTCAAAGTTGCGCAGGTCGAGACCTGTGCTGCGCTGCATTTTTTCGATCCTGTACACCAGCGTGTTCCTGTGGACGAACAACTGCCTGGAGGTCTCTGAGACATTCAGATTATTCTCAAAGAACTTGTTGATGGTATTTAACGTCTCCTCGTCCAGATCACTCAGCACATCATCGCCGAATATTTCTTCGATAAAGATCCTGCAAAGATTTACGGGGAGCTGATAGATCAATCGTCCGATGCCCAGCGTGTTGTAGGCGGCTACATTTTTCTCCGCATAGAAGATCTTGCCTACGTCCAGAGCCATCTTTGCTTCCTTATAGGATTTTGAGACATCCTTCAGCTCCCGAACCACCGTGCCGTAGGATACCCGCGCATTCAACATAGCTTCGCTGTTCAGCAGGGATACTATCGTCTCGGCGATCTCCATCATGTCCTCATTGGTGGTTTTGGAATCCAGCGCCTTGATCAATATGACGCCGCTCTCATCGACAGCAGTGATGTGATCGCCCGCCTGACCGGAGAACATACCCTTTAACAGATCCGTGACGATCCCGTCTTTCTCCAGCTTCGTCTCTATCAGATAGACTGCTCTGGGCACGGACGTCTCAATATGAAGCTTCTTTGCCCTGTTATAAATATCTACCAGCAGCAGATTGTCCATCAGCAGATTTTGAAAGAAATTATTCCTGTCAAATTTCTCTTTGTAGGCAATGACAAGATTTCTCAACTGGCTTACGGCAATCTTTCCCACCATGTATACGTCGTCGCTGGTTCCCACTGCTACCAGCACATACAGCAGTTCTCCCTCGTCAAGAATCTTCAGCAGATGATGCGGGCCTATGACCTGACTGTCCGCCGGCGATTTCACAAATCCAATGATAAGCTCCTTTTCCAGCTCTATCTTGTCTATAGTGGAAGCCACCTGCGTCCCTGCCGGATCGAACACACACACATCTACTTTGGTGATCGCTTTCAGTTCATCTATGCTCGTCTGTATGATCTGACTTGAAATCATGCTGATAACCCGGCCTTTCCTTCATGTAGATTTATTCTTATAAATTATGAAAGGGGTGCTGTTACCAGCACCCCTTAGATCACATTTACTAGTTTGTGATAACCTGCTCCGTATCTTTGTCAAATACATGAATCTTGTCGATATCAAATGTAAATTTGATGGTATCGCCGGGTCTTGCACTTGTGCGGGAGTCAACTCTTGCAGTGATCGGGAACTCCTCCAGATCAAAATACAGGAATACTTCTGCACCGAGCAGCTCATATACCTTGACAACGGACTCGAACGTGCACTGAGGAGAAGCGTTCGTATAGGTTGCGGTGTCATACACATCTTCGGGACGAATACCGAAGGTAACCATTCTTCCGTCATAGCCGCCGTCAATCAGCTTCTTGGACTTAGCAGCGGGAAGAGGAATGCTGTGGCCGCCGATCTCCAGATAAGCAACATCGCCGGATACCTTTACATATGCATCCAGGAAGTTCATCTGAGGAGATCCCATGAATCCTGCAACGAACAGATTGCAAGGCTTCTCATACAGATTCTGAGGGGTATCTACCTGCTGAATCACGCCGTCCTTCATAACGACGATTCTGGTACCCAGCGTCATAGCCTCGGTCTGGTCATGTGTAACGTAGATGATGGTGGTGCCCAGTCTCTGATGCAGCTTAGCGATCTCAATTCTCATCTGCACACGCAGCTTTGCGTCCAGGTTGGACAGAGGCTCATCCATCAGGAACACCTTAGGGTTACGAACGATAGCACGACCCATTGCCACACGCTGTCTCTGACCACCGGACAGAGCCTTGGGCTTACGGTCAAGAAGAGGAGTCAGGTCAAGAATCTTGGCAGCTTCTTTCACCATCTTGTCGATCTGGTCCTTGGGAACCTTTCTCAGCTTCAGACCAAACGCCATGTTGTCATACACAGACATATGAGGATACAGAGCGTAGTTCTGGAATACCATTGCGATGTCTCTGTCCTTGGGCTCAACATCATTGACTACCTTGTCACCGATCTTCAGCTCACCGGAAGAGATGTCCTCCAGACCTGCAATCATACGAAGAGTAGTAGACTTACCGCATCCGGAAGGTCCTACAAAGATAATGAACTCCTGATCGGCAATCTCAAGGTTAAAATTCTTAACTGCTTCAAAGCCGTTAGGATATACCTTGCAGATATTGGATAAAGTTAAACTTGCCATAATTATGTAACTCCTTTCATATTTTGACATTTTGCTCAACTTTTTTAACGGCAAAGCCGTTCAACATCATCTCAAGTATAGCGAAAATCCCATGAAAACGCCATACCACTATTTCACAAAGCTTTTAAAAGCAAATTGTAGGAATTGCTTACAAACTCCGCTTTTTCTTCGATGTAATGTCATTTTAACCAAAAAACCGGCAAGTTATTAGTCAAAATTGACAAATCCCGCCTCTGTCATTGAGAGCTTACGCCTCCGGAGAGATGCTCGTCCGTCTCGTCATGGAAAATATGCTCGTCCTCATCCTCGTTCTCATTTTCGGAACCCGAAGCGGCCGTGACCTGGTCCTCCAGCTTCTTAAAAAACTTATTGTACAGCAACGCCGAAACCCACGCGGGCAGGGACAGACCGAACAGAATCATCAAAGGCGAAACACTGTAAAAATAGATAAACAGAACGACCGGCGCCAGATAACATACTGCCATCAGAACCGTTCTGGGAAATCGCATAATGCTGATCAGAAAAGCGTTCTTAATCGTTCCGAACACGGTATTGTCAAACTTGGCAAGCACCGCAAACACATAGATCGCGGTGAAGTACAGCAGGACGACCACCATTGCAAGACCTATCCCGACGACCCATCTGGTGGTCTCTTCCAGATTGCGCAGGAGATAACAATCGTAGGCCAGAAAGAGAACCGCAAAGAGAAGCAGGAACCAAATGATCGTCGCCTGTTTGAAATTCCGTTTAAAAGACTTGAAGTAATCCTTGGTGACATAACACTCCTCGTCTCTCACAATCTTCAACGCCATATAGTTCAGCGCAGTCAGCGCCGCTCCGGCAGTCACCACAGGAATACAGCAGACCAGTGTGAGTATATTCAGCCAGAGCAGATCCGCCATTTTACCCAAGGCCTGCATCACCGGGCTTTCCATATCAAATATCTTCATATTATCCTCCATTCTGAAGCGTTCCCGCAACGGGCAGCGCAGATTTCAAATCCATGTCTGCCGTCATAGAAATTTGTGACGCTTCGAGCGCACCTGTCAAAATATCTTCACCATGGACGTCACGCGGATACCGGAATGCTCCTCCTCCGGTCTGACCGTATGAAATCCCAGCTTTTTGTAAAAATCTACCGCGTAAGGCGCGGCTTTTAAGGACATGCAGCGTTCCCCCGCCTCGCACTTAAGGTAATCGCACAGCCGGATCAGAATCGCGCTGCCCACTCCCCTGTGATGATGGTCTCCGTCCACAAACAAAAGCGAAAGGTGATTTCTGTTCCTGAGGGAGCCGGCGCCGATCACTTCCCCGTCCTTCAGCGCCACCATCATCTGATACTCGCCCTTCAGGAAAGCCGCGTGAAGATCGTCGTCCGTTATAAAGTCAAAAAAATTCTTTATGCCTTCATCGGTGTAATCTATACCGTCATACTTTAGAAAAGTGCGCCAGATCATCTGCATGGCGGGAACCCATTCCATCTCTCTGGCCCATCTGATCTCATAGGCCATATCCGCCGTTTCCGTCCTCACGTCTGGGACTCCGAACGTTTCAGGACACACGTGTCAAGCCATGCGCAGATATCCCTGGTCACGTCATTTCTGCAAAGATCGTTCAGCAGTTCATGTCTGCCGCCCTCGTAAAGCTTGAGCTGTATCTCCTCAAGACCCGCCTGGCGCAGCGAGTCGTATGCTCTTTGAACGCCGCTTCCGTAATCGCCCACCGGATCGGCCGTGCCGGACACCATGAGCACCGGTAGGTTTTTCGGAATCTTCTCCAGATTCTCCTCCCGATACAGCCGAAAGATCAATTCAAAGAGCGTGGCGAACCCGTTGACCGTAAAGGTAAAGCCGCACAGCGGATCCTCAATGTATCTGTCAACTCTCTCGGCATCACCCGAAAGCCAGTCGAAAGGCGTCCTGGGATTTTCGATGCCGTCATTGTATTTGCCGAAGGCCAGCTTGTCGATCAGAGTACTGACATGTCTGGAGCCGCAGAACGTTTTCTGTAAGGCTGCCAGCTTTTTAGACATATTGATCAGCTTTTTGGGCTGCATACCCGTTCCCATGATGATCGCGCCGGCGATACCCGTTCCGTACCGGCACATATAATTGCGGGCGATAAAGGAACCCATGCTGTGTCCCATGATAACATAGGGGACATCGGGGTAGAGCTCCTGCGTCGCCTTCTTGAGCCTGTGCACATCCCTCACCAGTACCGTGGCGGCATCCTGCTCGCAGAAATAGCCTAATTTTCCGTCCTTGCCCACGCTCTTGCCATGACCCATGTGATCTTCTCCGGTCACCAGAATACCGCGGCCCGTCAGGTGCTCGGCAAATTCTTCATACCGCTCAACATACTCCGCCATACCGTGTACGATCTGCACGACGCCGCGCACCTGCGCCCCGTCCGGAATGTACCTTACCGCATGGAGCTTGCTGACGCCGTCCCTGGAATCATAATAAAATTCTTCTTTTACCATGCCGCACCTCTTACGTTAGATGTTGTGTTGACCTATAGGAAAGTATAACTCATCTTGACATAAATTTTAAGCCTTTTCTGCAAATTTTATAACTAACAGATTTCCGCGCCCGCAGGCATCTCCTTTTCCGGAACCACAAGCGCCAGATTTCCCTCGGCATCCTCCGCGCACAAGAGCATTCCTTCGGAGAGCACTCCTGCCAGAGTCGCAGGCTTTAAATTCACCAGCACCATCACTTTCTTGCCCACCATCTCCTCCGGAGAATAATGAGATCTGATGCCGGATACGATCTGCTTCACCTGACTTCCGATCTTCACCTGACTGCACAACAGCTTCTTGGACTTGGGGACCGCCTCGCAGGAAATGATCTCGCCCACCTGGAACTGCATCTTCGCAAAGTCTTCATAAGTGATCTCCGGCTTTGCCTCCATATCGACTGCCGCTTCCGGCTTTGCAGCGTCTCCCTGCTCTCCCGCAGACTTTGCCGCCTCTGCCATCTGGGCGGCGGCAATTTCCTCCTCGCGCTTTTCCACTTCCTTCATGTCCAGTCTCGCAAAGAGGATCTGGGGCGTATCTGTGACCTGATTGCCGTCAGGATACAGGCCGAACTGCGCAAGCTGTTCAAAGTCTCTCAGAGAAGTATTGAGCTGTGATGCGATGCTCTGCGCCGTGGCGGGCATAAAGGGCTCCAGAAGAGATGCGCCTATGACGATCCCCTCCACCAGATTGTAGAGCACGGTGGAGAGCCTGTCCGCTTGCGCGGGGTCCTTTGCCAGCACCCAGGGCTGCGTCTCGTCGATATATTTGTTGCAGCGCTTAAATACGGCAAATATTTCCGTCAACGCGTCCGCCACCCGCAGCGTTTCCATCTTCTCCGTCACCTTCCCATAGGCGCCGCAGACCGTCTTTTTCAGATCTTCATCCACATCCTCCGAAACGACACCCTTGTCGGAAACTATGCCGCCAAAGTACTTGTTGCTCATGGAGATAGTGCGGTTCACCAAATTGCCCAGCACATTGGCAAGATCGGAATTCGTCCTCTCAGCCACCAGCTCCCACGTCACGTTGCCGTCGTTGTCATAGGGCATCTCGTGCAGTACATAATAGCGCACCGCGTCCACGCCGAAGAAATCCACCATGTCGTCCACATAGATCACATTGCCCTTGGACTTGCTCATCTTGCCGCCGCTCATCATCAGCCAGGGATGACCGAATACCTGCTTCGGCAGAGGCTCTCCCAGCGCCATCAGGAAAATAGGCCAATAGATGGTGTGGAAACGTATGATATCCTTGCCGATCAGGTGCAGATCTGCGGGCCAGAACTTCTTGTACTGCTCCGAGCTGTCTCCGTCCGCATCGTAGCCGATGCCGGTGATATAGTTGGTGAGTGCGTCCAGCCACACATACACTACATGCTTGTCGTCGAAATCCACGGGAATCCCCCACTTGAAGGAGGTCCTGGACACGCACAGATCCTGCAGGCCCGGCAGCAGGAAATTATTCATCATCTCGTTCTTTCGGGATACGGGCTGTATAAATTCGGGGTGCTCATTGATATGCCTGATCAATCTGTCCGCATATTTGCTCATGCGGAAGAAGTACGCCTCCTCCTTGGCAGGCTTTACCTCTCTGCCGCAGTCGGGACACTTGCCGTCCACCAGCTGGGACTCCGTCCAGAAGGACTCGCAGGGGGTACAGTACAGCCCCTCATAAGCTCCCTTGTAAATGTCGCCCTGCTCATACAGGCGCTTGAATATCTTCTGCACCTGACGCTCATGATCCGAATCTGTGGTGCGGATAAATTTGTCGTAGGAAATGTTCAAAAGGTCGCACAGCCCGCGGATCACCCCAGCCACATTATCCACAAATTCCTTGGGCGTCACCCCCGCCTCCTGCGCTTTTAACTCAATCTTTTGTCCGTGTTCGTCGGTTCCGGTCTGAAAGAAGACATCGTAACCCTCTTTTCTCTTAAAGCGGGCAATGCTGTCGGCCAGCACGATCTCATAGTTGTTTCCGATGTGGGGCTTGCCCGAAGTGTAGGCAATCGCCGTAGTAATGTAGTAAGGCTTTCTTTGCTGCATATCTGTATGCTCCTTTCTATTCACAGGTGCTTCCGGGTCCAAAATACAAACAGGCCCGCCTCCTCACAACTGCGCAGGTGTGCTTATGTGTAAGAAGGCGAGCCATAAACTCGCGGTACCACTTCTCTTCATCCGCCCTCGCGGGGCGGATCTTATCGGGTCGGCAACCCTATCCGCTATAACAGGCACAACCCGTCACTGCCTTTGTCCTATCCTTCTGATAAACAGGTTATCACAAAGACCCGACTGCTGTCAATCAGCTTTTGCGCCTACTTGCTGGTAGTCAGCTGACTGTACTCGCCCTTCCTGTCGTAGGAGTCGAGCAGATAGCTCTCGTCGGTGAGGACGCAGTCGATTTCCAGTTCGTCCTGACGATATTTGCTCCTCCGGCGCATATCCTCTCTGCTGCTTTCTTTTTTGGTATGGAAAGAGCCCTGATTCTGAAAACGGGAGAATCTGCCGGGCAGATGCTTCGTCAGTTGGCCTGCGACAGCTTTCGCCTTCAGCTTTATTTTTCGCAGTACGGGCAGAGCACCGGCCTGCTGTCGCTGGGGCGTAACAGCGGAAAAATAAGGATTCTGATGTATCAGAGCATTGTTTCGGGACGCGTTTATGACACTTGCGTCGTTTTTATTCTCCGCCTGTATGCCTGCGGAAACGGTTTTCGCACTGCCGCCTGTCTGTTCGCCTGCAGAGATCTCACTGCCCCGCCAGATACCCAGCAGACGCTCCTTCCCGTCTGTGAAGAGCTGCTGCAGGAGATCCGAGAGCGTAGGCTGCGTGTTCTGCTCCTGATGGGTACGCATGGCAAACTTCGCGGCGGCACCCGGCGTAGACGGCACCTTTACCCCGCCCCTCTGCTCATCGCCGTAATCATGCATACATCTCGTTATATTGTGCATCTCCGAAGAATGGCCCGATCCGATTCCGTTCAACTGCATACAGCCGCCCCCTTTCCGAAATCCAATACTACATATTGGTTATCGGCACAGAGAAGCGGCTGCATTATATCATTTCATTTTTTCCGCAAAAGCTTTGACATTGGCAGTGATATCCCCGCCAAACACAGCGGAACCGGACACGATCACGTTGGCGCCGGCCTGAAGGGCCTGCCGCACGTTGTCAATGACAATGCCGCCGTCCACCTCGATGTCCGGCTCAAGTCCCAGCTTATCTGCCATATCGCGGACGGCTCTGACCTTGTCCAGGCATTCCGGAATCAGCTTCTGACCTCCGAAGCCGGGCTCCACCGTCATCACCAGCACCATGTCCACCAGCTCCAGATAGGGAGCCACCGCCTCCGCAGGAGTGGCGGGCTTGACAGTGATCCCCACCTTTTTCCCGAGGCTTCTGATCTTTTGAATCGTACCCGCAGCATCTTCGGCGGCTTCTATGTGAAAGTTGATCAAATCCGCGCCGCAGCGTGCAAATTCCTCTATGTATCGCTCCGGCTTCTCCACCATCAGGTGCACGTCAAAGAACAGATCCGTGTGCTTCCTCAGGGTAGATATGACCGGCATTCCAAAGGAGATCGACGGGACGAACATTCCGTCCATCACATCTATGTGAAGGTAATCCGCCCCCGCGTCCTGTGCCTCTTTGATCTGCTCGCCCAGCCTGTAAAAATCCGCCGCCAAAATAGACGGAGATAAAATGTTCCTCATATACCGTGCCTTTCCGAATCAGGCCGCCTTCCGGCGCAAGCCGTTTCCTTTTATTCATTGCATCATTCATTGCGCATGAGATGCCACATCTTCCTTCAATCGCTCCCATGCATCGGGATGTTCCGTGTAATAGAGCGGGCATTTCTTTCCGCCGCAGTCGTAATGGCGCAGAATATCATCCGTTTCCAGATCATAAGCATCAATCAGCCATTTCAGCAGACCGATCAGAGAATCGTAGGTCTCCTGAGTAAAGGATCCGTCCTTTTCAAGGAAACAGCATTCTATGGAGATAGAATCCATGTTTCTTGTCTGGACCGCATAGGCGATTTCGTCCAACGGAACACATTGTATGATCTCCCCATCGTAACCGATAATAAAATGAGAGCTGACGCTGCGCTCATGGGTATCCTTCTGCTGCTCAAAATAGCTGCGGTTCTGAGCCGCACTGGTTCCCGGGTTGGCGGTGTAGTGTACGAAAATATTCGTCACTTCTTCCAGAGCGTCCCCGGGACGCGAGTACTCGTTGGGCGTCAGAAAATCCTCCGTCCACTGAGGGTGACTGTTATATATCTGCGCCGGAAGCCCCTGAATCTTCACAGGCTCCGGACGCACCACGGCATCTTGGTTCAATTCTGCCGAAACAGGCCGCTCCTCCTGTGCGGCCGCAAAGACCCCCGCTTTCGCGGAGAGCAGGGCCACACATATGATTGCAAGGCACAGCACCCATACTCCCACGGCCATCCTCTGACGGCGCACGACCTTCCTGCGGCGTGCGCTTCCGGCGGAGCGGGACACGGGCGGACCAAAATACCGGCGATCCGGAACACGGGTCTTATGTGCATTGCCCCTGACAGGTGCTGCCTCTCTAAGCTGCCTCTGCCTGGCATATTCCTCCAGATAAGGATTGCGCTTTACATTGATTACTTCCGGAGTTCTGTGTTTCTGCTCTGCTGTCTGCTGTGTCATTGTCCTGCCTCTCGTACTTTCCTCCGCCCGTGGCGGATATTTTTCTTCGACCGGCTTCTGCCGTTCCTGAACACAGCATAACAGCAAAATGTATCATAGTTGTTTAGCAGAAATCATTTTTTTGATGCAAAATTATTTTAAAAATTCCCGCACGGACTTATATACGCCCTCCGCGTCCAGTCCGTACTTCTGCACCAGCGCGGACGCGGAACCGGACTCGCCGAACACGTCCTGCATACCCAGCTTCTTCACGGGAGTGGGGAGCTTTGCGCACAGACAGTCGCACACCGCGCTGCCTAAGCCTCCGATAACGGAATGCTCCTCCACGGTAACGACCTTGCCGGTCTTTTTGGCGCTGTTCACGATGATATCCTCGTCCAGAGGCTTGATGGTACAGATGTTGATCACCTCTGCACTGACGCCCTCTGCCGCAAGCAGCTCGGCCGCACCCAGCGCGGAGTCCACACAGATTCCCGTGGCCACAACGGTCACATCGGAGCCCTCTCTGAGAACGGCTCCCTTGCCGATCTCAAACTTATAATCCGGTCTGTCATTGATCACAGGCACCGCCGCGCGGCCAAAGCGGATATAGACGGGGCCTTCATGCTCCAGGGCTGCACGGACAGCGGCCTTTGCCTCCACGTCGTCCGCGGGACACATTACCACCATTCCGGGAATGGTCCGCATGAGAGCGATATCCTCGTTGCACTGATGGGATGCGCCGTCTTCTCCCACGGTGATGCCCGCGTGCGTAGCGCCGATCTTCACATTCAGATGGGGATAGCCGATGGAGTTGCGCACCTGCTCAAAAGCGCGCCCTGCCGCAAACATGGCAAAGGAGCTCACAAAGGGAATCTTTCCTACCAGCGACAGGCCTGCCGCCACGCCCATCATATTACACTCGGCAATACCGCAGTCGATGTGGCGGTCGGGATAAGCTTTCCGGAACGTTCCGGTCTTAGTAGCAGCCGCAAGGTCAGCGTCCAGCACTACCAGATCGGGAAATTCCTCGCCCAGCTCTTTTAAGGCGTTTCCGTAGCTTTCACGGGTTGCAATCTTCTTGATATCTGTCATTACGCTTCACCTGCTTTCTCTAATTCTGCTTCGATCTTATCCAGCTCGGCCATTGCCTCTGCGTACTCCTCATCGTTGGGAGCCTTGCCGTGCCAGCCCACATTATTCTCCATAAAGGACACGCCCTTGCCCTTCACACTGTGCAATACCAGACAGGTAGGCATTCCCTTGGTGTCCCTCGCCTCCTTAAATGCAGCGCGGAGCGCATCAAAATCATGCGCGTCTGCATTGACCACATGGAAGTTGAACGCCTCGAACTTCTTGTCAATGGGATAAGGAGAGCAGACCTGATCGATGGGACCGTCGATCTGCAGATTATTGTTGTCCACGATCACACAGAGATTGTCGAGCTTTCTGTGGCCTGCCAGCATGGCAGCCTCCCACACCTGGCCCTCCTGAATCTCGCCGTCTCCCAGCAGAGTGTAGACACGGAAATCCTTGCCGCTCATCTTTGCGCCCAACGCCATTCCCACTGCCGCGGAAATGCCCTGGCCGAGAGAGCCGGAGGACATATCGACGCCGGGAATATGAATGCTCGGATGTCCCTGCAGATAAGAGCCCAGCTTGCGGAGCGTCTTCAGATCCTCCACAGGGAAAAATCCTCTGTTCGCCAAAGCCGCATAAAGGCCGGGCGCGGTGTGTCCTTTGGACAGCACAAAGCGGTCGCGGTCCTCCTTATCGGGATTTTTGGGATCGATGTTCATCTCCTCAAAATACAGATAAGTAAAAACATCTGCTGCGGAGAGAGATCCGCCGGGATGTCCCGCCTTGGCACTGTGAACTGACGTTACAATGCCCTTTCGCACGTCATTGGCGTGCTTTTGTAGTTCTAAGTTGTTCATGGTTTCCTCCATTCTGCCGTATCGGCTCATATATTTGATTCTATTCCTTCTGTCCGTAATAGGCGTTGGCGCCGTGCTTTCTGAAATAGTGTTTGTCCTGAAGCTCCTGAGGCGCCGGCTGGATACGGGGATTGATGGTCTCCGCCCGATACGCCATCTTGGCCACCTCCTCCAAGACCACCGCATTGTGAACGGCTTCCTTCGCATCCTTTCCCCACGCAAAAGGTCCGTGATTCTTGCACAGCACTGCGGGAACGGCTACAGGATCTTTTCCCAGGCGCCTGAATTCGTTTACGATCAGATGTCCCGTGTTCTCCTCATAAGCGTCCGCGATCTCCTCCGCGGTCAGACATCTTACGCAGGGCACCTCGCCGTAAATATAATCGGCATGGGTGGTCCCGTAGCAGGGAATGCTGCGTCCTGCCTGCGCCCAGCTTGTGGCGTAGGAGGAATGGGTATGCACCACGCCGCCGATCTCGGCAAACGCTTTGTAGAGCTCCGCATGGGTGGCTGTGTCGGAAGAGGGATTATAGCGTCCCTCCACCTTCCTGCAGTTTAGGTCCACCACCACCATATCCTCCGGTGTCAGCTTCCCGTACTCCACGCCGCTCGGCTTGATCACAAAGAGGCCGCTCTCACGGTCAATGGCGCTGACATTTCCCCACGTGAACGTGACCAGTCCGTATGCGGGCAGATCCATATTGGCCTCATAGACAAGTTGTTTGAGTTGCTCCAGCATTTGTTCCTGATCCTCCTTATCTGAAATCGGCCACCGCCGCTTTCTCGGCGGAAAGCGCTTCTTTATACTTCTCGATGTAAGCATCAAAACCGGCTACGTCCTCAGGCTTCGGCGCAATGGTCGTTCCGGTCTGTCCGGCAAATATCTTATTGTTCAGATAATCGGAGAGGCTTTCGCCCTGCGCCTTCTCCCGCATGTAGCAGGCAAGGATCGCAATGCCCCAGGGGCCTCCCTCGCTGGCGGTATCCATAACGGTCACAGGCGCATTCATCGCCGCTGCCATGAGCTGCTGACCCACCACGGGCGTCTTAAAGAGACCGCCGTGTCCCATCAGGGAGTCCACCTTCACATGCTCTTCCTTCAGAAGAATATCGTTGCCGATCTTCAAGGCCGCCATCGCTCCGTAGAGATGGGTGCGCATGAAGTTGGCCAGCGTGAAGCCTGCGTCAGGAGTGCGCAGGAACATCGGCCGTCCCTCATCCAGTCCCATCACCGGCTCGCCGGAGAAATAATTATAAGCCATCAGACCGCCGCAGTCAGGGTCTGCCTTCAGCGCCTCCCTGTACAGCCCGCCGTAGAGATCGTTCTTATCGATCTTTACACCGAACAGCTCCGCGAACTCCTCAAAGAGATTCACCCATGCGTTCAGATCGGACGTGCAGTTGTTGCAGTGAACCATGGCCACGGGATAACCGTCGGGGGTAGTCACCATGTCGATCTCCTCATGGACCTTGGAGAGGGGCTCCTCCGTCACAACCATGGAGAAGATAGATGTGCCCGCGGAAATATTGCCGGTGCGGACAGCCACGCTGTTGGTAGCTGTCATGCCGGTGCCCGCATCGCCCTCGGGAGGACACATTGCCGTCCCTGGCTGCAATGTGCCGGTGGGATCCAAGAGCTTTGCTCCCCCCGCCGTGAGCGCGCCCGCCTGTTCCCCTGCGCAGAGCACACCGGGCAGGATATCCCTGATCTTCCAAGGGTACGCCTTGTCTGCGATCAACCGGTCGAACTGATCCAGCATGGTCCGGTCGAAATCCTTAACGGAAGAATCAATGGGGAACATGCCGGAGGCCTCGCCGATGCCCAGCACCTTCTCTCCCGACAGCTTCCAATGTATGTATCCCGCCAGAGTCGTCAGAAAAGAAATGTCCTTCACATGCTCCTCGCCGTTCAAGATCGCCTGATACAGGTGAGCGATGCTCCATCTCTGCGGAATATTAAAGCGAAATACAGAGACCAGTTTCCTGCATGCCTCCTCCGTCATGGTGTTGCGCCATGTACGAAAAGGCACCAACAATTCTCCCGCACTGTCGAATGCCATATACCCGTGCATCATGCCCGAAAATCCCAGCGCTCCCAATCTCGTGAGAGGTACGCCGTATTTCTCCTGTACATCAGCCGCAAGGCTCTTATAACAGCCCTGCAGTCCGCCCCAGATATCGTCCAGGCTGTACGTCCAGATATTATTCTCCAGACGGTTCTCCCAGTCATGGGTTCCCATTGCGATGGGCTGATGGCTCTCATCTACCAACACCGCCTTGATGCGTGTGGAACCAAACTCGATGCCGAGGACGGTCTTTCCGTCCTGAATTGCTTTTACGATTGCTTCGCTCATTTTCCCTCTTTTCTGCTGCGCCCGACAGCCGGTCTTGTTGGCAGTAAACTGCTGAATAAGGTAATTATACCATATATCATAATTTTATCCACGATTATTTCGCCGAAGAGCAAATTTTTTATTTCTTCTACATATATTATAACAATGCAGCGATCAATCAGGTGAATGTCTCTTGAAAAAGCACACTCCTCTATCCTTTAAACAGCTCTCGGTGATGGCGGCGTTGATACTGTGTTTCAGTTCTCTGACCGTTCTGCTCTTCACCTACCGCCAGGACGAAAAGCGGTTCACCAATATTACCAACCGGCTATTTGTCAATGAAATGACGGGAAACACACTGAACATGCACTATACTCTCGCCTGTCCGGAGAACTTCGGCATCTATGACTACGATCCGATCCTGCCCGCCTACAGCGCCGCCGGCACAAGGAACGGCCTGATCGCCACGGAAAATACGCTGGCGGCGTTACATTCCCTACATACGGAAAATCTTTCCGACTCGGACGCCTATCTCTGCAAGCTGCTGACCCGCTCTCTGGAAAACACTCTGGAGCTCGGCAGATTCACATACTATCAGGACCCGCTGTCCCCCGCTTCCGGTATGCAGGCACAGCTGCCGATTCTGTTGGCAGAGTATACCTTCCGCAGCAAGAAAGATGTGGAAGACTATCTGGCGCTGTTAGACCAGACCGATGAATACTTTGCCTCCCTGCTGGTCTATGAACAGGAAAAGGCCGCTGCCGGATTGGGCGTCCCCGCAGCCTGCCTTCGACAGACGCGGGAGCAATGTGACACCATTGTCACAAAGGAATCCCTCGAGGCGGGAACGCACTTTTTGCAGACCACCTTTCGGGACCGCCTGGAAAATCTGTGCGCCCTCGGCGAAATCACTTTGGAGGAAGCACAGCGGTATCTCGTGCAGAACGATCGGCTGTTAAAGACTGTGCTGCTGCCCGCCTATACGTCTCTGGGCGACGGCCTGCTTCTGCTGGAGGACGAGACGATTCCCCTGACGGGCCTTGCCGCCTTGCCGGAAGGCAAAGCATATTACGAAGCGCTGCTTGCGTCCCAGACCGGTTCGGGCCGCTCCGTGCCGGAAATACAGGAGCTGCTCACAAGACAGTTTACCAAGACTTACGATGAGCTGCGGCAGATCGTGGCGGAAAATCCGGAGCTGATCGACAGCTATAACGGCACGGCGGCCGTCTCTCTCCCCTACACCGATGCCAATCAGATGCTTGCCGACCTGCAGGGCCGTATGGCGGAAAACTTTCCCGCTCTCCCCGGGGACGGCACCGACGTGACGGTGAAATCGGTACACAAGGATCTGGAGGAATACTGTGCTCCGGCATTTTACCTGACGGCTCCTTTGGACGATACCAGCCAGAACGTGATCTACATCAACGAGCGCAAGACTCCCGGCAATCTGGAACTCTATACCACTCTTGCCCATGAAGGCTACCCGGGACATCTGTATCAGACCGTATATCATAATCGGAACCTGCTCGACGGCAAGGAACGGCCCCTTCGGGGCCTGCTCTGGTACGGCGGCTATCTGGAGGGCTGGGCGCTGTATGTGGAGTTCAACTCTTACGACGACGCATCGAAGCTTCTGAAGGAGCAAGGCGCAGAGGAGGAAGCGCTGTTTACGCAGATAGAAAAGCATAACCGCAGTCTGCAGTTATGTCTCTATTCCCTGCTGGACATCATGCTCCACTATGACAATGCCTCCTACAGCGAGATTTCCAAGGTGCTGGGGAGCTTCGGCATCACCGATGAAAATTCCGTCAGGGCCATTTACACCTATATCGCCTCGGAGCCCTGCAATTATCTGAAATATTACCTGGGATATCTGGAGATCTGCTCCCTGCGGGAAAAGGCTGTAGAGCTGTGGGGGCCGGACTATTCCGACTATCGCTTCCACTGCTTTGTATTGGAAGCGGGCCCATCGGACTTTGTCTCCCTGAACGAACTGCTGGAGGAATGGGAACTGCCGGAAGACCCTGCGATTCTCCCCGAAACGTAGGCCTCAAGAACACGAAAGGCACTTTTCCCGTTAGAATCTCGGGAAAGGTGCCTTGTCACATCAATCCGGAATGTCCGTTCAGTGTCTGTGGAACGTTATAGGATAAGAGAAAAGGATATCGTAATCGTCCTCGTCTTCTCCATCGGGAATATCCAGCGTCAGCTCATCTCCAGATATGGAGAAGACAAAGTACTGGCCTTCGTCCAGTGCGTCCAGATACAGATTATCGTATTCGGTCTCATAAGTACCGGTCAACTTCATCTCAGCAACCATCGCGTCAACGTCCAGCTCCGAATCAATCAGCCCGCGCATAAATTCGTCCATGGTCATCTGAAGATATTCCTGAAGATATTCGTCTACTTCTTCTCTTGTCATGCCGTCTTCTTCCTCGAACATCTCATACAGGAGCCCGACGCCATAGGCAACAAATTCGTCCAGCCAGCCGTTAAAGTTCTCCACAAAGGTGCTCTCGTCTACATACAGTTTGAAAGTTCCGTCCTCATTAAAGTCCATCAGGAACGTCATTACCAGCGTTGACTCAAAGTCCCCGAACTCCGGATCCAGCTCGTCGCGCAGAAGATCCGCCACATCATACTGCATTTCCCATGTGCCTATCAGCTTTTTCCCCGCTTCTGCCATGGCGTCCTGCATTTCCTGCTCGGTCTCTTTCATCGCCTTCTGGGCCTTATCATAGTAGCGGGTGTCTTCCATGACCACCTTGGCGTATTCCTCCAGCGCCAACTCATATGCACCGTCAGCCCTGTAATCCTCCGCGGCCGCATACGCTTCCCTTGACGCATTGATCCTATTTACAAATATCGTGACCGCCTCGATTTGACTGGCGGTTTCCAAGGAGGCATCGTCCAACATATCCAGCGTTTCCATGACGGTCTCATAGTCCATGCCGTTCTTTTCTTCCAGATAATCGTTGCTGATCTCCCGGGCATACGCAAGCAGCTCCTCAGAGACAGCTTCCTTATCTCTTCTGCCGGACAGCTCCCCGTACAGCTCCACCACTCTTTCCATATCGCCGGCTTCCATTGCCCTGTTGATCTTGTTGATCGGGCGGTTCCACAACCAAAATGCAAACAGGCCGCCTCCTGCCAACAGGAGGATCAGCAGTGCGATCACTACGAGCAATATGATCAGACCCACATGGCTCTTTTTCTTCCGGCCGTCGGCTGCAGGGGGAACCGCACCTGCAGGCTGCATGGGTACTGGCTGTGCCGCAGGGGCAGGCGTGGGTGTGGGCTGTGCCGTCGGTGCGGGCGTGGGTTCTGCTGTCGATGCGGGCGCAGGCTCTGCTGTCGGCGTAGGCTCCGGTTCTGCTGCCGGCGTAGGCTCCGGTTCTGCCGTAGATGCAGGGGCAGGCGTGGGCTCTACCGGCTGTGCGGGCTCTGACGCAGGCGCCGGCGCAGGTGTGAGCTCTACCAGCTGTGCGGGCTCTGCTGCCGGTGCCATCGGAGTACCGCAGAACGTACAGAACTTGGCATTATCACGTACTTCCTTACCACAATTTGCACAAATCATAGTTTTCTCCTTATTTTCTCATATTTCATCATATCCGAAACAGTTGCCTTTTCTGCTATCTTATCAAAAAAGGCGGCTGTTTACAAGCTATCTGCGAAAAATGCCGCGGCTTGACATACGAAGTGTTGTGTGCTATATATGAAAACATGTGTATTTTAGTCACTGACAAAAAGCATACTGCCGCGGCAGAAAAAAGCGCAGCAAGAGGGAGGAAAAAATGAAGATTTTAAAGGTAAAGGGTCTGCTTTTGGCGTTACTGACAGCTGCAATGCTGTGCGGCTGCGGCGTGAATGGCAGAGGAGCGGCGAATGAATCTACACTGCCGGCCGACTCCGGCGAGGACGAAATTGAAGCAGGGACCGAGGGGACGTCCGAATCAGATTCAAAGGAGAGCAGCTCCTCCGAAGCAGAGGAAGAGGCAGTTTCCTATCCTGTGATCGAAGCGGTCGACTACAGCGGCATGGAACTGGAAACAATATCAAACAGCGAGATGAGCTATTCTTATCCCGCAGGCGAATGGGAAAAGATATTGGACGATCCGCTGCAGATTGCCTGGGAAGAAACCATAAGTACCAATCAGGCTGTCAACATCAACATGAACCTGGAGGCCACGGGCATAAAGGAAGACGGTTGGACGGACGATCTGATGGCGCAGCTGAGCAACGAGAACTTTGAATCCGTGGGCTACGACATAACCATAGAGGCCAGCGAGGTTCGGTCTCTGAACGGAAATCCTGTCGTCTATATGGAGGTCGTAACAAAGATTACGGATGAGATGATTGACATGCTGATTGATTCCGGAGCCTACACGGAGGAAATGATCGAAGCTGCCGGCGGACGTGAAGTCCTGCTCGCAACACCGCCCACCACGCAGATTGCAATCTACACGGTGAAGGACGGAACCTTATTCTCCTGTACCGGCACTTATTATGCAGAGGATCAAAAGCAGATGGTTCTGGACACGATGACGATTATGCTGGATACGGCGAAAGAAAACTAAATATCTATTGAAATATGATGTTAGAAATGGTATATTTATAACATGGCGAAAGCCATAGGAAAGTGCCCATGACGGGGCGCTAAGCGTCCAGTGGACGCTTGGTTAGCGCCGACCGGAGCGAAGCGTAGAGGCAGCCTCCCGACTCTTAATGACCGGCTTGCCGGCAATACAAAACGTACATAGTACGTTAGAGGGGAGGTGGCGTTATATGACAGCTTTTGAAATCATTTCGATTTTCATCGGCATATTAACTTTGTTATGTGCCTTTGGTAGCCTGATTGTAGCGTTGCTTGCCTTTCTCTGGAAGAGAAAGAAAGAGCGAAAATAAAAATGCCTATCCTGTCTGCAACACAGGATAGGCGGTGTCCGTAAGGACATTGTCGGAATGAGGAGCATCCACTTTGGAGTGGGTGCTTTCCTTTTATGAAAATACTATATCACACTTTCCGCATATATTCAACAATTTTTTCTCACACCATCATTCTCGCCAAGATCACACTGGCCACCGTTCCCGCCGCCGTGGCAAGCAGCGCGCCGGTCAGGGTGTACCGCGTCTTTGTGACCTTTGCCGCCAGGAAATATACGCTCATAGTATAAAACACGGTCTCTGTACAGCTCATCAGGATCGACGTCAGAAGTCCCGCGTAGGAATCGGGGCCGGAGGTCCTGAAAATATCGAGCACAAGTCCAGTTGCCGCCGAGGAGGAAAAGAGCTTTACCACAAGCAGCGGCATCAGCTGCGCGGGCAGGCCCACCGCCTCCGTCACAGGCCCCAGGAATCCTCCCAGCATGTCGAAAAAGCCGGAGGCGCGAAGCATTCCTACCGCCACCAGCAGCCCGATCAGCGTGGGGACGATATCCACCACGATCTTCAGCCCGTCTCTGGCTCCCTTTAAAAAGGTCTCGTACACTTTTACCTTTGATACATATCCGTATCCCACAATGAAGAAGATCAACAGGGGAATGACAATGCTCGACAGATTTCCCAGCGCTTTCATGACCGTACTCCTCCTCTGTCCTTTCCTTTACAGTAGACGATTGCCGTCAGCGTGCTGATCAGCGTGGCGACGATGGCGGGCACAATGATAGATGTGGGATCGCTGCTGCCGTATTGGCTCCGATAGGCGATCATATTCACGGGAATCAACTGAAGCGACGAGATGTTCAGGATCAGGAACGTGCACATTTCGCTGCCGGCTCTCCTGCTCCCCGCATCGGACAGGTATTCCGGATTGCCCCGCTCCGCCTCCAGCCGCGCCAAAGCCTCCATGGCCTTAAGGCCGGCGGGCGTGCAGGCCCAGCCCAGACCCAGTACGTTTGCTATGATATTGGTGGCTATGTATTCTCTGGCAGGGTGATTTTTCGGAATTCTCGGAAACATAAAGGACAAAAAGGGCGAAATGCCGCGGGTCAGTTTCCCGATCAGCCCTGCCTTAGAGGCGATTTCCATGAGCCCCATCCAGAGCGCCACCACTCCCGCCATGGTCATGCAGAGCGAGATTGCTTCCCCCGCGCTGTCCAGGCAGGCGTTGGTCACATCTCCCAGATGACCCGTGAAGGCGCCGTACAGCACCGCTGTCAGTATCATCACGGCCCATATTGCGTTCAACATATTTTCACATCCAAACACATGGGTATTTGTTTCATATTATGCGTTTTCTCATATAAAAAGCACCGCCGATTCCCAGGCGGTGCTCTGTAAAGCCGTGTCCTTTGGTTTTCCTCTTAGATCGTTCCCTGCGTGAAGAGCTGTCTCACATGCGCTACTTCCTCCTCGGTCGCCTTGCTGGCAGGTACATAGTAGGATTTCTCTCTTGCGATCTGGTAAAGCTCCTCCTGAGACTGCTCGCAGGCATTGCGCAGCTGCTTCAGTGTCTGCTTCAGCTCCTTGTTCTCGGACTGTGCGATCATACCCGCATAGCGGGTCAGTTCTCCGTTGATACCGGCAAGGGTATCAGCCACCATAATTTTTTCCTGCATAATTCCCTCTTTCTGCTGCCATGGGGCAGCTCCCTGATCAGTTCAAAAACTTCATCAACTGCTGCTTGTTGTCCATGGCCGACTTGGCGCCTTTCTCAAAAAACTGCTTGATCTGGGGATCCGTGGCCTCCTGGGCGTAAGCCTGCATCTTGCAGTGGGTGGTGTCAAAACCGCCGATCAGATGACGCAGGTTCTGAAGATCCAGTTCTGAAATGTTAGACATGTCCGTAACCTCCTTGAATTTTTTCCGACCCATGCTTACGGGAAAGAACAGAAAGCATACGTCTTTGGAGGTTAGTGTTGCACGCGCAGGAAAAAATATTCTGTTTTCAAGGTGAATTTTACGAAAACATTAAAGATTCCGATCGTCCTTCTTTTTCAACAGCTGAGCCGTGTCCAGCGTCTGATCCGATTCTTTTTGTTTTTTCTCTTTTTTAGGTTTCTTTGCTTTTTCTTCTGTATTATCTGTCTTCTCGCGGGTCCTCTTTCTAAACCGCAGCTTCGGCACATATTGGAAACGCCGCACTGCCACGTCCGCCAGGAACAGGCAGATGGCAAAGCCCAGCAGCCAGTTGGTCAGAGAGCGCCTTTCCCCCGCACCTGTGCGGATATGGGTCCAGATATTCTCCTGCGGTGTGATCACCCTGCCGTACTGCTGTACAAAGCTTAGGTAAGGCTGGGGGCTCACGTCAAATTTGTACTCGTAGGAGAACTGTACGGCGGCCGCCGTTGTCATATAGCTTTGAATCTCGCCGTCCTCCGTCCTGCGTATGTTAAAGTGATACAGTCCCGGATCCGATGTGGAAAGTTCGGTCTCATAGGTGCCCGGCTCCGTGGCATGGAGCTTCACCTCCGCCGTATTTCCCTCCGGATCGATGACGGCAGCCATTATCTGCGTCTCGCCGCTGTAGCGCTCCGTCCGGTAGACGATCTGCGTCTCCTCCCCCGCCGTGACCACATCTACCTTGTCCTCGCCCATGTCGGCGTTTCCGGCAGTGTAGTCCACGATCCGTTTCCAGAGCCGGACATAGTCCTCCTGTCCCGTGAACGCGCCGCTCCACTCTCCTGTGACATCGCTGTTCCAGGCCGCGGTCCGCCCCAGTCCGTACTGCCATACCGTGAGGATTGGATCGTCCTTCTCGGCAGAGGAAATAATGGGGATAGAGGCTGCCTTGGGCGCAGCGGATACATATCCGTAGAGTGCGGGCCAGCCCTCCTCAAAGAGATCGCTGGTCAGCTCATGTCCCTGTCTTACGGACAGGGCGAAGTTCCCGTTCTGGATATAGCTGTCCCCTCCCAGAAAAACCTCCTGGGCAAATATCTTGGGAATATCCTCGGAGACGTCGGAATAGTAATATCTGCCTCCGCAGTCGTCGGCAAGGCGCTCCAGCAGATCCGTGTCCGAACCCTCTCCCACCGCCACGGTGGACAGCGTGATGCCGTTGTCCGCAAACGCCTTCACCACATCTCTAAAATCCTCGGTCTCCCCCATGCCGTCCGTGAGCAGTATTACATGCTTTATGGAAGCGTCGGACTTGGAAATGGCCCGGCATGCCTCCTGCAGAGCA
Source organism: uncultured Acetatifactor sp. (assembly GCA_947624245.1). Classification (GTDB taxonomy): domain Bacteria; phylum Bacillota; class Clostridia; order Lachnospirales; family Lachnospiraceae; genus Acetatifactor. The sequence continues at coordinate 24,172 of CANQJL010000016.1, read as the reverse complement.
GGTTTGATGGTGGTGCCGCCGCCCTCGTCGATCTTCCTGATCGCATCTTTGATCTTCCCCTTATCTTCCGCCTGCACAAGCTCCACCTGCCAGGAATACAGGTCGTCAAATGTCAGCACGCCCACGAAATCCGAATCCCGCAGATTGTCCACGGCCACCTCGGCCGCCCTGACGGCCAGATCCAGATTGCTGATGTTAGAGTTGTCGGCCGCAACCGACATACTTCCCGAGCGGTCGATGACCATGACCATCGCCATGGACGGCTTTTCATTGACGCCCCGCAGTTCCATATCTACCGGAAGGACCGTCTCAAGCACGGTGTCCCGATATCCGCCCAGAGCGAAGCTGTCCTCACCGCCGCAGCACACGAAGCCACAGCCGTAATCCTTCACATAAGTCTCCAGGTTATTCAAAAAGCCCTGCGGGAGCTCGTCTATATAAGTATTCACCAGAATAATGGTCTTGTAGTCCAGCATCTCCTCTATGCTGTCCGGCGCATTCAGCGCAGACACGGCGCTGTAGTCGCAGCCCGCGGCATTCAATACGGCGGTAAGACCGGAGGCGGCGGTGTTCTTCCCGGAAATCACCAGCACCTTGGCCGCAGCCTCCACCACAGAGTAGGCATTGTAGACATCATTTTCCTGACAGGTATCGCCCTCCGCCCGCACCTGCGCCCGCAGGGTCTCCATGGCATTGCCGCCTTCCTCGTCGCTCACCTGTCGGCTGAACACAAAGCGGTTGCTTCCCTTATTCAGATGCACCTCGTCGGAAGCCGCCGCCTGACTTCCGCTGTAGAGCTCTATGACCGCATCGGTCTCGTAGTTGCTCTCTACCGTCACGGTCACGGAATATTTGTCCCCGGGGTGCAGATAGGCGGGAAGGGCAACATTGTCGATATATGCGTCCTGGATTTCTTCGTCCTCGTAGACCAGTGTGAGAAATTCCGTTCCACCGGAAGTGAGCGCCTGTGCCATGCGCCGGATATCCCCTCCGGTCTCCTTTCCGTCCGTCAGCACCACGATTCTTCCGTTGCAGTCTCCCGGAATCATCGTCAGCGCTCGGGACACGGCCTGCTCGAAATTGGTAGCGGATTTCTCCGGCACCGTCATAAGGCCCGAGTAATGCTTCTGCGAGCTGAGGAACTGCTCCACCATCGCGTCTCTGCCGAATGTCACGATACCGTATACGTTATTGGACGGCATCTCGTCCACGGTCTTTCGCAGGTAATCCTCCATCTCCTCCAGATGCTCTGCATTGCTGCTGGAGAGATCCGCCACAAAGACCGTCGCGGTCCCGCTGCTGTGCAGTCTGAAGCTCACGCCAAAAAGCGCAAGAAGCACGCACAAAAAGACCATACATCTGAGTACCAGATAAAATTTTCCCTTGTACCGCATTTGGCGCACATAGACGATCCACTCCGCCGCCAGAAATGCCAGCGCAAGAATCAGGAAAAGGTTGCGCAACGTCCTTTTCGCCATCTGCAGCGTCAGGCCGCCGTCGTCTGCCACAGAGACCGCAGCTGCCTGCCCGTCCGATTCCGTGGCGGTCTGAAAGCGGACCACATACGATTCCTGATACTCCTCATTTCCGATCCGGTACAGTCCTGCCTTGCGGGGCCTGCTCTCGAACTGCATTCCCTCCGGTTCCGCCCAGGGCTGCAGGGCAATCTCCTCGCCCGCGTAATAGACATTGGAGGCAAGCCATGACGTGTCCGACAGATAAATCATGGCATTGGCCAGAAACACCGGAAACTCCGCCCGCAGCGGAAAATCCGACTCCCGAATGTCAAAGCCGACCACAATCTCCTTCCTGCCGTCCCGCTCACCGTAATAGCCCACGCACTTCCCGTCGTATTGAAGGAAGCTCTCCGCCCATTCCGGCGGCTCAAAGCAATAGGCGGTATTCACCCCTATGGTGAAGCCGGACAGACCGGCCGTCAGATCGCAGTCAGTCATATCCAGCACGACATTTTCCAGTTCCTCCACGGCTTCGCCCCGGGCATTGCCGAACAGAAGTTGATTGCCGTCGGCATTTTCCGGATTCTCGCCCGCATCGTAGATCACTACATTCACGCCGGCGCTCTGCGCCGAAGCATCATCGTCCGCCTTGGCGATGCTGCTGCCCGTCACGGCCTGATACGCCTTTTCGATAAAGGTATTCCCGTCCCCCACTAGGAGTCCGTCAATGAGATTTCCTCTTTTTTTCACCGCCGCTGAGACATTGTCCGCGGCAAGGCTGTCGCTTCTTCCGCCGGAAAAGGAGATGCCGCTGAGACGGGATTCTATGCTCTCGCCTTTCCAGTCGATCTGCTCAAACAGGCAGAAGGAATTCTCGCCGGACGCAAGGCGCATCTGGCGCAGAGCGATCAGATCCTCTCCCTGGTCGTACAGGCCCACATCAAAGGAGACATCTTCCGCGCTGTAGTTGGTCACGCTGACGATCACGTCAAAGAGACCGTCCTCGCGCTGTGTGTAAACGGTATATTCATTGGCCACGTTCACGGCAGGCTCCCCCGCCACGCGAAGCTCCTTCCCCGCGGAGCTTGCCAGAGCATCAAAATCCGCGGCGCCCGCACCGTCCGTATAGACAATAAGGTCCGCGCCGCTGCCCGCCTCGTCCTCCGCCAGCGTATCCAAGATGTTCTGAGCCGACGTCAGGCTTCCGCCGCTGTCGCTGCACTCAAGACTCTGCAGCGCCCTTATCACACTGTCCCCGTCCGCGCTGTCCACCGCCAGCAGGTTCACGCCGCAGCCGTCCACAGTCACAAGCGAGAACCTCGTGTTTTCCGACACTCTCACATAGTCGCACGCCTGCTGCACCGCCTCCTCAAGGCGGCTCTTGCCGGAAGCCCCCAAATGCTGCATACTGCCGCTGGTGTCCACGAGAAGAATCTTTCTTGCACCGCCCTGTCCTGTGGTCCTGATGAACGGCGACATCAGCGCCACCACCAAAAGCACAACAATCAGGATCTGAAGATACATGAGAATATTGTGGACAAATTTCTCAAAAAAAGTGCGGGACTGCTCGTTCTTCACAAGCTTCTTCCACAGAAGATGTGAGGGAATCAGATGATCGGTCCCTTTCGGTTTCAACAGATATAAAATTATGATGAGGGGAACCGCTGCCAGAAAAAGCAGCGGCCATAAGCTTTCAAATATCATATAGCATCCTTAAATCCTGAAAGATCAGTTTGTGGAAATCCGTCTCCGTGCTGCACAAGGCATATATCGCTCCCGCCCCCGCACATTCCCGCCGCAATCTGTCCGTAAACTCCTCCAGCGCTTTTTCGTACATGCGGATACCGGCGGTATCCAAAGTGACCCGCAGCGTACTCTTGTCCTCCATATCGATGAGATTTCCGGTGCCGGTGAGCTCCACATGCAGCTCCTCTCCCGCCAGAACATGCAGAAAAACAGCCTTCTGCCTGCGGTAATTCAACAGGCGAAGCAGCTGCTGCGGGGTCCCTGCGTCCCGATTCACGAAATCTTCCTGCCAAAAATCGCTGATGATGATCGTCACGCCGTTTCCCTTGTGGGGAAGCCGCCGGACTGCCTCCGCAATATCCGCACTGCCCTCAAAGGTGCGTCGGGCGATCCAATCCGTCATAAGGGCAAACGCCTTTTTCCCGCCCCTTACCGCAAAAGGGGATTCCATCTTCTGCATGTCGTAGAGAATCACCCTGTCCATGTTGTTCACTCCGAGATAAGCCATGGCCGCCGCCAGCATACACGCCAGATCGCTCTTTTTCTTTTCTCCGTAGTCCATGGAGGCGCTGGTGTCGAGCAGAACGGACACTACCGCCTCTTTTTCTTCCATATACTCCTTCACATAGAACCTGTCCAGCCGGCCGTAGGCGTTCCAGTCAATGCGGCGTATGTCATCTCCGGGCATGTACTCCCGAAAATCCGAGAACTCCGCGGAAGACCCCTTCTGCACGGATTTGCGGTTTCCGCTCAGATTCATAGACGATTTATGTCCCACGGACAGCCGCAGGCGGGACAATGTATCAAAAAATGCAGCGTCAAGCTTCATATCCGCTCTGCTCCCATCTGCCCCTTTATGAGGGCATTACACCTGCGGTTTCCTGACCGCGAGGATTTCTCTGATAATGTCATCTTCGGACACGCCCTGACTGATCGCGTCAAAGCTGGGCAAAATGCGGTGCCGCAGCACGGGGTAGGCCGCCTCCTCCACGTCCTGAAAGGACACGTTCAGGCGTCCCTCCAGAAATGCTTGGGCTCTGGCGGCACGGATCAGCGCCTGCGCCGCTCTGGGACTCGCTCCTTCCCGAATGTGCGGATTGGGCGCATGGGTCTCCATGACGATTTCCAGAAGATAATCCATCACCGCGTCTGCCACGGGAATTTGATTGACTACGGCTCTCGCCGCCAAAAGCTCCTCCCCGTCCATTTGCTTTTCCACAGGCTGCGCCTGACTTCCCTCTGTCAGCGCCACAATGCCCTTCAGCTCTTCCTTGGAGGGAAAACGGACCAGTATCTTGAACATAAAACGATCCAGCTGCGCCTCCGGCAGGGGATAGGTTCCCTCGTTTTCGATAGGGTTCTGGGTCGCCAGCACCAGAAAGGGTTCCGCCAGAGTATGGCTTTCATTTCCCACGGTCACCGTATGCTCCTGCATGGCCTCCAGCAGCGCCGACTGTGTCTTGGGCGTCGCGCGGTTGATCTCGTCCGCGAGAATCAGATGGGCAAAGATGGGACCGCGCTCAAAGGAAAAGGAATTTCCCTGCTCGTTCTTTACGATAATATTCGTGCCGGTCACATCGCTGGGCATCAGATCCGGCGTGAACTGTATTCTCTTGAAGGACAGATCAAAGACCTTGCTGATGGTGCTGACCAGTCTGGTCTTGCCCAGTCCCGGCATACCCTCCAGCAATACATTGCCGCCCGTGAGCATCGCCTGCATCACCTGACGGATAACCTCCTCCTGACCCACGATTCCTTTCCTGATCTCCCGCTCACAGTCTGCCGCCCTCTGCGCCAGATAGGAAGGGTCCTGCAGTCTGCTTCTGTCCGATTCACTCATCTCTTCGCTCCTCCGTTGCTTTTTATGTTTATCGGCGCCCTAATTAAAGCTTGCGAAATAATCCTTTATCACACTCTCCATGCCGCTGGGATACCGGCCTGTGGCAATGCCCTCGTAGGCGTTTTGCTCATAGCTTCCGATGACCGCTTCATAGGAAATATGCGTTCCCTCCCAGCTCAAGCCGTTGGGCGCCCGAAAATAATCGGAATTGTCATGATTGACGGCATTTCCCGTGAGATTTCCGCTGTCCGCCACGGCATTGGGAATGCTGACATAATCATGGGAATTGTTGGCCGTGCCTGTCCCGCGGCCCGCTCCGCCGCTCTGGCCGTCTCCCTGACCGCCGCCTTGACCGTCTCCCTGACTGCCGCTCTGGCCGTCTCCCTGACTGCCGCCCTGACCGTCCCCTTGGCCGCTTCCCTGACCGCCCTCTTGACCATCTCCCTGACTGCCGCCCTGACCGTCTCCTTGGCCGCTTCCCTGACTGCCCTCTTGGCCGTCTCCCTGGCTACCGCCCTGACCGCTCTCTTGACCGTCTCCCTGACTGCCTTCTTGGCCGGACGCGACCTTATCTCCGTCTGCGGATTTTCCGCTCATCTCCTGTAATTTGTCCGCCATGGCCTGCATGGACTCCGCCGTAATGGGCGATACCGAAGCGCCGTTCTGCAAGCTCTGCGCCAGATCGGCTATCTGACCGCTCATGGCATCGTATTTATAGCGCAGCTTGTCGTTCGCCGCCTGCAGCTCATCTGCCGAAACCGCCTGACCGTACTCCGCCAGGGAAGACTGAAGACCCTCCGTCATCTCCTGAAGAGATGCCAGCTGCTCCGGCGTCAAGGTCTGCTGCTCCAGCTCCTCCAGTTCCTCCAGGACCTCTTCGATCTCCTCTTCCTTTGCGACGGCCTCCTTTTGCACCTGATGAAGCTCCTTTGCCCGCTCCTTCATCGGGGAAGGCACTATGGCCAATCCCACTGCCGCCGCCAGCAGCAGCGCAGACAGAATCGTCTTTTTCCGATCCGGCCAAAGAGGAATGCGGATCCTGTTCCTGTGCTCCTTCAGCCGGTCCATAGCGTCCTTTCTCTGCAGGGCGAACAGCGCCCCGTCATCTTCCCGATGCTCATACGCGGTAATGATCCGTTCCTGAAATCCGAAGGAATCCATCGTCAGCGCCGCCTGTTCCATGGTGACACGCCGGACAAGGGCCGCTGCCGCTGCCGCCGCTATGGCAAGAAGCATCGAAACTGCCGTGTAGACATTTGCCCCGTAAAACGGCGTGAAAAACGCGGCCGCCTGAAACAATATGCCCGCTCCGGCGCCGACGCCCAGAGAGAATACCAGCTTTTTCAGAAAGCCTGCAAGATTGAGCCTGTGCCGATATGCGCGTATGATGTTCACGAACTCCTTCTGCTCCATCTGTCCCTCCGTTTTCTTCGCGCCGCGACTCTATTCCTTGTTTTTTCTGGGCTTGCGCCCTGCGCCGGAATGCATGGGATTCACCTTCCACGCCGCCAGCAGCATGAACAACACTGCCATCAACAGGATACATGCGGCAGAGGTGAACATCCACACCTTGCCCCGGGCCAGCGCATAAGTCACAATGCCTACATCGCCCCTGTCAAAGGTGCCGCCGGCGCTTCCGAAGAGGGATTCCCCTGTCATGATCTGCATGAAAAACTCCTCGAAGAACATCACGGGATTCCCCAGCAGGATCAGCATGGATTCCCCTGCATTGCCTCTGCCGAAAAGAATGCGCAGCAACACGGGAATATACGACATGTAGTATATGAGAAAATAGATCACAAAGGATAACAGCACCGCCACCACGGATTTCCGGCAGAAGGCAGACGCCAGAATCCCTATGCTGCCTGCAAAGACCGAGAAGAGAATGACCGCCAGCAGGTAGTAGAACAGGTAGATCCAGCTGAGCCCGCCCGCCACAAAGGACAATGCCATGATGGGCGTACTGGCCGCTACAAAGAACAGAATACGCAGCACGGCGGAGGCCACCTTCCCGAACACGATGGAAAAAGGCGACATGCAGGTAGTCAGCATAATGTCAAAGGTCTGCCGCTCCTTCTCTCCCGATATGGAAGACGCCGTGATGATCGGCATATACAGAGCAACGATGCACACCTGCGCTATGCCTACCACGGGAAACAGATAGACCAGCGAGCTGTAGACATTTCCGCCCGATATATTTGAACTCTGCTGAATCACCAGCAGCGCCAGCAGAAACGTCACTGTCAGCACCGCCTCGTAGGCAAAGAGCCCCCAGCTCAGACGCATACTGCGAACGGTCACATGCAGGTCCTTTTTCACAATGGGATTTAACCGTATTTTCATTGCGCACCTCCTGTCAGCTGCATGAACAGCGATTCCAGACTGCCCTCTTCTCTGTGAAAGCCGGTGAGAACGATCTCATTTTGGATCATTCTTCCGATCAGGGCGCAAATCTCCTCGTCCGTGCCGCCATACGTGATGATCAGTTCGTTCTCCCGTACAGATTCCACCTTGACCCCGGCCTGCTCCTTCAACATGCGGATCGCCGGTTCTGTCCCGGAAGCGATGTGAATGTGAATCCGAGTGCCTCCCGAAAGCTCATGCATGATATCCTCAATGCGCCCCGCAGCCACCAGCCGTCCCCGGTTCATAATCCCGATGCTGTTGCACATCTCGGAAAGCTCTGACAGGATATGGGAGCTTATCACGATCGTCTTTCCCATGGAGCGCAGATTTTTCAAAAGCTCCTTCATCTCCACTCTCGCTCTGGGGTCCAGACCGGAATTCGGCTCGTCCAAGAACAATAGCTTCGGATTGTGCAGCATTGCTCTCGCCACGCACAGCCTCTGTTTCATACCGCGCGAAAGCGTATCCACATAGACTTCCTTCTTGTCGGTCAGATTCACCAGTTCCAGCAGATCGTCCGTCAGCTTTGCGATGTCCCGATAGCTCATTCCGTACATAGAGCCGTACATTTCCATGTATTCCCGCACCTTTAGATTGTCGTACACTCCGAAGAAGTCCGGCACATAACCGATCAGGCGTTTCATCTTCCTGCTTCCCACGGCCGCATTGGTTCCTCCGATGCGAACGGCGCCGCCGCTGGCCTTCAAAAGACCGCAGACGATCCGTATCGTGGTCGTCTTTCCCGCGCCGTTGGGACCCACAAATCCAAACAGATCCCCCTCGGGGATATGCAGCGTCAAATGGTTCACTGCCGTGACGGAACCGTAATTTTTTGTCAGATCACTGATATACAGCATACCGCACCTCCTACCAAGCGGAATAGAGACATCCGTAGGATATCTCGTTACAGTCGTCGTCCACCGTCTTCTCCCAGTCCTCCGTCACGCCGATGACCAGCACGTCCTCATAGTCCGCCTGGGACAAGGCACTGTAGATTCCCGCTCCCAGCGCGGACAGTGCGCCGGCCTTTTGGTATTCACCCTTATCATAGTAATCCGACACAAAGCCGTAGAAATAACTGTATGAGGCATAGTTGCTGCTTGGCATGTCATAGAGGGGCGTCATGTTATGCAGCTTCTTTGTCTCTCCCGCCGCAATGCCCTCATAGACATACAGCGCGTCCTCGCCAAGCACCGCAAAGTAACTCATATCATAGTCCGTGTTATTGGTGACTCTCCCGCTGGCACCGCCGTAATCGACCCATATATTCTCCACCGCAAGGCTGCCCTCCGCGCCGGTATCCTCTCCCTGATGCTTCAGATAAAAGTATCCGTCGTCAAAATTCGAGTCGGGCTTCATTCCCAGAAAGCAGGTATCTCCCTCTTTCCTGATGTGATAGAAATAAGAGTCCGCGTCGCTGTAGGAGCCAAAGCTGTAAGAGGAACGGCTCAAAGGCCCCGCATATTCGCAGCCGTCCTTCAGCTTCAGATTCCATTCTCTGCGGTCTGCATCATAGCAGTGCAGATAAGACATGCCGGCCGTGTTCTCGGCGAGATCCTGCACAGTCACCGAGTATACGGCCGTGTCCACCACGGCAAAGCCCCGACCGGCCAGAAAGATCAGTCCGATGGTACACAGCGCCGTCACCGGAACCGCCAGCCAATAGAGCTCCCGGCGTTTTGCCAGACGCAGTATGAGATAAAGCAAGGGACCCGCAAAGATCACATATAGAATCACTATCGCCTTCAGCAGACCAAAGCTGAAGACACTGTTGCTGGCCGCGACAGCGTTCAGCGCATCCAGGATCCCGTTATCATAAACCTGACCGCCGGCAAGGGCAGAATATCGCGATGCGGCAGAACTGGCGGCATATTCCAGAAATGTCTCGACAAAATATTCCGGCTCCACCTGCCAGTAATCCTCGTCCAGCTCCCCCAGCTCCGTCAGGGAATAGGGCAGCAGGCACACGCTTCCCATTCCTACCGCTCCCACCTGCGCGCGCGTATAGAAATCAATATCCGATATCGGTCCCGTTATCTTAAACTGTGCCATGGAAAGCTGTGAAAAATCCACATAATCCGCAGGCGCATCCTGCGCAGGTATCCCCTGTGCAGACATATCCTCTGACGACTCCTGGGGCGCAATGATATCCGTACAGACGGCTCCCGGATAGCTTCCGTCAAAGCCCTGCAGGGTATCCTGCGCATACGCGCCCGTTCCGATGATCAGCATACCGCCGTTCCTGTTCCATTGCTCTATGGCGTCGAGCTCACTGTCCTTCAGGATACCGGTATTGTACTGATCGATCACCAGAAAGGTCAGGGAATTCAGCATATCCTTCAGATCCTCCTGGCGAAGCTGCGTGAGGCTGATGGGATAGTGGTCGTCATAGAAATAGAATTCCTCTCCTCCCATGTCCAGATAAGTGAGCTTTGAGTAATCGTCACTCAAAATTCCCATGGCCAGCGTCGTCTCCCCGCCCCGCAGAAGGGACCGGAATTCCTCGGCGGCAACCGGCCTGTCCTTCCTGTCCAAAAGAGTGACCGTGGCCGTGCCGTCGAAATCGCCGATGCTCCTGATCGGCACCTTGACCACAAATTGCTTCTCACTGTCCTCGGGCAGTGAAAGAGCGGTATCATACGCGCAGGGGGCATGGTTGCCCTCGGCGATCGAAAGACGCACCGTCCCCTCCCAGTCTTCTCCCAAATTCCCGACTGTGATTTTGATGTCGCAGGTCTCACTATAGGCAGGCAGCATTTCCGCCTGAATGACAAAGTCCTCCTGTGCCGGATATGTGCTGTACGATCCGGCCGCCCGGACCGTAAGCGCCGCATTCTTACAGAATAGAACGCCCAGAAAGGCCGTCAGCCAAAGCGCAGCAGCAAGAGCCCGGTTCCTGTTCTTCTCTCTCATCGTGATTTCCTTCCGTATGCAAATTCTGCTGCTTCTACTATAGCAAATCTCATGAGCCGATGCAACAAAAGTAGACGAAATTACAGGAACCTTGCAAACACCTGCACCGCCAGCACCGTCATGATTCCGGCCACGACGATGGACAGACTGCTCATGGCGCCTTCCACCTCGCCGATCTCCAAGGCCTTGGATGTACCCAGCGCGTGAGCGGAGGTGCCTATGGCAAGCCCCTTCGCGATGGGCTCCCTGATGCGGAACAGTTTACAGATCGCTTCCGCAGACACCGTGCCGAAAACGCCTGTCACGCTGATGGAAACCACCGTCAGCGCCGGAATGCCTCCCATCTTGTCCGACACTCCCATGCCGATAGCCGTTGTAACGGACTTTGGCAGGAGCGTCACATACTGCTCATGATTCAGGCCAAAGGCAAGGCTCATGAGGAAAATACCGATCATGGCCGTCAGCACACCCGCGGCAATCCCTCCGAAAATAGCCGCCGGATGCTCCTTTAAAAGCGCCAGACGCCGGTACAGGGGAATTGCCAGGCTCACCGTGGCCGGCGTCAGAAAATAACTGATATATTTCGCACCGTTCTCATAGGCGGCGTAATCAATATGAAACACCAGCAGTATGCCGATAATCAGCACTACCGCTACCAGCAGCGGCGTCGCCAGAGCGACCTTCACCTTCTTCTTTACCAATACTCCTGCCTGATAGCAGGCCAAAGTCAGGAACATACCGAAAAACGCGGAATCCGCCAACATATTGTTCACCTTCTGATACCCCCTGTTCGCTTTATCGCACACCGACGCAAGCTGTAAAAGTTTCTTTTCAAGTCTGATTCTTCTCCTTGCGCTTATTCTCTCTGCGCAGGATCGCCTGAGAGACACGGCCCGTGACTCCCATGATCAACACTGTGGTGACCACACAGATCACCACAAGTGGCACCAGCATCTGCCGGAGAGCATCGAAATTGGCCATGATGCTCACGGTGGGCGGCACAAAAAGCACCGGCATGATCTCCGTCAGAAAATCAGCCGCTCCCTCCACCTTCTCCAGAGGAATCAGCTTCGTAATAAGTCCCGCCAGCATAAGCACCAGCCCGTACATGCTGGCCGCTATCGGCAGCGGGATCAGGTATTCCATCAACTCAGCCACAAAAGAAATCGTAATGATAATGAGCAGCTGTCTGATAAACTTCAAAACACTCACCGACCTTTCGTCACATCTGATGGCGGACCACGCCATACTCGTCATCTAACCTGAAATAGGGGCACTCGTTTTGGCTTCCTGTCAAAAAACGGTACATCTCGTCCTCGTCCAGATTTACCAGACAGTTATAGCACTCGTCCTCCTCATCATACATATAATTGACACACATGTCACAATTACTTGCCATACTTCCTCCCATGCTGCGGACCCGTCAGTCCCCGCTGTCCTTGGAATCGTCTCCATGGAGATAAGCGTATATCTCGCGCTTTCCCACGCCTCTGTCCTTTGCCACCTGCTTCATGGCCGTCTTGCCGTCCATACCGCGATCCTGATAATAAGCCATGTGCTCCTCAATGCTCATACTCTCCCAGCCGGCTATCTCCTCCCTGCGCTTCTCCTCAGGACTTCTTCCCCTCAGCACCAGCACATACTCTCCTCTGGGCTCCTGCGCCTCGTAGTACTCCAGCGCTTTGTCCAGCGTGGTAGGCATCACGGACTCGAATTTTTTCGTCAGCTCCCGACACAATGTGACATCTCTGTCACCAAGCGCCTCCCGCAGCTCCCGCAATGTTCGGAGCAGATGATGGGGCGCTTCGTATAGGATCATCGTGCGGGTCTCCCGCGCCAGTTCTTCCAGCACCTCACGCTTTTCTCTCCTGTCGGCGGGCAGAAACCCCTCGAAGCAGAATCTTCTGGTAGGCAGTCCCGAAAGGGTCAATGCCGTAATGCAGGCCGTCGGGCCCGGCAGCGAGGTCACAGGAACGCCGCTCTCGCGGCACATTCGCACCAGAACCTCTCCCGGGTCAGAAATGGCGGGCGTGCCCGCATCTGTAATCAGCGCAATGTTCTTTCCCTCCTGAAGCTGCTGTATCAGTTTGTGAGCCTTCTCCACCTTGTTGTACTCGTGATAGCTGGTCATAGGGGTATGTATCTCAAAACAGTTCAGAAGCTTCATGCTGTTGCGGGTGTCCTCGGCGGCAATCACGTCCACCGTCCGCAGCGTCTCCGCCACCCTCGGAGTCATGTCTCCCAGATTGCCGATGGGAGTGGCACATAAATATAGCGTTCCCGGCAATGCGGCACCTCCTCTCCTCATTTCCCCGTCACGGGTCCTTCCCGCCGCCGTCAATATCCGTAAATATCGTAGATCTCCTGCATATATACCCCCGGCTCTCTGTAGACGATCAGCGGCTTTTCCACCGTCATTCTGGGCCTTGCGCCCCGCACCGCCTCCAGCAGCACCATATTGGGCTCCTTATCCGCATAAGGGTACACAAGCTGCATCCGCTTGGGCTCCAGCTTATATTTCGCCAGCGTGACCATGATCTCCGCCAGCCGGAAGGGCCTGTGGACCAGAAAAAAATGTCCGCCGGGCCTTAACAGCTTTGCCGTCTGTCTCGCCACATCTTCAAAGGTACACAATATCTCATGGCGTGCGATGGCTTTGGGCCCGTCCGGATTGGTAAGCCCGTGCCGCCCGATCATATAGGGCGGATTGCATGTGATACAATCAAAAGAAGCAGACTGAAAAATTGTGTCTGCTTCCCTGATATCTCCCGTTACGATCTTGATCTTGTCCGACAGACCGTTCAGTTCCACGCTTCTGGCCGCCATATCGGCACTTTCCGGCTGAATCTCCAGACCCGTCAACCGGACGCAGTGATACTTGGCCTCCATGAGCAGCGGAATGATCCCCGTGCCCGTGCCGAGGTCCAGCAGGGTATCCTCCTCCCTGGCGCGGGCAAAGCCCGTGAGCAGTACGGCGTCCATGCCAAAGCAAAAGCGCTCCGGATCCTGAATGATCCGGTAGCCGTTCCGCTGCAGCTCATCTACGCGCTCCCGCCCCTTCAGCTCAACTGTCATTTTGTCCTGCTTGTCCTTCCTGTCTGCTCCTGCCATTGCCCCGCTTCTGTCTGTTGTAATGTCGGTTGTGACCTCCCTGATGCTGTCTGATATCCTGCTGCTCGTCACGGTGACGGCTGTGCTGACGGTTCTTGTCCTGATGTCCTCTGTCTTCGTGATTCCTGTTCCTCTGCCGTCTGTCGCCCTGATGACGGTCTTGCTGACGGCTCTGTGCGTTCGGTCTTGCAGGTTCGTCGATGTCCTGAAGCTCCTCCTCCTGAAGTTCTTCCTCCTCCAGACGCTCCAGCTCCTGCATCTCCTCCTGAGAAAGCTCCATCTTCTCTTTTCGGCCGTGCTTGCGGCGAAACTGCAGCTTTTCCACAGGATATTCCTTGATCTCCTTCTCGTCGCCCTCGTCGACCACTACCTTCACGAGCTGACGCAGCACATTCACGCTCTGCACCTCGCCCTTCAGACCGTCCTCGGTGGTGACGTAATCTCCGATGTTGGGGAGTCTGCGGTTCAGCTCCTCGTAGGTCTCCTCCTCGTTTTTCAGGCAGCACATCAGTCTGCCGCAGACGCCGGAAATCTTTGTGGGATTCAGGGAAAGGTTCTGCTCCTTGGCCATCTTGATGGACACCGGCACAAAGTCGGACAGATAACTGTGACAGCACAGAGGTCTTCCGCAGATACCGATGCCTCCCACGATCTTCGTCTCGTCACGGACGCCGATCTGGCGCAGCTCGATCCTTGTGCGGAACACTCCCGCCAGATCCTTTACCAGCTCTCGGAAGTCGATCCTGCCGTCCGCCGTAAAATAAAAGAGAACTTTATTGTTGTCGAACGTGTACTCCGCGTCGATCAGCTTCATATCAAGCTCATGCTTGTGAATCTTCTCCAGACAGATCTTGTAGGCTTCCTTTTCCTTGCGCCTGTTGTCCGCCTCCTGCTCCAGATCGTGCTGAGTCGCAATGCGGATTACCGGCTTCAGCGGCTGCACGACCTTGCTGTCGTCCACCTCCGTTACTCCGGATACCACCGTGCCGAACTCAATCCCTCTGGCCGTCTCCACGATCACGTGGTCGCCGCGGTTTATCTGAAATGCAAGGGGGTCAAAAAAATAAATTTTGCCCGCCGTGCGAAATCTCACTCCTATTACCTTTGTCATCTATACACCTCACTACGCTTGTGCGCTTTTTTTCGGTCGGGTCTGTCCCGACTCACATTTGCCTATGTATTTTAGCATAGTTTTCTTAAAATGGCTACATTTTTTGCAGTAAAACCCTTTGCCAAATCCTTCATCTGCGCTTCACGGTGCGCGTCAGTCTCGCACCCATACAGGTGAATATTTCATTTGTGATGGTTCCCAAGGCATCTGCCATGTCATAGGCGGTGAGGACCTCATTGCCGGAACGGCCGATCAGCACCGCTATATCACCGGTCTGCACATCGGGAACATCCGTCACGTCTACCAGCGTCTGGTCCATACAGATCCTGCCCGCGATAGGCGCCTTATGTCCGCGGATCAGCACGGAGCCTTTCCCCTGAGACAGACCTCTGGAAAGCCCGTCCGCATATCCGATGGTGATCGTGGCAAGCTTCGTAGGCCGCTTTGCCACAAACGCCAGACCGTAACCGGCTCCCTCTCCTTCGGCGAGCTCCCTCACGCAGGCCACTCTGGCCTTCAGGGACAGTACGGGCCTGAAGGCCGCCCCGGAACGGTTCCTATCCTCCGACGTGCTCTGTACGCCGTAAAGGATAATACCGACCCTTGCGTAATCTCCCGCAAACTCCGGATAATTCAGCACGCCGTTGCTTGCCGCCAGATGCTTTTTCGGACATGTGTATCCCTTTTTGCTCAGATCCTCCGCCAGAGCAAAGAACGCCTTGCCCTGAGATTCCGTAAAATCTATTTTCTCCGCATCTTTGCTGTCGGAGACGCACAAATGGGTGAACATGCCTTCCACCTTCAGATTCTTCATTTCAAAGACACGATATATCTCGTCCCTCCGGTCACAGGGAATACCGATGCGGTGCATACCCGTATCGATCGCAATATGTACCCGCACTTTCTTTCCGTACCGCTCCAGCTCCTCCGCAAAGGGATAGTCCACCACCGTCTGGGTCAATCGGTAACGGCGCAGCAGATCGAACTGCTTGGGGTGAGTATATCCCAGCACCAGAATTTCTCCCTTCACACCGCCTTTTCGCAGCTCTACGCCCTCGGAGACGCTGGCCACGCAGAAAGCCTTCACGCCCAGTCTGTTCAGCTCCCTTGAAATCAGTAGCGCACCGTGGCCGTATCCCTCTGCCTTCACCGCGGGCATGAGCTGACAATTCTCCGGAACAAGCCCCTGCAGCGTCTTCACATTGTGCGCCAGGGCCGCCATATCCAGTTCGATCCATGCGCGGTCCCGCTCAAAGGACGGACGGCGGAAATGTGCCAGCACCAGCGCGACCGCAACTGCCGCCGCCGTTGCGCCCACGCAGACTGCCAGATAGTGAATCAGGCTGTTGTCCACCAAAACGGCAGAGGCGCCGATTGCCTTTGCCCCGCCCCGCACCACAACGATCACGGCGGGATGCAGGATATAGATCCATGTGGAGATCGTCCGGAAAGCGCCGATGCTTTTTCTGTTCCATGTAAGCAGCAGTCCGTACAAAAAGAACATGCACACAGGCAGAAGAAGATACATGCTGTCATGGCGCTGCAGCTTGAAATACCGCAGGATAAATCCCTCCGCCGTCATAAGCGCAAAGGAAACGCCGAATCCCACGGCATTGGGAACAGGCTTTACCTCTTCCGCCCTTTGCTTCATCCATGCTCCCATCACAAGAAATATGGGTGCCAGAAAGATTCCGTTCCGCGTGTAAGTAAAGAGCCAGAACCCGAGCTCATAGACTGTGGAAATGCCCGGCACGGAGGAGATCAGCCCCCAGTAGCTGTCGCCGAACAACCCGATCAGATACAGCACGCCGGAGACGGCCATGGCCGCGCGAAGGGAACAGAAACGCCCCAGCAGACACACCAGCAGGATACCCAGCAGAAGCGCCGGAAAATACCACAGGTGATAAAAGGTGCCGTCAAAGATCAGCATACGCAGTGCGCCGAAAAGCGTAAGTCCCTTATAGTGGCCGGCATAGATACCGATAGGCAGGTACAGAACGATGGCCACGCCGTACAGGGCGGCCACCTTCCCCAGATAGCAGCGAACGGAGTCGAAATCCTTCTCCTCACCCCACAGCCGGTCGGCAAGCACGAAATGTCCGGTCACCATGAAGAAAAAAGGGACCGCAAGACGCGCAAGCTCTCTGGTCAGAAAAAAGTCCGCCTCCGCACTGAACGACTGCAGAGGCGAGGTGTGGATCGCCACCACCAGAAAGGCCGCGATCATTTTAAAAACATCAAGTCCGCCATAGCTCTTTTTTGTGTCCATGTTTCCTCTTTCCCGCTGCCGCAGACGCCCTGTCAGGACAGCCTCCCGAATCTAGCGCTCCAGCGCAAGCTCCACGACTCTGTCCAGAATCTCCGAAAACGGGTGTCCTGCGGCTTTCATCATGCCCGGATAACGGCTGTGCTCCGTAAATCCCGGAATCGTGTTAATCTCGTTAAAGACGATCTCCTTATCCGGCGTCAGGAACATGTCCACTCTTGCAAAGCCGGTACAGCCAAGTATTCTATATAATTTCTTTGCGGTCTCCTTCAGCCGGCGGGAGGTATCCTCGTCCACTCTGGCCGGCACATGAATAGCGGAGGTCTTCAGCGTATATTTCTCCGTAAAGTCAAAGAATCCACCCGCCAGCTCGATCTCGTCCACCTCGCCCACCGTCAGCTCATTGTTGCCCAGGACGGCGCAGCCTACCTCAAAGCCGGGAATGGCTTCCTCCACGATCACCTCGTCATCATACTGAAAGGCAAGGAGAATGGCCTCCTTGAGATTCTCCTTATCCTGAACCTTTGTAATACCGTAGGAGGACCCCGCTTTTACAGGTTTTACAAATAGCGGATATCCTGTATTTTCCGCAAATTCCAACACTCGCTGCAGATTGTGTACCCTGCCGAACGCAATGGCTGCGGGAACTCGGATTCCCTGAAGCTGCGCCAGCTTGTGCGCACGGTCCTTGTCCATACAGAGGGCAGACGCCAGCACGCCGCAGCCCACCAGAGGAATATCCGCCAGCTCGATCAGTCCCTGAATGGTGCCGTCCTCGCCGTTCCTGCCGTGCATTACGGGAAATGCCGCGTCAACAGGCACCTCCTCGATTCCGCCCTCCCGAAACAGCAGCAGCTTTCTCTCCCCTCTGTTCGGAGAAAGCGCGGCCGGAATGCAGGAAGGATCCTTCTGCCAGAGATCCTCTTTGATTTTCTCCGTCTCTCCGCCAAAGTAGAACCATTTTCCGGTCTCCGTGATGCCTACGGGCACAGGCTCGTATTTCTCCCTGTTCAGGTTGCAGATCACGGAGTATGCCGACTCCAGAGATACACTGTACTCAGAGGAGCAGCCTCCGAAAAATATCACTATTTTACGTCTGTTCATCACTTTATCCTTTCCGGGCGCAGACACCCAGCAATTATTGATCAGCTGTTCTCCTGAATTGTCAGCATCAGAAGCTCCATGGTCAGCTCAAAGTTCACGTTGGCCTCAAGACGGCGCTTTGCCGTCTCAAGCGCCTTCAGTATCGTCTCGATCCCCTCGTAGCTGCTGTGCTGGGCCGTGCGGCGCAAAGCCTGCAGTTCTTCCCTGAACACCAGATGATTCACATCGTGAGTCGCTTTGAACAGCAGGGCGTCACGATACCAGATGGCGCAGATGTCCAGATAATCGCCTATCTCCAGCTTGTACTCCGTAATCTTCCTGACGGCGGCGATGACCTCATTCAGCTCCATATCCTGTATATATTTCAGCAGAGACAACGCTTCCGCCTTGACATTCTCGAATTCTTCGCTGGAAGCCAGCAATTTGGCCTTGCCGATATTGCCTCTGGCAAATGCCACACAGACATCTGCCCTGTAATCCGGCACCTGAAGCTGCTCCATCAGGTATTTCTTCACCAGCTCGTCCGCCACCGGCTTCATATTTAGTACCACGCAGCGGCTGAGGATCGTGGGCAGCAGAGAATTTACATTGGTGGTCAGAAGCAGGATCACCGCGTAGGCAGGCGGCTCCTCCAAAGTCTTTAAAAGAGCATTCTGCGCCTGCGGCGTCATCTTTTCCGCCTCATTTATAATGTAGATCCTGTACGGACCGCGATAGGGCTTCTTTGCCACATCGTTGTTCACCTGCACACGAATGTCATCCACACTGACGGTATTCGGCTTTTCATGGCTGACGCGGATAATGTCTGGATGTTCGCCCGCCAGAGCCAGCCTGCAGGAGGCGCACTCCTGACAGGGATCCGTGCCGCCCCGCTCGCATTGCAGCGCCATAGCGAACACCTTGGCAATAAACTCCTTGCCGGAGGATTTTTCTCCGTTGATGATATAAGCGTGTGAGACCTTACCGCTTGAAAGGGCATTCTGCAGATGTTCCTTGATCTGTTCCTGCCCGATGATATCCTGAAATGCCGCCATATAAATACCACACCTTTCTCTTTGGAAGACCAGCCTGCTGCATGTCTGTCATGTAAAGATATCCAAGATCAGTCCCTGAATCTCGCCGATCTTATTCAGAATCGCCAGATTGTCCTTCTCATCCTTCATCAGCTCCTGTGCCAGCTGATCCAAATTTTCATCTATCAGACGAATGATACCGTAGACCCTGTGCCGTCCTTTCCTGTCCAGAAAGTTCTCTCTGGTAAAGGAATGGGAATGAGTGACCACTTCGTTCAGAAATTCTTTCACCAGGCCGCGGTAATGCTTCATATCCTTCACGTCGCGCCGCTTGGAGAGCCTCTCTCCCTGCATGGTGATCTCCTCCATCAGAGACTGCAGTCTGGCCTGAAGCTCCGCCTCCTCGATGTGGCTGGCAAGCATAAATTTGAAATTGCCGTCTGCGGGCTGATTTACCTGCGTCTGCTCTATGGGTGCGCTCTGGCTCACCTGTCCTACCTTGATCTCCAAACCTGCCGCCTCCTTTCGTCCGGATCTTCCTTTGGGCCATGCCCTTTACTCTCGATTCCCATAATCCAACTGTTCTCTTATATACACCTTGATCTTTGTCAGACAGTTTTCAAGGTCATCGTTCTGAAAACGTACCTTGATCCCCGCGTCTTTTATCTTATCCTCGGAGAAATCAGCGCTGTCCGCCAGAAATCTCCGGCACATCTCCTCAAACTTCGGAGGGTCCTGTTTCAATTCCCGATCCAGCGCTCTCTGCAGTCTGATCCCGTCATCTAATTCTATCATAACCGGAATCATTCTGTCTGCTCCAAAATAATCCTTCAGCTTTACATAGGATTCCAGCGTGCCTATCATGATATAGTTCGCCGCGCCCTTCTGCACCTGGCCGTCGTCTGCGGTAAAATATCTCCACGGGCCGTGAAACGTGTGATAGACTCTGTCCTCAATGATTTTCCCCTGCTCCTTCAGCTTTAGGTAGCCTTCCTCATCTGTGAAAAAATACTCCTCACCGTCCTTCTCCCCGTCACGAATGGGACGGGTGGTATAAGGCACAATATTTTTTAATTTCAGCTCTTCCTCTGCAAGCAGCCTCTTGAAAACAGTGTCCTTACCCGTGGAGCTTTTTCCCATAAGATAAATTATCTTCCCCATCCTGCTCCTCATTTCAGATTCAAATATCTGTGATTCTAAGTACCAAGCATGTCCCGCTGACATGTCATAAGCGTTCTTATATACATTTTATCGTCACGCAGACAGACTCCCTGAACCGTCAATCCCTGCGATACATAGTCCGCAAGCCGGCTGCACATTTCCTGCGTGATTTCCTCTCCCGGCACCAGCAGCGGCACCCCCGGCGGATACAGGTTCACAAATTCACCGGCTAAACGCCCCGGGCACTCCTGCAGCAGCGTTTCCGCGGTTTTCATGTCCCACGCTTCGGACAGGGGAATCTTGCAGACCGGCTGCGGGAACATACCCTTCTCGGCCGTTTCCCCTTTCCCGCGTGCTGCCCCGTTTTGCATTTCGGCGTCCGCCGCACTGTCGATCCCAAGCAGCGCCCGAGTCATACGCTCATACCCTTCGGCGCTGTCATTGACCGTGAACATGGCGAGCACGTAGTTTTCCGCCGCCATCTCCGGCTGTAATTTATATTTCTGCAGTAAAATGTCGTACAGATCCTTGCCCGAAAGACCGGTCCCTTTTACCGAGACGATCAGCTTACCGATATCCTGACGTTCCCGCTCCCAGGGCAGTATCCGCAGGTGACGGCAGGCCGAGAGCTCGGCCAACATTTCCGAGTAATTCTTCCCGAATGCTTCAAAGGCTTCCTGACGTTTCCGCTCCATAAAATCCATCGCATTGTCAATACTTGCCATCAAAATGTAAGAGGGACTGCTTGTCTGATAAATGTGCAGATAACGGCGCAAAAGCCCGCGGTCGATCAGGTCGCCGTTCACATGAAGCAGCGCTGTCTGCGTCAGTGACGGCAGCGTCTTATGAAGACTGTGAACCACCAGATCGGCTCCCGCCATACAGCTGTTTTCATGTAAATTATGCGCCAGTCCGAGATGGGCGCCGTGAGCCTCGTCCACGATCAGAGGAATTCCCCTTTCATGTACGACCTCAGCAATGGCGCGGATCTCCGAAATCCTTCCCTCATAGGTGGGGGAGACCAGCAGGACCGCCTGAATATCCGGCTCCGCATTCAGCGCTTCCCTCACCTGCCGGGGCTGTATCCCGTCCAAAATGTCGTAGGATGCAAGGACCGGCGGATACAGATAAGATACCCTTAAATTTCGCAGATACGCCGCATGGTATGCCGACCTGTGGCAATTGCGCGCCATCAGGATATGACCTCCCTGCGGAAGCGCCGCGCTGACTGCGCTCAGTATGCCCGCCGTACTGCCGTTGACCAAATAAAAACTTTCCTCCGCCCCATAGAGTCCGGCTGCCTTTCGCTGCAGGTCAAGCAGGATTCCCTCCGGTTGATGCAGATTGTCAAAACCGTCTATCTCC
Organism: uncultured Acetatifactor sp.; assembly: GCA_947624245.1. Taxonomy (GTDB): domain Bacteria; phylum Bacillota; class Clostridia; order Lachnospirales; family Lachnospiraceae; genus Acetatifactor. Next base: position 2,679 of record CANQJL010000016.1, on the reverse strand, counting down.
GTGATATCAATACCGCACAGCCCGCTTTCCAGCTTTCCGCAGGCCCGCCGTTTGTGCCCCGGCATGTGGTAAGGATAAATTCCGCTGTCTCTGTTCTCCGACAGCATATCAAACAGATGCTTCAACTCCGTCTTCCCTCAGTTTTTCCAGAATCACTCCGTGTCCTCTGTGCAGACGGACCGTTTCCATCAGGGAACACCATTTGTCCGCCATTGTAACGATCCACGCCTCCCTGCATACGGGCGGCACCACGGTCAGCGGCCACATATGCTTTTTAATGATATCCTGCTCGCGTCTGGTCAGCCGATACTCTCTGGAAGCGTTGCGCAGCGCCGTGCCGGGATGGTAAAATCCGTGCAGCCTGTGGGGATTCTTCCTGTCCGGCTCGTGCCAGTCATAGAGAAAATAGTCGTGAAGCAGCGCGCCCCGTATCATCTCCCTGCGATTGCAGGGAATATGTAATTTTTCACTGATCAGTAAACTGTGCCGGGCCACGTTCATCACATGGGCATTCACGGTCACGTTTCCGTGTTGGAGATGGCGCTTGGTCTTATGAAAATTATGAGAGCTCAAGATATCGGGAGCCGCCTTGTTGATCTGTCTGCTCCTGTCCCGAAAGCTCTCCAGCTCCGCCTGCCAGCGCTTCGCCTGCCTTTCGGTGCGCCCTGTGGTCTTTTCCCGCATATTTCCCTCTTTCTTTTTCGGACGGCTGCAAACGCCGCTGTTATTGTGCCGGCGGTGCAGCAGGCTGCTCTCCCGCCGCGGGATCCTGAGGCGTTTCCGGCACGGCTTCGGGGGCCGTTTCCGGAATCGGCGCTTCCGGCGCCGGAGGTGTCACCGGCGCGGAATAATGATAGCTGACCACCGGAAATCCCGTAGACACATATTGATATAATTGCTTCGCCTTGCTGAAGGGAAGATTGATACAGCCATGAGATCCGCTGTTGAGATAAATAGTACCGCCAAAGGCTCCCCGCCAGGTAGCGTCATGCATACCGTAATTTCCGTAAAACGGCATCCAGTATTTCACAGGCGTCTCATAATCCTCCCCGCGCAATACCGCATCGGTAGTTTTGTAACTCAATCCGAAGATGCCCTGCGGTGTGGCATTGCCCGCGCTGACATTTCCGGAGACAAAATCCGACTCCAGCACAATGATACCGTCCACAAATAAATACATATGCTGGTTCGTCAGGTCCAATTCCACATAGGAATCTCCGATATCGTTTTCGGTGCTTTTCACCTTTGCCACACTGGAATAGACGGGCTCTCTGGACGTGACTGCCCCTTCCCGAATCAACTGCACCAATTCTTCCGTCTCACCGGTCACATCTGTTTTCCAGCCGTAATTCGGGCTGTTTAAAGTCACTTCCGCCCCCTGCGCGGTAGTAAATTTCTTCTTTTTGCCATATGTATTATACTCACGGGCCCGGTCGCTCACAAAAGAGGCCACGGCGTCTTCGTCCAGAATCGCCTCCCCGTCCTCAATGGAGATCCAATCCCGAATGGTCTCCCTGTCAAGCACTACCTCCGCACCGTTCCAGTCATAGGTAATCTTCGTGCCCAGCCATTTGTTGGCGGTCGCCACCGGCTCGGTAAGGCTGCTGTCATTCTGCAGTATCTCAGCCGTTTTATAAAGACCCGCTTCCTCCAGATCCAAACTTGTCCGGTGCGCCTCAAGAGCTTCCTCTATCGCCTCCAGGACCTGACTTATATCAAGTTCCGTCCCTTTTGTCTCCGGCACGATCTGAAAGCCCTGCGCCTCTTCGGAGTATGGACCGATATAGGCATCTTTTGCTATCACCATATTCTTACTCTGGCAGGCGTCCCAGCTTCTGATCACACTCTCCAGCAATTCCTTGTTGTAAGTGACCCCCTGTATCACGGAATAGTGGTCGTCGTAAGACCCCAGATTTCTAATCCACAGCAGCCACCCTTGCTGTTCCATAAGGTATTTTGCAGAGCTTAAGGAATCATCAAAGCCCAACTGTATCTCTTCCGGTATGATCGTTCCCAAGACTACGCCTGTATCTCCCGATGCATAGTCCCGGCCCGTGACCGTCAAAGTATACTCTCCGACCTGCTCGTCCATAAGAGAAGATGCCTGTGCAGCCGTCAGACCGCTGCAATCAATGTCATTGAACGCAGGAAGGACCTGAACATAAGTATGAGGTAAAAAATGGGACCTGTAATAAATTCCTATCCCTCCATAGACGGCAGCGATCAACACGACCACAGCAAGTACCGCCAAGGCTATTCTCTTTCCCTTTTTTCCGGACGCCTTCGCAGGAAATTCCGTTTCCTCAACTTTTTCGGTAATTTCCTTTCTCTCATCATCGCTCATCTTTTCATATTTTCCTCTAAGCATCTTTATTTAATTGAAACAAGACCATTATAGCATGGAACGGAATAAAAAAATAGCACTAAAAGGCGAAATTTCTGCCTCTCAGCACCATTCTTTACTCCAAATTGCATGAAAAAATGCCCAGAACCGGAATCGAACCAGTGACACGAGGATTTTCAGTCCTCTGCTCTACCAACTGAGCTATCTGGGCATTAAGACTTACAAAAGAAATGTCCTTAAGAAATATTCTTCGTAAATCTTGAGTAGCGGGGACAGGATTTGAACCTATGACCTTCGGGTTATGAGCCCGACGAGCTTCCAGACTGCTCCACCCC
>CANQJL010000015.1 GCA_947624245.1 uncultured Acetatifactor sp. | reverse complement strand
AAAAGCAGATAACGCAGGGTTTGTTAAAGTTACCTTTTTTTCAGCAAATGATATGAAAATAACTCAAAAACAATTTCCATTTACTCTTGACATATCACCGCTGGACTATTGTGGAAAGAAAGAACACACAAATAACCAATCCGCCAAACAGTTTGTTTTCAACAGAATAATTGACCCGAAATAAATCTATGAACGCAACACCCAGAGTCAGTATTGTCAACATATACACCGGCGCATATATATAGCTATAGCTATTGGGAGTATTTGAAAAATAATCACACTTCTTCATGTAATCATAAAAAATACATCCGCTGACAGCTATACAGAAAAGATACCCTCCCCATACTGCCAATCTTCTTTTCTTTTTGCTAACTCTATCTATCAGCCGAAAGACAATAAGACATATAAATCCACCCAAAAAAATCCGCCATAGCCGCAAAAAATATGTCAGCATTTCACTGCTAAGATATTTTAGTGCAAAAGCCACCCCATACTCTGTCGCTTTTTTCGTTATGCCAAATATGCCTAAAGCTCCATTGATATATGCGCTGAACCCAAAAGAAAAATGAACGATTACCATCCAGAATACGACAGCAGCCACATATCCTTCCAAAAACCATAGCGCGTTTTTACAAGTATCTTTCAGAATAGTATGTGTCTTATATATTTTCTTGCCACAAAACGCTTCATACCACTGCAACACACCATATCCTACAATTGCAAAAACCAACACACCTTCTGAAAGATTTGAAATCCTGTTCAATATATTAAGGCCAAGTACCCCCCCGCACCCAAAAGACATATTTTTCTTTTATGAGTCAAACCTATATAGAGCAAAATAACAGCAATATCTCTAAACAAAAAAGACAAAGAGTCATACAAAACGGATGTAGGAAGCCAATATAGACTTAAAGCCAAAAATTCTCCAAACCACACTAAAAGTCCGGGGAGCTTCATCTCTTTTTTCAAGAACAGGCCAATCAAAACCGTCATGGCAGCAATCAACAATGCCGAATAAATATTAAAGCCGATTAATCTATCTCCCAGCGGCAACAAACATATCACATGACCAATCGCGTTTGACAGCAACGTTGCAAAAAACCACGGCGCATCAATATGCTTCAAACTCATGTACTTGTAATTTCCAATGTTATATCCTGTATCAGCCAAATCTAGTCCGAAATTCACACGCCGAAAAGCATAAAAGAATACAATGCACGCACAAACAATATTAATAATCATTAAAAATTTCTTCACTGTTCTCATTTTCATAGCTGTTCCCTTCTGCGGTATCAGGGCATGGTAATCGTCACGCCCTCCTTCCCATAATATTGAGCGCAGGCGCTATTGACCCAGATATATCCTGTTTCCGGCTGCAGATCCGTATACAGGAGCATCTCCGGATAGACCGTAAGCGGTTGAAACTCCACCTTCTTGACACTGTCGTCCCGCAAAATTTCAATACGCTCGTCCCATTCCTTTGCATACTGCTCAGCCCAGCCCTGCTTCCAGTCGCGATAGGCTTTATAGCTTGATACATCGCGAAGATCGAACCGATAAATTACGGCTGCCAGAATAACTCCCACAATGCCGCAGTATACAACAAGATACTTTTTTAATTTTTCTACCGTCTTGTCAAGATATTCCCGAAATCTTCCCGTTCTCCTGCACAGCCAACCGGCCCAATAGACAACATTTCCTACCAGCCAGATCATATAAGAGTAATAAAGAATTGCCGCCATGCGTCCACCGCCGGTAGTTCCGTCCACATACATGGTAGGTGCCGCCTGTGAGGCATAGACTCCAAATGTCAGGAATGTGAACAGTAACGGATACCGGAACCGGATTTCCATATTCTTTACCGCCATCCATATAAACGGTAAGATAAGAAACAGCATAAGAAGAATACGAGTATTTGTCCAAGAGTATATGTTAGTAGCTGAACGGACCAGCGACATCAGGATTGCATGCACTGCCCCCCCCAGTTTCGATTATTCTATTAGCATTTCCCGCACGTCCTCCTGCAGAAAAAACACTGATCAGAAGGCTAACCACCATAATGAACGGTATATAAAATGTTTTATATATAAATGCTTTCTTTTTTTGCAATGCACAAACCCCGGTAACAAGGAATAAACTTAAAACGGCTGACAAGCTTGTTGCAAAATTACTCCCGCCAATCAGACCCGCTAAAAGACCAGCCGCAATGCAGACAATCCATCGTTTCCACCAAACGGTATATGCACTTGTACCTAATTTTACATATATAGTAAACAATACAAGCCATAAACTGAATGCAAAGGTATAATTCATTCCTCCGGTATACCAGTAAAAGCTTTCCACGGGAGAGGGACAATATAGTATCTGCATAATAAGTATTGGAACAATAATCGGCAGATACACCCATCGGTTTTCTTCTTTTTTTATCTTAGCAAAGATGAAATATCTGCAGAAGAAAATTTCTGTCAAAATCAACATACTTATCAGAAGCCACGCTACTATTCCGTAATATTTCTCCCCCCATATCCCCGGCTGTAATGAATCCCAAAAGTCATTGGCAAAGCGGCCATCCCATCCCAGATAAGCCTGCTGTGCCGTCTTCATTGATGCTTTCAAGACATCAAAAATATTTCCTCCTGACATTAACGCATGATAGCCGTTAGTACCATAACCCCAGTCATCCGCCGAAGGCCTGTTGTACTTTGCAATCAGAAGAAGCGGAAAAATGACAAGCAGCAGGGAAAGGATTGTCACAATATTTATAAATACCAGCTGGCTCTTTTCACTATCTCTGAACCTGTTCCGCATAACATTTTTCATCGAGTTCTACCCTATCTGTCCCTCCAGTACCTTGGCCGCTTCCGCGATCGCTGCGGGAATGCCGGCGGGATTCTTGCCGCCTGCCTGAGCCATATTGGGCCGGCCGCCGCCTCCGCCGCCCACCAGAGCCGCGATGCCTTTGATCAGATTGCCTGCGTGGGCGCCCTTCGCCACCGCTCCGTCCGTGGCCATTGCCACCAGATTGACCTTGCCGTCCTGCTCGGACAGAAGGACCACTACGCCCTCGCCCAGTTTAGATTTCAACTGATCTCCCAGATCGCGAAGACCGTTCATGTCTACGCCTGCCACATCGACGGCCAGGAGCTTAACGCCCTTTATCTCCTTGGTCTGATCCATTACGTCGCCCAGCGCGTCCTTGGCGGCTTTTGACTTCATGGACTCCAATTCGGAGGACATGCTCTTCATTTCGGCCATCACATGCTCACAGCGATCCACCAGCGTCGCCGGCGTCGCCTTCAGTACCTTTGCCGCCTCCTCCAGCGTCTGCTCCAGCTTTTTATAATACGCGAACACGCCGTTGCCGGTCAGCGCCTCGATCCTGCGGACGCCCGCCGCAACACCGTTCTCGGACAATATCTTGAACGCAGAGATCACGCCGGTGTTGGAGACATGGGTTCCTCCGCAGAACTCCACGGAGAAATCTCCCATTCTGACCACGCGCACGTTCTCGCCGTACTTTTCTCCGAACAGAGCCATTGCCCCTGTCTTTTTCGCCTCTTCTATGGGAAGGACTTCCGTCACCACGGGAAGATTCTCTGCGATCTTCTCATTGACGATTGCCTCCACCCGCTCCAATTCTTCCTTTGTCATTGCGGCAAAATGGCTGAAGTCAAAGCGCAGCTTGTCTCCGTCCACATAAGAGCCGGCCTGCTCCACATGTGTCCCCAGCACCTCCCGCAGCGCTTTGTGCAGCAGGTGGGTAGCGCTGTGGTTCTTGCAGGTGTCGGATCGCTTTGCGGCGTCCACGGTCAGTGTCGCAATATCCCCCACCTTGATCATTCCTCTTGTCACGGTGCCGATATGGCCTACCTTTCCGCCCAGAAGCTTCACGGTATCCTTTACCTCAAAGCTGCCGTCTGCGGTGGTAATGATACCTGTGTCCGCATTCTGTCCGCCCATCGTCGCATAAAAAGGCGTCTCCTCCACGATCACGGTTCCCACCTGACCATCCGTCAGAGCCTCCACCAGCTCCGTCTCCGTGGTCAGCACCGTCACCTTGGAATTGTGCTGCAGCCTGTCGTAGCCCACGAATTCTGTTGTAATCGCGGGATTGATGGATTCATACACAGTGACGTCCGCGCCCATGTAGTTGGTCACTTTTCTGGCCTTGCGGGCAGTTTCCTTCTGCTGCTGCATACACACGCCAAAGCCTGCCTCGTCTATGGTAAAGCCTTTTTCCGCCAAGATCTCTTCCGTGAGATCCGTGGGAAATCCGTAGGTGTCATACAGCTTGAATACATTCTCGCCGGACAGCTCCGTCACCTTGGCCGCCCGCATCTCCTCCTCCATCTGGGCGAGAATGCTCAGGCCCTGATCGATGGTCTTGTTGAATTTTTCCTCCTCCTGAGTCAGCACGTTCAGGATAAACGCCTTCTTCTCCTCCAGCTCGGGATAACCGTCCTTACACTCGTCGATCACGGTCTCGCTGAGGCGGGCCATGAACTTGTCCTGAATCCCCAGAAGCCTTCCGTGTCTTGCGGCCCTGCGGATCAGGCGGCGCAGCACATAGCCTCTGCCCTCGTTGGAAGGCATGATACCGTCGCTGATCATAAAGGTCGTAGAGCGAATGTGATCCGTGATCAGGCGAATCGACACATCCGTTGCATCGTCCTTCTGATACTGCACTCCCGCGATCTCACAGATACGGTCGCGAATGGCCTTCATGGTGTCAATGTCAAAGACGGAATCCACGTCCTGCACCACCACTGCAAGACGTTCCAGCCCCATACCGGTATCGATGTTCTTTTGTGCCAGCTCCGTATAGTTTCCCTTCCCGTCGCTGTCGAACTGTGTGAACACGTTGTTCCACACTTCCATAAAGCGGTCGCAGTCGCACCCCACCTTGCAGTCAGGTTTGCCGCAGCCGTACTTGATTCCTCTGTCATAGTAAATCTCGGAACAGGGGCCGCAGGGACCTGCGCCGTGCTCCCAGAAATTATCGCACTTTCCGTTTTCGTCGCGGTAAAAGCGGGTGATCTTTTCCGCCGGCACGCCGATTTCCTTCGTCCATATGTCAAAGGCTTCGTCGTCCTCACAGTAAATGGAAGGATACAGGCGCTCCGGATCCATTCCCACCACCTTTGTCAGAAACTCCCAGCTCCATGCAATGGCCTCATGCTTGAAGTAATCCCCGAAGGAAAAATTTCCCAGCATCTCAAAAAAGGTGAGATGGCGCGCCGTCTTTCCCACATTTTCTATATCGCCGGTGCGGACGCATTTCTGGCAGGTAGTCACCCTGCGTCTGGGCGGAATCTCCTGCCCCGTAAAGTAGGGCTTCAAGGGCGCCATTCCCGAATTTATGATCAACAGGCTGTTGTCGTTGTGCGGCACCAGCGAAAAACTGTTCATCTTCAGGTGGCCGTTCTTCTCAAAGAAGTCCAGATACATTCTTCTCAGTTCATTTACGCCGTAAGGTTTCATGGCTTTATCCTCCAAAATCCATCTGTCATATACAAAGCGCGGCTCCTAAGAGCCACCGCAATTTATTATAAAAGCTCCTGTGTGGCTTGTCAATTTATTTGCAGTACATACCCGATCTTCAGATACACCGGCACCGCCCTCAGAAAAACCATGTAAAACAGGAACAGGATCACCGCCGCTATAGTCACGTAACAGGCCGCCACGGCCAGCCTTTTCAGGACCGGCAGAGCGCTCTGCAGCCGCCCCTTTGACGGAAGCCAGTCAAAGTCAGCCCAGCGCTTCAGCCCCCCCGTCACGTAATACATAAAGGGGAGCAGGCCCGGCATCACATACCGTCCCTGATACTGGTAATCCATCGTGTAGGCGTAATAGATGCAGAGCGCCACGGGCATCAGTATCCACAAAAGCAGGCTGGCATGGAGCAGCAGTTTTTTCACGCGCCCTTTTTCTTCCGCTTCTTTTTTCCGCGGAAGCAGTCCTCCCAGCAATCCCGTGAGAAAAACAAGCTTGTAAAATCGGTATGTCCAAAGCCCTGCATAGATTGCCATGGAGCCGTAGGCTGCGATAAAGCTGTTGATCAGCCCCGAAAAATAAGGATTGTCAAACAGCATATCCGCAAGCGGTATTCCCCGCGCGGCATAGGAGTTGGAATAGGGCGGATTCCCGTACATCTCCCCGCATTTTTTCAAAGTCTCCAGCCCCAGAAAATCTCCTTCGTACAACACGGCATTCCGAATGAAATACCAGCCGATGCCGAGCAGTACCACCGCCGATATGAGACCGCCCTTTTTCAGCATCTCCTTGAAGTCATACCGCGGCTTTCCCTCCTTTTGCACCGCAAAGAACAGCAGAAAGAGAAAGATGCTGCTCAGGATACAGCCGTATGCATTGTAATACGAAAGGGCGCAGATGATGATGCCGCCGGACAGAAGCAGGCAGTTCAAGACGGTGAATCCCTCCCCGTAAGCGCGCACCAGAGCATACGCGATAAGCGCCGTGGAGAACATCGTCATGGAATCCGTGTTCGCATAGGTGTGCAGAAACAGGCTCTGAGGAAGATACATCACCAGCACACAGAACAGCCATCGAAACCGGCTCTCCTGAAAAAGGCGCCTGCCGATGCCGTAGACCAGCGCCGCCATGGCCGTTCCGATTCCTACGTTGACAAATCGGGCGGTGTACAAAAGGATCAGCTCCGAGTCCGTGAACAGGTTCACAAAGCGCATCACGAACCCCTGCACGATATACGGCAGCATGGTGTAAAATCCATAGGAGATGCCGTATCCGTAAATACGGATCTCCTCGTCAAAGCCGTTAGGCAGACGCCCGTACCTGCAGATATAGCGGCTCACCAGATAGCGGCCGGGCTCGTCCGGCGGGTTGCCGAACCAGGGCGGGGTATCCAGATGAGGCTGCATCAGCGCTATGACAGATGCCAGACAGAAAAACACGACCAGATAAAGCACAAAGAGAATCCGCTCTCTCTTATGGGTCTTCTCTCCCACGGGTCTCATCAGTCTTCCTCCTCCAAAATCTCGTTCAGTTCCTCTCTGGCAGCTTCGATCTCATCATGGCCGCCCCGCTTCAGGGCGGCTTCAAAAGCCGTGATATAGCGATCCAGCTTTTTTCTTCTGTCCCCCAGAGCTTCCTCGTACATGCGCTCGGCGCGCAAAAGGACCAATCGGTTCTCCTCAAAGTCGCGGGGCTGTATTTTCAGATAGGCGAGCTCCTCCATTCGCTTTGCGATCTCTTCCTCGGTCATCTGATTCTCCTGTCCCTTAATGATCAGCTTCTGTTTCTGACCGGTGGAAACCACCGTCACTTCCACTTCCAGCAGAGAGTTGATGTCGTAGGTATAGGTCACATCGACCGCCTCCTGCCCTTTGGGGCCCTTGGGAATATCGATCTCAAGCTCTCCCAGATAGAGGTTGTTCCTTGCGAACCGGCTCTCCCCCTGCAGCACGCGCACACGCACCTTGTCCTGATTGTCCCGAACGGTGTAGAGGCGTTCCGTGTGACTGGCGGGAATGACCGTGTTGCGCTCGATGATGGGGCAGAATCTTCCGTCCTCGAACCTTCCCTCCTCGTACTCCACCACCACCTCCGTACCGAGGGTAAAGGAGCACACGTCCGTCAGGATCACCTCCCTGACCTCCGCTCTGCGTTCCTTCATTGCCGCCTGTACCGCGGCGCCCAGCGCCACGGTCTCATCGGGATTCATCCGCGTATCGGGGAACTTGCGGAACAGTCTGATCAGAAAATCTCTGACGATCGACAGTCTGGTGGCGCCGCCGATCAACAGCACCTCATCGATATCTCCGAGCTTTAACTTGGCGTCAGCCAGACTCTTTTTCACCGGCTCGCGGATCTTTTGCAGAAGCTCCTCACAGGCCTCCTCATACTCCTTGTACTGAATTGTCTCCTCTATCTGCTCCTCGCCGTGCAGGAAACTCATAGTCACCTGCTGCCGGTCGCTGATATCATACTTTGCCTTTTCCGCCTGTCTGTACAGACGCACCTGCTCTTTCTCCGACAGGTTCTGAAGCTGCAGCTTTGCCTTCTGCAGAAACAGCCGCGCCATCACCTCCGTAAAGTCTTCTCCGCCCAGATAGTTATCTCCGGCCACGGCGCGGACCTCCAGAATATTGTGATACAGTTCCAGAACGGACACGTCAAAGGTGCCGCCGCCCAGATCGAACACCAGAAAGCGGGTGTCCTGCGTCTTATCGTACAGTCCGTAGGCGACCGCCGCTGCGGTGGGCTCGGATATCATGCGTTCCACCTTCAGCCCCGCCAGCTCTCCGGCGCGCTTGGTGGCTTTTCTCCGCTTGTCGTCAAAATACGCCGGCACGCTGATCACCGCCTCGGTGACCTCCTCGCCCAGGTAGTGCTCCGCGTCCTCCTTCAGGGAGCGCAGGACCAGACTGGACAGCTCCTCCGGCTTGAAATGCTTTCCGCCAAGGACATAATCCCTTTCCGTTCCCATGCTGCGCTTGAAGGTCTCCGCCACGGAGTCGGGATACAGGCTCTTTCGCTCTCTGGCGGTCTCCCCCACGTAGACATTGCCCTCCTCGTCCACGCTGACCACGGAGGGCGTAAGATTCTTTCCGAGTCTGTTCGGAATGATCTTCGGTCCTTCCTCCGTGAAATATGCGATCAGGCTGTTCGTGGTTCCCAAATCAATTCCTACTATCATGTAAACACCCTTCCATGTATGCACCCTTCTTTTTGACTTTCACACTTATCCTGCGGCACAGCCTGCAGGAAGCCCCCATATGAACCTCCCTGCACCGCCCTTACAGATAAAAGGAGGCGCAAAGGAACAGACCGCCGGTCTGCTCCCTGCACCCCGTATTATGCTCTTTGTCAAAAAGTGAACTTATCTGCGAAATATGCGTCCAGCTGCGCAATGGCAACCCGCTCCTGCTCCATCGAGTCACGGAACCTGACGGTCACGCAGCCGTCCGTCTCGGAGTCAAAGTCATAGGTGACGCAGAACGGCGTTCCGATCTCGTCCTGCCTGCGATACCTCTTTCCGATATTGCCTCTGTCGTCAAATTCACAATTGTATTTCTTCGACAGCTGTGCAAATATCTTCTCCGCGCCCTCATTCAGCTTCTTGGACAGAGGCAGCACGCCGATCTTCACGGGCGCCAGCGCCGGATGGAAACGCAGGACCGTTCTCATGTCGCCGCCCTCCAGCTCCTCCTCGTCGTACGCGGAACAAAGGAATGCGAGTACCACCCTGTCGGCACCCAGAGAAGGCTCGATCACATAAGGCACATATTTTTCGTTCTTCTCATCGTCAAAGTAGCTTAAATCCTCGCCGGAGGTATTGATGTGCTGGGTCAGATCGTAATCGGTCCGATCCGCGATGCCCCACAGCTCGCCCCACTCAAAGGGCTCCTTGAACGGGAACTTGAACTCAATATCCGTCGTGCCCTTGCTGTAGAAGGAGAGCTCCTCGGGATCGTGGTCGCGAAGACGGATCTCATCCTCCTTGATACCCAGAGAAAGCAGCCAGTCGCGGCAAAAGCCTCTCCAGTATCTGAACCACTCCATATCCGTGCCGGGCTCGCAGAAAAATTCCAGCTCCATCTGCTCGAACTCTCTGGTACGGAAGGTAAACTGACCGGGGGTGATCTCATTTCGGAAGGATTTGCCAATCTGCGCGATGCCGAACGGAATCTTTTTGCGCGAGGTCCTCTGCACGTTCTTAAAGTTCACAAAAATTCCCTGCGCCGTCTCGGGCCGCAGATAGATCGTATCCTTCGCGTCCTCGGTCACGCCCTGGAACGTCTTGAACATCAGATTGAACTGACGGATATCGGTGAAATTGTGTTTGCCGCACTTGGGACAGGGAATCTTCTTCTCCTTGATGAATTCCCGCATCTGCTCCTCCGTCCAGCCGTCCACACTGCTGTCCAGCTTCACGCCGTTCTCCTCGCAGAAATCCTCGATCAGCTTGTCCGCGCGGTGTCTGGCGCGGCATTCCTTACAGTCCATCAACGGGTCGGAGAAGCTGCCAAGATGTCCGCTCGCCACCCATGTCTGGGGGTTCATCAGAATCGCGCAGTCCACGCCCACATTGTACGGGTTTTCCTGCACAAATTTCTGCCACCACGCCTTCTTGACGTTATTCTTCAGCTCCACGCCCAGATTTCCGTAATCCCAGGTGTTCGCCAGACCGCCGTAAATTTCGGAGCCGGGGTAGACAAAGCCTCTCGCCTTTGCCAACGCTTTGATCTTATCCAGTGTCTTTTCCATTTGCATTCCCTATCTGCGCGTTGCTGCGCGCCGTATTCACACAGGCCGGACATGCTGTTTTATCCGGTCTTACTTTTTCAAAAGAATATAGACACGCCCCTCCGTGCGGGTAGTGTCAACGCTTCCGTCCTGATTTAGGAAGGCCTCTCCGCCAACGCAGCTCACCTTGCTCGGGCAATAGATGACCGCCGACATGTCCGTAATGATAATGTGCTTTTTGCCCTGCTCCGCCAGCATATCCGCGGAAAGCACGCTTCCGTCGTCCACGTTCTTCAGCTCCGCGCCCTCTAAGCGGCCCTGCTCCAGCGCCTCCGAGACCGTGCCGTAAAACAGCTCTTCCCCGAGAAATTCCCGACAGCTTTCGCTCCCGTCGAACACGTACTCCACGATCACGCGGCTTTCGTCCTCCTGCGCAAATTCCACCTTTTCGACCGTAACGCAGGACGCATCGCCCCTTTCGGCATTGAACCCGTCCGCTTCTTCCCTGGTCATGGACGCAAGCTCGGACAGATCATAGTAGGCCTTGTCGAACTCTCCCGTCAGATAGGCCGTCACCCTGCCCCTGCCGTCGATCGTCAGTGTATTTTTTGTGATATCTTCCGTGACCGTTGCCTGCCCGCAGCCGGAAAGCATTGCCGCCGACAGAATCACGGCCGCCGCAAGCTTTACGAATCTCTCCATCTGCCAACTCCTTGCTTCAAGCATTGCCGCACAGCCCATACCGCTGCCCGTGCCAAACCATTGTATCAAAAACACGACGGTTTTTCAACAGAGAGTTTGCAGAACTTCCAGACTTTTGAACTCCCTGCCAACGAACCGTCTCATATATTCTTCCGCGATCTGCCGCAGCTGTTCCAGCACCGAGTCCCTGACCGCAAAGGTATAAAGTTTTTCGATGGGACTTGACACTATGTACTGCAGACTGTAGAGCGTGGATTCCTCCAGCGCCCTGTCCGCGGGCGGTCCCGGGAACTCCCCGTTTACGGCGATCGCCCGAAGTTCATAGACACATCTGACCAGAGGGTCGGGAAGGGACGGCGCACAGAGAGCCTTGAGAGACTGGTACAAAAGCTTCAGCATCTCCTTTTCGTCATTGTTCTCTCTGGTGTAATAGTCTGCCACCTCCGCAAAATACATGCCGTAGCAGGCGCCGATGTAGTCCTCCCGAAGCTCCTCAAAATAATTCTGAACGTCCGCTTCCGCCAATGTATAGGAGCTTCTCCCCTCATACAGCTTGAACCTGCCGAAAACAAAAGGGGCGGTCGCCGCCGCGAGCCGGCTGCCGGACCTTCTGGCACCCTTGGCAAATGCGGACAGCTTCCCCCTCTCTTTCGTCAAAAGGCTGATACGCCTGTCATACTCCCCGATCGGAGACTGTTTCAGTATGATTCCCGTCACCCATATATATTCCTGCATGACCGCTTTCCTCTGTCGGTTCCCCTCTCTCGGTCTCCCCCTTTTCCATGGAGACGAAATTCAGATAATCTTCGACCTTCCCGCTTGTCTCAAACTGCTTCCAGTATTTTAAGTTCATTGCAGTGCCCCCTAATCCGTTTGTATTTTACATGATTTTAGGGTCTGCAAAATTGATTTTTCTATGCGCCTCCCGAGACATCTTTCGGGTCATATCCATAATTTTTCAGAAGGAAATCACTGTCTCTCCAATCCTTCTTGACCTTCACCCACAGCTGCAGATTTACCTTCTTTTCAAGAAGCTTTTCTATGTCGAAACGCGCCGCTGAGCCTATCTTTTTCAGCATCTGACCGCCTTTTCCTATGACGATTCCCTTGTGGGACTCCCGCTCGCAGACGATAGTGGCCTCGATGTGACAGATTTTCTTCGTCTCCTTCATGCTCTCGATCGTCACGGCGATGCCGTGCGGAATCTCATCTTCCAGCTGGCGCAGCGCCTTCTCGCGTATCAGCTCCGCCACGATCTGGCGCATGGGCTGGTCCGTGACGGTATCCTCGTCATAAAAGGCAGGCCCGTAAGGCAGATATTGCAGGATACATTTGACCAGCTCATCGGTATTGTGTCCCTTTAGCGCCGACACCGGAACGATCTCCTGAAAATCCAGCTCCTTCCGGTAGACGTCGATAAAAGTGAGTATGTCCTCCTTCTTCACCGTGTCGGTCTTGTTGATGACAAGGATCACGGGCGTCTTTACCTTCTTGAGCTGCTCAATAATGTGCCGCTCCCCTGCGCCGATATAGTCCGTGGGCTCCACCAGCCACAGGATCACGTCCACCTGTTCCAGCGTGTGCTCTGCCGCGTTGACCATATAGTCTCCCAGCTTGTTCTTGGCCTTGTGAATGCCCGGGGTATCCAGGAACACGATCTGGCCCTCCTCGAGGGTCAGAATGGTCTGGATACGGTTCCTTGTGGTCTGCGGCTTATTGGACGTGATGGCGATCTTCTGGCCGATCAGCCTGTTCATCAGCGTGGATTTTCCTACGTTGGGTCTTCCGATCAGGGTCACAAAGCCCGATCTGTATGATGGATTTTCTGTCATTTCTCTGCTTCCTTCTCTTTGGCTGCCTTCTCTTTCGCCTCTTTTTCTCTTGCTTCCTTCTCTTTCGCCGCCTTCTCCTGGGCTTCCCGCTGTCTTGCGGCCTTTTTCATGGAGCTTCTCCAGCCCAGCTTAATTATGATGATGATCGCCGCAAAGAACAGAAGGAACAGGATCAGGTAGGGACTGTTCACCAGGAACCATACCATGATCTCCACCGCGGCGTCCCCGATATCCTCCATACTGTCCGAGAAGCCCTCGGCAATGCGCTCCCAGACATTCTGCTCCACCACGGGCGTAAATTCCCGCACCTCGGTGACATTCAGCGAAAGAGTGCTGTAATCCACCTGATTGTCTATGGTGCGCAGTTTGGACTCCATGCTTTCCAGCTGATACCGCACGTCGGACAGTCTGTTCTCAAGGGTGATGATGTCCTCCAGGGACTCCGCCCTCTCAAGCAGCGCCAGAAGCCTCTCCTGCTCGGTTCTCAGGGCGTCCCTGTGGCTGGCGAGATCCACATAGGATAAGGTCACGTCCTCCACGTTCTCATATCTGCGCACTACGTTTCCCGCGCCGGACACCATGTCCAGAAAGCCGTCCAGACTGTCCTTGGGAATGCGTATCGTCAGATTTGCGTGACGGCTGCCGGAACCTCCGCTGTAGCTGCTGCCGTTATAGCTGTCCATATTCTCTATGTAGCCGCCGCGGCTGCGCACTTCCTGCTGCAGCGAATCCAGGAAGGTGTCATACTCTCTGGTCTCCACCTCCATGTTCACGGTGCGGATCAGCTTTCTGTCGCTCGCCGCCCCGCTCCCCAAGCCGCTGCCCGTCTCCTCGGAAACGGCTTCCTCCGAAGGCGCCTGAACGGAATCTGCGCCGTTCGCCTCCATGCCGTATTCGCCTTCGTACATTTGCGCCGCCGTATCCGCAGCCGCGCCCGCCTGCTGAGTCAGCATCTCGGATTTGTCATAAGATACCTCTCCCGAACCGCAGCCTGCAAGCAGCGCCGCCGCAAGCACTGCGGCAGCGGCAGCCATAAATTTCCTGCCAAATTTCTTACCTGTGCTCTTACCTGTGTTCTTTTTCATTTTCCTCTCCTCCATTCCGGACGGACCGAAGCCGGACCGTGAATCCTTTTGCTATACAATCAAACGATATCTGTCAGAAAAGGTTCTCGATACGGTCGAACATTTTTTCATCCGTTCGGACTCTTTGGGCATTCCCCACCACGCACAGGCAGTCTTCCTCCATAAATGCATCGATATAAGCCGCCAGCTCCCTTATGCTCTCCGGCGTCGCGTCAAGTATCCGTTCCCGCTCCCGCTGCAGGAATTCGTCCGTGACGCCCATCATGTAAGAGCTGAGGCTCCTCAGGCCTTTCATCGCCGGAGTCAACGGCATGTCAAGCTCGCTGATTGCCCCGATGATATACTGGGTCATGACGCGCTCGTCCGCCGTAAAGCTCCTGACGTATTCCGAAGCCTTTTCATACACCTCCACGGTCTTCTCCAGATTCGGATCCCGATATGAAGTAAAATAGCAGTCCCCCGCTTTGGAAAAGCTGCACATGCACCCGTAAGCGCCGCCCTTCACCCGAACGTTCACCCACAGGTACTCATATCCCATCATCACCTTGAGCACCTTCAGATCTCCCCTGTAGGGCAGGCCCTGCCTGCGGAAATTGCCCGCACGGCACACATACTGCACCTGAGCGGAGGTCATAAATCCCTCCTTTTTCTGCGCCTTTTCGGGAAGATACTCTCCCTTTTCCACCTCGGTGCCGTACAATCCCGCCTTTAATTTTGCCACGGGCTTCTCCAGCCTGGTAAGCGCCGCCCTGTCTCCCACGAAATCCACCATCAGATTTTCCGGACGGAATATCATGCGGCAGAGCGTTTCCAGCGTCTTCGTCAGATCCGCTTTTCTCTCCTCAAAGTGCGACTCGAGATCGGCGGTCAGACGATAGAAGGCAATGCCGGAGACGGCTTCTCCCGCCGCCGAGGCCGGACTGCTGTGGGAGGCCGCTCTGCCGGACGCGACGATATGTCCTGCCTCCGTCATCTGCGCCTGCATTCTGGACTTTCCCTCTCCCAGTATCTCGTAGAGACGCTTTGTATCGGAGAAATCG
This sequence comes from uncultured Acetatifactor sp., assembly GCA_947624245.1. Lineage (GTDB taxonomy): Bacteria > Bacillota > Clostridia > Lachnospirales > Lachnospiraceae > Acetatifactor. The sequence goes on along the minus strand of CANQJL010000015.1, from coordinate 46,365 downwards.
CTGGTCAGCAGGATCTCCTCCATCAGCTCCACCGCTCTCTCCAGATTGTCATACAGCACTTTGGTCTTCAGTTCCAAGGTCACCGTGTAGTCGTCGATCTCCTTCACATTGTCGTACAGATTGATCACCGGCGCTATGCCGCCCGTGACGATATTGACTTCATTAAAAAGATCGCCGTAGGTGTAGTGCTCCGTATTCAAAAGTCCGAGGCACCCCTTCAGAATGCCGATATAAGGGAAATACTCCCCCGGAATATCGCCGCACCTGAAGATGAGCCGGATATATCCGATGCCGTTGGTCGCCAGCTCGTGATACAGGGTAAACGTGTCCCCCAGACGGGTCTCGCAGTTTACCAGCTTTGCTGCCTCCCTCCCGATGTCCTGTCTCTTCAGCATCGGGATCCTGGCAAGGTCCTCCGGCCGGTCCGGCGTCTCGCGGAAATCATTTAACGCCTGCACGGTATCCCTGATCTGCTGCAGCTCGGATTCGCTCATACGGCTCTTCTTCTCCGCCAGCCTTTTCTTAAGCTCCTCTTCCTGCCTTTCCCCAAGTCCCTCTACCGGTTTCAGGACGACCACACAGGAATGGGGATTTTCCAGAAGATATTTCCGGATCAGGCCCTCGAAATAGCCGGTTCCCACCTTCTTGCGGAGCGCCGCGAACGTATCGTTCGCCTCGATATGGAGAAAGGGCGCGCTGTCGTCATACAGCCAGCTGTCCAGCGCCTGCAGGCCGTACATCAGTCCCTTAGGCAGCGAGCCGTAATCGGCCTCCCGATATTTGAACTCATAATAGTTGATCCCCGCCAGAAGCGCCTTTTCATCGACCCCGTTCTGCGCAATGCCCGTGAGCACCTCCCGTATCACCTCCAGAAATTCCTTTTCCCGATCCAGTCCCGTGTCTTTGGCCACCACACTGAAATAGGGCTGCCTTACGCCTCTCTCCCAAATGCTGTATACGTCCTTGCCCAGGCCTCTTTCCACCAGAGCCTGCTTCAGAGGCGCCCCGGGCGCGGAGCACAGCGCGTAGTCCAGGACTTCAAAAGCCCGGTATAATTCCCTGTCCAGACTGTCTCCCACCGCCAGATTCCAGGACAGAAAGGTGTTCTCATTCACATTCTCCCCGAGGCTGATGGGATATTCCCTGACCTTTCTCACAGGCGTCCGGAAAGCGGGTTCCGTTTCCACCTGAGAGTCCACCTCCAGCGCATCGAAGGCGGCGAGATAATGCTCGTCTATAAATTCCAGCTTTTCGGCCATATCCATATTTCCGTAAAGGTAGATATAGCTGTTGGAAGGGTGATAATAGGTCCTGTGGAACTCCAGGAACTGCTCATAGGTAAGCTCCGGTATCACATCAGGATCCCCTCCCGACACACAGCCGTAGGTGGTATGCGGATAGAGCGCGCTCATGATCTCCCGCTCCAGAACATCGTCCGGAGAGGAGAACGCCCCCTTCATCTCGTTGTAGACAACGCCGTTGTAGGACAGCTCGCCGGTGTCTTCCTCCAGCTCGTAATGCCAGCCCTCCTGACGGAAAATAGCTTCCTTCCGATAAATGTTCGGGTAAAATACCGCGTCCAGATAGACATGCATCAGATTCTGAAAATCCTTCGGATTACAGCTCGCCACCGGATAGACCGTCTTATCCGGATATGTCATCGCATTTAAGAACGTGTTCAGCGAGCCCTTCACCAACTCTACAAAGGGATCCTTTACGGGAAACTCTCTGGAACCGCAAAGCACGGAATGCTCCAGAATATGCGCTACGCCGGTGGAATCCTTCGGCGGCGTCCTGAATCCGATGTAGAACACCTTATTGTCATCGTCATTGGAAAGCAGCACGACTCTGGCGCCCGTCTTTTTATGGCGCAGCAGATAACCCATGCTGCCTATGTCGGCAATCTCTCTCTTTTCCAAAATCTGATAAGCGGACAGCTCCTCTACTCTTTTCATGATTTCTGCACTATTCTCCATTCCCAATTTTGTACTGCATTTTACACGGCGCTCTAAACAGAGGAAAGCGCCAGCTTGCTCACCGACAATTCCTGTATGATCATTCCGCAGCTCTCTTTTTCCTGGGGCGTCATGCCTACCAGCTCATCTATGGTGAGCTGCCTGTCCGTATATTGGTGCTTCGGCTTTCCGAACAGGCTCTTCTTCTCCTCTATCACGCTGACCTTGATGCGCGCCTTCAGCCGCCGATACAGCTTGACCGCAAAGCTCTTTGCGGGAAGGTAGTACAGATGGCTCTCCAGTGTGTCCTGCAGGTCGGCCTCCGGCAGGATATAGCGTTCCACGATCATTCGGAATTTAAACAGCAGATCCTCGTCGTCCAGCAGCTCCTCAAAGGTGTATTTGCTCCCCACATAGACCCTGCTCACGTCCTGCATACTGTATTTGAAATTCTCATAGACTGTCTTCTGCATATTCGATGTCCTCAATCTTATTGCCGCTCATGCGCACAGCCTCTCTGATGCTTCGCACAGAAAGTCCCGTCTCCTCGGCCAGTTCCTCCGGCGTGACTTTTCTGTGCAGCTCTTCGGCCAGTTCTCTGGCCTTGTCGGCGACCTTATTCACCTTTTGCGCAATTTTTCTGCCTGCCGTTTCCTTTTCGGAGCTCTCTCGGATATGCTCCTCCATGCTGTCCATGACCAGCTTCATCAGCATTCCCGAGGCTTCGTCGGGCCTCTCGAGACTCCCCAGCATACCGATGCCGAAGGCAAGCGCCACATTTCCTTCCCCGATCAGGTCCTCTAAGAGCACTCCCTGCCCCGCATAGAGCCTGGCGATATCCGCCACGTCCTTCAGATAGACCTCCACAAGACTGTGCCGCGCCTGCTCCTCGCCCGCCATGGCCGAAATCGTCAAAGCCTCGATCTCCCCCTGACTGCGCACCGGAAGCAGCGCCAGCTCCTCCAGATAATCCCTTAGATAATCGCGCTCCGTATCCGACAGATCGTCTTCCGTATCCAAAGGCTGCCCGATTCCCACCTTGTGCGCCGTCAGATAGTCGAACACCATCTGAAGCTGCGCCTCCTCCAGCGCAAGGGAAGAAAACGCCTCCCTGACCTGCTCCTCACCGATGCAATTCCCCTGTTCCTTTGCAAGCCTGCGCACCTTTTCCAGCGTCTGTGCAAAGACCACTTCTCTCTCCATCATTTCCCCCGTGTCCTTTTTTAAGCGGCACTAATTTTGTCCGCGCCGTCACGCTTCTCACTTCACATGCTCGTCTCACTTCACATGCTCGTGCGTGAAAAGGTGGTACTGGCAATATTCATAATTTCCGTTGCATTTGGAGCAGAATCTGAATTCCAGATTGGGATCGTCCTCGTCCGTCCTTCCGCACACCGCGCATTTATGCTTGGTGATGCGCGGATTGGGATTTCGCTTTATATCATGCCGAAATTCCGCCCTGCGCTTGATCTGCTTGGGATTCAAATGCATACTGTTCTTCGACTTCAGATAAAAGATCAGGAAATTGAGCAGGGACGCCCCGATGGCCACCACGCCGAACCAGAGCCCTCCCGCCAAATACTGGAACATATCCAAAAGCAGCATCACGCCGTAGATGACCCCCAGCCATTTGACCTTGACCGGTATCACCATCATCAGAAGCACCTGCGCGTTCGGGAACGTGAACGCATAGGCCAGAAAGATCGACATGTTCACATAGTAGGTGCTGAAGAACATGGAGCCGATCCGGAAGATGACTGCGGCCGTTTCCGGCGGCAGATCGGGATCGAGCATATAGTAGATACCCATACACACAAAGGCGCCCAGCACTGTCAGGAACATGCCCGTGAACAGGTAGACATTGTATTTCCAGGTGCCCCAGACGTGCTCCAGCGTGGTGCCGATGCTGAAATAAAAGAACAGCATAATGACGACGAACAGCAGATCCACTCCGAAGAATCCCCCTGCGCTTAAGGAAGACGGCGGCGAAATGATCCATGTTATCAGTCTCCACACCTGCCCGTGAAGGATCGCATACGGATCCAGCGTCAGGTAACTGAGCACCCCCGGCGCCGCCAGGTTCAACACATATCCCGCCACATAGCACAGAATCAGTATCACCGTCAGATTCGGGATCGCATATTTGCCAAATTTTTTCTCCCACTTGCTCATAGATCATCTTCCTTTCATCAGGGTCTTGACCGCTGTCCGTCCGATCTCAGTCATGAAAATCATTTTGACGAATACATTTTATCATCACGGCTCCCATAAGTAAACCAAGCTTTTCCTTTTTTATAGAAAAATCAGTAATTTAATAAAGTTTTCATAAGCTGGTCATTTGCAATTTGGCGATATGTGTACTATAATGACTAAGTGTGTCGCACCGTGTCGATTGTTCTGTCCGGATACGCGGCACAAGTTATCCGGCATATAGATCAGGAAGGATGTTTTTACATGGAATACAGCTCTGCCAACGCAGCCTTGGGTATCGATATCGGCTCTACCACCGTCAAGATCGCCATTCTTGACGGGGAACACCATATCTTATTCTCGGACTATGAGCGCCATTACGCCAATATACGGGAGACGTTGGCGCGTCTCCTCGAAAAGGCCCACAGCCGTCTGGGCGACCTGACCCTGTATCCTATGATCACAGGCTCCGGCGGACTGACCCTTGCCAATCATCTGGCGGTTCCCTTCACGCAGGAGGTCATCGCCGTTGCGACCTCCCTGAAAGAGTTTGCCCCGAATACCGACGTGGCAATCGAATTGGGCGGGGAAGACGCCAAGATCATTTACTTTGAAGGCGGGAACGTGGAACAGCGCATGAACGGAATCTGCGCCGGCGGAACCGGCTCCTTTATCGACCAGATGGCGTCCCTGCTCCAGACAGACGCCGCCGGATTGAACGAATATGCCAAAAATTACAAGTCTCTGTACGCCATAGCCGCACGCTGCGGCGTGTTCGCAAAGACCGATATCCAGCCTCTGATCAACGAGGGCGCCACCAAGGAGGATCTGTCGGCCTCCATCTTTCAGGCCGTGGTGAACCAGACCATCTCCGGTCTCGCCTGCGGCAAGCCCATCAGGGGACACGTAGCCTTTCTGGGCGGCCCGCTCCACTTTTTGTCCGAGCTGAAGGCCGCCTTTATCCGCACCTTAAATCTGGACAAGGAACATATCATTGACACGGACAACTCCCATCTGTTCGCCGCCATCGGATCGGCGCTGAACGCAAAGGAAGAGGTCTCCTTTACCATGAGCGAAATGGTACAGAAACTCTCCTCCGACATCAAGATGGAGTTTGAGGTGGAACGCATGGAGCCCCTTTTTGAAAGCAGAGAGGCTTACGACGCCTTTTGCGCCCGCCATGCGAAGCACCGCGTGGGCACAGGCGATCTCGCCTCTTACCGCGGGAACGCCTTTCTTGGCATCGACGCCGGCAGCACCACCACCAAGATCGCGCTGGTGGGCGAGGACGGTTCCCTGCTCTACTCCTTTTACAGCGGCAACGACGGAAGTCCGCTGAACACCGCCGTCCGCTCCCTGAAGGAAATCTATCAGCAGCTCCCGCCCGACGTAAAGATCGTGCGCTCCTGCTCCACCGGTTACGGGGAATCGCTGATGAAAGCGGCGTTTCTGCTGGACGACGGCGAGGTGGAGACAGTGGCCCACTATCAGGCGGCTGCCTTCTTCAATCCCGACGTGGACTGTATTCTCGATATCGGCGGTCAGGATATGAAGTGCATCAAGATAAAGAACCGGACGGTGGACAGCGTGCAGCTGAACGAGGCGTGCTCCTCGGGCTGCGGCTCCTTTATCGAGACCTTTGCAAAATCCCTGAATTACAGCGTGCAGGACTTTGCGCAGACCGCTCTCTTTGCCGAGCACCCCATTGATCTGGGAACCCGCTGCACCGTCTTCATGAACTCCAAGGTAAAGCAGGCCCAGAAGGAGGGCGCCAGCGTGGCCGATATCTCCGCAGGACTGGCCTATTCGGTGATCAAGAACGCCCTGTTCAAGGTAATCAAGGTGTCCGACGCCTCGGAACTGGGCCACAACATTGTGGTGCAGGGCGGCACCTTCTACAACGACGCTGTGCTGCGCAGCTTTGAAAAAATTGCGGGCTGCGAGGCCATTCGCCCCGATATCGCGGGCATCATGGGCGCGTTCGGCGCGGCGCTGATCGCCAGAGACCGCTATGAGGAGGGCTATGAGACCTCCATGCTCTCCTACGAGAAGCTCTGCGCTTTAAAGTATGAGACCAGCATGGCCAAGTGCAAGGGCTGCACCAACAACTGCCGCCTGACCATCAACAAATTCTCCGGCGGACGCCAGTTCATCTCCGGCAACCGCTGCGAGCGCGGCATCGGCGGACAGAAAAATCCCAACCATATGCCCAACCTGTTTGAATACAAGCTGAAAAGACTGTTCTCCTACCCCTCTCTGGAGCCGGATCAGGCGCCCAGAGGAACCGTGGGGATTCCCCGCGTCCTGAATATGTACGAGGATTATCCCTTCTGGCACGTGTTCTTCACAAAGCTCGGTTTTCGGGTAGTGCTCTCCCCCAGCTCCAACAGACAGATCTACGAGCTGGGTATCGAATCCATTCCCAGCGAGTCCGAATGCTATCCGGCCAAGCTGGCCCACGGCCATGTGGCATGGCTGATCAAACAGGGCGTGGACTTCGTGTTCTATCCCGCGCTGTTCTATGAGAGGAACGAGATTCCCGAGGCGAACAATCATTACAACTGCCCGATCGTCACCTCCTATTCCGAAAATATCAAGAACAATGTGGAGGAGATCGGAAACGGCAAGATGCGGCTGCGCAATCCCTTCATGTCCTTCCGCGACCTTAACACGGTGACTCAGGCTCTGGAGGAAGAATTTCGGGAGATTCCCGCCGCCGAGCTCAAAGCGGCGGCCGCCGCCGGCTGGGAGGAGCTGGACAATGTCCGCAGGGATATCCGGAAAAAGGGCGAGGAGGTCCTGGCCTTTCTGAAAGAATCCGGCAAACGCGGCATCGTGCTGGCCGGACGCCCCTACCACATCGATCCCGAGATCAACCACGGCATTCCGGAGCTGATCACCTCCTTTGATCTGGCAGTGCTGACGGAGGATTCCATTTCCCATCTGGGCCGGCCCGAACGTCCGCTGATCGTCTCCGACCAGTGGATGTACCACTCCCGACTCTACGCCGCCGCCAGCTATGTGAAGACCGTGGATAATCTGGACCTGATCCAGCTCAACTCCTTCGGCTGCGGACTGGACGCCGTGACCACGGATCAGGTGAACGATATCCTCTCCGGCTCCGACAAGATCTATACCTGCTTAAAGATCGACGAGGTGAACAATCTCGGCGCGGCAAGAATCCGCGTGCGCTCCCTGCTCGCCGCCATCAAGGTGCGCGAGAAGATGCAAAAGACGCGTACCGTCCGCTCGGCGGCGATCGAAAAGGTGCCCTTTACGGAGGAGATGCGGAAAAACTATACGATCATCTGTCCGCAGATGTCCCCCATTCACTTTGAAATCCTTGAACCCGCGTTCAATTCCTGCGGCTACAATTTTGTGGTGCTGGACAACGACAACAAGCACTCCGTGGACGTGGGACTGAAATATGTGAACAACGACGCCTGCTACCCTTCCCTTCTGGTGGTGGGCCAGATCATGGAGGCACTGCTCTCCGGCAAATACGATCTGAACAGGACGGCCATCATCATGACCCAGACGGGCGGCGGCTGCCGCGCCACGAACTATGTGGGATTTATCCGGCGGGCGCTGAAGAAGGCCGATATGGCGCAGATTCCCGTGATCTCCCTGAATCTGGGCGGCATCGAGACCAATCCCGGCTTCCACTTAAACGCCGAGCTGCTGCTGCGCGCCGCCATCGGGGCGGAATTCGGCGACATTTTCATGCGCTGCGTGTACAGAATGCGCCCCTACGAGGCTGTGCCCGGAAGCGTTGACGCGCTCCATCAGAAATGGCTGAAGGAGGTACAGCGCTTTGTGTCCGGAAAGCATATCAATTTCATGAAATTTCAGAAGATGTGCCGCCGGATCATAAGAGAATTTGACGCCGTTCCCCTGCGGGACGAAAAAAAGCCCCGAGTGGGCGTGGTTGGCGAGATCCTGGTGAAATTCTCCCCCGCCGGCAACAATCATCTGGTGGAGCTTCTGGAATCGGAGGGCGCGGAGGCCGTGGTGCCGGATCTTCTGGATTTCCTGCTGTACTGCTTCTACAATCAGATCTACAAGGCCGAGCATCTGGGAACCAGCAAAAAGGCGGCTCAAATATGCAGCATAGGCATCTGGGCGATAGAACATCTGATCCGAGGCAGCGCGGTAAAGGAATTCAAAAGGAGCAGACATTTTACGCCGCCTACCCCTATCCGCAAGATCGTATCCTTTGCGGAGCCCATTGTGTCCATCGGCAATCAGACCGGCGAGGGGTGGTTCCTCACAGGCGAGATGGTGGAGCTGATCCATGACGACGTACCCAATATCGTCTGCACGCAGCCCTTCGGCTGTCTTCCCAATCACGTGGTGGGCAAGGGCGTCATCAAGGCCCTGCGGAAGGCCTACCCCAAGTCCAACATCGTCGCCATCGACTATGACCCCGGCGCCAGCGAGGTGAACCAGCTGAACCGCATCAAGCTGATGCTCTCTACAGCCGCAAAAAATATGGAGTGACAGATTCACTGCTTTAGCTCATATTTACGATAAACTTGATATAGTACGGGGAAAAGGCTGCAGGATACAAAAAGACCGCAACGTTGTTGTCGTTTCGGTCTTTTTTGATTTGGTCTTATCATGCCGTCTCATCACGGGCATCTAAGTACTGCTGCAGCGCCTCCGTCACTTCCTCCGTGGTAAGTCCCGACTCCTCGATCAGGTCGCTGACCGCCTCCAGTTCCTTGCGCCGCTTCGCTTCGTAGAGCTCCTCCAGTTCGCGCTGCTCCGACTCCACACGGGTCATCAGGGCCTCTATCAATTCCTGCTTCGCGGCGATCTTCTCGTCAATGGTCTTGCGTTGTCCTCTTGCCATATGCTGTCTCCTTTCACAGGCTAGACGGCTCAATCCCCGCAGACTTTCAGCCGTCATTCCTTTCTAACAGTATATGGACAAGACCGGAAAAATATGCCATTTTTATTTTATCCAAGTATTTAAAATTTTTTTGAAATACTATTGACACAGGTTCGCACGAATGCTAGTATGTATTTAAAGAAAATTTGAAATAGGTATGCGGACGGGTGCACGGAACATGAGTGAGACAAATATTTTTAAAGTCCTTTCCGACAAGCGCAGAAGAGATATTCTGGTGCTGCTTCGGAACGAAAGGAAAAGCGCCGGAGAGATCGCGGAGCAGCTGCAGATTTCCCCTTCTGACCTCTCCTATCATTTGAAATTACTGAAAAATGCCGATCTGGTCATGGAATATAAGAGCAAAAATTTCGTGTATTATGAGATCAACACCACCGTATTGGACGAACTGATCTTGTGGGTGGAACAATCTGGAGGAAGCAAAAAATGAAGAAATGTATGTGGACAATTTCTGTTCTTTCACTTGTACTTACGGCCATTGTACTGCAGTTCATGCCGGACTCCGTACCGATGCACTACGATCTGGCGGGAAATATCGACAGATGGGGATCGAAATACGAAAATCTCCTATTCCCCGCCGTTATCCTTCTTCTGTCGCTGCATTGGCACCTGTTCATCGCGCATTTCGAGAAAAAAGCAGACAAAGCTTCGACCGAAAAAGAGCGGGCGGAAGCCTTGTCCAACGGGAAGGTCCTGAAAATCGTCGGAATTTCCATGGCAGCCATGTTCACGATCATGCAGGGCTTTATTCTGTACAGCGCATATACGGAAGCCGTTTCAAACGCCTCACGGGCCCATGTGGATATGGGAAGGGTCTCCTGTATTCTGGTGGGCGCAATGCTCATTCTTCTGGGAAATTACATGCCAAAGACGAGAAAGAACCACGTGGCCGGCGTCAGGATAAGCTTCAGCATGTATAACGATACCACCTGGCGAAAGAGCAATCGTTTTGGCGCCGCGGCCATGATGATTGCAGGAATCCTCACGATCCTTGCGGCCGTTCTCTTCCAGGCAGCCGCAGCCGTTATTCTGCTGCTCGTTTTTGTGCTGGCCGCCGCTGCGGTCACTCTCCTCTACTCCTACAGGGTGTACCGGTCGGAGCTTTCGGAAAAAGAACGGTAACGGTCGTCCCTTCGCCCTCTGCGCTCTGCAGCTCGATTTTCGCATCATGCAGACGGGCTGCGTGTTTGACGATAGACAGTCCCAAGCCGGTACCGCCAAGCTCCTTGGAACGGCTCTTATCCACCCTGTAGAAGCGTTCAAAAATGCGCTCCCAGAGCTCTTGCGGAATCCCTATCCCCGTGTCGGAGACGGTCAGGGAGACGGACTGGGGAGCGCTTTTTACGGTGACGGTGACTCTCCCGCCCGGTCGGTTATACTTGATCGCATTGTCCGTGAGATTATAGACAATACTTTCCAGAAGCTGCGGTACGCCGTCCACCACAGCACTTTCTCCCTCGACGCTGACAAGAACACCTGCATTTTTCGCCTCATTGGCAAGGAAATTGACCGCTTCAGATGCCAGTTCATAGAGATCGACGCGCTCCCACTTCATCTCCTCCGCGCCCTCGTCCAAATGGGAAAGGCGAATAATATCTTCCACCAAAGCGATCATGCGTCCTGCCTCCCCGCGGATCTGAGAATAGAATCTTGCCGTATCTTCGGGGCGCACCATGCCGTTTTCCAGAAGCTCCGCGCACCCTGCGATAGTGTGCAGCGGCGTCTTAAGCTCATGGGACACATTCGCCGTAAATTCCCGACGCATCTGTTCCGCCTGCTCTTTCTCCGTAACGTCAAGCATGAGAAGCACGGCGCCGGAAACCGCACCGCTCTCTCTGACCGGACTGGCCGCGAGCTGATATTTCCCGCCGTTCAAGTCTATGATCTTTTCCGCCCGCGCACCGTTCTCGACTCCCGCAAGAAGCTCCGACAGTTCTATGTTTCGATTGACCGATAAAATGTGTTTGCCGATGGCGTCGCCGGCCGCTCCGAAAAGGTCGCTCGCGGCTCGGTTGATCCCCAAAATCACACCCTTCGTATTCAGAAGAATTATGCCCTCGGCCATGTTTTCCGTGACGGCTTCAAATTCCTCCTGCTTTTGACGAAGCTCCCTTTCCTGCTCCCGAATCTGCCGCTGCTGGGCATCGATGCGGCGCAGAAGCGGCGACAGCTCGTCATATCCCTCGTTGTTCAGCGGATCGTCCAAATTGAGCCGATTTAAGGGCGCGGTAATGTTCTTGGAAAGACGGTGTGCCAGCCAGAAGGAAACTCCGACGGCAATCACAATGATAATGATGATGGGCTGCGTCATTCCAAGAAGCAGCGTGGGAATCGTGCTTTGCGCAACGGAGAGCCGGACTACCGTTCCGTCGGACAGCCTTTTTGCGCTGTAAAGTGTGCGTTCCATCAACGTCACGGAATATCGGGAGCTCTCTCCGTAGCCGGATTCCAGCGCCTCCTTGATTTCCTCACGGGCAAGGTGATTTTCCATTTCAGAAAAGTCCGCCTCACTGTCGTAAAGCACTTTTCCGTCCGCACTGATCCACGAGACGCGGTATCCCTTCGGGGAAAGTCCTTCAAAATAGGCCGCGCCCACAGCCTCGGCGCCCTGTGCGGCCAGCTCGGTCTGCGTTTTTAACCCTCTTTGCTGCACATTTCCAAAATAATCATAAAGTACGCCGAGAAAGAGCGTCACGGAAGCCGCAAAAACTGCAATCGCAACAAGACAGATGGATCTGAAAATTCGTTTTGTCATGTATCACTCCCCCTTCCGACATGTGTTCCCAGCCGATAACCGACGCCCCGTACGGTTTCAATGCAGTCGCCGCAGCGTCCCAACTTGCTCCGAAGCGTACCGATATGGACGTCCACCGTGCGGGTCTCCCCTATGTAAGCGTCGCCCCATATGCTTGTGAGAAGCTGGTCGCGGGTAAACACCCGCCCGGGATTTTCCATAAATTTTCGGAGCAGCTCGTATTCTTTAAAGGTAAGCTCTACCTGTTCCCCATCGACGAGCACCCTGTGCATTGCCGTGTCCATCTGTATTCCGCCGTGTAATAACAGCTCACTTTGGGAGGACTGCGATGTGCGGCGAAGTACCGCTTTTACACGGGACACCATTTCCATCATGCCGAAGGGCTTCGCAAGATAATCGTCCGCACCGAGATCAAGCCCGATCACCTTATCATACTCGGTTCCTTTTGCAGTAGCCATGATGACCGGCACCGAATTTCCGTCTGACCGAAGCCGTTTCAAAATACTGATGCCGTCCTCGCCGGGAAGCATGATATCAAGAAGTATCAGCTCCGGTCTTTCCTCGCGAAGCGCCTCAAGGAACGACGCCGCGTCCGAAAAGCCTCTTGCCTCAAAGCCTGCGGCATTCAGGGCATATATCATTAAATCACGGATTCCGTTATCGTCTTCTACACAGAATATCATGCGTTCCACCTTCCTTTTGGGGAGAAATGCCGGGCAAAAAACTGCCTGCAAAAACCGATGTTATTATAGCATAATTTTGCACTTTTTCAATCCGGCTGCTGCTTTATGTTCCTCCTGCTTTATGCTTTTCTCGGCGGCTTTATGCTCTTTTCTCCGGTCACGGAAAACAGCACCCAGCCGGCGATGTTCGTGGCGTGATCTCCGATCCGCTCAAAATATTTCGCCACCATCAAAAGGTCAAGGGCATACTCACCCTCGGTAGGATTTTGTGCGATCAGAGAGATCAGACTGCTTTTCACGTCAATAAAGTAATCGTCCACAATGTCATCGGAAGCAATGACCGCCTCGGCTATGGAAGTATCCTGCTTCACATAGGCGTCCACACTATCCGTCACCATTTTAGAGGCTCCCTTTGCCATTTCCCGAATTTTGATATGCTCGGGCAGCGTTCTGTCATTCAGAAACGGCAGAATTTCCGCAATATCCTCCGCCTGATCCCCAATCCGTTCCATATCCGTTATCATCTTTAAAGCGGCCGATATTTGCCGCAGATCCCGCGCCACCGGCTGCTGCTGCAGCAAAAGCCGCAGGCACATGGATTCAATCTGCCGTTCCCTTTCGTCTATTGTCTGAGCGAGCGGCGCGATCTTCGCCGCCAGCGCATCGTCCTTCTCGATGAGGGCGGAAGCCGCCAGAGAAATCACTTCTTCGCACAGCGCTCCCATCTTGATGAGCTCCTGTCCCAGCGTATTAAGCTGTTCGTCAAATCGCGTTCTCATTATCCAAACCTCCCTGTGATATAATCCTCGGTGCGGCGGTCGGCGGGGCCTGCGAAGATCGTTTCCGTATCCCCGTACTCGATGAGCTCCCCCAAAAGGAAAAACGCCGTCCGATTCGAAATGCGTACCGCCTGCTGCATATTGTGGGTGACAATGATGATCGTGTACTTTTCTTTCAGCGTCATCGCCAGTTCCTCGATCTTTGAGGTCGAGATTGGGTCCAGCGCCGAGGTCGGTTCGTCCATTAAAAGGACCTCCGGCTCCACTGCCAGCGCACGGGCGATACAAAGGCGCTGCTGCTGCCCGCCGGAAAGCCCCAGCGCGTTCTTTTTAAGCCTTCCCTTTACTTCGTCCCAAATGGCCGCGTCCCGCAGTGACCTTTCTACAATATCGTCCAGCTTTGCTTTGGCGCGGATTCCATGGGTGCGGGGCCCGTAGGCGATGTTGTCATAGACCGACATAGGGAACGGGTTCGGCTTCTGAAAGACCATACCGATTTCCTTTCGCAGATTACCCACATCTACGCCGGGCGCAAAAATATCGTTTCCCCTGTAGAAGACCTCTCCTGTTATTTTCACGCCGGGGATCAGGTCGTTCATTCGATCCAGCGTTTTCAAAAAGGTGGATTTCCCGCAGCCGGACGGACCGATCAGCGCCGTGATCGCCTTTTCCGGAATATTCAGATTGACATGGTGGAGCGCCTGTACGCTGCCGTACCAAAGATTTAAGTCCCGAACCGTAATAATATCGCTCATAGTTTCTGCCTCCTTTTGAACCAGCGCCCTGCGAGCGCAGCAAGGAGATTTACGAGAAGTGTAAGTATCATCAAAATGGCTGCAATCGCAAAAGCTACACCAAACTCGCCCTGCTCCTTCGCATAGACATAAAGGGAGACGGTCAGCGTTGCCCCGGCGCTTCCAAGTCCTTTCAAAAATCCGTTTAGTGCATGAGCAAATCCCGCCGTAAACAAGAGCGCCGCCGATTCCCCGAGAATACGCCCCACAGACAGGATACAGCCCGTGACGATGCCGTCTATGCAGCCCGGCAGAACGACCGTGCGTATCACACGCCATTTCCCGGCTCCCAGTCCGAAGGCTCCCTCCCTGTAGGACTGCGGCACCGTTTTCAGACTTTCCTGCGTTGTGCGCATAACGGTCGGCAGATTCATGATCACGAGCGTCAATGCGCCTGCCAGAAGAGAGGTCTGCATATTCAGGAACTGACAAAAGAACAGCATACCCACCAGACCGTAAATAATGGACGGGATTCCGGAAAGCGTCTCGGCTGCGTATTCAATCGCGGCGACTACTCTCTTATTTTTCGCATATTCCGTGAGATAGACCGCCGCTCCCACGCCCAGCGGCAGCACAAAGACAAGCGTTGCCGCAATCATATAGACCGTATTCAGAATATCCGGCAGGATACCGATTTTACCGGAAAGATAACTCGGCTTTGTGGACAGCAGCTCCCATGAGATATTCGGAATCCCCTTCACAAGTACATAGACCAGGAGAAACAGCGTAAGGGAACAGGTGAAAACGGCACAAAGCCCGCACGCCGCCCGCAATAAACCGATTTTTATTTTCCGCCTTATACCAATCTGACCGTTCACCGCTTCATTCCTCCTTACTGCGCTTCAAAAAGAAATTCAGCGCCGCATTGATCAGCATAATGAACAGGAACAGTACCAGCGCAATCGAGAAGAGTGCCTGTCGCTGGAGGCCGCCGGAATAGGACATTTCGCTTGCCACCGCCGTGGTCAGAAAGCGGACGCTCCCGAATAGCTTTGGCAGATTCGGCGCATTGCCGGACACCATCATAACGGCCATCGCCTCACCGATCGCTCGCCCAACCCCCAGCACCACCGCTGCGGCGATCCCGCTTTTCGCCGCGGGAACCGAAACCTTAAAATAAGTTTCCACAGGCGTGGCGCCAAGTGCCAGCGAAGCATCTTCATATTCCTTCGGCACGGCCTCTAAAGCCGTGATCGAGACATTGATAATAGAGGGCAGAATCATAATCGCCAGCACAATAATTGCAGCCAGGAGGCTTGCTCCGTCCGGAACACGGAACAGCCCTCGGATACCGGGGACAAGCACCATCATTCCGATAAGGCCATAGACAACAGACGGAATCCCTGCCAAAAGACTGACCGCTCCCGATACGACCGTCCTGATCTTGGCAGGGGCGAGCTTTGCCAGATAGACCGAGGTCAAAAAACCGATTGGTACGCCGATCAGGATTGCACCCGCCGTGCCGTAAACGCTTGTCAGAATGAACGGCAGTATCCCGTAGGACGGTTCTTTTGCGGTGGAAGCCCACTTTGTGCCGCACAGAAAATCCAAAATACCGATTTTGCGAATCGCGGGAATTCCTGCGATAACCAGATAAAGCGTGATCAGCAGCACACAGCCCACCGTGACCAGACCAAGAATCAGAAATATTCCGTGAACGAAATCCTCAAACGCTTTTTGCTTTCTCATTTCGCGCTCCTTACTTTCGGAAAGACCGGCGGTGATTGAGCGCCACCGGTCAATGTCCTTTTACTGCCGCGAGGGTTAATTTACCGGTACTGCGCCGGCCTGTGAGATAAAGGGCGCCGCTTCGTCCGATGTCACAAAGTCAAAGAATTTCTGCGCCGCATCGGAAAGCTCCGCGCCTTCCTTTGTGACCAGCACGAAAGGACGCTGAATACTATAGCTTCCGTCTTTGACCGTCGCTTCGCTGGGCGAAACACCGCCTACGGAAAGAGCCTTTACCCCGTCGTTTACAGCGGCGAGTGAGGCATATCCGATTGCGTCCGGATTTTGGGATACCGTAGTAATCACATCGCCGGTCGATGTAAGCTCCTGACGATACTTGCAGGCGTCCTCCGTACCTGTAATGGATTCAAAGCCGTCCCTTGTTCCGCTACCTGCTTCGCGCCCGATCACGACGATCTCGGCATCATTTCCACCGACCTCAGACCAGTTTGTGATCTCCCCCGTATAGATTTTTGCAATCGTCTCTACATCGAGGTCACTCACTTTGTTTTTCGGATTCACGATCACGGCAATTCCGTCACTTGCAAGAACGGTTTCCTTAAGGCCGTCTGCCTTCTCTTCTTCCTTCAGACTGCGGCTGGAAAGGCCGATGTCGCAGCGCCCCTCCTTGACGGCCTGAATCCCTGAGCCGGAACCCGTGGGATTATAGGTAAAAGTCAACCCGCTGTACTTTTCCTGAAATGCCTCTCCCAGAACGCCGATCACTTCTTCCATCGAGGTAGAGCCGTCGGTGGAAACATTTCCGCCCTTTTGCTGCGACGAGCAGCCTGCAAGCACCGATACCGCCAGAACAGCGGCGAGAGCTAATGTCAAAATTTTCTTCATCTTAAAATTCTCCTTTGCTTTTCTTTCCCTTTTGGGTACAGTTATATATTGGTTCCGAAACATCAAATCCGTTATCGTGTCCATGTAAAATTGATGTAAAGTTTCAAAAAAAGTAAGCGGCAAGGATTTCTCCTTACCGCTTGCCATTTGCTCCTGCACCTTGAGCGCTTCGCCCGCTCCCTCACGCTCTCTCTTTTCTCTCCTTCGACACATCGATCATTTTGATTCCGCACTCCTGCCTTGAACTGATCTACCGTATAATTGTTTTCGACACGTCGGTCATTTTGATTCCGCACTCCTGCAGGGCGCTCAGCGCCAGCGCAGGGTGGTTTCGATCGTTCACATACACCTTGATCTCCTTACCGTTCTTTAAGCGGAAATAAAATTCCTGCCGCAATACCATCGCCGAATGAATCCCCATTCCATATGTATGAAACGGCCGATTATATATCGCATACGCGATCTCCTGAATCTGCTCTTTAGGTATTGCAACGGGATCAAGTCCCTGCTCCTTTACGGAACCGAAAATGTATTGTTCTGAAATGACCAGATTGTGCTTCTTCAGGAAACGCAGACCTTTCGACAGGTCTGCCTGTATCTGTTCCAAATAATCCTCCCCAATATGAGACTGCACAAAAGGTTCCGACAGATATGTATTTGCATTCGCAAGGAGGCGTTCTTTCAGATACCGGTCCGGCTTTTTGGCCATGTACTTTATAAAAGGAATGCTTCCCAGCAAAATCAAAAATAAGCCGAAAATAATCGCAAGCCCCACGGCCCACTCTGCTGCCGTTGCGCCCTCCGTCAGATAGACCGCCAAAACAGCGGCCGTAATAATGCCCCACAGTGCCCAGACGGGGATAGAAATAATGTACCATGCCCGAAAATCCTTCATCTCAAAGAAGATGGCGTCAAGCTCCAGCTTTCTCTTGTCCTCCGGACAATACCGATATCGGCTCATGTCAATTGTGTTGTCTTTTTTCATTTTTTTGCACTCAAATGCATAAACTTTTATTTTTCGACCGATTATGCATTATTATTTTTCTCCCTCTCCTTCTCTCTGCGCTTCTGCATCAATTCCAAATATCTTTCGTCCGATAAGATAGGTTTATCGTCCATCAATTTTATTATCTTCTTGAGAATACCCCTGAAATCGTCAAACTCCTCTGTGTTTCCTTCGGATACCCGTGCAAAAATGCCTTCCTTCTTTGAAAAGCACACGACCTCTCCGTCGCCAATCATTTCTCCGATCACGACCAAGCCTTCCGGCACATAGTCGGAATGAAATTCACTTGGGCCCCAGAATGTTGCCGTATTGCCTGCTATACGGCATTTCCCCGAAAATCTGAGCCACTCTTTATACGATTCCGGTATTTTTGCTCCGTTCTTCTCCTCCCAATTTGTCATTTCTTCCTCGGCAACAGGTTCATTGAAATAATTTCTTCTCTCGCCCTTTTTCTCATCTTTGTTACATAGCGCCAATAGCTTTTTGATCTCTGCTTTTAAACTGTTGTTTTCCGGTACTGTTCTCATTGTGTCCTCTCCCTTCACTGTTTCAATATTGGTTAGTGTCTAAAGCGCAAGCCAAAGCAATCACCCTTTCATTATATCACGTTACTATTTTTTTAATCATTTATTTTGTATATGCGATTTCTTTTAAAATTAAGTTCTGCTCGTCTAATTCATATCTGATGTCGTAACTTCCTCTGGCTGCTATGATTACCACTAAATCGTTGTCAACATAATACATATCATAAAAACACAAAATATTATCTTTGTGTGGCAGTTCTATCGTATATTCTTTATCTGCACCACTGGCAACAATACTATTCTCATGCATCATATATGTGTAATTATTCTTTCTTGATTTTACTGCAATAGTTTTATTTTCCAAACCAATACCTCCTGCCTGGCAGATGGATCTTTTTTACCGTATAAGCAGTATCAAATATGTAAAATATCAACAGTACAATACACTCATTCAATGTTAATATTGGATTATAATTTCCATTTTTTGTATAAGTCTGTATACTCCATTAATTCCCTTCCTAACTTATCAGAATAATCCCATGAATCAATTATTATTCTCGGAAAACTAAAAATGAAGCCTTGCACATTTTCTGCATTCTTTAGCTCATTTAATATAGTTTGCAGCTGTACAATGCTCCTTTTGCTTTTTCCTTGTTTGACATTTTCTATTTCTTCTTGAACTTTTCTTTGTAATATCAGATTTTGTGCTCTGCAATTCTCCATGATCGACATTTTATCATATTCTCCTATCCTAAATTCTCCTTCTCTTTTATCAAATTATTGCATTTTTCTGATGTATCTACTGGGTATTGCATCTGCCAGCCATACTTTTTCATTGCCAAAGTAAAATTTTATTCCGTCATTCCATGCAGTTTTTGCATCAATGATTAATATGCATGGCTTATCATCATGGCGCTTTCCCACATTTTCAGCAGTTTCAATGTCCTGTGATAAATGAACATATTGCCTGCTCTGAGGTAATAAACCATTTTCATTGATTGATTCTAAAAAACGCCTTGCTGTACCATGATACAAAACATCTGGTGGCATCTTTTCTTCTTTTAAAATTTTCATTGGTATTGAATGTCCATAAAATGCCCTGATTCTCCCCTCTGCAAGTTCATGGCGTTTCTTCTCCGATTTTTCAATCATCTCATTCAAATCTGCTTCACAGATGTTGCTCCATTTCACGGTTCTATGCAATGCCTCTAAAAGCTGTTCAACCGGAACCCATCCTTCTTCGTCCATTTCCAATTCATATTCCCATGGTGCATGACGAAGTGCATATGAAATTTCTTTACTTAACCCTATATAATCCACGTTAATCCACTTCCTTTAAAGCACAACTCTGCGCTGCTTCAGTCAAATTTGAATAGTTTTCTATCGTCTCTTTTACCGATCGATCTGTAGCTGCTCTGGTATTCATATACTCAGCAAAGCCATCTTTCGCACTACCAGACCATGAATGTTTCTGATACTCGGCAAGTCATTTAATCCCATTCCTCTTTCGCATCCATCAGTTCATCAAGAATATATTTTTCGAGACTATCCCCTTTCAACAGATGCTTTTTTTCATTTCTATCCCAGCTTGATATTTTTCCATTCTTATTATTCAGGCAATAAATCCATTCATCCACATTTCTAATTACAACATACTCCTTTTCCAAACCAAATTCTCTAAATCTCTGAGTTTCTCTTACTAATGATGATTCGCTGCCCTTTCCACACCCTAAAATTTCAACGCCATATCCCATAATAATTCCATAGCGTAATAAAAATTCCTTTATTTCTTTGTGCAATTCTAACTCAAGTTTATCTTCCAAAACATGTATCCTATCTTCTGTAATCCCCCCCGTAATAATTATGTCATCTTCATTATCTTGTATAAACTCATCTAAGTATTCGAACATTTTTTAATTCTCCCAGTACTATTTCACTTGCAGACTTTTCTTGACTTTTTCAAGCAGCGAACCGCCGTCAGGATATTTGTTTCCGAACTCATAATCGTAATAATGCCGGCAATGAATTTCACTGATATTTTGTGCGAACTCATCTGTACAGTCAACTTCAACCGTGTAACTCATGCGGTGCGGAACAATCGTCTCCCATACACACACTATCTCTTGTTGCTCTGATTTTCATAGATATTTTCCCCTTTGCTCATATCATCCTCGTATAGGAAGTCGCTGAATCTTGCATACCCTTTTTCTTCGCCCGAGGTATAGCAAAACAGACCGAACCGGCAGCCGGTAAAGTGCCTTAGATCAAATGTCATATGGTGCCGTCCGCCGATTTGCCTGTATTTGCCGTCAATATATGCATAAAACTCCGCAAAATCCGTTTCAGGTCCGAAGGTATATGAAACCTTTAGTTTCACTGTGTCGGTTTTTAGGGGCAGACATTCAGCGACATATTCTTCGCCGTCATCCCGAAGTCTCAAAACAAGCTCATATCCGGTCTCGGTGCGCTCAATTCCGAGAGCACCGTAGCGATATTGCAGGGCGGCGATTCCGGCATAGCCGCAGATTTCAAGATTCCTTGCGCAGACCGTGACCTCAGCGCTGCAAGCCGGCCAAAGTGCTCTCTGGGTAAGAGTATTTTTTGCAAAGTCAAATGTTTTCGCATAAAGCGCGTCTATCTCAAGCCCTTTTCCTACGCGGAAATGTTCTTTTACGAAGTTATGGTTGAACTCCCACGCACCGTTCAGCTTATCATTTGAAAAATTATCACTCACCCACAACGGTGCATATTCATAATCCGGACGAGTAGTTTTGCATTCGACTTCCTTTTGGGGCTTGTCAAAGACGGGATATCCGTCATCCGCAAAATGAACAGGTATAAGATTCGGGATTCGGCCTGCTGCGCCGCGGTCCGCAAATATTACGCCGTACCAATCGCCGTCCGGCGTATCGACTAATCCTCCCTGAGCGACGCCGCTTGTTTTGTCAAAATCATCGACAATTACATCCCCGCCCCGCCAACCGGCGTCAATTCTGTCCGACATAAAGCAGGCTTCGACCCTTAGCCATCGGTCAGGAAGGCTGTGAATGAAAAAAGCATAATATTTTCCGTTTATTTTATAAAGGTGACAGCCCTCATAACCGAGCTGCGTCTCCGGCCCGTCCTTTATGATCAGTTTGTTAATTCCGTCTTTCTTTGGCCCTTTAAGGTCGGGGGTCAGTTCCGTCAGATAGATATCACGGTTTCCGTACATCACATAGACTCTGCCGTCATCATCGAACAGTATGGAACAGTCGTGATAAAAGCCCTCTATATAGTCCTTTTTCCACGGGCCGCAGATGTTTTCAGCGGTGAAATGATATGTCCTGTGCGTATCGTTCGCAACAAATACAATGTGAAAGATACCGTCGTGATATCGTATCGACGGCGCCCACATTCCGTTTCCGTAGGCGTGGTCACCGTCAAGATTCTCGCGTGGCGTGTCCTCTAATCTGTCATACACATGAGTGCAAAATTCCCAGTTTATCAAATCGTATGATCTGAGTATCACACAGCCCGGCATAAAATACATAGTTGTGCTGCACATATAGTATGTATCTCCGACACGGATTACATCCGGATCGGGATAATCAAGCCTTGTCAAAGGGTTTTGTCCTTTTACTATATTCATTGTTTCCTCTTTCCCGGCATCCTCCTGCAGCTGACCGGAATGACTTTATGCCTTATTTGTTCATTTGCAAAGGAAAAAGCGAACTTCGCAGTATAATTTAGTATATATCATTATTTACCGCAGTTCATAGGGCGTCACCTGATAGACGTAGTAATTGAGCCAGTTGCTGTACAGATTGTTGCTGTGGGAGCGCCACTGCAGCAGGGGCTTTTGCTGCGGATCGTCGTCCGGAAAATAATTGTAGGGCACCTGTATGGGCAGACCCTTCCCAAGGTCTCTCTCGTACTCGTTGCGCAGGGTATATCTGTCGTACTCCGGATGTCCCGTGACAAATATCTTTTTCCCCTCCTGTGCAATCGCCAGGAACACCCCTGCCACGGGGGACTCTGCCAGCACGGTCAGCTCCCCACAGGCATGTATGGCCTCTGCGGGCGTCTCCGTGTGGCGGCTGTGGGGCGCCAGAAAAATATCGTCGAAGCCTCTCACCAGCGGAATCTTGCGATTGGCCACCTTATGCTCGTAAATCCCGAACAGCTTTTGGGGCAGCTTTTGCTTGTCGATGCCGTAATAATGGTAGAAGCCCGCCTGTGCCGCCCAGCAGATATGCAGGGTGGAGGTCACGTGGGTCTCGGCCCAGTCTAAGATCTGACAGGTCTCCTCCCAGTAATCCACCTCCTCAAAGGGAAGGTCCTCCACAGGCGCGCCAGTGACGATCATGCCGTCGAACCGGCGGTCTTTGATTTCGTCCAGCGTGGTGTAGAACTTATTCAGATGGCTGGCGGAGGTGTTGAGCGACACATGGCTCTTTACATTCATGAACGTGACGTCGATCTGCAGCGGCGTGTTGGACAGCGCCCGCAAAAGCTGCAGCTCCGTATCCTGTTTGATAGGCATGTTGTTCAGGATCAGCACCTGAAGCGGTCTGATGTCCTGATGGACCGCCCGAAATTCGTCCATCACAAATATATTCTCGTTCTCCAAGATCTCTTTTGCAGGCAGATCACTCTGTGTTTTGATTGGCATAAACTTATCCTCTTATCTCATAAATAATATTTTTTAAACCGTAATATCATACCGGCTCAGGAATTCGTCCTCCGACAGGATCGGCACGCCCAGCTCCTTGGCCTTCTTATTTTTGGAGGAGCCGGAGGTGATATCGTTATTGATCAGGCAGGCGGTCTTGCCCGTGACGCTTCCCGTCACCTTGCCGCCCATCTGTTCGATCAGGTCCTTTAGATCATTTCTGTTCGCAAAATGGTTCAGACTTCCCGTCACCACAAAGCTCAAATCCTTCAGCGTCTGGCTGTTCTCCTCCGCCTGGGGAATCTGTATGCGCAATTCCATAAGCAAACGGTCCAGCTTTGCGGCGTTGTCCGTATCCTGCATGTATTCCGCGAACGCCGACGCAATGACCTCTCCCACGCCTTCCACGGCGCTCAGGCTCTCCACGTCAGCGCTGCGCATTCGCTCCAGATCATAGTCAAAATAGCGGCAGAGCATTTTGGCGTTGGCGACGCCGATGTTGGCAATGCCCAGACCGTAGATCAGACGGGGCAGCGTGGTATTTCTCGCCTGTTCGATGCTGTCCAGAAGCTTTTGGCAGGACTTCTCTCCGAATCCCTCCATCTGCATGATATCGCCCTTGTGTTCCTCCAGCCGGAACAAATCCGCATACTCGTGAATAAATCCCCTGTCGATCAGCTTCTCCAAAGTAGCTTCCGACAGGCCGTCGATATTCATGGCATCGCGGCTCACGAACAGGGTGAACGCCTTGATCTGTTTGGCGGGACATTTCTCGTTGGTGCAGTACAGTGTCTGCACGTCATTGACCTGATGTATTCGGGTCTTGCCGCCGCAGACGGGACAGCGGTCCGGAATCTCCAGTGTGTCGCTGCACGTCAGGTTCTCCGCGATCTGGGGTATGATCATATTGGCTTTGTACACGGTGATACGGTCGCCGATTCCTAATCTGAGCGCACGCAGGATACTGATATTGTGCACGGAGGCGCGGCTCACCGTAGTCCCCTCCAATTCCACCGGCTCAAAGATCGCCACGGGGTTGATCAGTCCCGTCCTGCTGGCGCTCCACTCGATCTCCCGCAGCGTGGTCTCTCGCAGCTCGTCCGCCCATTTAAAGGCGATGGAGTGGCGCGGGAATTTTGCAGTGCGTCCCAGCGACTGCCCGTAGGCGATATCCTCATAGGTCAGCACCAGCCCGTCCGAGGGAATGTCGTAGGTCTCGATCTTCTTCTCAAAAAATTCTATCGTCTCCAGAATATTGTCTTCCGTGACCGAACGATGCTCCACCACCTGAAAGCCCTGCTCCTTCAAAAACGCGAACTGCGCTTCTCTGGAATTGTGAAAATCCACGGCCTCGCCCAGAGCCGTATCCTGCGCGCTCACCAGCGCAAACGCATAGAACTGCACATTCCGCTTGGCCGTGATCTCGTTGTTCAGCTGCCGCACGGAGCCGCTGCACAGATTTCGGGGATTTTTGTATCTGGCTTCCGCGTCTTCTATCTCGCTGTTGATCTTCTCAAAATCGGAATAGCTGATCACAGCCTCCCCCCGCAGCACCAGCTCTCCCTTGAAGGCGATGGACAGCGGAAGATTCTTGAAGGTTCTGGCGTTGTTCGTCACCACCTCGCCGATCTCGCCGTTTCCTCTCGTGACGGCTTTTGCAAGTTTTCCGTCATAGTACGTTAGTACTATGGTCAATCCGTCTAATTTCCAGCTCAAAATTGCAGGATTGCCTTGCAGCCAGTCCCGCAGCTCCTCGCGGCTCTTTGTTTTGCCCAGAGAAAGCATGGGCGTCTCATGCCGCTCCTTGGGAAGTTCGTCCACTGCTTCGTATCCCACGTTCACGGACGGGCTGTCCGCCAGAACGATTCCCGTCTCTTTCTCCAGAGAAAGAAGCTCGTCATACAGAGCATCATACTCCCGATTGCTCATGATCTCTCTGTCCTGAGCGTAATAGGCTTTTGACGCGCGATTTAAAATTTCTACAAGATATTTGATTCGTTCTATCTTTTCATGCTGCATATTGTACCCCGCCAACAAAATTAAATCCGTACCGGATCAAGACCGCATTCCCGGCAGAGACGCTCCACATCCTCCTGCGGCAGCTCATAATACTCTCCCGGCCTCAGATCGCCCAGCGTGATGTGCATGACCCGTATGCGCTTCAGACTTCTCACCCGATACCCGCAGGCAGTGCACATTCTTTTGATCTGCCTATTGACCCCTTGGGTCAATATTATGTGAAACGTAAATTTTCCGGACTTTTCCACCTTACATTTTTCGGTTCTTAAATTCAGTTCTTCCAAATAAATCCCGTCAGACATCTTCGATAAAAAATCGCGTGTTATTTCTTTGTCCACCTTGACCATGTATTCCTTTTCATGGCCGTTCCTGCCGTGCATCATTCCGCGGATCAGATCGCCGTTGTTGGTCAGCAGGATCAGCCCTTCCGAATCCCGATCCAGCCGGCCCGCATATGTGACGCGCACAGGATAGCGGATCAGGTCGGATATCTTCTTTTCCGCATGAGCGTCCCTCTCGGTGCATGTGACGCCCAAAGGCTTGTAAAAAGCCAGCACCACCGTCCTGTCTGCCCGCTGTACGGGCTTTCCGGACACTTCCACCCTGTCCGCCTCCGTGACGGTCTGTCCGGTCACTGCCTTCCTGCCGTTTACCGTCACCGCCCCCTGTTCGATCAACCGGTCTGCGTCCCTGCGGGAACAGACTCCGCAATGAGCAAGGTATTTATTCAGTCTCATTATTTCCATGATACTCTTCCATATCCTCCAACAGCCGTATCTTCGGCACGCCGTTCGCCTCGGTCAGGCCCGTTTTCGCCAGCTTATCCGCCAATTCGTTGTAATATACGTTGGAATGCGCCGGCACTTTGGTAAACGTAAGCTCAATGTCCCTGCCCCACTTTCGCATGGACTCTGCATATTTCCCGGTCAGCTCTGTCTTGCAGCGCCATTCCCCCGTGACCCACTTCTCGATGCCCTCATAATCGTAACACAACTCCACACCGAAGAAGCCGTTCAGAATGGCAAAGCGCACGGCAAACATGGCGCCCAGCATCTCCCCCGTCACATTCCTGTGCTGCAGGGACTGCTCGTTATCGCCGTTTCCGTACTCTGTAAAGATGCGCCCGTCCGGCAGAAGGAACACACAGCCAAAGGCATATTTTTTCAGGGAATCGCTGTAGCTGCCGTCCACATAGGCCAGAAGCCGCCCCTCCGCGGGAAGCCGCCCTTCTGCCGGAAGCCTTCCCTCTTTCGGAAGCCGCAGGGGCTCCCGCAGCACATACGCTTCCCCGAGATACGCCTGGGCCTCCTCAAGGGTGGCAAAGCCCTTATACTCCGCCCCGGGATATCCGTCCACAGAGGCTTTGCAGTCTTCCCACCGCTCAAACACCCCTGTTACTTTTCCCCGTTTTACACAATAATACTTCTTCGCCGCCATTTTTCCTCCGCCGAGAAACCTTGTGCCACATCAAAGTCATATGATTGATTATAACAACTTTTCCGCCATAATGCCATACCTATTTCCGAACAAAACGACACACTGATTTCCGGACGTGACAATATACTGATTTCCGGACAGGACGACACACTGATTGCCGAATATGACGACACCCTGTTTTCTAGACGCGACGACACACTGATTTCCGGAAAAGAAAAAGGGGAGGCATCAGGCCTCCCCTTCCGTCTTCTTCTTATAAAAGGCGAAATCGTTCTTGCCGTTCTTTTTCACCTCGTACATGGCTTCGTCCGCAAAGATGATCAATTCCTCCAGATTCTCCGTATCTTTTGGATAAGTGGCAATTCCGATACTGCCGCATATCTTTACGGGCCGCTTGTCAAGGGTGAACGGCTTGCCGAATATCTGCCGGCAATCGTATGCCGTCTTCTCCACCAGCATCTGCTGACTACTCTGCAGAATCAGTATGAACTCATCGCCCGCATATCGGTAAGGCGTCAGGATCTGTGAGCTCATTTTCTTCAGACGGTCCGCCACCTGCTGCAGTGCCTCGTCGCCTGCGGTATGTCCCATGGTATCGTTGATGTGTTTAAAGTCGTCAATATCCAGCATAAAGATCGTACATGGAATACCCTCCTCAAACATTTGCGTCAGATCGCCCATGAACTTGCTCCTGTTGGATATTCCTGTCAGGAAATCGTGCTGAGATGCGGTCTCAATCGTCCTCTTGGCGTTCTTCAGCTCGCTGAGCAGCTTCTTGTTCCTATAATTGTCTATAATGAGAATGACTACTATAATTAAAAGCGCGATCAGCAGAACGCCCATCGGCGCGAGCACTTCCCTGTTCCTCTCCACGAAGGACTGCTTTTCGTTGATGACCGTGGCGTTTACCGGAAGCTTTGCCTCACTGATGCCATACTTTTCCATAACGACGGCATCTACCCGATATTCGCTGGGGCTGTCGAGTACCCCCTGCATTTCCCTGATATCGGCTCCGTCCAGAATGTCCGTCACGACTCCCGCCGCAATATAGCCCGACTCATACATGGGCACCACGTTGCCGCCCAGGATTCCTTCCCCGATACCTGCCTCGATCATTCGGAATACAGGCACTCCCGATACCTCGCTCAGTACGGCCACCGCCTCTTTATCCGTATACTGCCTTCCGCTCTTGTCCTCCGTCATGCTGATGTACAGGAGTATGGTATTCTTATCCACCGCGCGGATCTCCTGCCGCAGATTCGTGGTGGTGAGGTTGGCAGTGTTGATCTCATAAAACTGCAGCTGCGGAAACTGTTCCGCACATTTATAATAATGCTCCCGCTCGGCCTGACCGGCGAGACTGTTGTCCACGATCGCCACGATCTTATTGGCGTTGGGAATCAGATCCAGGCCCAGCTGAATGTTCTTTTCCATGGAGGCCTGTTCCAGCACGCCCGTGATATACGGATCGGCCGCCGCCTCCGCGGCAAAGGTCTCGTCATTCACTCCCTCGAACACCAGAGGAATACCGTCAAACAGCTCCGCCTGATATTCCATGGCGAACTTGAGCGCCTCGTCGTCCCCTAAGATCACCGCGTCATAGGGCGCCATATGTTCCAGCTTATACTTGAGGGATTCATAGAACAGCCGGATTGACTCCTCGTCGTACACCTGCTTGGTATCCATAAATTCATAGTCGAGCATCACATCATCGCCCAGACCGTCCCTGATGCCTTCCATCTGAAGCCGTACAACATCCCAGGCATACGAATACGAGCTGATGAACAGCACTCTCCCGCCCCGCTGTGACGCCAGAGAAGTGAAGCCAAAAGCTCCCAAGCAAGAAATCATCAAAAACAGCTGCAGCAGTCCGACCAACAACTTTTTTCTCAGCTTTGCCATAATCGAATCCCCGAAAAAATTTATAGTACTATTTTACCACATTTTAGCATAAAAGCAAGAAAACTTTTTACTTTTATACCATATCTTATGCAAAAAAATTCAGAAAAACAAAAGTGCCGCAGCCAATCTTGCAGAACCAACCGCGGCACTTTCCTTTCCGTCAACTTTCCTTATACAATACCCTGAGC
Source organism: uncultured Acetatifactor sp. (assembly GCA_947624245.1). GTDB lineage: Bacteria > Bacillota > Clostridia > Lachnospirales > Lachnospiraceae > Acetatifactor. The sequence goes on along the minus strand of CANQJL010000015.1, from coordinate 17,993 downwards.
CTGCATCGCATCAGCGACCTTCAAAAATCCTGCGATATTTGCGCCGGCTACGTAATTTCCTGCCATGCCGTACTGCTTTGCAGCGTCGTCAAGGCTGTGGAAAATATTTACCATGATGCCCTTCAGCTTGGAGTCCACCTCCTCAAAGGTCCAGGAAAGTCTCTCGCTGTTCTGGCTCATCTCCAGCGCGGAGGTTGCAACGCCGCCTGCGTTTGCCGCCTTGCCGGGGCAGAACAGAACGCCGTTCTTCTGCAGATACTCCGTAGCCTCCATGGTGGTAGGCATGTTAGCGCCCTCGGCAACCGCGAAGCAGCCGTTTGCCACCAGAGCCTTTGCGTCCTCCAGATCCAGCTCGTTCTGGGTCGCGCAGGGAAGCGCAACGTCGCACTTTACATTCCATACGCCGTGCTCGCCGTTCTTCTTCTCATGATACTCCGCGCTCTTTCTTGCTGCCGCATACTCCGTCAGTCTCGCGCGCTTTACTTCCTTCACTTCCTTCAGAAGATCAACGTCAATGCCCTCGGGATCATAGATCCAGCCGGTGGAATCGGACACGGTAACGACCTTTGCGCCAAGCTGCTGTGCCTTCTGAGCCGCATAGATAGCCACGTTGCCGGAACCGGAAATTGCTACGGTCTTGCCGGCGATGTCCTTGCCGTTGCACTTGAGCATCTCCTCCGTCAGATACAGCAGACCGTATCCGGTAGCCTCGGTTCTCGCCAGAGAGCCGCCGTAGGAAAGGCCCTTGCCGGTAAGAACACCCTCGTAAAGTCCGGTCAGTCTCTTGTACTGTCCGTACATGTAACCGATCTCTCTTGCGCCGGTTCCGATATCACCTGCGGGAACGTCGGTGTCGGCGCCTATGTATTTGTGAAGCTCTGTGATAAAGCTCTGGCAGAACGCCATTACCTCTCTGTCGGACTTGCCCTTGGGATCGAAATCGGAGCCGCCCTTGCCGCCGCCGATAGGAAGACCTGTCAGGGAATTCTTGAAGATCTGCTCGAAGCCCAGGAACTTAATGATGCCGAGGTTTACACTGGGATGCAGACGAAGACCGCCCTTGTAGGGGCCGATCGCGGAGTTGAACTGCACACGGAAACCGTTGTTCACCTGAACCTGTCCCTTGTCATCTACCCAGGGAACGCGGAACAAAAGCTGTCTCTCGGGAGTCACCAGTCTCTCCAGCAGAGCGTCCTTGCGGTACTTCTCCTCGTTCGCTTCAATCACCACACGCAGCGACTCCAGAACCTCTTTTACCGCCTGATGAAATTCGGGCTGTGCAGGGTTCTTCGCCACTACAAGATCAAAAACCTCATCAACATATGACATTGTCATGTCCTCCTTATACTTTGTATATACGGTGTATTTAACACACAGATTATTATAAACCGTGTTTTTTAATTTCTCAACACACTTCATCATAGTAAATTGTAAAAGTTTCCGAGGCTTTTTTAGACAAATTGCACAATCAGAGATACTGTTTCAGACGCTCCACATTTTTCTCCTCCAGATCAATGAATTGCCTTGCCAGGGCCACGGGCTTGGGGCCTGCGTTCTCGTTATGCCGAAGCACCTTCTCCATCTCCAAAATCCCGTTGGTGCTGTTCTTAATTAACAGCTCCGCCAGATGACCGGTGCTTGTGTTCAGCATGGTATTATAGTGAATACTCGTTCTGAGCAGTGCGTCTGACAGAGCGCTGCTCTGATAGCCCTGCGCCTTCGCATCCAACAGCTCTCTGGACGCCTCATTGTGCAGCTCCGAGTATCTGAGCGACTGTCTGGACATCTGCATTGCCAGAGCGTCGTCGCTTATCTTGTCCGCAAAGGTTCCAATCGCCTTCATGGCCATGTCCGTATTCCTCTGTATCCCTCTGTATACCGCAGCTTCGTGTGATGTCATATCTCCTCTTTTCCGCCGTCCGATCGATCCGCATAAAAAAGACGGCCCTTTACAGATTTGTTCCGTAAAAGGCTGTCCGTTTTTTCTCATTTTATTCAATATATTTCTTACTGCTGCTGCACGTATTCGGCTTTCACGTATGCCACCTGACCTTCAAACACTACCTTGCACCAATCGCCTTCCACTGCCAGCAGATCCAGCGATTCCCCGCCGACAAGCATACCCAGCTTCTCCGCCGTCTCGCTGCCCGACGCACGGACGTTGATGTTGGTGGTGGCCGTCACCTTGCCGATGACCTCCTGTCCCGAAGCGCTCTCCGAATACTGCAGATATTCGGATTTGATGAATCCGTCCTTTCCCTCATAGACCACCTTGGTCCAGCCGTTGACGCGCACCTCCTGCACCTGAAGCTTGGTCCCCGCTGTCACGCGGCCCAGCTTATCGGCCTGTTCGCTGTCAGAGCTGCGGACATTCACAGTCGTAGTGGCAGTGGCGAACTGAGGCGTCTCCTCTGCGGGCGGCGCCGCAGGCTCCTCAGGCTGGTCTCCCTGACTGACTTCCCCTTCGCCGCCTTCCTGACTGTCTCCGTCAGATACACCGGCGACTGCCATTCCCACAGTCATGTCCACCTGACGGCCCAGCTCGTCCAGATATGCCAACAGCTCCGGATGCTCGAGCATCAGGTCATTGTATTCCACGGTCACGCGGGTATCCAGATCCACTACATCTGCCTGACCCATAACGGCCTTAAAATATTCCTCCTCCTCCGGAGTAATGTTCAATTCGTTCTTAATATAGAAAGCGCCCTGATCGTTCCTGCAGACATATATCGCCTCATACCCGGGGATTTCCTCCTCGTGGCCCGTAAAGCAATACTTCTCGTAGAGAAAGACGATGTAGGAATTCTCCGCAGGGCCCGGCTTCGTGTAGATCTGCGTCTCGGCATAATGGTCTATATATTTGGAAAGCTCCGCATATTTTAATTTTTCCCGCTCCGTCAGCGTATCGTAGAGAGAGGTGAGCGTATCCAGATCGCCCGATGTCATGGCTGACTGGTATGTGGACACCAATGCGCTCAGCTCGCTGTCTTCATTCAACGTCAGCGGAATATCTTCGGCCACGGCCGTATCCCCCTCGCTGACCCCCGGCGCACTGCTCTCCGCCGGATCACTGCTGCCTTCCGCCGCCCTCCCGCGGTTCAGGTTCAGGGCCGCGGCGACCGTGACCGCGATCACAACCACCACTGCCGCCGGAAGGACGATCCTGCTGTTCTTCACAATAAAATCTCTGATTTTTAATAATATATCCTTCTGCATGATATTTTCCTTGATTTCCGATGTAAAATTTCCGATGTGAAATTTCCTTGTTCTTACGGTTTGAATCCTTACAGTTCAGGGTGATGTAAATGCAGCCGACAGGAATCGAACCTGCATTAAAGGCGTCGGAGGCCTTCGTTCTATCCGTTAGACTACGGCTGCAAATATTACAAAATTGTTACATCACCCTGACTATAATATCATAAAAAAACCGGTCTGTCTACCTTGAAATTTCAGAAAAATCAGAAAATGATCTCGATTGCTTTCCTCTGCCGATCATAGCGGTAAAGGCTGTCGGAGAGCACTTCCTCCGGCGCTACATGGGATCTGTTCACCTGCATGATCATGGACTTTAATTCGTCCGGCGTCTCCCTGTCGTTCACTGCCAGCAGGATCACCTCGTGGATCGAGCTAGGCAGAATATACAGGTCAGCGTCACACTCCCCCGCGATCTGCTCCAGCACTCCCGGATACATGATGCACCCCGCTCCCTGCATTCGGCGGCTGTTGCTGAGTATCTTCATAGGCACATCTTCCGCCGGAAATCCGCGCAGACCTTCCCCGTCGCTCATCTCCTTCAATAATTCCTCTATCGTGGTGCATCTCCAGGGGAACAGACGCGGCGTGTTGTCCCCCGCAAGCTTCATCAGCTCCGCGGTGTTGGTGTTCCACATATCCACATGCGAGTTATGTATCAGAATACTTCCCTCGCCCAGGGCTTCCCCGCTGTAGGCATAAAAGAAACAGACCGCCATATCCAAAAACTCAACATGGGGAATTTTCTCCAAAAGCTGCTGATTCCCCGCCTGCCCTACCAGCCGGTAACATATCCTGTCCTTTACCTTGTCGAAATCCCTGAAAAAGTCCATGTCGATTCCCCGGGCGGGCACGTCGCGCTCATACGTCTCCAGCAGTCTTCTCATGACCTCCGCGAACGTAACGCCCTCCTCATAGACCCGAAAAAAATGCTCCAGATAAATTGTGGGTGCCACATTGCAGGTATTCGACGAGATCAGCAGGCCGTGCATCAGCACGCCGTTGTTCTTGTATACTTCTTTTATCTCCGCGCTGTATTCGTCGCCCAGCTCTCTCACCACAGCACTGCGTACTTTTTGTGCAAATTCATTAATATCCATATTTTCCCTCTTTCTGCGCCGTCTTTTCTGTAATTAGTAGAATGTTCAGACGCCGGTGTGACCGGCCCAAGATTTGACTGCACCTTAGGCAGCGGCGCATACCCTCGGTGGCTAAGACACAAAAAGGCAATGATACCAAAGGATATCATTGCCTTACAAGCTTTGACAGTTCGATGCATACAGCTCTCTACACACGGGACAAATACTCGCCTGTTCTGGTATCGATCTTGATCTTGTCTCCCTGCTCTACAAAGAGAGGCACTGCGACCTGCGCGCCGGTCTCCACCGTTGCGGGCTTGTTGGCGCCGGTAGCGGTATCGCCTTTAAAACCGGGCTCAGTCTCTGTAATCTCCAGCTCCACAAAGAGGGGAGGCTCCACGGAAAATACACTTCCGTTGTGAGAACAGATCTTGCACATCTCATTTTCCTTCACGAACTTGAGCGCATCACCTACAGTCTCGCTGTTCAGTGCAATCTGCTCGTAATTCTCCGTATCCATGAAATAAAAGAGATCGCCGTCCGAGTAAAGATACTGCATATCTTTTCTATCAATACGGGCCTGGGGGCATTTCTCGGTAGGGCGGAAGGTCTTCTCGACCACGCCGCCGCTCTTGATATTCTTCAGCTTCGTTCTGACAAAAGCCGCACCCTTACCAGGCTTAACGTGCTGGAATTCGATAATCTGGTAAACATTGCCGTCATACTCAATGGTAATACCATTTCTGAAGTCACCTGCAGAAATCATGTTATATTCCTCCTAATATTCTGTTCACAAATTAATTCCAGTATAGTGTAATATAAAAAGATACATTTTTCAACCATTTTAGAAAATTTTTTTCTCACTTGCCTGTGCTTTCGCCAAGAATATGGTCGATTGCCAGCAAATATCCCTCCAGGCCTTTGCCGTAGATCTGCAGGTCACATACGGGCGCGGTCACCGACACCTTGCGGAATTCCTCTCTTGCGGTGATATCGGAAATATGTATCTCCACCTTCGGCACCGTGATGCTTGCCAGCGCATCTCTTATGGCATAGCTGTAATGCGTGTACGCCCCCGGGTTGATCACGATGCCCTGGGTGCCGTCGAAATAGGCCTCCTGAATCCTATCTATGATGGCGCCCTCGTGATTGCTCTGGAACACCTGAATATTGCTGCCGGTCTCCTGCGCCTTCTTTTGAATCATATCCAACAGATACTGATAGTCCTGCGTTCCGTATACGTTCTTCTCCCGAATCCCCAAAAAATTGATGTTGGGGCCGTTGATCACCAGAATTTTCATCTTGTCAAGCTCCCTCTCTATCTTTTCCAAAATCCGTTCTATTCCGATTTCGTCTACGTCAATGACGATATCCGCACAGGACGCATAGGCCTCTCTGCGGCTTTCCGTCAGCTCCCTTATCCGGGCAAGCGGATCCTCGCACTGCAAAAGAGGGCGGGTGGTATCTCCCTTCAGCCGCTCATACACCGTCTCGGGCCGCACGCGCAGCCACACCACCGTTCCCAGCCGCCGCAAGAGCGTTCTGTTCTCCGGATTCACGGGAGTGCCGCCGCCCACGGAATATATTCTTGCGCTCTGCTTTTTCAGGACAAGCTCCCGCAAAAGCTCCGTCTCCTTTCGCCGAAAATACGCCTCCCCGTCCGATTGGAAGATATCGCTGACGCTCCTCTCCTCTCTGCGTTCGATCAGCTTGTCCGTGTCCTCCACGGGCATCTTCAGCCGGTAGGACAGCTTCCGTCCGACGGAGGTCTTGCCGCTTCCCATAAACCCGATCAGTACCAGATTTCTCTCCTGCATCTTCACGCCTCCTCACTCAAGCCCCATTGCCTTCTTCATGGCTTCGTAAGCCCGCTTCGCCAGAGGCTCGTCCACCTGTGCGCCGGTCCAGAGCTCATAGGCGATGATTCCCTGATACAAGAGCATCTTCAGCCCGTTAAAAGCCCGACCGCCGTTTTCTTCCACCAGAGACATGAACCTGGTCCTGGCCGGATTGAAGATCAGATCATAGCCCGTATGGATTTTTTGATAAAATGCAGGATCCTCGATCACCGCATTTTCCACCTTGGGATACATGCCGATGCTGGTAGCCTGAACGGCGAGATACTTCCCGTCCGAAGGCAGCTTTGCGTAATCCGACAGCGCCATGGGCGTGACCGCCGCCCTTCCGAAAATGCCGTTCACTTCCTCCGCGATCCTGCAGGCTTTTTCCACGGTCCGGTTCAAAATTACGATCTGCTCTGCGCCCTTCTGCGCAAGCAGCATGGCCACCGCTCTTGCCACGCCTCCGGCGCCTAAGATCAGCGCCCTCTCTCCCTGTATTTTCACGCCGTCCTCGCACATGGCGCGGTACAGTCCCGGCATGTCCGTATTATAGCCCTTAAATCCGTCTTTGGTCCTCACCAGCGTATTGACGGCGCCGATCAGCTCCGCCAGAGGATCGATCTCCCTCAGAAAAGGAATCACCCGGCTCTTATAGGGGACGGTCACGTTGCAGCCCAGAAGGTTCAGCGCCCATGCCCCCTGCACCGCTTCCTCCACATGCCCCTCGGGCACATGGAACGGCACATATACAAGATTCTCTCCCAGCGCCTCCGCCAGTGTATTGTGAATCGCCGGCGACATGGTATGCTCCACCGGATTTCCTATGAGCCCGCAGGTGCGGGTACGGCCGTTTATCTCCATCATAAATCACCTCATTTCCGCGCAGAGCGGTAATTCGTTCTGCCGCCGCATATTCTGCCGCAGCAGCTCACGCACGCCCCCGTTTCTTTGCCCTGTGATAGCACCAGAGCACGATCCACTCCAGCCTGCGCTTCAGCACGATCTGTATCTCCTCCTTGGGGTGGATCGGTTTTACCAGATAAGTGACGATTCCAAGCTTTCCGGCTCCCCACACGTCCGTAAAAAGCTGATCTCCCACAAAGACGGTGTCGGCCGGATCGGTCCCCATCATCTCCATGGCCTTCTCATACCCCTTTGCGCCGGGCTTTCCCGCCTTGAAAACATACAGGGAACCCACCCCGTCGGCAAAGGATTTCACCCGCGGCTCCTTATTGTTGGACAAAAGCACGGTCCCAAAGCCCAGCTCCCGAAGCCTTGCAAAGAGGTCTATGGCCCTCTCGTCCGCGGGAGCACCGTGAGGCACCAGCGTATTGTCGATGTCAAATATCACGCCGCGATACCCTTTTTCATACAGCGCCTGGTAATCTATGCCGTAGGCGCTGTCCGCCTCGTTATCCGGATAAAATCGCCGCAGCATACGCCGGCCTCCTTCCTGTTATTGTGCCCGCATTAAGATATCCGCCCGCTCTCGGATCCGATAGGTCTCCAGATACAGCTCCTCCATCGGAATCCAGCGTTTCCAAAACCGCTCCGCAGCCTCTTTGCCCTCTCTGCGCAGAATGCGCTCCCGCTGCTGCTTTCCGTCTATCTCCAGAAAGATTCTCAGATCCATGTAATCCCCAAGCTTCGGGTGACAGCTGTAGGAGCCCTCCACGATGACCGCCTCCGCCGCCCGTACCTGCCGCCATTCTCCCATCTCCATTCTGCCGCAGTCGAAACGGCGATAGGCAAAATCGCCGCCCCTTAAAAGCGCCGGAATCACTTCCTCCAAAAAGCGCTCATAGTGGACATTGCCGCCCGGCTCCCCAAGGCGCTCTTTCGTGCGAAGCTCCACAGGGAGAAAAAAGTCGTCCATATGGACGATTCCCGCCCCGGTTGCAGCCGCCAGCCGTTCGGCCAGCGTCGTCTTCCCCGACGCGCAGGGACCGTCTATGGCGATCACGCAGCTTCGCCCCTCGGCTTTTTTCTCACGCTGCTTCTCGCGGACGACCTCCGGCAGAGACGCCATATCAAAAGACTGCATGTCAAAAGAGACCTTCATAGGATTTCGGCCAGCTTTTCCGCCGCCTCCTTGATGTGATCCGCCAGCTTCCTGTTCTCCACGCCCATGACCTGCGCATTGCAGCGGCTCATGGGAATCAGGAGGACGGGGACGTCGCCGGAGGATACCGCCTCCGCCATTCGCGGGGTAATCTCCCCCAGCATGGCGTTTGCCATGACGATACCGATAGGGCCCAATATGGCGTCCACTCTGGCGCTGTTGTAGACCACCGCATTCTCGCCGGTGGCGCCGTTTGGCGTACCGCCCTTCATCATGTTGGCGGTGGCGGCAGCGTTGGTCCCCACCGCGATCAGCTCCGCATCGGGATATCTGGCATGTATTTCCTCCACAAGGCTGCGGCCCACGCCGCCTCCCTGGCCGTCCATGATCATGACCCTCATATCCTGCACCGTACCTTTCCCTGCCTGCGCCTTGCGGCGCGGGCATCTGCTTGACTTTACTCATCATATCATGGCCTATCACACAAATTCAAGTGACTTTCACAAAGTTCTTGACAAGACGGCATTTTGCGCTATGATAAAAAGAGGAATACGTCTCAGGAAGAGACAGTAACCGATCGTTTGCCATGAAGGCTTGCGGCTCTTTGAAAAGGGCCTTAGCTTCATGGCTTTTTTATGTGCCAAAATATTTCAAAACAAAACATTAGGAAAAGAGGAAAACGACATGACAAAAATGACGCATTTGACACGTACCGTGACCACGGCAGTCTGCATAGCTCTGTGCGTGGTGCTGCCTATGGCGCTTCACGCCATTCCCAATGCGGGGACCCTGCTTTCCCCCATGCACATTCCCGTTCTTCTCTGCGGGCTGGTGTGCGGCTGGCAGTACGGCCTCGTCTGCGGGCTATTGGGCCCCCTGCTCTCCTGTATGCTCACCGGTATGCCCGCCTGGGGCTACCTGCCCAACATGATGATCGAGCTTGCGCTGTACGGTCTGATCAGCGGCATCATGATCTCTCTGGTGCACACCGGCAGACAAATGGCAGACCTGTATATCAGCCTTCTTACGGCCATGCTGGCGGGCCGCGTTCTCACCGGTATCGCCAGAGCGCTGACGCTGGGAATCTTTATGCCCGTCACCCTGAAATCATGGGCTACAGGCTATTTTGTGTCCAGTCTCCCCGGGATTATCCTGCAGCTCGTGCTGCTTCCCGTCCTGTATCTGGCACTGCAGAAGGCACGGCTGGTTCCCCTTCGCTACGCTCAGGGGACGGCAAAATAGCTCCCGCCGCTTTGTTCGCATAATCGTCAAAAAAAGTCCTCCGCCCTGCGGCGGGGGACTTTTCGGCTGCAATAGAATCTTGTTTCTAATGCGCAGTCTTATTTATCTTATTTATCTTATTTATCAGTTTCTCAATCAGCGCATTGACCCGTTTCGGGGCGTCCGTGTTGGAGTTATGCCCTGCGTTCTTGATCCATGCAATCGGTATTCCGGTCTTTTTGTGCCACGCCTTATTGTATCTGATGCAGGAGCCGGCATGGTCCTTTTCACCACAGATCAGCAGTGCAGGGCACTTGATCTCATAGGGGAGATCCCGCTCTATCGCTTCCGCCAGAATCCTGAATCCATGCCCTGCAAGGCGCGCATATCTGCTCTTGTCCCCGTCATAGACCATCATCATGCTTCGCATCAGCGCCCGCCCGTATCGGGAAACGGCAACGCCGTTTGTCCCCTGCTTCAAAAGCCATTTCCACGGATAATACCGGTAAACCGGCTCCATGCGTTTCAAAAGCCAAAGCTCTGCTGCCGTGATATAATCTCTCTGCAGCGAGGCGGAGTCAATGGAGACAAATCCCCGCAGCTTTTCGGGAAACAGCTGCGCATACATCTGTCCCACATAACCGCCCATAGACTGCCCTGCAATGACAATGTCGTGCATGTCCTCCCGTATCAGAATCTCATTCAGCCACCTTGCCTTGTCTTCCATGGAAAAGGTCATGGCAAAAGGCCAGGAAGCGGCATGTCCCGGCGCGTCCCAGACAAAAACAGGGCATTTCTTTTCAAAATATGCTATCTGCCTCTCAAATAATCTGTGGTCTGCGGTCAGTCCCGGCAGAAACACAAGGGAAACACCCAGAGTATCTGCCTTTTTCCCTATCCAATAATGAATCGTGCCGCATGGCGTCTCATATGTTTTTTCTATCATGCTTCAGCTTCCCTCTAAACAACCCCAAGCGCATTCAAGCGCATTTCTCATATTCTCTCCGGCCTGCAGGAACAGCCGATGCCCAGGCCGTCAGGGCCCACATGGCAGGTGATGCCAAGGGGCAGATAGTCCCACAGCACTTCCATGCCCGGAAAGGCCGCCTCGATCTCCCGCACCCAGGCGCCGGTGGCCTCCGCGGAAGCGCTGGTGGCCGCCATCAGATAGACTTCGCCCTTTTTCATCTGTTCCGCAAATTCCGTCTCCAGATCGCGGCGCATGGCTTCCAGCATCGCCTTCTTTGCCAGCCCGAATCCCCTGCATTTTTTGTAGGTATCCAGAGTACCGCAGCCCAGCTTCAGCACAGGCTTGATATTCATGACCGTTCCCACGGCCGCCGCGGTCCTCGAGATGCGTCCTCCTCTTTTAAGATACTCCAGAGTATCCACCGCCAGATAGATCCGCATTTGATCTTTGGCCGCCTCCAGCATCGTCTTGATCTGTGCCGCGTCATACCCTTCCCGCACCATTTCCACAGCGTCCATGACGGAACGGCGCATGGGGACAGACACCCTTCCGTTGTCCACCACGAATACCCTGCCCTGATAGGACTTGCCTCCGGCCAGGGCCATGGCCGTCATACAGGAACCGGAGATACCGCTGCTGATGGGAATGTACACGATCTCCTCATACTCCGCCAGCGCCCTGTTCCAAATGCCCGTCACGTCCGAGGGAGACGGCTGGGAGGTGCCGACCTGCGCTCCCTCCGTCAAACGCTGCAGAAATTTTTCCCGAGACAGCGTCACATCTTCCAGATAGTCTTTCCCGTTGACGATAAAGGGCATGGGCAGCACCATGACGCCCATCTCCTCCGCCTGCTTTTGGGTAATTCCGCTGTGACTGTCCGTAACCACTCCTACTTTTTTCATGACCACTCCACCCGCGCGCCTGCTTTCCTCTCAGTTCTCCGTAAACATCTGCGCGCACTGTTCCAAATGTTGTGTGATGGGAAGATGCTGGGGGCAGGCCCGTTCGCACTGTCCGCATTTGATGCAGTCCGACGCAAGACGCCCCTCGCCGGAAGCGTTCCTGTAATCGGAAAGCGCCTCCTGCATCTGGCCGTTGCCCAGCCGCTTGTTGGCCGCCGCAAAAATCTCCGGTATGGCGATCTTCTTGGGACAGCCCTCCGTACAGTAATGACAGGCGGTACAGGGAATCGTGGCCGACTTCCCCAGAAGCCTCTGTGCCTTTTGTATGATTTTCTGTTCCTCTGCGTCCAGCGGCTTAAAATCCTTCATGTAGGAGAGATTATCCTCCATCTGGGCCGTGTCGGACATTCCCGACAAAACGGTGAGCACGCCGTCCAGAGAAGCCGCAAAGCGAATGGCCCAGGACGCGCAGGACATATCCGGATGATAGTCCCGAAGCAGCTTTTTGACCTCTGCGGGCGGGTCTGCCAGACGTCCGCCCTTTACGGGCTCCATGATCACCACGGATTTCCCGTGTTTGCGCGCCACTTCGTAATTCGCCCTGGAGGCCACGGACAGGTTCTCCCAGTCCTCATAATTGATCTGGAGCTGAATGAAGTCCACCTCCGGATGCACCGTAAGCAGCTGATCCAAAAGCTTCGGCCCTGAGTGGTAAGAAAAGCCGCAATACCGGATCAGCCCTTTTTCCTTTTGCTCCCGCACAAAATCCCAGAGATGCAGCTTGTCGTATCTGGCATAATTGTTCTCCATCAGGGCATGGAGCAGATAATAGTCAAAATATCCGGCCTGCGTCCGCTCCAAACTGGTCTGGAACTGTTTTTTTGCGGCTTTTTCGGTGGGCGCCGCCATAACGTTCAGCTTGGTCGCCAGCGTGTAGGCCTCCCGAGGGTATCTTTCCACCAGCGCCTTGCGGGTGGCCGCCTCGGAGCCGGGATACACGAACGCCGTGTCAAAATAGGTGAACCCTGCTTCCAGGAACAGATCCACCATCTTCTTTACCTGCTCGATATCCGTTGTCAGACCTTTCTTCGGCAGGCGCATCAGCCCAAAGCCAAGCTTGGGAACTTCTTTTCCAAAATAATCAGACATTTTTCCTCCTTCCCGTCAGTACGGACTTTCCATCTGCTCCGCCTTTGCAACGGCTTCCTCCAGCGTCATATCATAAAAAAGACCTGCGCTGAAATTCCGTCCGGACCTCCCGTCATCTACGAAAGCGCCCACAACAACTCCCGGCAGTGCGCTCAGCGGGTCGTTGGGGGCCTGCGGACCGCCCAGATCCGTCCTGCACCAGCCGGGGTCCGTCAGATTGATCAGGACATTCGTGCCCTGCAGCTTGGAGCCGAGATCGATCGTCACCTTATCCAGAGCGGCCTTGCTGGCCGAATAACCTGCCTGCTCCGGCTCCAGCCGGATACCGCTGGTGGTGTTCACGATCCTCCCGAATCCCCGCTCCGTCATACGGGGCAGGAAGTGATAGCATATCATCATGGGCGCGATGGTGTTGATGGAAAAGCTCTTTGCGTAATCCTCCGCCGGCGTCTTAAGATACTCCGTCCGGTAAGCCACCTGCATACCCGCATTGTTCATGATAATGTCGATCTCCGGCCCCAGATTGTCGATGTCCGCAAGCATGTTTTCCACGCTGGTCACATCGGAGAGCTCGGCCTCAACGGCGTACGCCTCCACGCCCAGCGCCTTCAGCTCCTCCACGAGCTGAGCGGAATGTTCCTTCTTTCTTCCCTGAGCAATGATATTGCAGCCCTGTGCCGCAAGAAATTTTGCGACCAATCTTCCGATTCCTCTGCTCGCCCCCGTCACAAGCGCCCACTTTCCTCTCACATCAACCATTTTCCCGCTTCCTTTCCTGTAATTTTATTCTTAAATCAGTCTGCTCTGTTATCCTTATCAATCTGTTGGCTTTATCGCTCTGTTGGCTTTATCGCTCTATTATCTTTATTCTATTATCTTTATTGATTTGTTGTCTTTATCAATCCGCTGCTGTCATCGGCCGCCTGATTTTATCGGTCTGCTCCTGCCGATCAGGAAAAATCCGAATCGATTGATCAGCAGAATCAGGAGCAATTCCCCCGCCAGCAATGCCGCATACAGACTGATTCGGTACATAACGATGCCGGGGATCAACCGATTGACCCACTCCGCAAAAAGAATGGACACCCGCATCACTCTGCAGTCCATATGTGTCACCATGACGATCATGGAATTTTGCCCCAGAAAAACAGGCAGCTTAAAGGGTCTTGCATTTCTGCAGATCAGGAGCAGTCCAAAGACCGCGCTTCCCGCCCCCAGATAATACAGCAGCACATTGTTCAGTACGAGATAGTGCATATCCACCCCGATATTAGCGAATGCCGCCGCCACATTGACGGCAAGACACCCTATCCCGAGCAGCACCTCCCAGACGGCCTTTTTGTGAAATTTCTGCAGTACAAAATAAAATCCCCGACCCATAAGCATAAAGACAAGCGCAGAAAAAGCGCGCAGCAGCATGATAAGCACCTGGCTGAGCCATGTGAAAAAGATACTTTCCCCCGCCGGAATATATGTCCGCACCAGCGCCGCCCCCGCAGACGGAAGCACAACGCCGGCCGCAGCGACAACCCAGCCAAGCCACACGGGACACTTTTTGACGATCCCGTAAAGACACATTCCTCCCAAAAAGAACGCCGGCAGAAACCAGAGCACAGACACGCCGAAAAAGGAAAGCGTCTGAATGATGTCCGTCCGGACCGGCTCCCAGCTCACCGTCTTCGGTGCGGAAATATGCCTTGCCAGATCCACAAGAATATTGATCAGGCTAAAGCAAAAGAACGGGATTATCGTACCGCAGAACCGTCTTTTTGCATACGCGCCAAAGGTCTCCCGCTCGGAACGCTTATAGGTGAACAAAATTCCCGATACCACAAAGAACAGCGGCATGTGAAAGGAAGTAAGCCATATCAAAATACGATCGGATATGCTGGGAGAATGCCCGATCACTACAAGGGTAATGCCGATTCCCTTCACCATATCCAGATAATCCAGCCGTTTTTCGTTCATACATTTCCACTTTCCGCTATGGGAACCGTCTCCGCAGGCACGACCCCTTCTTCTATCATATCCAGCATATGCCGCACGATCTCGGGATCCAGCTGGCTGCCACTGACCTTCCTCAATTCCGCCTCTATGGCCTCCTTGGTCAGAGCCGCCCTGTAGCACCGCGTGCTGCTCATTGCGTCATAAGTATCCGCCACGCCGATGATACGGGCCTCCAGCGGAATGTCCGTACCCGCCTTTTTCTCGCAGTATCCCGTCCCGTCATACCGCTCGTGATGATATCTTGCGCCCTGGGAAATGCCCTGAATGGCGGTAAAGTTCTCCAGTATCTTTCCTCCCACCGCAGGGTGCGTGCGCACAATATCCATCTCCTCCTCGGTGAGCTTTCCGGGCTTCGTCAGGATACTGTCCGGAACGCCGATCTTCCCGATGTCATGCAGCAGCGCGATATAGTAAATCCGCTCCTGCTCCTGCTTCGGCATACCCATTCTCCTGGAAAGCTCTCTGGAATAGGCGGCCACCCGCAGGGAATGTCCGTTGGTATATTTGTCCTTGGCGTCTATGATCTGCGCAAAGGTCCGAAGGGACTGATCCACGATCCTCTGATATTCCTGCTGCCTGCGCCTTGCGGCCCTGAGACGGACCGCCGCAATGATATAGGTGACTGCAATGGCCAGCAGCACCACAGCCGCTACCAGCAGCACCCAGAACAGCGAATATTCATACAGCCGCTTCTGCTTCTCCAGATGCATGGTACAGATCTGTTCCGTCTCGGGGTGATCGGAGTCGTAGACCTTCACCACAAAATCGTACTCTCCCCCCGGGATGTTGGTATAGCTGATGCTTCCGCTTCCGGTATTGTTCAGCACCGTCTCCTTATCGTCAAAGCCCTTCAGCATGTAGGATATGGAGAAGTCCAGATTTCCGGAGTAGGCAAGGGCCGCAAAGTCGATCGTGACACGCTGAGCGCCGCGGGGTATCTGCAGTGTTTCCGACTGCTCATAAGTCTCCCCGTCTATGCTGACACTGTTTATGCTGATGCGCGGCAGGGGCATATCGGTGCCGGAGAACCGAAATACGCTGATACCGCTTCTCGTAGAGAGATAGAGCGTGCCGTCCCCGTCCAGATAATTCCAGGTGTTTGCGTTGAGGGATCCGGTGAGCCCCTGAGCAAAGCTGTATTTCTTTTCGTTGGTGAACTCGCCGCTGAGCAGTCTGGCCTTGTCCAGCGCAATAATGCCGTTGTTCTGAAGCAGCCAGAGCTTGCCGTCATAATCCACGAAATCAAAGATGCTGCCCGCGCCCTTCAAGAAGTTCTCCAGTTTCCGGAACCGCGTTTTATCCCAATAGTACAGGTTGCTTCCCGCGCTGATAAAATATCCGTCGGAATCACTGTCCGGAAGCATTCTCAGGACGACGCCTTCCTCCAGGTCTTCCTCATAGCCGTAGTTTGCGATCTTCCCGTCCTTCAGCGCATAGACACCGCCGCCGTCGCTTCCCATATACAGCGTGCCGTCCTCGTCCTGCGCAAAGCAGAGGATTGCCGACACCGAAAGGCCGTTGTCGGCATTGTAGCTCTCCGTCACCCTGCCGTCCCGAATGATGTTCACGCCCTCCTGTGCTGCAGTGACGTATCCGAGGAAAGTTCTGTTTGGGTCACCTTATAATTGTTACTTCTGCCTTCGACATCAAGTTTATAGTCATCAGGGAAGAAATTCAGTTTCCATATAAAGCAATCTCTACAAACTACTATCTCTTTTACAAAGGCATCTATAATTTCCTCCGGAATGTGTTTTGTCGAGAAATTAAAGTCTTGCTCCAAGCCATATTTTAACACTTCCAGCTTGTCTTTGTAAATATCATCTGTAATTTCTTCCTCTTTTTCAAGCAGTTTTAACTGTTCCCTCAGCTTTTCCTGTTCTTTCTGTAGCTGTGCTCGTTTTTCATCAAAACGGTCTTTCTCAATTTCGCCAGCCATACGCATATTTAAGAGGTTGTCATATTTTTTATCCCATGCTGCTATTTTTCGCTCTAACTCCTGCTTTTTCTCAAATTCCTCGTTATCCAATTCGTTGTCACAAAACTTATCCAACATTTCATTGGCAATAGCTAAAACACTTTCTCTGTCATTCCAAAACTTTTGAAATATGAGATCAGCCATAACCTCTAATTTCCAGCGTGCTACCATTTTAGTAGCGCACATTCCCTCTGTGCTGAGTCCCTTTTTCTCTCTAGTCCTGGCAGAACCAAAGCGCACCTGGCTATAACACTGATATGCATATTGTGGACCGCCCTGCCCCAAATGCCATACTACTCTGTTATATGTATGTCCACATTCACAAATCAGTTTCCTGCACCAGACATCTTTAGAAACCTTTTTGCCTCTCCGCCCCTTATTGTTGATTGATGCGGATTTGCTGTCCATCATTTCCTGAACTTTTTGAAACTCCTCTTTTGTTACAATAGGAGTATGACTCCCCTCTGCAACTATCTTTTCAACGTCCCCATAATTGTTTATCTTTTTCTGTTCCAGATAATCGGGAACATATTGCTTCCGATACACAATCGTCCCGCAATAAAAAGGATTTCGAAGAATTCGACTTATATTGGCCGGTTGCCACTTTGTTAATCCTGTGGCAGTCAAATGTCCTTCTTTTTCAATGATAAACTGTATTTTCCGTACCCCATTTCCGTCTAAATATAAGTCAAATATTCTTCTGACAGTAGCAGCTTGGGATTCATTGATCACAAAGTCCTTTCCAATCCTATTATAGCCAAGTATATTTCCATTACCATATGGCACAGCATTTTGAAAGGAAATCATCTGACCAGCCTTAACTCTTAAAGAAGTCTTTTTACTTTCATTCTGG
This sequence comes from uncultured Acetatifactor sp., assembly GCA_947624245.1. Classification (GTDB taxonomy): domain Bacteria; phylum Bacillota; class Clostridia; order Lachnospirales; family Lachnospiraceae; genus Acetatifactor. Next base: position 682 of record CANQJL010000015.1, on the reverse strand, counting down.
GCTAATGTTGCCATAATCGTCAGTCTAAGTTCACCATCTTCGTCATTCATCGTCCAAATATTGTCTTCTGTAAAGTAAACTTCAACTCCATTTCGTTTAAGTATTCTGGTCTGTTGTAAAGTATCCACCGTATTTCTGGCAAACCTCGACACTTCTCGTGTAATAATGAGATCAAATTTCCCTTCTAATGCGTCCTCCATCATACGCATAAAGTTTTTTCTCTTTTTCACTGAAGTTCCTGTGATTCCCTCATCAATATACCTATCATACAGCTGCCAATCCGGATGCTGTGCCAAAATGTTATCATAGTATTGAACCTGATTACCCAACGCGGATACTTGTGCTTCGTGTTCTGTGGACACTCTTGCATAGATTGCCACTACTCTTTTCTCTCGCATTATACTCCTTTCATTGTTTCCTATTTTTGTTATCATATTTATTTTAGCACGCTTTACACAACTCCGCAAGGTAATTTGTCCTTATATTCGTTTAAAATTTTCTTGTAGTTTTTTTCTGAGATTTTCCCTTGATTGTATAAATATTTCATTAACGCAAGGGCCATCAGTATATTAACCTGTTCGTTATTGATCGTATTATCCATTCACCCTCCCTATTCAGTCAAGTCTTTTTTCCTTTTTTTCAAGGAATTTTTCAATTCATATCTCAGATAAATGAGCCAGGA
>CANQJL010000014.1 GCA_947624245.1 uncultured Acetatifactor sp. | reverse complement strand
TATTAAAGTTACCCTTTTCCCAAAAAACATATCAAAATCTTTTTCAAAAAGTCCTTGACATATCACCAGAATGCTTTATATAAATCGGTCTCCCGAATCCTTATCGTATAGCCTTCGCTTGGGCCGACGCTAAACGTGTGCCGCCGGCACACAGCGTGTCCCGGCGGGTAATTCCCGCCGGGAACAATACCCAACTGTCCGGATCATTTGTCAGCTGCGCCGCAAGCTGCGGGCTTTTCTGCCGGTTTGTCAGAAGCTCCGCAAGCGGCAGGCGCCTCGGCGGGTTTGTCACCGGCGCCGCAGGCAGAACCGCAGGCAGCGGGCTTTTTCTCCGGCTTGTCAGCCGCGCCGCAAGCTGCGCCGCAGGCGGAAGCCGCCTTGTCCTCAGTCCATCCGGCAAGATTTGAAAGTGCCATTGTCATATCCTCCTTCTTTTATTCAGGGAAAATTTATCTCCTTGTATTTTCATTATACAAACTCGTTTTACTCTCACAAGTACGCACATTTTTATAACATAGTTACCTTTTTGTAACGTTTGACACGGCTATTGATTTTTCTATAATGCTGCACTATAATTTGATTGTAACATTCGGATTTGAAGTAATGGAGGCTCCTTATGAAAACGAAAGCGGAATTGATTCCTGAATGTCCCGTTGCAACTACCGTACAACTGATCGGAAACAAATGGAAATTACTGATTATACGAAACCTGCTTGTGCGCCCCTGGCGCTTTAATGAGCTGCAGAAAAATCTGGACGGTATCAGCCAGAAGGTATTGACCGACAGCCTGCGGTCTATGGAAGCGGACGGAATCATTACCCGTACCGTTTATCCTGAAGTCCCGCCGAGGGTGGAGTATGCGCTGTCGGAGCTGGGCGAATCGCTAAAACCGATTCTTGATGCCATGAAAGCGTGGGGAGAAAGCTACAAGTCATCTATAGGATCATGAAATGCGGATTGCTCTTTACAGTGGTAATCCGTACAATACAAGATGTAAATAGCGTTGTGTAAATAGTGTTGCTTTAACAATAGGAAAATACCGGAATCTAATAAAAATGATAAAAAGGAGAGAAAAATCATGGCTAAGAATCTCATCATCTACTATTCCCGTAAAGGGGAAAACTACTGGAACGGCGGCATCAAGAACCTTGCAAAGGGCAACACGGATATTGTGGCGGAGTTTATCCAAAAAGCAGTCGGAGGCGACCTTTTTGAGGGGGAGACAGTCAAGGAGTATGCGGCGGATTATTATGCCTGCATCGACGAGGCAAAAAAGGAACTGCGTGAGCAGGCGCGTCCGGAGCTGAAGAAATATCTGGACAGCATTGACGGTTACGATAACATCTTCGTCTGCGGACCGTGCTGGTGGGGAACTTTTCCGATGGCAGTCTTTACCCAGCTTGAAAAGCTGGACTTTGCCGGAAAAAAGGTTATGGCAGTCATGACACACGAAGGCAGCGGGCTTGGCTCCTGTGAGCGTGACCTGAAGAAGATTTGCAAGGGCGCGTCCTTTGGAAAGGGACTTGCCGTCCATGGCGCAGATGCGGCAAAATCGGAAAGCACGGTAGCAGCATGGGCAAAACAGTCAGTTTAAGAGAGAGGTACAGAGTATTATATTTATTATACCGAATTCGGTATAACCAGTAGCCAAAGTAACAGTTCAGCCGCGCCTAGGCCGAAAGATTTCGACCTAGGCGCGGCTGAACTGTTACTAGCCAAAATGAAAAACAATCTTAGCCAATTCCCTCCTTGTACTGACCGGAATTTTTTGGTATAATCATCTTGTCTCCGCGCAGGGCGGACAGGCAGAGAATAATATTACAGATAAAGGAGAGGTACAATGAAGGGAAATATTGTTGTTGGTCAGTCCGGCGGTCCTACCGCTGTTATCAACTCCTCCGTTGCAGGCGTTTACGCTGCGGCTAAGAAGTTGGGCGTCAAGAAGATTTATGGTATGGTCCACGGAATCGAGGGATTTCTGGAGGACAAGATGATCGATCTTGGCGAGTATCTGGATGATGAGACGGGAATCGAACTGCTGAAGAGAACGCCTTCCGCATTTCTCGGCTCCTGCCGTTTCAAGATGCCGAAGATCGAAGGACATGAGGATGTATACGAGAAGATTTTTGAGATCATGGAGAAGCATGACATCGAGTGCCTGTTCTATGCGGGCGGAAACGACTCCATGGATACCGTGAAGATGCTGTCCGACTATGCGGCGGCGCACAATAAGCCTCAGAGATTCATGGGCGTTCCCAAGACCATTGACAATGACCTTCCGGTGACGGATCACTGTCCCGGTTACGGTTCCGCTGCAAAATACATTGCCACTTCCATAAAGGAAATTATTCGCGACAACGAGTCCTTCGGCGCAAAGAAGCCCACGATCTGTATCGTGGAGATTATGGGACGTAACGCAGGATGGCTTACGGCGGCCGCAGCTCTTGCCAAGGGCGACGACTGCAGCGGCTGCGATGCGATCTATCTTCCGGAGAGAGTATTTGATATCGACAAGTTCGTTGCGGACGTTAAGGAGCTGGCAGCGAAGAAGTCTTCCGTAGTGATCGCGGTGTCCGAGGGCGTCAAGGTCGCAGACGGCAGATATGTGTGCGAGATCGGGCGGGAAGTTGCGGTCGATGCGTTCGGCCACAAGCAGATGTCCGGTACGGCGGTCATGCTGGCCGAAAAGATTGCCGCAGAGACGGGTCTTAAGACACGTGCGATAGAGTTCTCTACTCTGCAGAGAGCGGCTACGCATCTGGCTTCCCTTACGGATATCAACGAGGCGTTCCAGGTGGGCCACGATGCCGTTATGGCAGCAGAGGAAGGCAAGACCGGCATGATGATCACGCTTGACCGCAACGGTGAGGATCCCTACCAGTGCGGCACCAGTGCGTACGACATTCACGCGATTGCCAATGTGGAGCGGAACGTTCCCGATGAGTGGATCACAGCGGACGGCAAGGGTCTCACGGAAGGCTATGAGAAATATGCAAGACCCCTTATCATGGGCGAGCTGCAGCCGCTGTTCGTAAACGGTCTGCCGAGACATCTGGTGAGAAAATAGATTCCGATCATAAAAGAGAACAGATAAGAGCATTCGGCCGGTCCGAGTGCTCTTATTTTATTTTCGGTACGGCGATAATTCACCAACTGAAAGAATTGCGTTCCTTTCTTCCCTGTGATAAAATAAAACTGGTATTTTGTCTGCACATGTTATAAAGAGGAAGCGAAGATCGTGAAGAACAAGAGAGTATGGAAGATAGCGGCGGCAGCTCTGGCAGCGGCTTTGGCAGTGATTTCAGCAGAAGGGCCGGCCGGAGGAAGGGTCTATGCAGCCCAGGAAAGTCAGGAGGATCCTTTCACAGAAGAGGAAAGGGAGTATATCGAGGAAGGGGAACCGCTGAAGGTGGGTTATGTCTGTGACCGCAAGCCTGTGTCTTTCCAAGGGGAAGACGGGGAGCTGGCCGGTATTTCCCGATATATTTTTGACAGGATCGCCGAGATCAGCGGGCTGCACTTTGAGTATGTGGCGCTTCCGCCGGGGGACATTACCTATACCTATCTGCAGGAGGAAGGCTTCGACCTGGTGACCAGCGTGGAATATAATGAGGAAAATCAGGCGGCAAGAGGAATTCTGATGAGCGATCCCTATCTGTCCAGCCGTAAGGTGGTGGTAGCGAAGGAAGGACTGGTATTTCGCCCGGACGCCTCCTTCAAGGTGGCGATCTCCACAGGCTCTCAGACGATCAGAAAGGTGCTCGCGAGACAGTTCCCCAATTTTGAATTGGTGGATTATCCCAGCATGGAAGCCTGTCTGGACGCGGTGAGCAAAGGGGAGGCGGACCTGCTGATTCAGAACCAGTATGTGGTGGAGTATTGGCTCTATAAACCGATCTATCACGAGCTGCTGACGATTCCGCTGATCGAGATGGAGGACCGGCTCTGCTTTTCGGCGGTAACGCCCCTGGAACCTGATCCGGCGCTGACGGCCAGGCAGGAATGTCTGATCTCCATCATCGACAAATCCATCGCGATGATGTCGGAAGGGGAAGTGGTCAGCTATGTGGTATCGGCCGCTCTGGAAAATATGTACGAATATACGGTGGGAGATTTTATGTATCAATACCGGTATATGCTGCTGATTCTGGGCGTTGCAGCGGTATTGATATGCGTGCTTCTGTACATGGTGATACGCGCCCGGTTCTGGGCGTATAAGGCGCAGGCGGAGGCCAAGGCGAAAAGTAATTTTCTGTCGGCCATGAGCCATGAGCTGAGGACGCCTTTGAACGGACTGATCAGCCTGCAGTATCTGATGAAGCAGAATGTGGAGGACAGCCGAAAGGTGGCGGGCTATCTGCAGCAGTCCTCCGTTGTGGCTCAATACCTTCGCTCTCAGGTGAATAATATGCTGGACATGGCAAAGCTGCGGGAAGGAGAGCTGAATCTGGAGCAAAAGCCTGTGAATCTGGAGCTTTTGTTTGCCGCCACAGAATCTCTTGTGCGGCAGGGAATGGAGGAAAAGCGGATTGATTTTCAGGTGGACGTGCAGCTCTCCCAGCCCGGTATCCTGGGGGACACTGTCCGTATTCAACAGGTGCTGCTCCATCTGCTGGACAATGCCCGCAAGTATACGGAAAAGGGCGGCCGGGTTGCCATGACGGTAAGACAGTCGGCGAATCTGCAGGGCGTGATCGTAACGCAGGTGCAGGTGGAAGACAACGGCTGCGGTATGAAGGAGTCGTTTCAAAAGAAGGTATTCATGCCTTTTGCTCAGGAGCGGGGCACCGTCTCTCAGGGAAATCAGGGAGTTGGGCTCGGATTGGCAATATGCGCCCTTCTGGCAGAGCGCATGGGCGGCAAATTAAGCGTGGAGAGCAAACTCAAGGAGGGAAGCCGATTTACCTTTGAATTTGCGGGCACTCCTGCGGACACGGCGGAGCAGACGGATGCACAGGCAGGGGAGAGCGGTGCGGAAGCGTCCAAAGCCCCGCATATTCTGGTGGTGGAGGACAATGAGCTGAACGGGCAGATTCTGGTGGAACTGCTGGAGGGAGAAGGCTTTCAGGTCCTGCACGTGGAAAACGGCAAAAAGGCCGTGGAAGCATTTCAGGCGTCGGCACCCGGGGAATACGGCGTGATCCTGATGGATCTGCTGATGCCGGAGATGGACGGGTTCGAGGCTGCCAGAATCATACGCAGTCTGGACCGCCCCGATGCGCTTACGGTGAAGATCTTTGCCAGCACCGCCAACACGCTTCAGGAGGATCGGAACAAGGCGTTCCAGAGCGGCATGAACGATTTTATCGAAAAGCCGATCAATATCAAGGAATTATTGGAGAAGCTGCGCAATGAGGAGCAGAATGGGGAAGATGCGACATAGAAGGGCGTGGATGTGCATATGTGCCGTGACGGCGGTGGTGCTGCTGGGCGGCTGCGGCAGGGGGGCGGCGTCTGCAGATGCTCTGACCGATACCTCTGCCGGCGTCTCGGAAAATATCCCGTCGGGCAGTCCCACGGCCGCGCCGGAGGCGGAGAGCGAAGCGCCCGAGACCATTGTTTCTACCGAGGAGATCGAGTACTCTTTTCCTGCTGACAGCGAAGATTGGCGGCTGGAGCTGTATACCGAGGAAACGGAAGGAGAGAAGGCATACAGAATCCGGATGTATGACGGGCAGGGCGCTCTTTTGCAGGATTTTCCGTGCGATATAGAGGCCGATGAACTGAAGTTTCGCTGGGGGGAGCTGTATCCCTATGCCGATCTGGCGGTCTTTCCGAAGGAGGCGCAGACGGACGAAACGGAAGGGCTTTTGTTTTTGTGGAATGACGAGACCGACAGGTTTACGGCCCGGCCCATCACGATTCCCTGGTATGACGAGGCTTACGGAGACGGCACCTTTCTCACTACGGACATGCGGGACGGCACAGAGGAGCACAAGATCTGCTGTATTAATCAGGGATCGCGGCGCGTGGTGGAGTTGCGCCAATGGACCATGGAAAAGGACAAGCTTCTGATCTGGGACTGTCTGGAGAAAATGGCAATCTACAGAGGGGAAGTGAAAAGAGACGACAGCGGTGAACTGTTGAACGGAGAGTATTATGAGGACCTGTTCCGGGGAAGGCTGCATCTGCCCTGGAATGTGTCCGCTCAGGAAGAAATCCCCGTGGCGATAGTCAGATCTGACACAGAAGACGATTGGGATCTGGAGACGAAGACCTATGAGAGCAGGGAACAGCTTCTCGAAGAGAGCGGGTTCTCGGATGCGGAGCCTTTTTATCAATATTATGACCGTATGCAGAATCTGGAATTGGAGCTGTATCTGGACGAAAGCGCAGGCAGGTGCTGCGGCTTTTGCTATTCCTACGAGTACAATTATGCGCTGGAGAAGATCGTGCAGTGCAGCGGCTTCCTGCTGGAGGGAATCGATCGCGCGGCATGGGACGATGATACATATTCCGTCCTGGCAGGCGAAGGGGAAGACGCCGCCGGGCTGGAGGGCGTCACGCAGGTGAACACGGGCTATACGGACGACGACCGGCTGTCTTATTATGAGGTGAAGGGGATCAGAGAATTCCCCGTATTTTCGGAGGAAGCGGAGGAGGAGAGGACCTGGGTATCCATAAGATGGATATACCGAGACGACGGAACCCTTTACTGCAAATATTATGTCCACGATCCCATGGTATTCAGCACCTTTGGCCAGACCAGGCAGACCGATTATGACCAGGCGGGCAGACCGATTCATCAGTATGAATATATCACTCATGGCGCATATGAAAGCTACTATATTTATGACGGGAAAGCAAAACGGCCCAAGTATGGCCTGGTGCTTGACAACGACGGCGGCTATATGATTCCTGTGATGCTCCGCTATCGGTGAGCCGGTGATATTTCATGCCGGTGGGAAGACGCAAAATTGTGTTTACAAATCTATGAATAGATGGTAAATTTAAGTATATGGGGTAAGAAAGGAGAAGGCAGATGGCAAGAACAATTCTTGTGACCGGAGGCGGCGCCAGCGGGAAGTCCAGATGGGCGATCTCTCAATTTGCGGCGTGTGACAATGTGCTGTACATATGTCCGGGCAAGCTGGATGACGACACCCGCAACCGGATCAATTACAGCAACAATCAGAACTATGTAGAGTGGGATATTCGTGAGGACGTGACCTCCAATCCCAGCGGGTTATTTGACAGGCACAAATTCGCGGTGTTTGACGATCTGAGCTCGTATACGGTTCGGATGATCGAGGAGATGTGCCCGTATATTGCGCAGATGAACTCCGATATGGAGAAGATGATCGAGCGGCGCATTATCGATGACGTGATGGCGATGTATGAGAAGATGAAGCTCATCGAGGGGGATATCGTCGTTATCACAACGGAGACGGGATTTTCCCTGAAGCCGGAAGACACCGCACAGTTGGCGAGACATAATATTCTGGGCATGGTCAATCAGCGCATTGCCAATGTATCCAGCGACGTATATCTCTCCGTCAGCGGCATTCAGTTTCAGATCAAATAATATATAATAAGAAAGGATGGGGGCTCTTATGGATATTGAAGAATTGATTTTGGAAGCGAGGCAGAAGCAGGCGTCGGATATACACCTGACAGTGGGAGATGCCACGGTGGTGCGTATCAACGGCGAATTATATAAGTTCAAAGAGAGAGACGACGTGGGCGTCAATCGCCTGATTCACTCTATCCTCACCGCGGAGCAGGAGAAGAAATTCACCACGGACGGAGTCGATCTGGACTTCAGCTTTGAGCTGAGCGACGGCTCCGTGCAGAGAGTGAATGTATACCATCAGAACGGGCGTGCGGCCGCGGCGATCCGCCTCCTGAACACACAGGTGCCTACGCTGGCCGAGCTGGAGATGCCTCCCATTCTCAGCGAGCTGGCAGCCAAGAGAAGAGGGCTGGTCCTGGTCACCGGAGCTACCGGAAGCGGCAAGACCACGACGCTGGCGTCCATGATCGACGAGATCAACAAAAAGCGCGCCTGCCATATTGTGACCATCGAAGATCCCATCGAGTATCGCTATAAGCCGGGCAAGGCAATTATCCATCAGAGAGAGCTGGGCAGGGACGTGCCGGATTTCAAAACCGCGCTGAGGAGTGTGCTGCGCGAGGATCCCGATGTTATCCTGATCGGTGAGATGCGTGATTTTGAGACGATTTCATTGGCGCTGACGGCAGCGGAGACGGGCCATCTGGTGCTTGCGACGCTGCACACGGCAAATGCGGCGCAGACCATCGACCGTATCATCGACGAATGCCCGATCGAGGTGCGGGAGCAGGTGCGTATGCAGCTTGCAAATCTGCTTCAGGGCATTATCGCCCAGACGCTGGTGCCCAGAACGGAGGAATACGGAGGGCGCACTGCCGCCATGGAGATACTGATCGGCACCGACGCTATCAAGGGCCTGATCCGCACCAACAAGATCGTACAGATCAACGGTGTCATGCAGACCTCCGCCCGTCAGGGCATGTGCACCTTCAGCGACAGCCTGAGCAGGCTGAATAAGGCCGGTATTATTTCCTATGAAGTGATGGAAATGTACAATGCAGACAATGTGGAGCTGCAGTAGTGAATAGTATTCTCTGAAAAGCTCCTGCAGGCGGCGCGCCGCAGGAGCTTTTTGAAAACGATCCCGAATTTTTGCTTTTTTTGGCTAAAGTAATTTTTATAACTGCCGATAAAAATAATAAGGAATGAAATAACAGCCAGGATGGCGGTGGTCATAAAGGCAATGGCCATAGCAATACAGGAAGGAGGGATCCTTAATGCGTATCGAAGCATACAGTCAGGTACAGCAGATGTATCAGACGAAGAAAGTGAATAAGACTCAGCAGACCGGCAGCGCAGCTAAGGCCGACCAGGTACAGATCAGCAGTCTCGGAAAGGATTTCCAGACAGCTAAGGCTGCAGTGGCCGCGAGTCCTGATATCAGAGAAGAACTGACGGCTTCCGTCAAGGCAAAGGTCCAGAACGGCACTTATGCGGTAGACAACGGTACCTTTGCGGAAAAGCTGCTGCGCAAGTATGAGGAAATGAGGTAAAAGTCTCGTGGCGAGCTTGATGGAGAATCTGATAGAGGTGCTGAATCAGGAAAGCACCATATACGAAGGGCTTTTTCAGTTGTCTCAGAAGAAGACGCCGCTGATCGTTAGCGGCGATCTTGATAATTTACAGAAAATCACGGATGATGAACAGGCAATGGTAAGCAGGCTCCACAATCTGGACAAAAAGCGGATCGAGGTGACTGCGGACATCGCCAACGTATTGAACAGGGATGTTGAAACGATGAAGCTCACGAATCTGATCGAGATGATGTCGGCCAGACCTGAGGAGCAGGCGAAGCTGTCAGAGGTACACGACAGATTGCAGAGTGTGGTCCACGCATTGAAGCAGCTCAATGAGCACAACAGGGAGCTGCTGCTGGATGCGCTGGAGATGGTGGAGTTCGAGATGAATCTGGTGCAGGCCATGAGAGCCGCGCCGGAGACGGCGAACTACACAAAGGGCGCTTATAATGCCGGCGATACCATGGGTGCCATGGGCGGCGGCTTTGACGCGAAGCAGTGATTGCAGGAAATATTCCCCGTGAAATGTCGAGGTGATGATTATGCCGTTGATGGGTAGTTTATATGTCGGAGCATCCGGATTACAGACCAGTCAAAGTGCGCTGAACACCACAGCGCACAATCTTTCTAATATAGACACCACCGGCTACACAAGGCAGCAGGTGCAGTTGTCTGCCAGGCGTTATGTGACGCTTTCTGTGGACCCGAAGTCTGTCAACAACAAACAGGTAGGCTTGGGTGTCACTTATTCCCGCGCAAAACAGGTGAGAGATTACTTTCTGGACAAGACGTACCGCAAGGAATCCGGACGCAGTATGTTTTATGAGGTGTCCACGGAGGTCATGGAAGAGGTGGAGAGCCAGCTGGGTGAGATGAACGGCGAGGCTTTCCAAAACACGATAACGGATTTCTGGACGGCTATACAGGAACTGTCCAAGGATCCTGCCAGCTCCGTGACACAGGGGCTGCTGGTGCAGAGAGCATCGGAATTTATTCTGAAGGCTTCCTCCGTATACGACGGGCTTGCCTCCTATCAGGATAATCTGAACTATCAGGTCAAGACACAGGTCGACAAGATCAATGCATACGGAAAACAACTGTTGGAGCTGAACGATCGCATTCGGGCTATCGAGGCGGGCGGCATCGAGCACGCCAACGATCTGCGCGATGCCCGCAACCAGATTCTGGATGAATTGGGAGCGCTGACAGATATCAGATATGATGAGGACCTGGAAGGCAATGTGTGGGTGCAGATTGAGGGCGTCGATTTTGTAAAGGGCGGCACCTGCTATGAGATCGGGCTGGACGTAGATGCGACTACCGGCTTTTACACACCCTTCTGGCCCCAGAACGCGGATTATACGATTCAGGACGACGGAACAAGAAAATATAACATAGAGAACGCGAAGGTGTTCAACCTCGACAGAGAGATTTCCTCCGATCTGAACACGGACATCGGTGGGCTGAAGTCCATGCTTCTTGCAAGAGGCGATCACAGAGCCAACTATACCGATATCGAGGGGAATTACGATCAGGTCTCTCAGTCGATTCTGATGAATGTGCAGGCGGAATTCGACCAGCTGATACACAACGTGGTGACCAAGGTGAACGACATTCTGGCGGAGGCTTCCGGAGTAGAGCAGGGCGATTTGACGGTGCTCGATGAGAACGGCAACGAGATCACGCTTTCCAATGTGCGGTACTGCGAATCGAAGGAGGGCGGTTATCTGCGCATGAGCGACGGCAGCCCCATTCAGCTTTTCTCCAAAGCCACTACCGAAGGATATACCAAGTATACCGGAGCAGACGGAAAGGAATATTGGGTATACAATGAGGAAAATGCCGAGCAGCTGGATTCCCTTTACACCTGCGGCAATCTGATGATTCATCCGGAATTGATGCAGCAGCCCTCCATGCTGGGCTTCAGGCTGCCGGACGGCAAGGAAGATCTGGCGACGGCAGAGGCGCTGAAGGCAGCTTTTCAGGAAGAGGAATACACCTTAAATCCCAATGTCAGAAAGAAGACGTCCTTTGTGGATTATTATACGGATCTGGTGAGCCAGGTGGGCAATTCCGGCTATGTTCAGAGAAGTATTTACGAGAATCAGACGAACACGGTGGAAGGCATCTGCAGCGCCAGAGAGCAGGTAGTCGGAGTGTCCTCCGACGAGGAGCTGTCCAATATGATCAAGTTTCAGAATGCCTACAACGCATCCAGCCGTTATATCAATGTGTTAAGCGAGATGCTGGAGCACATCATCAACACGCTCGGCATGTAACGGAGCGGGAAGGAGGTACTAGATGCCCTCAACATTTTTCGGATTAAATATTGCATATTCCGGACTGCTGGCAAACAATGCGGCGCAGAATACCACAGCCAATAACATTGCCAATGTGGAGACGCCGGGCTACAGCAGACAGCAGGTAAAGCAGCAGGCTTCCAATGCGCTGAGAGTATTTCAGACCTACGGATGCGCCGGAGCCGGCGTGGAGACTCTGGCCATCGAGCAGATCAGAGATGAATTTTATGACTTCCGTTATTGGAACAACAACGCGAAAGTCGGCGAGTACAGCCAGAAGCAGTACTACATGACAATGATAGAGGACTATTTCGACGACACGCCAATCTCTCCGGGCTTTAAGACCATTTTCGATCAGATGATGATCACGGGTCTGGGCGAGCTTTTGAAGAATCCCAACGATGCCACCGCAAAGTCTCAGTTTACCGGCTATGCATCTACCCTGGCGGACTATTTCAACAATCTCGCGGGAAATATGGAGAAGCTCCAGAAGGACGTGAATCAGGAGATCAAGCTGAAGGTAGATGAGCTGAATTCTCTGGCGGGCGAGATCGCTACTCTGAACAAGCAGATCAATACGATTGAGCTTACCGGCGTCAAGGCCAACGAGCTCAGGGACAGAAGGGCGCTTCTGATCGATCAGCTCTCCCAGATCGTAGATGTGGAGGTGAAGGAGACCCCCGTATACGACACGAACAATCCGGACAGGGAGACCGGAGCCAACCGGTATGTGGTGAAGATCGCAGGCGGTCAGGTGCTGGTGGACGGCAACGAATACAATAGCTTGGAATGTGTGGCCCGTACAGCCTATGAGAAGGTGAACCAGACGGATATCGACGGACTGTATGAGGTCTACTGGGAGAACGGACAGAAGTTCAATCTCTACAATGCGGCGATGGGCGGAGCGCTGAGAGGCCTGATTGAGATGCGCGACGGCAACAACAGCGAGAATTTTTCCGGACTGATCTCCGATGTGGGTACTAACGCCGACGGCGCCGATACCGTGACGGTACAGGTGGGTAAGGAATATCTCAGGGACCTGAACAAGTGTAATCTGTCCGATCAGGGCGGCATCATCAATCTGGGAAATCAGGAGTTCTATTACGATTCCTGGGAGTACACCATCAGCTATGACGACGACGGAAATCCGATATACAGCTATACATTCACGCTCTCGTCGGACAGGGAGCTGAATCCGGCACGGCTCACCAACGACAGAGTGGGTAAGAATGCCACCATAGGCGCCTCCATTGCCTATCAGGGCGTTCCCTATTATATGAGCCAGATGAACGAGTGGCTGAGGACATTTTCCCAAAAATTCAACGATATCCTCACCAGCGGCTATGACTCCTCCGGCAATCAGGGAATCCAGATGTTCTCCGCGGATCATGCCACCGACAGCGAGCAGTTCAACTTCCCCGACGGGACCAGATATGACAAGTATTACGGCAAGACCCGGGACGAAGTAAGGCAGGAGCTGACGGACGATATTTACAATGAGCTTGTGGGAGCGAAATATCAGGAGCTCTTTCAGGATAAGAAGAACGAGGTGTATCAGGCTCCTACAGAAGCGGAGATCGCGCAGCGGGCAGACGAGATCAAGGCAGAGCTTCAGAGCCGGAATCCCGTGCCGACCATTCCCTCGGACGATGACCTGAAGGCACAGGCTCAGGCGGAGCTGGAAGCCGAGGCCACGAAGAAGGCAGAGAAGGCTGCAAAAGAATATGCAGACGCTGAGATCGAGAATTATACCGAAGGCTATAAAAAACAGGCGGAGGATGAGGCGCAGGAGATTCTGGCAGACGGCGTGTTCACGGTGAACGTGGCCGATGACAGCTACTACCGCATGACGGCTTCCAATTTCGGCATACTTGCCGCGATGCTGATAGATCCCAGCCGTGTGGCCAACCGCTACGCGCAGGGAGACGGCGTAGAGCAGAACGATCTGCTGAACGATTTGAAGCTCCTTGTCACAGACAAGACCAAGATGAGCTTCAGAGGCTGTTCCGCATCGGAATTTCTGCAGTGCGTCCTGTCGGACGTTGCGCTGAATGCACAGCGGGCCAATACTTTCTACCAGAGCTTCAGCGATGTGGCCGGCACCATCGATGTTCAGAGAATGTCGATCTCCGGTGTAGATGAGGACGAGGAGGCCGTAAATCTGGTGAAATATCAGAACGGATACAATCTTGCCTGCCAGATCATTCAGACCTTGTCGGAGATGTACGACCAGCTGATACTGCAGACGGGAGTCTGAAAACGCTAAGGACGGCGTTTGACGGAACATAAAAGCGCAAGGAGGCGGAGTTCGGGAAGGAGATCATCATGAGAATAACCAACAAGATCATGCAGCAGAACAATCTCTCCAACATCAATACCAATAAGGTGTATGAGGATAAGCTGAGCAATCAGATGTCCACGGAGAAGAAGATCAACCGGCCTTCCGACGACCCGGTGGTTGCGATCAGGGCATTGCGCCTCAGGAGCAGCGTGACGGAAGTGACCCAGTACTACAGCAAGAACATTCCGGATGCGGAGAGCTGGATCAACGTGACCCAGGACGCACTGAATAATCTGACTCAGATCCTGACCAATATGATCAGCCAGTGCACCAAGGGATCCAACGGTCCCCTGAAGACGGAGGACAGGGAGATTATTCTGGAGCAGTTGAAATCGCTGTCAAAGGAAGTCTACGCCACGGGCGATGCGGACTACGCGGGCAGATATGTGTTCACCGGACACCGCACCGACACCTCGCTCAGCTTTGACAAGGAGATGAATCAGCTCTTTGAGATTACCGAACAGCTGGATTCCAAGGCCATTGACGATGTGACCAAGGTGTTCACGGACGATCTGCTGAATATCAACGCCAGCAACTATATGGACGTGGACGTGACAGAGCAGGAGATAAATGCGGTGAACTGCCACCGTATCCGTCTGGCCTATAACGACTGTGTGGGAGACGGAGCGACGCCGTCCGTCAGCTTTAAACGAAGAGTGGAGACAGAGGGAGACGACGGTTCCGTGACGGTATCCTATGAAGATGTGACATGGAGCGACGGGGATATTCAGACGGTACATTCTTACGAGGATCCTTACACGATGGCGGCAAACGATCCCGATGCCATCATTTTGGTGCCTGAGACGGGCGAGCTGCTTCTGGGAGAGAACAGATATAACGATCTCATGTCGGCCAAAGATGACGAGAGCACCACGGCCAATGAGGGCGAGATTCGCGTGACCTATCAGAAGGAGCACTGGGAGAAAGGCGATCTGCGGCCGCAGCACTACTTTGCATGTACCTCGGATCCCGGCGCGGAGAACGAGGTCAGGTACAATGAGGACTATCTGTCGGAGAATCCCGACCGTCAGATCATTGAGTACGACGTGGGCTTTAATCAGACCATTCGCGTCAATTCCACTGCAGATGAATGCTTTGAGCACGGCATCGGCAGAGAGGCTGACGATCTGGTGACGGCCATGCAGAATGTCCTCGATCTGGAGAGCGTTAAGAAGAATCTGTCCAAGCTCATGACGGAGGCGGAGGGCGACGAGACTGCCACGGCGCACCTGCAGGAGCAGCTTGACGCGGTGGAGAAGGCGCTGACGCTGGCAAAGGATAAGGAACAGAAAATGTTCGAGTCGGGAATCACCGCTTTTCAGGGGTATCTTGACGATGCGAACCTCTGCATCACCGACTGCGGAAACAGGGGCAGCAAGCTGGAGCTGGTGGAGAACCGTATGCAGACCCAGAAGACCACCTTCGAGACGTTAAAGAGCAACAATGAGGACATAGATATAGCAGAGGTCACTATCCAGATGAAGAGCGCCACGACGGTGTATGAGGCCGCTCTGCTGGCGGCGGGCAAGGTAATGCAGAGCACGCTGTTGAATTATATCTGACCGCTGTTGAAATAGAGTACCTTATGAAAACAGACTACGGAAAGGCTGGTTATCATTTATGAAAATTGTTACAAAGATTTTTGGGGAAATCGAAATCGCTGACGAGAAGATCATAACCTTTGAGAACGGAATCATTGGTTTTCCGGATCTGAAACGGTTTGCGCTTCTTCACGACGAGGAGAAGGGGACCGAAGCCGGTATTCGTTTCCTGCAGTCGTTGGATGAGCCGGGGTTTGCTATGCCGGTGATGGATCCCCTGATCGTGAGACCGGATTATGATCCCGAGGTGGACGATGAACTGTTGACAAGCGCGGGCAAGATCACGGCAGACAACATTCTGGTGCTGGTGACCATTACCGTACCCAGCGATCTGACCAAAATGAGCGTGAACCTGCAGGGTCCCTTTGTGATCAATGTAGAGGAGCGCAAGGCGTGCCAGGTCATTGTGGAGCGGGGCGATTATCCCGTAAAGTATCCCGTCTATGATATTCTGCAGGCGAGAAAGGCGGGTGAATAATATGCTGGCATTATCGCGAAAAAAGAACGAGGCTATCATTATCAACAATAATATTGAGATCACTGTTCTTGAGGTGAAGGGCGAGCAGGTGAAGATCGGCATCGCGGCGCCCAAGGAGGTGCCGGTATACCGCAAGGAGGTATACATTCAGATTCAGAACGCCAACAAGGAGGCGGTGGACGCCGACGGCATGGAGGCATTGAAAAATCTGCTGGGCTGAGCCGCACAGACAGGCAAATGAGATATTGGCAGGGAGGCGCAAAAATTTTGTGCTTTCCTGTTAATTTTTTAGACAGAACAACCGATAAAGTTACTAGATACATTATCTCGGACGCAGTATGTTCTGAGTAAGCAGCGATAAACAGGATTTCACACGGAGGTGGATAAAATGACGATTGAACCGATTTCAAGTGTAATGACTGTACAGGCACAGGGAAGTGTAGTGCAGAAGCCTCAGGCCCCTGTGCAGACCGAAAAGCCGGAGAATGCCGACAGCAGCGTGCAGGCGGCGGAGCAGATCGACAGGACCACGAGTGTTGTCGAGAATGCGCAGGAGAAGGGGCAGGCTGACAACGGCGAGCAGAGCAAGGAACAGCCCAGCCAGGAGCAGGTGCGCAAGGCCGTTGAGAAGCTGAACCGCAGTATGCAGAATTCAGAGGCGGTATTCGGGATCCATGAGGATACCAACCGCATAACGATCAAGATCGTAGACAAGACGACCAAGGAAGTCATCAAGGAACTTCCTCCCGAAAAGACGCTGGATATGATCGCAAAGGTCTGGGAGCTGGCAGGTATTTTGGTAGACGAGAAAAGATAATGAGGAGGAATAAATTATGCCGATGAGATTGAGCGGGCTTATGTCCGGTATGGATACCGAGAGTATCGTAACACAGCTGGTGGAAGCTAAACGTGTCAAGGTAGACGATGCAAAGAAGGCGCAGACCAAGCTTCAGTGGACGCAGGACGCTTGGAAGGCGCTGAACACGAAGATTACAAAGCTCTATAACGGTACGCTGAGCAATCTGAGATTTCAGAGCTCTTACATGAAGAAGGTCACCAAGGTGTCCAACGGCAATGTGGCCAGCGTAATCACCGGTGAAGGCGCTATGAACAGCGTGCAGAGCCTGAAAGTAAGCGCTATGGCGCAGTCCGGTTACCTGACCGGCGCGCAGCTTGGCAAAGGGGAGCAGGGGGAAGCACAGAGCTATACCACTGACACCCAGCTTAGCGAGCTGGGCCTGGAGGGTCTCGAGCAGGGTTCTCTGAAGCTCACTGTCGGCGGAGAGGAGAAAGAGATCAGTATTTCCGGTTCGACTACGATCGGACAGCTGGTGCAGTCTTTCCGAGATGCCGGCATCAACGCTTCTTTTGATGCTGCCAACCAGAGATTCTATCTGGCCTCCAAGGATACGGGTCTGGCCAATGACTTTTCCCTGAGCGCGGGAGACGAAGCAGGAATGGAAGCGCTTAAGAAGCTGGGCCTGAATTATACGGATGGGGATTCGGGGGCCGTCAAGAACGATGCCGTGGACGCTGAGATTTATCTGAACGGCGTGAAGTATACCGGCTCCAGAAATACCTTTGAGATCAACGGACTGACCCTTACTATCAATGCCACCACAGCGGAGAATGAGACCGTTACCCTGACGACGCAGGACGATACCGACGGCATTTACGATATGATCAAGGGCTTTCTGAAGGAGTACAACGAGCTCATCAATGAGATGGATAAGCTGTACAACGCAGATTCCGCCAGGGGCTATGAGCCTCTGACCAATGAAGAGAAGGACGCTATGTCTGACAGCGAGGTGGAGGAGTGGGAGAAAAAGGTAAAAGATTCCCTGCTCCGTAGGGATTCCACTCTCGGAACGGTGTCCACTGCCCTGAAGCAGATCATGATGAAGGGCGTTGAGGTGAACGGAAAGCAGATGTACCTCTCCGATTTCGGAATTGAGACGCTCAGCTATTTCACTGCGCCGGACAATGAGAAGAACGCATATCACATTGACGGTGATGCGGACGATGCCAATACGGCAGGTAATGCGGATAAGCTGCGTTCCATGATCGCCAACGATCCCGAGAGCGTGATAGATTTCTTTGTAGGACTTTCCAGAAATATGTATTCCGAGCTGACAGACCGCATGGCCCGTACCGAATACAGCTCTTCCTATACGGTCTACGAAGATATCCGCATGAAGAAGGAATATGATGATTATACCTCCAAGATCAAAGATCTGGAGAACAAGCTTGCGGATTACGAGGACAAATGGTACGCTAAATTTGCAGACATGGAGACGGCAATGGCTAAGATGCAGAGCAATGCAAGTGCTGTGACGGCTTTGCTTGGCGGTTGATAAAAAGGATTTTGACGACAGAAAGGCAGGATGCTGAATTATGGCTTTACCCAACGCTTACGCACAGTACAATAACAGTAAGGTTCTGACGGCTTCGCCCGCGGAGCTTACCCTGATGCTCTATGAGGGAGCGATCAAGTTCTGTAATATTGCCATTCTGGCTGTGGAGCAAAAGGATGTTGAGAAAGCGCATGTCCACATTACCAAGGTGGAGCGCATTGTTGACTATTTCAGGCAGACGCTTGATATGAAGTACCCCGTGGCGGAGGACTTTGACAGGGTGTATTCCTATCTCAGCCAGAGGCTGGTGGAGGCGAATATCAAGAAAGATGTGCAGATCTTGGAGGAAGTCAACACGCATCTGCGAGCTATGCGCGACACCTGGAAAGAGGTAATGAAGCTCAACCGGGAGAAAGGGATGTAAATGACAGGAAATTATCTGACCCTATTGGAGGAGAGCCTGCAGAACAAGCTGCAAGTCATGGACGAAATACAGCAGTACAATCTGAAGCAGCAGGAGCTCTTTCAGTCCGAGGAAGCAGACATAGACCGCTTTGACGAGTATGTGGAAGAAAAGGGAAGGCTGATCGAGAAGCTGACTGCGCTGGACAACGGTTTTGAGAGCCTTTACGCCAAGGTCGCCAAGGAGTTGGAGGGCAATCGGGAGCAGTACAAAGACCAGATCAAACGTCTGCAGGAATTGGTGACGAAGGTGATGGACACCAGTGTGACCATTCAGGCTCAGGAAGCCCGCAACAAGAAATTGGTGGAAGATTTCTTCCGCAAGGAGCGGGAAGGGATTCGAGCGGGACGCCAGAGCTCCAAAGCGGCTTATGATTACTACAAAAATATGAATCGTTCTTCTGTGGTGCTTCCACAGTTCCTGGACAGTAAGAAGTAACAAGGGGGTGGCTTTGGCCGCTCCTTTTTTGTCTTATTTTCAATTTTAATAATTTTTATTATTTTTCTAAAAACAGGTAAAAAGGGTTCAGTTGTACTTGCAAAATAGTACAATATATCATATAGTAGTCGTACAGACTAAAATTCATATGCTAGTTTACGGAGGAGAGTATTATGACGAAAGCTGAAGTTTTGAAAAAAGAGATTCTGAATCAGTACCGCAGCATAAGGCAGTTCGCGCTTGAGATGGAAATTCCGTACAGCACTCTGGTGACGGCTTTGGAGCGGGGCATCGAGGGCATGGCATACGGTACCGTTATCAAAATGTGCGATAAATTGAGCTTGAACCCGGTGGATTTTTCCTCTCTGGAGAGGGACGCTTCGCTGGGAGCGCAGCTTCTGGAGAATCGCGTCATGCAGAATTATGTCAAGCTGAATCAGGCGGGGCGCGATAAGGTGTTGGAACTGATGGAGGACTTTGTTCAGCTCGACAAGTATAAAGCCAAGGGGAAAAAGAGTAAATGAAATATGACTATCTGATTGTCGGGACCGGTCTGTTCGGCGCGGTATTTGCCTGTGAGATGGCAAAAGCGGGAAAACGGTGCCTGTGCATAGACAGACGGGATCATATTGGCGGGAATATCTATACGGAATCCCGCAGCGGCATTGAGATTCATAAGTACGGCGCCCATATTTTTCATACCTCAGACAAAAAGGTCTGGGACTATGTGAACGGGTTCGCAGAGTTCAATCATTATATCAATTCACCGGTGGCGGTGTACGGGGACGAGCTGTACAATCTTCCCTTTAATATGAACACCTTCAGCAAAATGTGGGGAATTAAAACGCCCGCACAGGCGCGGGAGATCATTGAGCGCCAGCGGCGGGAGGCCGCCGTGGAGGAGCCGCGGAACCTGGAAGAACAGGCGCTGAATCTGGTGGGGCGGGACGTATATGAGAAGCTGGTAAAGGGCTATACGGAAAAGCAGTGGGGCAGGAGCTGCACGGAGCTTCCGGCTTTTATCATCAAAAGGCTTCCCGTCCGTTTTACTTACGACAACAACTATTTTACTGACAGATATCAAGGGATTCCCGTGGGCGGTTACACCCGCATTATAGAAAAAATGCTGGGGGATACCCCTGTGAGGCTCGGCGTGGACTATAAAGATTTTCTTGCCAAAAACAGCGCGGCGGCGCAGCCGGATACCTTTGGGACGGTGCTATACACCGGCATGATAGACGAGTACTTCGATTACCGGCTGGGGGAGCTGCAGTATCGCTCTCTGCGGTTTGAGGAGGAGCTGCTTGCAGGCTGCGACAACTATCAGGGGAATGCCGTTGTGAACTACACGGAGAGGACCGTGCCGTACACCAGAATCATCGAGCATAAGCATTTTGAGTTCGGGAACCAGCCGGATACGGTGATCACCAGAGAGTATCCTGCGGCATGGAAGAAAGGCGATGAGCCTTATTATCCCATAAACGATGAGCGCAACAGCGATCTCTACCGCCGTTATGAGGAGCTGGCGAAGGCGGAACCCAATGTGATCTTCGGCGGAAGGCTGGGAATGTACCGATACTACGATATGGACAAGGTCATCGCCGAGGCGCTGAAGCTGGCAGAGAGCCTGTCAAAATCCTGAAAATAAGCAGAAAAAAGCTTCCTTATTCCGAATGGTTCGGGATACAGGAAGCTTTTTAACAATATCCGTTGAACATCATGCCGCTGTAGGCGCTTGGCGCGTAAGGACTGATGAAATTGTGGCCCGGATTCTTGTAGGCCACGGTGGTCCGCTGAACATACTGCATGGGATTTAAGGCCACCTGATCGCTCTTTTGCAGCAGCATGTCGGAGAAGCCCTTCAGATGGCTGAACGTCTCCGAAAGATTTCTGGAACGCAGAGCGGTGTCGCGAAGCGTGTCCTTATCCAGCTCCAGCGTGCCGTCCTCCGCCATGGTAAATCCTATGGACTCCAAAGAACTGCCGTGTACCAGCGCGATTCCTTTTAATTCCTGCACCAGCTGCCTGCTCTTTGCCTGGGAGCCGAGATAGGAGGAAGCGGCTTTCATGAAATCATTGTAGCCGCCGATTAGGTGCGCCACGTTGTCTGCCAGCGATTCTATGTCCGTCTTCAGACCGATCTGTACAGAGCGGCCCTCCGGACTTACGTTCTTTAAGTCAATCTCGAACAATTTTCCCACGGTAAAGTGGTTGGAAGCGGCAGTGCGCCCTTCGCCGTTTATTACAATGTCCGCATTGGACGCCTGATGGCTCACAAAATCCAAGCCGAAGTAGTCCACGGTGCCGGTGCTCTTGCTGGTGTGGTCGTCGCTGACGGTAAACAGTCTGCTCTTATTTTGCGAGAGACCGGTAGCCTCCGACATGAGCCGGATAGAGGTCTTGCCCTCCGATTCCGCGATGTTGGCCTTGACGCCGATGCCCGAATTGTTGAGCAGGCGGACCAGACGCTCCTGCACATCACGGTTCGTTTCGCCCTCGCTGATCGAGAACTGGAACTCGTAGTTCATGTCGTTGATGCTGATATCAAAAGAGTACGTATCGGGAGGCAGGCTCACCGGGGCATCGGGAAGGAACAGGCCCAGATTTTCCTGAGGAGATGCCAGCGACCGCACTTCCAGCTCCAGAGAAGGCGCCTCGCCCTCAAAGTCCTGGGGACCGATATAGGTGGCGTCAGCAATCTCGTTATCGGAAGAGTAAGCGCTCTTCTTGCTGAACAGACCGTCCTTCTCCAGACCGCCCAGTCCTGCGATCACATTGTGCAGCTCCCGCGCATTTTCCTTCAAATCTACGGCGTAATGCTGGGTCTCCTTGCTGGTGGTGGGAAGATACCAGGGGGCGTCTTTATTCATTTTGACAATGGAATTATATACATTGCGAAGCTCGCTCTTTTTGTGAGCGTCGTACCGCGTGAGCGGCTTCGGTGTATAAGCGGTGAGATAATTGTTGTATACCGCGTTGAGAACGGAACTCATTGCCACGCCTCCTTTCCTCCATGAATGAGTGACAATCTGAAACAATCCGCAGACCGAAAGTCCCTTTTCAGCCTGTTGCGTGGGCCCACTGACCCACTCTTTATATAGTTATATTGATTGTAACACATTATATCGGAAGAAACAAGGGCTATATTGATAAAAATGGGAAACAAAAATTACACCGTATATCTTGAAAATATAACAAGACTATGATAAAATAGAACTCAGTATTCGCTGAAATTATTTCTTTGATCTGTGATTTTTTGAATAATATATATGTGGTGTCGAGGTGTAGACAATGGCAGTTAGTTATAAAAAATTATGGAAGATCTTAATTGATCGTGATATGAAGAAAAAGGATTTGTGTGTTGCTGCTGGCATCAGTCATGCTTCGATGGCGAAACTCGGTAAAAACGAAAATGTCACTACA
The DNA here is from genome assembly GCA_947624245.1 of uncultured Acetatifactor sp. GTDB lineage: Bacteria > Bacillota > Clostridia > Lachnospirales > Lachnospiraceae > Acetatifactor. Next base: position 46,878 of record CANQJL010000014.1, on the reverse strand, counting down.
GATGTGCTGGTTAAAATTTGTACAGCTTTACAGTGTGACATAGGCGATATTATGGAATTAACACAAGATACCATCAAATGAAGGGGGCGAGTACAATGGCAGAGCAAGCGGTTAGAAAAATAGAGCCTGTTCAAGCTAAGCCTATTCTGAAATGGGCTGGTGGCAAGACACAGATGTTAGGCGATCTTTTGCCTAAAGTACCCAACTCTTATGGTCGATATATTGAGCCGTTTTTTGGCGGTGGCGCAATGTTCTTTGCTTTACAGCCAGAAAGTGCAATTATTGCAGACAGCAATCCTGAATTGATTAACATGTATCGGGAAGTTGCCGATCATGTAGAGAATGTTATCCGATTCCTTAAACAGTACGAAAATACTTCCGAGATGTTTTATGCTGTCCGTAGTCAGGAATGGACGACACTCCCTAAGGCGGAAGCCGCTGCAAGAACGATATTTCTGAACAGAACCTGTTTTAATGGATTATATCGTGTCAACAAGCAGGGGAAATTTAATGTCCCCTATGGGAAATACAAAAACCCAAAGATTTGCGACGAGGCCGGATTGAGAGCAGCATCCGAAGCATTAAAAAAAGCAGATATATTGTGCGACGACTATCTGCTGGTTTTGGAGCATTATGCTCAGCCAGGAGACTTTGTTTTCCTGGATCCTCCATATTTGCCTATTTCTGAGTATGCTGATTTTAAGCGATATACCAAAGAACAGTTTTACGAGGAAGATCATGTTGAACTTGCAAAGATGATTATGACCTTGCATGAACGGGGGTGTCATGTTGTTTTAACAAATTCCAATCATCCGTTGGTACATGAGTTATATGCGCCATTCAATATTGATGTCATTCAAACAAAGCGGCATATTTCTTGTAATGGAAGTTCTCGCAAAGGTGAGGATGTCATTGTTACCATTCCTCCGAAACAGCGCACTTTAATTAAATTGCTTCATCAGCCTCTGCCGGAACAAGTATTAGCTTATCCGCCTACTCGTTTTATGGGTTCAAAGAGTAAATTGTTGGCCGAGATATGGTCAGTTGCCTCTCAATTTAAGGTGAATACTGTTGTGGATCTTTTTTCTGGTTCCGGTATTGTTGGCTATATGTTCAAAGCGCAGGGCAAAGCAGTGATTAGTAATGATTATATGGCCATGTCTGCAACATTTACTAAGGCAATGGTAGAAAACAATGCTATTACTTTGCCAATAGAAGAAGCAAAGGAATTGTTTATTACACATGGGAAGTCAGATCATTTTGTGGCATCGACTTTCAAAGATCTATATTACAGCGATGAGGAAAATGATTTGATTGATACACTTCGTACTAATATTGCTGCTATCAAAGATCAATATAAACATGCTATTGCAATGACAGCATTAATTCGTGCATGTATGAAGAAACGTCCTCGCGGTATATTTACCTACACAGGGCAGCGCTACAATGATGGCCGTAAGGATTTACAAAAAACACTTGCCCAGCAGTTCCTGGAGGCTGTTGAAGCAGTCAATAATGCTGTGTTTGATAATGGCCAAATCAATCGTTCCAAGCAAGGAGATGCTATGGATTTAAGAGTGGAGCAAGCGGATTTGGTTTATATTGATCCACCGTATTACTCTCCTTTATCTGACAATGAGTATGTTCGTAGATATCATTTTGTCGAAGGCCTTGCCCGTGACTGGAAGGGTGTTGAAATTCAGCAACATACGCAAACCAAGAAGTTTAAATCGTATCCTACGCCATTTGCTACTCGCAAAGGTGCAGCAGATGCGTTTGATCATCTGTTTAGGAAATTTGCGAATAGCATTTTGCTTGTTTCCTATTCCTCAAATAGCTTGCCTACGCAAGATGAAATGGTAGCAATTATGGCGAAATATATAGAGCATGTGGAAGTGATCCCGGTGAACTATAAATATTCTTTTGGCAACCAAAGTGATGCAAAATCACATAGAAATTCTGTACAGGAATATTTGTTTGTTGGATATTAATTGGAGGTTGTAGCATGAACGAGCAGATCAAAATATGGCTAGTAGGAAACACTGGCCTGCGCAATCCCAATCGAATTCAAGAGGGATTTTCTGTCTTTGCTAACTCTGCATTTGTTGGTCACCTTCATGGGCGTGAAAATGAACTTGGATTTATGAATTTGCTTGATGAAAAAGGTATAATTCAGAACGAAGAAGGCAAGGACAGTTCTGGGAGTCATGCCCGTAAATGGCGTTTGATGTTTGCCAAGAACGGCTTGATTTATCCACAGATTCAGACGAAAGACGGTCAACAAGAGGAGCTTGGCGCATTGGACGACATTACGCCCTTTGGCAGATCGTTTCTAAAAGCAGATACATACCCTGCGGTACAGGAATGCTATCTCCGAGCGATGAGCGTAGAACAGTTTCCGATGTCAGATGGTATACACTATTTTTCTCCGTTAAGGTGGTTGCTAGCGATTATGTTGGAGCTTGAGAAGCGCACGGGAGCCTCGGAACTGAGCAGAATCGAATTTGCTCTGTGGGGACATACCACCAATCCCAGCGACAACTTGGATGAAGTTGTTGACAAAATACTTGATCTACGCCAACGGAGAGCTGTTGCCCCAGCTAAGCGGCCCTTTGACAAGAAAGAGATTGCCAAAAGAGGTGAAAACTATGATAAAAAAGCTGATAATTTCTTGGATTACAGCGATATGAATATGCGATATCTCCGTATTTCTGGTGTGCTTCAACGAAAGGGTAGAGGGCTTATGATCGTTCCCGCAAAGCATGTTCTGGCAGAGAAACTTGCCAAATCTACTGCAAGTTCCGCTCCTATTATGGAGCAATATAAGTTGCTCTGCACTGGTGCACCTTTGCCTACCGACAACATGGATGTCGCAAAATCTTTGTTGGATGATTTAATTAGGCAGATGAAAGAGCGTCATATACTGTTTGATATTTCTGATCTGCCTCTGAATACTGCAGCAGAAATTAATATTGCAAGACAGAGGCTCGAAAATATTCTCACTGAGACAGACGAAATTCAGTATGCCAACGATCAGTGTAATCAGTGGGAAGAAATCAGGGACTATATGACACTACTAATCAAAGGCGGCGGTAAGTTGGTCTACGACGAAGATAATGCCATTGAAGTACCCAAGGATGAAACTTCTGTGTATCTTGAATGGACACTTTGGCGCGCAGCATTGGCGATTGATCACATGGTCAATAAGCCTTATGAAGTTCGTGGCTTCAAATTGGATCCTGATTTTATGCCTGTTTCAGCTGCGGGCGGCGGAAAAGGCGATCTGTATTGTGAGTTTAATGACTTTACCATCTTGACTGAAGTCACTATGTCCACATCTTCCCGCCAGGAAGCAATGGAGGGCGAACCTGTTAGACGGCACGTTTCTGATGCTGTTCTAAAATATGATAAACCCGTTTACGGTATGTTTATTGCTGTTCGTATCGACACAAACACAGCAGAAACATTCAGACATGGTATTTGGTATGCAAAAGGTGATGTAAAACAACGGTTGGATATTGTTCCGCTGACATTAGGACAGTTCCAGAAATATTTTGTGGCAATGTTTGAGTCGAATAAGGCGAATCCTGAAAAACTCAGAGAGTTGATTGTAGGGTGCGAGTCTCGTAGAGATATTTTAGAAGCCCCGGCTTGGAAACAATATATTGATGCTACTGTTTCCGAAAAAGCATCTGAGATTGCAGGAGAAACTATTGCTTGCAAAGATTCAGAAGAACTTTTAATACCGGCAGGTGCTATCATAAAACATGAAGTTTTTGGAGAAGGGCAAGTTGTAGCGCTTGAAGCAAGTTTTCCTGATTGCCCTGCAAAGATCATTGAATTGCCATATTTGAGGTCCCTACCAGATGAGGTTAGTTTCTGCCCCGATGGTAAAAGCTTGTTGCATGATCGCTTTGGCGAAGGAATAGTATATGCATATGTTATTGTGTTTGCACAAGCTGTTATAAAGCTATCTTATCCGAAGGCTTTTAAAGATAGCCTTCTTACTATAGAATAGGACTTTATATTTATTTGGAAAGGGAACGGTAACGATGGCAAAGAGTATTCCGGCAATCGTAACACCCGAAGTGCTTCAGTGGGCTCGTAGTCTGGATAGAATCACTTTAGAAGAGGTTGCGCTAAAATTGAAAGTTGAAGTCGCCAATGTAAAGGCGTGGGAAAATGGCAGTGAGTATCCCACCTTACCCTAGGCAAAGGCCCTTGCCAAGCAATACCGTGTACCATTTGCTTTTTTCTATTTGCCTGATACACCACAAAAAACAAAACGGTTGGACAAAGTCGATTATAGAACTTTTGGCAACTGGGGTGTTGGTGAAATGTCCCGTGAGTTGAGATGGTTTTTGAGAGACATCGAAGATCGTAGGGATACTATGATTGCACTATACAAGGAAGAGGAGATTGAGCCAATCCCACTTGCTTTAAATATATCGGCTGATACTGCTGAGGATGTATTCGCAACTCAGATTAGAAGTTTTTTGTCTCTGACAAATCAATTGCAAATAAAACTGCGAAAGCCAGAAGCAGCTCTGGCGTATTGCATTTCCAAATTGGAGGAACAGGACTTTCTTATATTTCAAGCTGCTAAAGTCCGGCCAGAAGAAATGCGAGGATTGTCGATAGCTTATGAAGAGTTTCCGATTATTGCATTAAATCGCAAGGATGAGCCAAGTGCGAGGTTATTTACGCTATTTCATGAATTGGTACATGTTTTATCTCGAACATCAGGCATTTGTAATGATTTGAGCCAAGACAAGGATCAAATTAACCAGATAGAATTGTTCTGCAATAAAATTGCAGGATTGGCATTAGTTCCGACAATGCAATTAAAGCAAAATAAGTATGTGTCTTTAATCCAACAGTATGGGTTTGATGACATTTATGTGAATGCCCTTGCAAGAGATTTTGCGGTAAGTAAGGAAGTTGTTCTTCATCGACTGTGGGACATTGGTGTTATTGAACGCACCACATATTTCGATACACTTAAAAGGTATTCCGAAGAATATATAGTATACAAAAAACAAAAAAAGCAAGACGGTTTTCTTCCTCCTGCATTAGACAAGGGAACTCAAGTTGGTAAGCTATATGCAAAAACTGTGATAACCGCTTATCATGCAGATAAACTTAGTTCTAGAGAAACAAGCAACTATCTTTTAGGATTGCGTGTTAAGCACTTCGGAGCTATCGAAAGGTGGTGTTATTGATGGCGAAATATGTGTTCGATAGCAACATTTTTATTAACCTTCAAAGGCGCCAACCTATTGACATCTTTCCCTCTCTTTGGAATAGAATTAGAGAGTTAATGGAGGATGGTACGATTATTTCCAGTCAGGAAGTCTATGACGAAATAATGATAGGTGGAGATGATTTAGAAAAATGGGCAAAAGCTTGCAAAGAATACTTTTTACCATCCAGCGTACCAGTACAGCAGGAAGTTCGAGAAATCCTTTTTTCATATCGTGGGTTAGTAGAAGGTGGAAGTAAAAAGAATTCAGCCGATCCATTTGTTATAGCATTAGCGAAGCAAGAAAATTGCAAAGTCGTTACGGAAGAGGCACGAACAAGGAACATAAAAGCACCCAAAATACCAGATGTATGCGATGCGTATAAAATCGAGTGCATTGATTTTGTTGGGTTTGCCCGTGCAGAGGGGTTTGCTTTCTGACTGTTGCACAATTTGATTTTTCGCATCTTACTTGGGACGTGTTTTTTGTCTCAGCAAGTTGTTGCTTGAATAGTGAAGAACGCTACAAAATGGTGAGAACAATGTCAGACAGGCTTATGCTGAGCGAACCAGTACAGGTCTGGAATTTGGTATTTTAACGTCAAGCGTCGGCATGGCGACACTTTATACTGCTATGAATGCGCATGAACATAAAAGGTAGTGATCATTTTATAGAAAAGCTAAATAGCTATCTTTTTAAAAGTATGAAAATAACAGAAAAAACAGGGGAAAGCATATTGAATATGTAGACACTTATGCAGTTGTTCTTGATAACGATGAGGAAAAAGATAAGAGCATAGAAATTATTTCAATCCCAAATGCAAAGTTTGGAATAGAAATGTTTCGTTGTGAGATTGAGGACATAGAGAAAATATAGAGGCCATTATGGATATAAAAAATAAATTTAAAAAAAGTTACAAATACTACTTGAAACATGTTAACAATAACACTTATGTAGACACACAAAGAAAATATGATGAGAAGTACAAAAGAGAAATTTTGGAATTTGAAAAAAACGATCCAAATTTGGGAAACCGTACAGATTGGTATGAAAATCATATTGTTACAAGCATAACCATAAGTGACATATTATCAAACGATGGAATCACCAAACTCAGCAAACGATTATATGCTTTATCACCCCCAAAATATAAAACCACTATTAATTATAAAAAGCCATCTGTCTTTAAAACCTATGACTATGTGCATTTGCAATATTCTGGTTCATTCCACGGGATCTTTGCAGAAATAGAATTTCTTGATGATAAATATATTGGAAGTGTGGAAATAACCTGGAGTCAAATTAATAGTTATTTTGCTCTTTTTGAATACAAATTTTCTTTGAAACATAATTTAAACGAAGAAAGTTGTATACGTTTTATTTGCGATAATATAAAAAAATTAAATAAAAAGGATTATTTGCCTTATTATTTTATAAAGAACAAAAATATTGTCGATTTTCATCTTTTGAATGAAATGAATGAAGACTTCTTTGTCCTGATTTTTCAACATTACATAACAAGTGTTTTTTATAGTGAACAAGGTCAGAAACATAGATTAATTAGTATGGTTCATATGACAAGAAAAGAGCCTATAAATATTGAGACATTAGACTTTGGTTATTGTGGTATTTCTTATTACAATAAAAAAGGAAACTATATGATTATATGTGATTCTAATTACAACTATTGGCTTATGGCTGGAAATAATAATATTCCACAATTTAGTCTATCATCTTATATAGCGCAATATGGAAATTCATTTTATTATATGTTTTTTGGTCATCGAGAATTGAAAATATTTGAACTGGAGTTTTCAAAATACTCAACGGGTAGAAAAAAAGCAAAGTATAACAAAAAATTTATCTATTTATTAAATAAAATGCAGAGTCTTTACGAAATGCAAGCCAAAAACAATAGTGATATTTATAAGTACTTTGATAAAAATTGGAAATTATATTTGGGTTATAAAGAGCAAAAATTGAATAAATATGTTGCTCAAATAAATATTGATTACAAAAGCATCTATACTAATTACTATGCTTATTTAAATGCTTTGTGCAATATAAATTATACAAAGAGCAATCAATATATATCAGTAGTCGCCATTATAATTGCAATCATCACCTTGATACTGAATGCATAATGATGTTTTTTGATCATCGTGCGAAATTTCTGTACCATTTTAGGCGCGGGAATATTTTTGATTTAGTCCATTTTCGGAAGGTGACGTATAATTAATTTCGCAAATTCAATTTCATAAAAATAGACATGGCCTATGCCGTTTAGTAGAATTGAGTTACCACACAAAATTTTACTAATGAAAGCAAAAACTATGTCTGATAACATTATACAACTGAATGAGGATTTAAAATAAAGTATGCCCTAAAAGATATTGGTACTATATATATTTACAAAAATGCGAAAAGTTGTTTCTGCTTTTGATTGCTTTGTTGCCGGATAATTCACATTTAATATTACTGACAGTATCATATATCTGAGACAATCTGTGATGAGGCAGAGTATGCGGATATTTGGGAAATTCACAAGACCACGCATATCTCCTTTCGATTCCTCATAAGATGTAAAAAACATTCTTAAGGGAATCCCTATGAAGGAATATATTGAGGAACGCGCCATAAACATTGCCAATTATATCATCGAGAGCAATGCCACGGTCCGGCAGACGGCGAAGGCGTTTGGCGTGAGCAAGAGTACGGTACATAAGGACGTGACAGACCGCCTGATGCAGATCGATCCCGGGCTGGCGAAACAGGCGAGACAGGTGCTGGACGTGAATAAGTCGGAGCGCCATATCCGGGGCGGCATGGCTACCAAGGAAAAGTATCTGCACAGACTGCAGACGGAAGATTGACGAAAAGAGACCGAAATACGGATACTTTCATGTATCGCCGTATCGAGGTCTTTTTTTATGTGTAAGAAATATTCTTCATAAATTTTCTTGAGGATTAAATAAATTTTCTTGAGGCTTAAGTTGAAGAGAGCCGAAAATTTTGGTATACTTTATAGAGTATGAAAGCTGTCTGAAGGCGGCGGAAAGAGGGACGGGTATGAGATTGGAGCAGGCAAAAGAAAAACTGAAGAAATACGGGCAGGAGCACCTGTTAAAATATTATGACGAGCTCTCGGACACAGAAAAAGAAGCGCTGCTTTCCCAGATTGAGGCCGCGGACATGGACGTGCCGGAAGCCTGCAGGCACAGCGCGGAACCGGCGCCCAGAGGAGTGATCACACCCCTGTCTGCCATGCAGATACCTGAGATCGAGGCGCAAAGGGAGTCCTTCACCGCAGCGGGCCTGGAAGCGATCCGGTCCGGCAAGGTGGGGGCGGTGCTGCTGGCCGGAGGAATGGGCACTCGTCTGGGATCGGAGGACCCTAAGGGCATGTTCAATGTAGGTCTGACCAGGGAGCTCTATATTTTTGAATGTCAGATTCACAATTTGCTGGATGTGGTCCGCAGTGCACAGACCTGGATCCATCTGTTCGTGATGACCAGCGACAAGAACCATGAGAAAACGGTAAGCTTTCTGACGGAGCACGATTTCTTCGGGTACAACAGGGAATATGTCCACTTTTTCCAACAGGAGACGGCGGTAGCCACCGATTACCGGGGGAAGATATTTCTGGAGGGAAAGGGCAGACTGTCCACTTCTCCCAACGGCAACGGCGGCTGGTTCATTTCCCTGAAAAAGGCAGGCCTGCTGGAGCTGGTACACAGGGAAGGGATTGAATGGCTGAATGTGTTCGCGGTGGACAATGTGCTGCAGCGGATCGCCGACCCCTGCTTTGTGGGCGCCGTCATACAAAAGAACTGCGTGGCGGGCGCCAAGGTAGTGCGCAAGAACGATCCCCATGAGAAGGTGGGTGTCATCTGTCTGGAGGACGGCAGGCCGTCCATTGTGGAGTACTATGAGCTGACGGAGGAAATGGCCCAGGCGAAGGATGAGAACGGCGTGCCCGCTTACTATTTTGGCGTGATACTGAACTATCTATTCAGCGTGGCTGAATTGGAACGCATTTTGGAGCGAAAGCTTCCTCTCCACGTTGTGGAAAAGAAAATTCCCTATCTGGGCGATATGGGAGAGACAGTAAAGCCTGCGGAGCCAAACGGATATAAGTATGAATGTCTGGTTCTGGATATGATTCATGAGATGGAAAATTGTCTGCCCTTTGAGGTGGAGCGGGAGAGGGAGTTTGCTCCGATCAAGAATATGACGGGCGTGGATTCCGTGGAGAGCGCCAGGGCGCTGCTTGAGAAGAACGGAGTGCGGCTTTAGAGAAGAAGGAGGAGAGAACATGAGGATATTGGTGACGGGAGGTGCCGGATTCATCGGCAGCCATACGGTAGTGGAGCTGCAGCAGGCCGGACATGACGTGGTGGTCTTGGACAATCTCTGCAACGCAAGCGCAAAGTCGCTGGAGAGGGCGGAAGCCATTACCGGCAAAAAGGCGATTTTCTATCAGGCGGATATATTGGACCGGGCGGCGCTGGAAGAGATATTTTCCAAGGAGAATATAGATGCGGTGATCCATTTCGCGGGACTGAAGGCGGTGGGAGAGTCCGTTCGCAAGCCGTGGGAGTATTATGAGAACAATATTGCCGGAACGCTGACGCTGACGGATGTGATGAGAAAGCACGACGTGAAAAACATTATCTTTTCCTCCAGCGCTACCGTCTACGGAAATCCTGCATTTATTCCGATCACGGAGGAGTGTCCCAAGGGCCAGTGCACCAACCCCTACGGTTGGACCAAATCCATGCTGGAGCAAATTCTCTCCGATATCCAGAAAGCGGATCCCGAGTGGAATGTGATTCTGCTGCGGTACTTTAATCCTATCGGCGCGCACCCCAGCGGCACCATGGGCGAGAATCCAAACGGGATTCCCAACAATCTGATGCCTTACATTACCCAGGTGGCGGTGGGCAAGCTGAAAGAGCTGGGAGTGTTCGGCAACGACTACGACACGCCCGACGGAACCGGCGTCAGAGATTACATACATGTGGTGGATCTGGCAGTGGGTCATGTAAAAGCGCTGAAGAAGATTGAGGAGAAAGCAGGTCTAAAGATTTATAATCTTGGCACGGGCGTAGGCTACAGTGTGCTGGATATTGTAAAGAACTTTGAGGAGGCTACCGGAGTCAGGATTCCTTATGTGATAAAGGAAAGGCGTCCCGGCGACATCGCCTCCTGCTACGCAGACACAAGTCTGGCCAAGAAGGAACTTGGCTGGGAAGCCCGGTACGGCATCAGGGAAATGTGTGCCGACTCATGGAGATGGCAGAAGAACAATCCCAACGGTTATGAAGATTAGCCGTCGCGGTCTTCCCGTTATTATGCCACGTATGCGTACATACAGATAAAGTGGCAGATGCTTCCGGCCATGACAAAGAGATGAAACACCTCGTGGGAGCCGAAATTTTTATGCTTTGAATTAAAGATGGGCAGCTTCAGCGCGTAGATCACGCCGCCGACGGTGTAGGCGATTCCGCCTGCCAGCAGCCAGAGAAAGGCCGCAGTGGGAAGCGTGGCCCAGAGCTGTCCGAACACCAACAGACACAGCCAGCCCATGGCAATATAAATGACAGAGGAGAACCACTTCGGACAGTTGATCCAGCAGGCTTTGATCAGCATTCCCGCCAGAGCGGCTCCCCAGACGAGGATCAGGAGCGTATGTCCCATGTTCCCGTCCAGCACCATCAGGCATACAGGGGTATAGGAGCCTGCAATCAGTACAAAGATCATCATATGGTCCAGTTTCCGGAAGAGGTTCAACGGTCTTCCGGACAGGTTCACCGAGTGGTATGCGGCGCTGGCGCCGTAGAGCAGGATCATGCTGGCCATAAAGACTGCCATGGCGGTAAAGCAGCGGCTGCCTGAGGTCAGGCCTGCTTTTATGAGCAGCGGAACGGCTGCAAACACTGCCATCATCATTCCGATAAAGTGTGTGATGGCGCTTCCGGGTTCTCTTATCGTTATCTGCATAATATCTCCTATCCTGAACGAAAACTGTTCAAAAATCTTCAACAACAGCATATCCAAAACACATAATAAAATACATAAAATTCAACATGTAGTTTTGAAAACTATGTGATGGATAAAATGATAGTACATCTGCACAAAGAAAAAGTCAACATAAAAATAGGAAAATCGGAAAAATTTTATAAATGACGGGCGTTTTTGGACGGGACTGCATGGGCCTCCCGTGTCAGTCCTCCTCGATGACCTGAATCTCCAGATGGTCGAAAGGGATCGTCTCGATAAAATTATCCTGAGTGAAGCGGGTCTTGCTGTGGCGTTTGAACTCGGAAACATTTTTGTCCAGCCAGAACGGCCGGGCCAGATCCATGCGGCAGCAGGCGTCCTCCAAGGCGCGGAAGACCTTGTGGGTGCGCGTGTCCGAACTGTCGTCCGCGATGCAGATCTCCTGCAGCATATGATTTTCACAGAATATTTTGGCCCACAGTCTGAACATTGTCCACCTCCGCATATGCCGTCTCGGGGACGGCGTTTCAGCTATATGGTAATAAATTTTTTCATAAAACGCAAGTTCTAAACGCTTTCAACCTGTCATATATATAAAAGGTATGGTCGTGATTGCCATATTTAACAAAAAATGTTAAAAAAGGATTAATTTTTTGTGAATAATATACATTTATATGGTGTTTTATGTTATACTGATTCTATCAAAAGCAGAAAGCGATTGGGATACGACCCGTACCGCGATTCACATAAAGGAGCAGCTATGGAGCTAAAAGCAGACAACGGAGAAGGAATTGACAGTTGGCGAGAGGTCACGTTGATATATAATGCGGCATTGCGGCAGGTCGAGACAAAGCTGGAAATCTTGAACGATGAATTTCAGCATGTACACCAGTACAACCCCATTGAGCACATCAAAGCCCGCATCAAGACGCCGGAAAGTATTGTGAAAAAACTGAAACGCCACGGTTACGAGTCTACGATCGATAACATGGTGAAATACATAAACGATATTGCGGGTATACGTGTGATCTGTTCGTTCACGTCGGACATCTACAGACTGGCCGACATGATCGCCGAGCAGAGGGATATCAGGGTCATCGCGGTGAAGGATTATATCACCTTCCCGAAGGCCAGCGGTTACAAGAGCTATCATATGATAGTGACCGTACCCGTATATCTGTCGGACCGGACTGTGGACACCAAGGTGGAGATTCAGATCAGAACGGTGGCAATGGATTTCTGGGCAAGCTTAGAGCACAAGATACATTATAAGTTCGAGGGCGCGGCGCCGGATCATATCCGAAACGAGCTGGTGGAGTGCGCCAAGATGGTGTCCGATCTGGATGCCAGAATGCTGCAGCTCAACAATGAGATACTGATGATCGGGCAGCAGAAGGAGGCGCAGGGCTGAGAAGGATTTTCTGCAAAAATTGCATAAAAATGAGGAGTGCCCAGATGCCTTTCGGCACCTGGGCTATTATGAAAAAATTTATCCGGTTTGTCTCGTTTGATTTAAATAAAGTATAACAATCAATTATGAACAAAGTATGAACGTCGTGTAAAAACTTGGTGAATGTAAGATTACGCTTGTGACTTGGGGAAAAAGATGGTAGAATAGCAATATGTAATGTAAACTATGTAAAGACTGTTCGGCGGAAACGTCACAGGTACATCTGGAGGAATACGTATGGATATGTTCATGGATAAGCTGGCACAGAAAACGAATGCGCAAGAGATCATTCGGGCAAATACCGCTGCAGAGACCGAGGAGTTGAACCGGCTCCGCAATCAGGTGGCGGAATACAATGAGTGTCTGGCGAGACTGCAGCAGCTGATAGAAGAGGGCGCCGAGAAATTGCAGGGTCCCCAGGTGGACGGCAGTGAACTTAACCGTCTTGTGGAGGAGAGCATTGATAAGATCAAATCGCTTCAGCAGGACAATGCGGGTCTGGAGGAGCTGACGGAGCAACTGACGGACCGCATGGACAACATGGACAGAAAGATGGGAGAGCGTCTCATCAGCGTGAGCAGATCCATGGATGAAAGATTTGAGTTTGTTGATACCTCCATGGATGAGAAACTGAGCAGCATAGACAGATCGCTGGATGAGAAGCTGGGCGGCATGGACAGAATGCTGGACGAGAAGCTGAGCGGCATGGACAAATCGTTGGATGACAAATTAAACGATATGGACAGGTCGCTGGGAGAAAAGCTCAGGGGCGTAGACAGGATTCTCACCGAAAAGCTGGAGCAGTTCAACAGTCAGGAAGAAGACAAGCCCGATTCGAATCTGGAGGAAAAGCTGAGCGCACTGAATGACAATGTACATAAAGAATGCGTCAAGGTCTACCGCAATGTGCAGGCGGTGGTGGTTGAGGAGAATGAGAAGGTGTCCTCCTCCTTGTCGGACATTGTGTTCCCTGTCCGTGATATGAACAGTAAGATCGGCAAGGTATTTGTGTTTTCGGCCGCGGCGTTTATCTGCTCGCTGGTCAGCGTCGTCCTGCAGATCTTAAAGATGTTTGGTTTTATTTAAGCGGTTGAGGCTTTGGCATGTCAAAGGAAATCTGGAAGCCGGGCAATATGCTTTATCCATTGCCGGTGGTCATGGTGAGCATGGCCGACAGGAACGGAAAAAATAATATTATTACGATTGCATGGGCGGGGACGGTTTGCACCAATCCGCCCATGGTCAGTATATCGGTGCGGCCGGAGCGGTATTCCCACCATATTCTCAAGGAGACAGGGGAGTTCGTGATCAATCTGACTACCCGCAGTCTTGCGTTCGCCACCGATTTTTGCGGAGTAAAAAGCGGCAGGGACACAGATAAATTCAAAGCGCTGGGCCTGACGCCTGTGGCCGCGTCCGAAATAAAAGCCCCCATGATCAAGGAGAGCCCGGTCAATCTGGAATGTCGGGTCTGTGAAGTGCTGCCGCTTGGATCCCACGATATGTTTCTGGCGGAAGTGGCGGCGGTGCATGTTGAGGAAAGCTATATGGATGAGAACCGAAAGTTTCACTTGGAACAGGCGGAGCCCATCGTGTATTCTCACGGGGCGTATCTGCTCTGCGGAGAACAGCTGGGGACCTTTGGCTACAGTGTGAGGAAGAAACTATGAAAGAACTGAGACATCACCGCATTTTATTCTGGACGATTCTGCTTGCAGCGATTGCGGTCCGATGCGTCGGCTTTGTGTCTGTGCCCGGCGGAGTCAATCAGGACGAAGCTATGGCAGGGGTGGACGCCTGGGCTCTGGCACAATACGGAACCGACCGGTACGGTATTTTCCTGCCGGTTCATTTTACGGCTTGGGGATATAGCCAGATGAGCGTGCTTCTGTCCTACTGTATGGTTCCTTTTATCCGCCTTCTCGGATTTTGTACATTGGCGGTGCGGTTTCCTATGCTGCTTGTAAGCTGCGGTTCGGTGGCCCTAGCCTATCTGACGGGAAAGAGACTGTTTTCGCCTAGGTTTGGACTGCTTGTCATGACGCTGACCGCTGTCAATCCCTGGCACTTTATGCAGAGCCGCTGGTCTTTGGACTGCAACCTGTTTCCCCATGTGTTTCTTCTGGCTTTCTATCTGATGCTCCTCGGTCTGGAAAAGAGGCGGTATCTGTATCTGTCCATGATATTTTTCGGGCTGACCTTCTACTGTTACGGCGTGGCGGTATATTCGGTCCCTTTGTTCCTCGCAGGGTATGCGGCATGGTGTATCAGGAAAAGGCGGCTTCGCGTCAGGGAGGTCCTCCTGTGCGTATTGCTGTTTACCGTAGCGGCGCTTCCGGAGATCATGGTGATGGCCATCAATTATTTCGGCTGGCCCACGGTAGAAACTCCCTTTTTTACTATGAGCTATTTCCCAGAGAGTGTCAGAAGCAGCGATATTTTGCTGCTTAACTTTTCTTTTCCGCAGCTGTGGCGCAATTTGGCGGCTATGGTGCGTACCTGCCTTCTGCAGTGCCCCGATGCCATATGTAATTCGCTGCCCAAGTTCGGCCCCATGTACCATGTCTCTATTCCCTTTATGGTGTTGGGAATTGTGCAGTATACGCGGGAAGTCTTTTCGGAAAAGGATATGTCCGTAAAAGCGAGGCGGTTCGCCCTTTGGTGCTTCCTGCTTATGGGCGTGTGGGTGGGAAGTGTCACCTATGAGGTGAATGTCAATCGGATCAACATTATTTTCTTCCCGCTTATCTTTCTGTGCGGATACGGAATCAGGACGGCGGTGAATAAGCTGAAAAGCCTGCGCTATATGACGTTTGCGGTCTACGGTGTGTGCTTTGTCCTTTTCCTGCATTCCTACTTTACGGAATTTGCCGTGCAGATTCGGACTTATTTTAACGTAAACTTTCTGAATGCGGTAAAGACGGCAGACATGACAGAGGGGTATGAGAGACTGTATATTACGTCCAACGCCGACTGGCAGGTAAACCCTAAAATGACGGAGATTTTGACGCAGTATGCGTGCGGGATCGATGCGGCTTACTATCAGGAGAAGACCTGCGTTACGGGGGGGCGGACGCTTCTTCCCTATTCCCAGCGCTATCACTTTATCGATGCGGAGGATATATGGGACGTGGATCCGGAGGGACTGTATCTCGTTCATGTGACCGAGATGCAGGATATTCCGTTCTCCTATGATATATTGGAAAGAGACGGACATTATGTGTTACTGTCTCCCCTTCCCTGATCGGAGTCTGACGGATTTTTATGTTCCATCAGGCTCCCTCTTTTTACGGCGTCTTCTCCGAAGCGGCGGCGGATCTTGTCCAACGCTTCGTCCAACCGCTTCTGTTTCTCCGACACGGGCCCCGCATAGTCGAAAAGGCTGAGCTGTACCGGTTCGCTGCAGGATACGAGCTTGCCGGTCCTGATGCCCAGCAGCCGGATGGGATTGCCGTCCCACAGCTCATCGAACAGGGCCAGAGCCCGTCGGTAGATCACATCGGTGGAACAGGTGGGAATCTCCAATACGGTCTGATGGGAGGCGGAATGAAAATCGCTGTATTTTATCTCCGTGCAGACCAGTCCGGCCAAGCGGTCGGAGGCGCGAAGCCTTCCCGCCACGGACTCCGCCAGTTCCAGCAGCGTTTTGGCCGCATCCGATCTGGAGGAGGCATCTTCGGCCAGTGTCGTGGAGTTCCCCACGCCTTTCAGCTCGGCAGGCTCCGGCAGCACGATAGAATCGTCCCGTCCGTTGGCGTAGTTCCACAGAGTGATCCCGTGGCTCTTTAAGTGTGCTTCCAAAACAGCGGGGTCCGCTTGGGCTAAGTCGCCGATGGTCAGGATACCAAGCTTGTGCAGGACGTCCACACTGGATTTCCCGCACATGAACAGAGAGGATACGGGGAGAGGCCACATTTTTTCTTTTATTTCATAAGAATACAGAGTGTGTACAAGATTGGGCTTTTTGAAATCTGACGCCATCTTTGCCAGAACCTTCTTGTCCGAGATTCCGATGTTCACCGTGAAGCCGAATTTTTCAAAGACGGTGTCCTTTATCACGGAAGCGGCAGCCTCCGGAGAGGTATGGCGGGCGGCGAGAGGGGTATAATCCATATAACACTCGTCGATGCTCACCTGCTCGATGTCGGGGGAAAAGCCGGACAGGTATTCCATGAGACGCGCGCTCTGGCGGTGATATAATTTGTGGTCGGGAGGTATGGTGACCAACTGAGGGCATTTGCGGAAAGCATTGGCCACCGGTTCTCCGGTGGTAATGCCGTAAGCCTTTGCGGGAATGGATTTGGCTAGGACCACGCCGTGCCGCTTGCTGATATCGCCGCCCACAATGGAGGGAATCAGTCGAAGGTCTGTCTCGCTGCCCGCCTCAAGCCGTGCCACGGCCGACCAGCTTAAGAAAGCGGAGTTTACGTCTATATGAAATATGATCTGTTCGCGCATGGCTCACGCTCCTTTGGCAGTGATGTGTTATCTTTGTGTCATATTTTAAATATATATGTTGAAAACCTGCTTTACAAGCCCTAAAAATGCTGTTAGAATAAGTTTTGGTATAAATATTACAAAATTGTTAAAACTGGAAGAACAATGAAAAAGACAAAAAACGATTATAAAAAATATAAGTTTACATATATTAAAGCCACAGTGTTCACATTTTTTTTCTGCGCATTGTTTATGAAGGGCTACACTCCCTTTGAGAGAACAGGGGAAAATTATTTTCATATTCAGTTGAACGGTCAGGAAGTGGGTACCGTGGGCGACAGGGAGGAGATTCCCGAGATTCTGGTGGAGGCCCGCCGGAATATTGCGTCTGCAAGTGATGACATGATCTTTATGGACGCGGATCTGGAGGTGTCCGGAGAGGAAGTGCTGTGGGGCCGTGTGGACGATCGGGAGGACGTTCTGGCAAGAATGGAGGCGGCTCTGAGAGGGCGTATCCATGAGACCACCCACCGTTCCTATACGATGAAGGTAAATGAGTATATTGTGAATCTCGCCAGCGT
This sequence comes from uncultured Acetatifactor sp., assembly GCA_947624245.1. Lineage (GTDB taxonomy): Bacteria > Bacillota > Clostridia > Lachnospirales > Lachnospiraceae > Acetatifactor. Next base: position 29,164 of record CANQJL010000014.1, on the reverse strand, counting down.
GGATGAGGTAAACGCACTTTTGCAGGCGGCAGTGGATAAGTACGACAGCGAAGATAAGTTTCGGGTGGATCTGGTCTACGATAACAGCAGAGAGTTCAGCGTCCTGACCACGCAGATGACGGACACATCCGATGCGGTGGAGGAGGACGGCTTCGTGCGCAGCGGCGGGATTGCCGCTTTCCTTGACGGGCTGGGGAATGCCGATCAGGAGAAGGAGGACAAGGATTTTGAGGATTATGATCTGGGGATCCTTTCCATGGATTTTGCCGAGAAGGTAGAAATCGTGGAGTCCTACCTGCCGGAGAGCCAGCTGACCTTACTGTCCGATGCCATCGAGCAGGTGACAAAAGACCAGGAGACCGTCAGCGAGTATGAGGTGGTGTCGGGAGATACCCTCTCGGAGATCGCCATCAAAGTCAATATTCCCATGGACAGGCTGGTGGAGATGAACGACAGCCTAGAGAGCATTGACAGCACGCTGCATGTGGGTCAGAAGCTGATCATCATGGTGCCGGAGCCGGAGCTGTCCGTCACCAGAGTGGAGGAAAATTATTACGAGGAGATCTACGATGCGGATATCATCTACATCGACAGAGACGACTGGTACACCTATCAGACACAGGTAGACAGGGAGCCCTCCGCAGGCTTCCGCCGAGTCATCGCGGACGTCAGCTATGTCAACGACAAGGAGGTCTCCAGAGAGATCCTGAAGGAAGAGGTGCTGATGGAGGCCGTGGCGAAGATCGTAGAGCGGGGGACCAAGATTCCGCCCACCTACATCAAACCCATCTCCGGCGGACGCCAGACGTCCGGATTCGGGCGAAGATCCCGTCCCGTCAGAGGCGCAAGCACCAACCATAAGGGCGTGGACTGGGCGACGCCTACGGGAACGCCCGTATACGCGTCCTGCGGCGGAACGGTGGCGAAGGCAGGCTGGGCCAGCGGCTACGGCTATGTGGTCTATATCAATCACGAGGACGGCAGACAGACGCGATACGGCCACCTGAGCAAGGTGCTGGTAAAGCCCGGTCAGAGCGTGAAACAGGGCGAGCGCATAGCGCTCAGCGGAAGCACCGGCGTCAGCTCCGGACCCCATCTGCACTTTGAGATACTGATCAACGGCGTTCAGGTAAATCCCCTGCAGTATCTGAATTGATCCGGTCTGCGGAGACCGTCTGTGCGGTATCGAAATAACGGGAATGTATGTTCTGTTTACAAATGCGGAAAAATGTGGTAACATTGCTATAATCTTGTAGCTGCGTGATGCCTCACCCACAATATCCTGTGGGAAACAGCGGGAGGCGCGCATTTGAGTGACGATACTGACCTTAAGCAGAGGTATAAATAGATGGAACAATACGCGATCAAGGGCGGGAATCCGCTGGTGGGAGATGTGGAGATAGGCGGCGCAAAAAACGCGGCGCTTCCTATTCTTGCGGCTTCGACCATGACGGATGAGACCGTTCATATTGAAAACATGCCGGATGTGAGAGATATCAATGTGCTTTTGGGCGCCATGCAGGGCATCGGCGTTCTGGTGAAGCGGACAAGCCGTCACAGTGCGGTACTGAATTCCGGCAATATCAACAATTTGGTGGTGGACACAGAGGGAATCAAGAAGATCAGGGCCTCCTATTATCTGCTGGGGGCGCTTCTGGGAAAATATAAACGCGCGGAGGTGGCGCTGCCCGGAGGCTGCGATATCGGCTGCCGTGCCATTGACCAGCATATCAAGGGATTCAGAGCGCTGGGCGCGGAGGTGACGATCGAGCACGGAATGATCAAGGCCAGGGCAGAACGCCTTGTGGGCAGCCATATCTATATGGACGTGTCCAGTGTGGGCGCCACGATCAATGTCATGATGGCGGCCGCCATGGCGGAGGGCAAGACCATCATCGAAAACTCGGCCAAAGAGCCTCACGTGGTGGACCTGGCGAACTTTCTGAACAGCATGGGCGCCAATATCAAGGGCGCCGGCACAGATGTGATCCGCATTAAGGGTGTACCGAAGCTGCACGGTTCCGAGTACACCATCATTCCCGATCAGATAGAGGCGGGAACCTTTATGTTTGCCGCAGCGGTGACCAAGGGGGATATCACAGTCAAGAACGTGATTCCCAAGCACTTGGAATCCATCACCGCAAAGCTTTTGGAAATCGGCTGCGAGGTGGAGGAGGCGGATGACTGTGTCCGTGTGGTTGCGGCAAAGCCATTGGCGCACACCCAGGTGAAGACGCTTCCCTATCCCGGTTTTCCCACGGACATGCAGCCTCAGATCACTGTGGCGCTGGGACTTTCCAAAGGGACCAGCATAGTGACGGAAAGTATTTTCGAGAACCGTTTTAAATATGTGGACGAACTGATCAGAATGGGAGCCAATATCAGAGTCGAGGGAAATACGGCTATCATCGACGGCGTGGACAGATATACGGGAGCCAGCATTTCCGCACCGGATCTGCGGGCGGGAGCCGCGCTGGTGATCGCGGCGCTGTCAGCTGTTGGTTTTACTACCGTAGACGATATCAAGTATATCGAGCGGGGTTACGAGGATTTTCATATCAAGCTTCAGAATCTGGGCGCACAGATCGAGCTGGTCCAGACAGAAAGGGAATTTCAGAAATTTAAGCTGCGGGTAGGTTGAAATTACCTGTTGACGAGAGAACGTTTTCGGTGTATGGTATGTAATGCAATGACAAGTAAATAGAATTTCTCTTATTCAGAGCTGGCGGAGATACATAGGATCGATGAAGCCACGGCAACCCCATTTACAGGAAGGTGCCCACCTGAGCGAGTAAAATCGAGCAATAAGAGGATTGAAGATCGAAAGATTCAGGTCCGCTTATCCGATGAGCGGACCTTTTTAGTGCAGTATGGAGCAGTTGTATTTTACATAAAAGAAAGGAAAATACCATGGAAAAACACTTATTTACTTCAGAATCAGTGACGGAGGGACATCCCGACAAGCTTTGCGACGCCGTATCCGATGCTATCCTGGACGCCTGCATCGCACAGGATCCCATGAGCCGTGTGGCGTGCGAGACCGCCAGCTGTACCGGTTTTGTGCTGGTCACGGGCGAGATTACCACAAAGGCGAATCTGGACATACAGGCCATCGTGCGGCAGACCGTGAACGAGATCGGTTACAATGATTCCCGAGTGGGATTTGACGGCAACACCTGTGCGGTGCTGGTGGCTCTTGACAAGCAGTCTCCGGATATCGCAATGGGCGTGGACAAGGCGCTGGAGGCAAGAGAATCCAATATGAGCGATGCGCAGATCGAGGCGATCGGCGCAGGGGATCAGGGTATGATGTTCGGATACGCCACCAACGAGACACCGGAACTGATGCCCTACCCTATCTCTCTGGCACATAAGCTGACGCGGCAGCTGACCAAGGTGCGCAAGGACGGCACGCTGCCCTACCTGCGTCCCGACGGAAAGAGTCAGGTCTCCGTGGAGTACGACGAGAACGGAAGGCCGATACGCCTGGAGGCAGTGGTGCTTTCCACTCAGCATGACGGGGAGGTATCACAGGAGAAGATTCATGCCGATATCAGGAAGTATGTGTTCGATCCGATCCTGCCCAAAGAAATGGTAGACGAAAATACGAAATTCTTTATCAATCCCACCGGCCGGTTCGTGATAGGCGGACCGCAGGGAGACGCAGGTCTCACCGGCCGCAAGATCATTGTGGATACATACGGCGGCTACGCTCGCCACGGCGGCGGGGCGTTTTCCGGAAAGGACTGCACCAAGGTGGACAGAAGCGCGGCCTACGCTGCCAGATATGTGGCAAAAAATATCGTGGCCGCAGGCCTTGCCGAGAAATGTGAGATCCAGCTTTCCTACGCCATCGGCGTGGCGCAGCCCACGTCTGTGATGGCGGATACGTTCGGCACCGGCAAACTGAGCAATGAGAAGCTGGTAGATATCATCAGGGAGAATTTCGATCTGCGCCCTGCGGGGATCATTAAGATGCTGGATCTGCGCAGACCTATCTACAGACAGACCGCCGCGTACGGTCATTTCGGCCGTGACGATATTTCGCTGCCCTGGGAGGCCATGGACAAGGCGGAGACGTTAAAAAAATATCTGTAAGGGCATAGGAGAGCGTCCCTTTTGGGGGCGCTCTTTTTCGGTAAAATTGCAGGTGCCTGTATGGAGATTCTTCTTCACAAACTTTCACATTTTCAGTATAATGGAACGGTAGACAATATTTGACAAGAGGTGAGTACATGGCATTTGCACATCTTCACGTCCACACGGAATATTCCCTGCTGGACGGTTCCAACAAAATAAAAGAGTACGTTGCCCGGGTGAAGGAGTTGGGAATGGACAGCGCCGCCATCACGGACCACGGTGTCATGTACGGAGTCATTGACTTTTATAAGGAAGCAAAGGCCCAGGGAATCAAACCCATCTTGGGCTGCGAGGTCTATGTGGCGCCTCATTCTCGGTTCGACAGAGAGCTGACCGGAGGCGAAGACCGCTACTACCATTTGGTGCTTCTGGCGGAGAACGATCAGGGCTACGCCAATCTGATGAAGATCGTGAGCAGGGGCTTTACGGAGGGATATTATTACAGACCACGTGTGGACATGGAGGTCCTGAATCAATATCACGAAGGCATTATCGCCCTGTCCGCCTGTCTGGCGGGGGAGGTACAGCGATATATCTCCAAGGGACAGCCGGAGGAGGCCCGAAAAGCGGCCAAAAAGTACGAGGATTGTTTCGGCAGGGGAAATTTCTTCCTGGAGATGCAGGACCACGGGATTCCGGAGCAGCGGCTTGTCAATACGGAGCTGCTGAAGATGAGCAGGGAGCTTGGCATCGACCTGGTAGTCACCAACGACGTCCACTACACCTATGCGGAGGACGCGGATTCCCATGATATCCTGCTCTGCCTTCAGACGGGCAAGAAATTGGAAGATGAGGACCGAATGCGCTACGAGGGCGGACAGTATTACGTCAAGAGCGAGGAGGAGATGAAGACGCTGTTCCCCTACGCGCAGGAAGCCTTGGAAAATACGCAGCGGATTGCCGACCGCTGCAATGTGGAGATCGAGTTCGGCGTGACGAAGCTGCCGAAATACGAGGTGCCGCAGGGCTATGACTCCTGGAGTTATCTGAATAAGCTCTGCGACGAGGGGCTTGCGGAGCGCTACGGCGACGGAAATAAGCCTGCGGGCGACACGGGGCAGACGCTGCGGGAACGTCTGGACTACGAGCTCTCCGTGATCCGCACCATGGGTTATGTGGATTACTTTCTGATCGTCTGGGATTTTATCAATTATGCAAAGAGCAACGGCATTCCCGTGGGCCCGGGGAGAGGTTCCGCGGCGGGCAGTATCGTGTCCTACTGTCTGAAGATCACCAACATTGATCCCATTCGGTACAATCTGCTGTTTGAGCGATTCCTGAATCCGGAGCGTGTCTCCATGCCCGATATCGATATTGACTTTTGTTTTGAGCGAAGGCAGGAGGTCATTGACTATGTGGGGAGAAAGTACGGCGCGGATAAGGTGGTGCAGATCGTCACCTTCGGTACGCTGGCGGCAAAGGCAGTGCTCAGGGACGTGGGTCGTGTCATGGATCTGCCCTATAGCTTTGTGGATTCCATCGCAAAAATGGTTCCCAGAGAGATCAATATCACTCTGGAGCTGGCGCTGGAAAGGAATCCGGAGCTTCGCAAGCTGTATCAGGAGAACGAGCAGGTAAAATACCTGATCGATATGAGCAAGCGCCTGGAAGGGCTCCCCAGAAATACCTCCATGCATGCGGCGGGTGTGGTGATCTGTCAGAAATCCGCCGACGAGTTCGTTCCGCTGTCAAGAGGAAGCGACGGTTCCATTACCACCCAGTTCACCATGACGACGCTGGAGGAACTGGGACTTTTGAAGATGGACTTTCTGGGACTTCGGACGCTGACGGTGATCCATGATGCGGTGAAATTCATCGAGAAGGAACACGGAGTACTTATTGACATGGATCAAATCGACTACAATGACCCCAAGGTGCTGGCGTCTATCGGCACGGGCAGGACGGAGGGTGTGTTCCAGCTGGAGAGCGGCGGCATGAAGAGCTTTATGAAGGATCTGCGGCCCCAGAATCTGGAGGACATTATTGCGGGCATTTCCCTGTACCGTCCCGGTCCCATGGACTTTATCCCGAAGTACATCAAGGGGAAGAACAATCACAGCGACGTGGTCTATTCCTGCCCGCAGCTGGAGCCCATTCTGAAGCCTACCTACGGCTGTATCGTATATCAGGAGCAGGTGATGCAGATCGTGCGCGACCTAGGCGGCTATACGCTGGGGCGCAGCGATCTGGTGCGCCGGGCCATGAGCAAGAAAAAGCAGTCCGTCATGGAGAAAGAGCGCGCGAACTTTATCTACGGTAATCCGGAGGAGGGCGTGCCGGGCTGCGTGTCCAAGGGCATCGACGAAAAGACCGCAGGAGAAATTTACGATGATATGATGGACTTTGCGAAGTATGCCTTCAACAAGTCTCATGCGGCATGTTACGCCGTGGTGGCTTATCAGACGGCCTACCTGAAATATTATTATCCCGTGGAATTCATGGCGGCGCTGATGACCTCCGTGATTGACAATCCCAAGAAGGTGTCGGAGTATATCCTGCTCTGCCGCAGCATGAACATCGAACTGCTTCCTCCGGATATCAACGAGGGAGAGGGCGGCTTTTCCGTGTCAGGCGGCAGTATACGTTATGCGCTGACTGCAATCCGGGGCGTGGGCAGACCCGTGATAGACAGTATTGTGGAGGAACGTTCGGCCAGAGGACCTTTTACCAATCTGCAGGATTTCCTTACCCGAACCGTGGATAAGGAAGTGAACAAGCGCGCCATTGAAAATTTCATCAAGGCGGGCGCCATGGACGGTCTGGGCGGTACAAGAAAACAGCTTATGAGCGTCTATGTCCAGATACTGGATCGCATCACCAGGGACAAGAAGAGCAATCTGGCAGGACAGCTCTCTTTGTTCGATATCGTAGATGACACCCAGAAGGGGGAGTTCGATATCCGAATGCCGGATGTGGGCGAGTACTCCAAGGAGATGCTTCTGGCCTTTGAAAAGGAAGTGCTGGGCATCTATCTGAGCGGTCACCCTCTGGAGGAGTTTCGGGAGCTCTGGGAGAAGAATATCACAAATACCACCAATGATTTTGTCTTAGACGAAGATACCGGCAATGTGGCGGTGGCGGATCAGGAGAAGGTCATCGTGGGAGGCATGATTGCGGACAAGACCATAAAATACACTAAGAACGACAAGGTGATGGCATTCTTAAATTTGGAGGATCTTGTGGGCAATGTGGAGGTAGTGGTCTTTTCGAGAGACTATGAGCGCTACGGCAGCCTGCTGCAGGAGGACGCAAAGCTCTTTATCAAGGGTCGTGCCTCGGTGGAGGAGGATAAGGACGGCAAGGTGATCTGCGAGCAGATATTTACCTTTGAGGAGAAGAGCGCAGCGTCTCCCAAGGCTGTCTCCAAGGTTCCGAACGGCGTCTGGATACAGTTTGAAGATACGGACGATTACGGGGCCCGTCAGCAGGAGCTGTATGAAGCGATCGCGGATCATCGGGGAAACGACAACATAGTGATCTTCGTGAAGCAGTCGAAAAGCATCAAGGTGCTTCCCGCCGACTGCCGCGTCCGTGCGGACGAAGCGCTGCTGCGGAAGTTGGGCGAGGTCTTCGGACAGGAGAACGTAAAACTGCGCCAGTCCTGAGGGGACGTCGTGAGAAAAACCGTATCCGCGCGAAAATCTATTGAAAACCACTGCGAAAAGGATTAAAATTATAAAATCAGAGTATGCATAAGGTCATAGGATCGGGAGGTAAGTCATGGCAGGTAAGGTGAAAACGATTGCGGTATTGACCAGCGGCGGCGACGCGCCCGGTATGAACGCGGCCATTCGAGCAGTAGTCCGCACGGCGATTTCCAGAGGCTTGAAGGTGAAGGGCATTAAGCGCGGATATATGGGTCTGTTGAATGAGGAGATCATAGACATGCAGGCCCGGGACGTATCCGATATCATACAGAGGGGCGGCACTATCCTCGGCACTGCCAGATGTCTGGAGTTCAAGAAGCCGGAAGTGCAGCAGAAGGGTGCGGACATTTGCAAAAAGCACGGCATCGACGGCATTGTGGTCATCGGAGGAGACGGTTCCTACAGGGGCGCTCAGAGTCTCTCGAGACTGGGAATCAACACTATAGGGCTGCCCGGCACCATCGATCTGGATATTGCCTGCACGGACTACACCATCGGATTTGACACCGCTGTGAATACCGCCATGCAGGCCATTGACAAAGTAAAGGATACCTCTTCCTCCCATGAGCGGTGCAGTATTATTGAAGTCATGGGACGAAACGCAGGATATATAGCGCTTTGGTGCGGCATCGCCAACGGTGCGGAGGACATTCTGCTGCCCGAAGTCTACAACTACGACGAGCAGGAGATCATCAACCACATTATCGAGAACAGGAAGAAGGGAAAGACCCATCACCTGATTATCAATGCGGAGGGTATCGGCCATTCCGTTTCCATGTCGAGAAGGATCGAGGCGGCTACCGGTCTGGAGACCAGAGCCACAATACTGGGATACATGCAGCGCGGCGGCAACCCTACCGCCAGAGACCGCGTCTACGCCTCCATCATGGGAGCGAAGGCCGTGGACGTGATGCTGGAGGGCAAGACGAACCGCGTGATCGCTCACAGACACGGCGAGTTCGTGGACGTGGATATTGAGGAAGCGCTTCAGATGACCAAGAGCATCGACCCGTATCAGTATGAGATCGCACAAATGATTTAAGCTCGGGAAAACAGCGGCTCTCCCATTCGGGAGGGCCGTCTCTGTAAAGGAGAACAGAATGATTACCAGCGGCTCTAATGCAAAGGTAAAACAAGTGGTCAGATGGAAGGACAAAGCCGGGGAGCGCAGAGAAGCCGGCATTTTCCTGACAGAGGGATTCAAGCTGTTTCAGGAGGCGCCCGCGGACAGTATCCGCGAAGTCTATCTGTCCGAGGATGCTGCGGAACGTGCGGCGGCCGATCCCGAGCTGTGGAACAAGCTGCAGAGGATAGGCTGGGAGACGGTCTCGGGGGAGGTCTTTCAAAAGATGTCCGACACCAGGACGCCCCAGGGAATACTCTGTGTTGTCAAAAGACCCGTATATACGCTTGACGGGCTGTTGGCCGAGTCAAAGCCGCTTCTTACGGTGCTTGACGGCATACAGGATCCGGGCAATCTGGGGACCATCGTGCGCACAGGCGAAGGGGCCGGCGTCACCGGAGTGATCATGGGCAACGGGACGGTGGACATTTTCAACCCTAAGACCATTCGGGCAACGATGGGTTCCGTTTTCCGTGTCCCCTTTGTGTATGTGGACGATCTGGAGAAAGTCGTGCTGCAGATGAAACAGAAAAGTATTCGTATTTTTGCCGCACATTTGTCCGGCGAGACCTATTATGACAGCTTTTCTTACAGGGAAGGGACGGCTTTTTTGATCGGAAACGAGGGAAAGGGCTTAAGCGCCGGGCTGACAGAACTTGCGGACGACCTGCTGCGGATTCCCATGGAGGGAAAGGTGGAATCTCTCAACGCGGCGGTGGCCGCCGCTCTGCTCTTGTACGAGGCGCACAGACAGCGCAAGCACGGCTGAGCGGAATAATCATAAACAAAATAAAATAGTAAAGAAAGGAACACACAGAGATGAAAGTAGGATTTATCGGATTGGGAAATATGGCTTCCGCGATCATCGGCGGTATGCTGGAGAAAGGGCTTATGGCGCCGGCCGATCTGCTGGGGGCGGATAAGTCCGAAGCCGCCGCAGAGCGCGCAAAGGACAAGTTCGGCATTAAGGCGGGCACGGACAATATCGCGGTGGCAAAGGAGGCGGAAATCCTCTTTTTGGCGGTAAAGCCTGTTTTTCTTTCCGAAGTTATTGAGGAGATCCGTCGGGAGGTTCCGCCCCGGACGCTGGTGGTGAGCATTGTGGCGGGCAGGGATCTGAAGTATCTGAAGGAAGCCTTTGACAGGCCGGATCTGAAGCTGGTGCGCTGTATGCCCAATACCCCTGCGTTGGTGCTGGAGGGCTGCACGGGAATCAGCGCCGGTGAGGAGGTGTCCGAGGAAGACCTGAATCAGGTGTTGAAGCTGGTGCAGTCCTTCGGCAGAGCCAGTGTGGTGCCGGAACGGCTGATGGACGTAGTGGTGGCTGTCAGCGGCAGCTCGCCCGCCTATGTATTTATGTTCATCGAGGCCATGGCAGATGCGGCGGTCGCCGGAGGAATGCCGAGGCAGCAGGCGTATGAGTTTGCGGCGCAGGCCGTCCTGGGGAGCGCGAAGATGGTGCTGGAGACCGGAATGCACCCCGGACAGCTGAAGGATATGGTCTGTTCTCCCGGGGGGACCACCATTGAGGCGGTGAAGGTGCTGGAGGAAATGGGGCTGCGGGCCGCAGTTATGGATGCGATGGAGGCCTGCATGGAAAAGTCTAGGAACATGTAAGATTGCCGTTCCGTGGGTGAGAATGTTCGCGGCGGAAATACCTGTTCGGCGGTGAAAATGCCCCACTTGACAAAGAACAATGCTTCTGCTATGATGAAATTCGTAACAAATTTAATAAGTTTGTAATAAAGATATTAAGAAATTGGAATAATTTACTTATAAATTTGTTTTGGAGGTAAGGTTATGGCGAAGAGCAGAAAGCGGTTCACAGCGCTGCTTGGGCTTGTTCTGAGTCTGGCAACAGTCCTGCAGACAGATCTGTCTGTTTTGGCTATGGGCAGCGGGCTGAGCGATATGCGTGGCGGTGTCGCCGCCGTGTTGGATCCCGGTTCTTCCAACTCTGCGGAGGTAGTGGGCGCTACCGCACAGGAACTGAATATAGATCTGAATGCTCAGCAGGAAGAGGAACCGGAAAGCACGCTGGTAATGGCAAATGTGAAGAATGCCCTGAATGTGCGCAGCGATGCCAGCGAGGACGCTGCGAAGGTCGGCAAGCTGTACAAGGACTGCGGCGGCACCATCATCGAGAGGCGGGACGGCTGGACAAAGCTTCAGTCGGGCAATGTCGTCGGTTGGGCGTCAGATGAATATCTGCTGTTTGGCGACGAGGCGCTGGCTCTTGCGAACGATGTGGGAAAGACAGTGGCAACAATCGATGCCTCAGCGCTCAGGGTACGGGAGAATCCCGATTTGGACGCAGCGGTTCTGGGAACCGTTCCCAAAGGGGAAATCATAGAAGTTCTGGACAAGGGTGAGGACGGCTGGGTACGTGTGGATTATGAGGGCAGCGACGGCTGGGTCTCCGCGGAATATGTGGTCTTGGATTTCCAGATCGATGCGGGAGAGACCATAGAGGAGATCAAGGCCAGAGAGGCTGCCGAGAAAGAGGCGAAGCGTCATGTGAACTACGGTGAGTACACTACCGATGCGGATACCACTTTGCTTCTTGCGGCTCTTATCCAGTGCGAGGCCGGCAATGAAATTTACGAGGGCCAGCTGGCAGTGGGGGCAGTGGTGATGAACCGTGTCAGAAGTTCCGCGTACCCGAACAGTATTCACGGTGTCATCTATGCATCGGGACAGTTCACTCCCGCTCTGAACGGCAAGGTGAACAGCCTGTATGAATCAGGAAGGATCAAGGACAGCTGCATCCAGGCCGCCGAGGAAGCCGTTTCCGGCGTGTCCAATGTGGGCGATATGACTCATTTCCGCAGAAACAACGGGCGAGAGGGTATTGTGATCGGCAATCACGTATTCTACTAACGGACATGAATTTATTTAATCCGAAATCGTTAAATTTAAAGAAAAGTAAGACGAACGATATCAAAACAGATAGAAAGATCGGGAGGTGCGGCCGGATGACGGCGCACCTCTTTTTTGCGGAAAAACATTGCTATAAAAGCATATTTGTAGTAAACTATGGATAGTAATACAGTAACGTGAACACAGCTTGGAAATACAAGAGGAGCGATTTCATGAACGAGATGTTGATTGTCTGGCTGATAGTGCTGATCGCAGCCATAGTGGTGGAGGTCTTTTCTCTGGGACTGACCTCTATCTGGTTCGCGGGAGGTGCATTGGTCGCTATTTTGGCGGATATTCTTAACGCGCCGATCTATCTGCAGGTAATCCTGTTTCTGGCTGCGTCTGTGATTCTGTTGGTCTTTACCAGACCGGTGGCGGTAAAGTACTTTAACAAGGACAGAGTGAAGACGAATGTGGAGAGCATGGTGGGCAGGCAGGCCGTAGTCATCGGGGAGATAGACAATCTGCAGGGCATCGGTCAGGTGACGGTCTCCGGTCAGGAGTGGAGCGCCGCCGGCGTTGACAACAATCTGCGGATTCCGGTAGGCTGTGTGGTGAAGGTAGTTCAGGTAAAGGGCGTGAAACTAATCGTGCAGGTGGATGAGCAGATGAAGCGGGTAGATCCGGAAGCGCTGCAGGGTCAGATTCCCGAACCGATGAGCGTGTCACAGATGGAGGAAATGGAGGACAGTGCGGCGTCCGTCGAAAAATAAACCGCACAGAAAAGAGGGTAAAAAATGGCACCTATCGTATTTTTCCTGTTGTTAGTCCTGTTGGTCGTAGCATTCTGCGTGGCGGTATCCTGTCTGAAAATCGTGCCGCAGGCGCAGGCATACGTTATCGAGAGACTGGGCGCATATCAGGGCACATGGTCCGTGGGCTTTCATCTGAAATGGCCCATTGTGGATAAGATTGCAAGAAAAGTGAACCTGAAAGAGCAGGTGGCGGATTTTCCGCCTCAGCCCGTTATCACGAAGGATAACGTTACCATGAGAATCGACACCGTCGTATTCTATCAGATCACGGATCCCAAGCTGTTCACCTACGGCGTGGAGAATCCCATGATGGCAATCGAGAATCTGACGGCAACCACGCTTCGAAATATCATCGGCGATCTGGAGCTGGATCAGACGCTGACATCCCGTGAGACGATCAACACGAAGATGCGCGCGAACCTTGATATTGCTACCGACCCTTGGGGCATCAAGGTGAACCGCGTGGAGCTGAAGAATATCATTCCTCCGGCCGAGATTCAGAACGCCATGGAGAAACAGATGAAGGCCGAGCGTGAGAGACGTGAGGCCGTGACCCGTGCGGAAGGTGAGAAGAAGGCGAAGATTCTGGAGGCAGAGGGCGCTAAGGAATCCGCGATCCTGCGTGCGGAGGCAGACAAGGAATCCGCGATCCTGCGCGCAGAGGCCGAAAAACAGAAGAAGATCCGTGAGGCGGAAGGTGAAGCGGAGGCAATCCTTAAGGTGCAGCAGGCCAATGCAGACAGTATTAAGATGCTCCGTGAGGCAGGCGCAGACGAGGCTGTGCTGAAGATCAAGAGTCTGGAGGCATTTGAGAAGGTGGCGGACGGTCAGGCCACGACCATTCTTCTTCCGGCTGAGTTGCAGGGGATTGCAAGTGTCGCCGCCGCTTTGCAAGAGGGAGCAAAGAGCGTAAAGTAGGCTGTGACGGCAGAAAGAGATCATAAGGGCGTGACGGCAATGTCGTTTGGCAGGGCCGTCGCGTCTTTTTCATTAAAAGGAATCAGTTGTCACAACATCATAAATCATGTATAATCCATAATGAATGGCAATTCAAAGGGGAATGACTGATGAAAAAGGGAAAGCCTGGCATAGGAGGCAAGGTGATTTTGATAGGCGTGCCGCTTTTGGCCGCGGTTTTCGGTACCCTATTTGTGATGTCCGGTCGGCCGCAAGTGGTGCGGGATATCAGAAGGCTCTCTGCTTCGGATTACGAAGGAGTATTTCTGTCCATGTATGATGTCAGTGCATACAGCGAGGAGGATTTTGTTACATATCTGGGAGTCCCCACGGTAAAGACAGAGTATACGGTGAAAAAGTGGGACGATCTGTCAAGATATCTCACTCATATATTTTCCTCCGGAAATACGGTTACCCATATTTTTCTGTGCTTGGACCCCATGATTCTCTGGAAGGATTCCGACAGAGATGAGGGCAGGTGGACAGAGGATATGGAGACTTACCTGACGCCGTGCATTACGTCCCATTCCGATGTGCAATATGAAATTATGCTGCCGGCACCTTCGCTGCAGTACTGGGTCGGACTTGAACCGGACCGAATGTCGGAGCGTTTGGAGTCTTTCAGGAGACTGATAGACAATTTGTATGCCTATGAAAATGTGTCGGTATTTTTTATGGGCGGAGAGAAATGGTTGATTGCCAATCCCGGAAATTATCTTCGGAACGGCGTCCCCAACGAGCAGGTGTCGCAAAAGATGTTCCTTCATACTTTTTGCGATCATAACTATGCAATCACTTCCGAAAATGCGTCCGTATTATTTGAACGTCTGTACGCCCAAGTGGAGCAGGAGCGAGAGACGCCTGCGGAATATGCCGATCTGTCAGACCGGTGTCTGATATTTTTGGGAGACAGTGTTATGGTATATTATCCCGGAAGCTATTCTGTTCCCGGAGTGGTGGAAGGTCTGTCTCATGCTCAGGTATATAACTGCGGTGTGGGCGGCACTGCGGCATCGGGCGATCCGGCGGACGGCCTTAACTTTTGCAGTATGGCGAAGCGATTTGTCGCAGGGGACGCCGACGGCTTAGATGAGGAGAGCGATTTTGCGCGTGGGCTGAAGGCGTATCTTCGGGACGATCACAACGGAAAAAAATACTGTTTCGTCGTCGAGTACGGATTAAATGATTATTTCGGAGGCTGTCCCGTGGAGAATCCGCAGGATCCCTATGATACGGGAACTTATGCGGGGGCGCTGCGGACAGGCATCCGCACTCTGCAGGAGGCATATCCCGATGCGGATATATTGGTCCTTGCGCCTACCTACACGGGTATGTTTGCGGGAGGAACCGAGGTGCAAAGTGAGGCAGGCGGTGTGCTTACGGATTATGTGGACGCAGCCCTCAGAGTGGCGCAGGAGATGGGTGTTTATTGCGCGAACAATTATGCGGACAGCGGAATCAATGCCGAAAATCAGGAGCAATATTTGGCGGATCTGGTTCACCCCAACGAGACGGGTGCCTTTCTGCTGGGAACAGAGATCATTGATTATATTGATGCTATAGACTCGACGGGCAATGCCGATGCATCTTTATGAGCAGAGCGCCCGCACGGAGTAGGATAAGGAGGCAAAGGCTATGGACCTGAAGGGACGGGATTTTTTAAAACTGCTTGATTTCACGCCGGAGGAGATCGTTTATCTGCTGGATCTTGCGGCCAAGCTGAAGGATAAGAAAAAGAAAGGCATACCGGTGGACACGCTGAAGGGAAAGAATGTGGTGCTTATTTTCGAGAAGACAAGCACCCGCACGCGGTGTTCCTTTGAGGTGGCCGCGCATGACCTTGGCATGGGGACCACATATCTTGACCCCGCGGGCTCCCAGATCGGCAAAAAAGAGAGCATTGCGGATACCGCGAGAGTGCTGTCGAGTATGTACGAGGGGATTGAATACAGAGGCTATGGGCAGGATATCGTAGAGGAGCTGGCCAAGTATTCTTCCGTGCCTGTGTGGAACGGTCTGACCAACGAATTTCATCCCACACAGATGCTGGCGGATCTACTGACCATACGGGAAGAATTCGGACGCCTGAAAGGCATCAAGATGACATATATGGGCGATGCGCGTTACAATATGGGCAATTCGCTGATGGTGGCCTGCGCAAAGATGGGAATGCACTTTACCGCCTGCACCACGGCAAAGTATTTCCCTGCGGGGGAGTTGGTGGAACAGTGCAGAGAGATCGCCGCGCAGACCGGAGGAAGTATTACCCTGACGGAAGATGTGAAAGCGGGGACCCGGGACGCAGATGTGATCTACACGGATGTGTGGGTGTCCATGGGCGAACCGGATGAGGTCTGGGCGGAGCGCATTCGGGAATTGTCGCCCTATCAGGTGAACAGCGAGGTGATGAAGAATGCCGGAGAAAACGCTGTCTTCATGCACTGCCTGCCTGCGTTCCACGATCTGAAGACGAAGATCGGCGCACAGATGGGGGAACGCTTCGGCATCAGGGAGATGGAGGTTACCGACGAAGTGTTCGAGTCAAGACAGTCGAGGGTGTTTGAGGAGGCCGAGAACCGAATGCACACGATCAAGGCAGTGATGGCGGCCACGCTGTGACAGACATGCAGAGCGGTGAAGTATCGGAAAGAGGAAATTACGGGTATGTCTAAGAATGGGAAAACAGTGCTCTGCGGAGCCAATGCATATGAGATGAAGTATTATTTTAACGAGCAGTTCAACGGAATTCCGGATTCCGTGAAGGACGAGCTGCACATTCTGTGCGTGCTCTTTACGGAAGAGGTAGGGGGCGTTTTCACGATTGCCTTTGAGGAGGACGGCAGTGTGGTGCTGGAGACCAACGCTGATGACGATGATATCTATTACGATGAGGTCAGCAGCGGTCTCATGGTGGCAGAAGTGCGCAGGAGAAGGCAGGAGCTTTTTGAATCCCTGCAGCTGTATTACAGGATTTTTATACTGAAAGAAGATATAGGAGAAGCGTTGGCCCAAGACCGTGAGTGAGCAGTGCGCTGAGGAGGCTTTGCTATATGATTCTGGTGATTGATGTAGGCAACACGAACATGACTTTGGGAGTATACAAAGGGGAAGAACTGAGAGCGACATTTCGTCTGACGACCCAGACGCCCCGTACTTCAGACGAGTACGGCATCATTATCACGCAGCTTTTGCAGAATAACGGAGTGGATGTCAAAGAGCTGGAGGGCTCTATTGTGGCCAGCGTGGTGCCGGACGTGATGCACGCCTTAAACGGAGCGTTGGCGCGTTATACGGGGACCAGGCCCGTAAATGTGGGGCCCGGCATCAAGACAGGTCTGCGCATTGCCACGGAGAACCCGAGAGCCATCGGCGCCGACCGGATCGTAGATGCGGTGGCGGCTTACGAGAAATACGGCGGGCCTGTTCTGGTGGTGGATTTCGGTACCGCAACCACATATGACCTGATCACCGAGGCCGGAGAGTTTGCGGCAGGAATTACCGCTCCTGGAATCCGCATCAGTGCGGAGGCTCTCTGGACCAAGGCGGCAAAGCTTCCCAATATTGAGATCAGAAAGCCCGGCAGTATTCTGGCGCAGGAGACCATCAGCAGTATGCAGGCGGGCCTGGTCTACGGTCAGATCGGACAGACGGAATATATCATAGAAAAAGTGAAGGAGGAGAGCGGCATCAGGAAACTGAAGGTAGTGGCTACGGGCGGGCTCGGCAGGCTGATTGCGGACGAGACAAAATATATCGATGTCTATGACAGCTTCCTGACGCTGGAAGGACTTCGGATCATTTATGAAAAGAACCGAAAGAACAATCGGTGATGACGAAGCAGAGACGAATATCATGAAACTGACGATAGGCAATGTGGTTTTGGACAATAATGTGATACTGGCTCCCATGGCAGGCGTGACCGACCTGCCATTTCGTCTGCTCTGCCATGAGCAGGGCGCAGGGCTGGTGTGCATGGAGATGGTGAGCGCCAAAGCCATCTATTACAACAATAAAAATACAGAGGAACTTATGGCCGTGCATTCCGATGAGGGACCGGTATCCCTGCAGCTGTTCGGCTCGGATCCCAAGATCGTGGCGGACATGGCGGCCAGAATAGAGGACCGGCCTTTTTCCATTCTTGATTTTAATATGGGCTGTCCCGTGCCTAAGGTGGTGAACAACGGGGAAGGCTCTGCGCTGATGCGGGACCCTGCGCTGGCGGAGAAGCTGCTTGGCGCTCTTGTCAGGGCTGTGAAGAAGCCCGTGACCGTGAAGATCCGAAAGGGATTTGACGAAGAACACTGCAATGCGGTACAGATCGCGAAAATAGCAGAGAACTGCGGCGTCTCGGCCGTGGCGGTCCATGGGCGCACACGCGCGCAGTATTACGGCGGAGAGGCGGACTGGGACTGTATCCGCAGGGTGAAAGAAGCGGTGAAGATTCCGGTCATTGGAAACGGCGATGTAGACAGCCCGCAGGCGGCAAAACGCCTGCTGGAGCAGACAGGCTGTGACGGCGTTATGATCGGACGCGCAGCCAGGGGAAATCCGTGGATATTTCGGGAGGTCACGGCGTTCCTTGAGAATGGAACACTGATCCCTCGGCCGGACAGCCGGGAAAAGCGCGAGATCATTTTGCGTCATGCCAGACTTCAGATGCAGACAAAGGGCGAGTACACGGCGGTGCGGGAAATGAGAAAGCATCTGGCGTGGTATACCGTGGGAATGCCCCATTCCGCCCGTTTCCGTCAGACCATCAATTCTATGGAGACAATGGAAGAGCTGTTGGCCGGCGTAGAGGCTATTTTTGCGTAAGGCAGACACCCATGTCCGAAAAAGGAAGCATTTTTTCCCGTAAGACGCATAAAATAGTGCATGGACACAATTATATATTTCTATAAAAAAAGAGATCTTCAGAGGCCGGAGACGGAGGCACTGCAGAGGGACGGCTACTTGCTGGTCCGTGTCGGCATGGACGTGGGAGAGGACAGATGGTTTTCCCACAGCCTTAAGCCCTTGGAAGACTCTGCTGCTGCTTTTGATGTCGGCCCAGGGCAAGGGCTCACTCTGCGGCAGCGCCTGAAAATCGGACGCAGGCGCAGAGAGGTAGCGCGTCAGCAGCGAAAGGAGCGGAAGCTCCTCCGCAGAGAAACTGATCTGGTACGGAGGCAAATGCAGAGCTTTCTCGCGGAATTGAGCGGACTTGCGGACGATCGCTATGAATGCTCCTGTGTGTATGCGGACGCAGTACGAAAAGTCTTATTTTCTCCGCAGAACGGTACGAGCGGCTTGTCGTCTCTTTGGCAGGAGTGCTGCCGTATCCCTGAGTTTGACGGCTATTTTCAGCCGGAGTGGGCGGGCCTTCTGCTGCCGCATGTAAGTCTGCACCGTTTTGTCGTTCTGGGGATCGCTGACTGTGTGCCTATGGTGTTCTCGCACTGCGCTCGCCGAATGAAAAGTCTTCAATGGTTCGTGCGTGAGGAGGATTGCACGGAAGAGCTGCAGGACTTTTTGGAAGATTTTTATGAGGAATGGGGACTGGCCGCCGCCCTGCAGCCGTTGGAGGGAAAGCGTGCCTATGCAAGGCTGCTGCTGGAGACGTCACAGCCCGTCTGCATATTGGATTTTACGGGGGAGCCAAGCGTTTCGCCGGACGGTGTGGCCGCAGGAAGTATTTGGATCGATTTCTGTTCCGTGGAGGAAAAAGCGAGACGGATATCGGAGCGCGGAAAGGGCATCGCCTGCTTTTCCCTGAAAGAAATGTGGAAGAGTGAAGGCAAATCTTGACACTGATGGAAAAAATGAGTATAATACGGTAGTTAAAAGAACAGATATGAGAAAATGTACAGAAGTCCGAACGATAATTTACGGAATTAAAAATTTTAAATAACAGGAAGGGATGTACCAATGCAGGAGAAGAAAAATATTTTGACCTACGAAGGACTCAAAAAGTATGAGGATGAGCTTCATGAGCTGAAAGTGAACCGCCGTCAGGAGGTAGCTCAGAAGATCAAAGAGGCAAGAGAGCAGGGCGACTTGTCCGAGAATGCCGAGTACGATGCGGCAAAGGACGAGCAAAGGGATATAGAAGCACGGATCGAGGAATTGGAAAAGATTCTGAAGAACGCAGAGGTGGTCCTGGAGGACGAGATCGATCTGAATAAGATCAACGTGGGCTGCAGGGTGAGACTGTTGGATATCGAGTACAGCGAGGAGGTCGAGTACAAGATCGTAGGTTCTGCCGAGGCGGACAGCCTCAAGGGCATGATCTCCAACGAGAGCCCTGTGGGCGCGGCATTGATCGGCCGCCAGCTGGGCGACACGGTGGAGGTAGAGACGGCCGCAGGCGTATTTGCCTACAAGGTACTGGACATTCAGAGAAGCAATTAAGGGAAGACATAAAGACAAAAAGAGAGGCTTGAGACGTGGCAGAGACGAACAACGAAAGGACACAGGAACAGGATATCAATCAGCTGCTGCAGGTGAGACGCGAAAAGCTGGCGGCGATGCAGGAGGCAGGAAAAGATCCTTTTAAGCATACAAAGTATGATGTGACCCATCACAGCACCCAGATCAAGGAAAACTTTGACGAAATGGAGGGCAAGACCGTCAGCGTGGCGGGCCGTATTATGTCCAAGCGCGTCATGGGGAAAGCGTCCTTCTGCAATATTCAGGATCTGCCCGGCAACATTCAGGTATATGTGGCAAGAGACAATATCGGCGAAGAATCCTATGCGGATTTTAAAAAGTACGATGTGGGCGATATTGTGGGCGTAGTGGGAGAAGTCTTTAAGACCAAGACCGGAGAGATCTCCGTTCATGCTTCCGCCGTGACCCTTTTGACAAAGAGTCTGCAGATCCTGCCGGAGAAATATCACGGACTGACCAATACGGATATCCGTTACCGTCAGCGCTACACCGATTTGATCATGAATCAGGAGGTGAAGGAGACCTTTGTGAAGCGCTCCAAGATCATCAGCGCGATCCGTCGTTATCTGGGGGGAGAAGGTTTTCTGGAGGTGGAGACGCCCATGCTGGTGGCCAATGCGGGAGGTGCTGCCGCGAGACCATTTGAGACACACTATAACGCTCTTGACGAGGATGTGAAGCTGCGCATTTCTCTGGAGCTGTATTTAAAGAGACTGATCGTAGGCGGCTTGGAGCGTGTCTACGAGATCGGCAGAGTGTTCCGAAACGAAGGTCTGGATACAAGGCACAATCCGGAGTTTACCCTGATGGAGTTATATCAGGCGTATACGGATTATTACGGAATGATGGATCTTACCGAGAACATGTTCCGCTATGTGGCGCAGGAGGTCTGCGGCACAACGCTGATTCCCTACGGAGAGGAAATGATAGATCTTGGCAAGCCGTTTGCCAGACTTACCATGGTAGATGCCGTGAAGCAGTACGCGGGCGTTGATTTTGACCAAATTGCCGATACCGAAGCCGCAAGAAAGATCGCGGACGAGAAGGGCATACATTACGAAGCGCGCCATCAGAAGGGCGATATTCTGAATCTGTTCTTTGAGGAATTTGTGGAAGAACATCTGATCCAGCCGACGTTCCTGATGGATCATCCCGTGGAGGTATCTCCTCTGACCAAGAGAAAGCCGGACAAGCCGGACTATGTGGAGCGTTTTGAGCTGTTCATCTACGGCAGGGAGATGTGCAACGCCTACTCGGAGCTGAACGATCCCATCGACCAGAGGGAGCGCTTCAAGGCACAGGAAGCCGCTCTGGCGGCAGGCGACGAGGAAGCCAATACCACCGACGAGGACTTCATGAACGCACTGGAGATCGGTATGCCGCCCACGGGAGGCATCGGATACGGTATCGACAGACTGGTGATGCTTTTGACGAACTCGCCGGCGATCAGGGATGTGCTGCTGTTCCCCACAATGAGAACGCTGGAGTGAGAAAGCCAGTAAAATCAAGGGTTTCAGAGAGTGGGAGCCGAAATTTACGACCGGTTTACGGCCAAACAAAGAGGATATGTTGAAAAAAGCGGCAGAGGATAACAAAATCCTTTGCCGCATTTATTTTTATAAAGCACCTATGCGTTCAACAAATGTGTTCGACAATTGAGGTATTGTTATTGGACAGTGTGAGTGGCAGACCGAACTTATAGAAATGAAAGCGCGTTAATCTTTTAAATACAGAATAAATTTTGGTCAAGGGTCAAGCGCCGGCCTCCTTCAGAACGGTCGTGAGTATTTCCAACAGCTCGTCTACATTGAACGGTTTTGCGATATGCGCATTCATGCCGCATTCAAGCGCCTGCCTGCGATCTTCCTCGAAGGCGTTGGCCGTCATGGCGACGATGGGGATGTCGGCAAGGTGCGGATCTTCCAGCGCCCGAATGGCGCGGGTAGCATCATAACCGTTCATCTTCGGCATCTGGATATCCATGAGGACGAGGGAATAGTAGCCCGGAGCGGAGTTCTTCACTTTCTCCACCGCAATGGTGCCGTCCTCGGCTGTCTCCACGATAAATCCGTTGTCTGTGAGAAGCTCTTGTGCGATTTCACGGTTCAGTTCATTGTCCTCGGTCAACAACAGGCGCGTGCCCTTGAACTGCACGGACGGATCGGGAACAGGATCCGGCTGCGGCACGCTGGGCGTCTTGCCTGTGGCCGAAATCAGAATATCCCGAAGCTCGGAGAGGAAGATCGGCTTGTTGCAGAAAGCGGTCACGCCCGCGGCACGGGCTTCTTCCTCAAAAGAGGTCCAGTCATAGGCTGTGACAATAATGATCGGAGTGCTGTCTCCCACAATGGAGCGGATCTGGCGCACCACCTCCAGACCGCTCAGATCCGGAAGCAGCCAGTCTATAATGTAGGCGTGGTACTCATCGCCCAGCTCATACGCCTGCTTGGCGTGAAGGACGGCTTCCTTGCCGTGCAGGACCCAATCGGAGCGCATACCAATCTGGCGGAGCATTTTGGTGACGCTGTCACAGGTGGTAAAGCTGTCGTCCACCACAAGGGCGTGCAGGCCCTGAAGCTCCTGAACGACCTCCGCCTTCTGCGGCTCTGCACAGAGACGAAAATCCAGATTAATGATAAATTCCGTGCCTTTGCCCTGCTCGGTGTTCAGTTCGATCGTGCCGCCCATGGTATCTATGATATTTTTGGCGATGGCCATGCCAAGCCCCGTGCCCTGAGTGCCGCTGACCGTGGAGGTGCGCTCCCGCTCAAAGGGCTCGAAGATGTGCTCGGCGAACTCCGGACTCATGCCGATGCCCGTATCCTTGACACGGATTTCGTAGGAGCCGTAGCCCTTGGGCGCACGCGGCTTCTGTCGAATCGTCAGCGCCACGGTGCCGCCCGCAGGGGTGAACTTGATGGCGTTGGAGAGAAGGTTCAAAAGCACCTGATTTACATGCAGCTTGTCGCAGTAGATCTTCTCGTCGATGACGTCCACCGTGTCCATGAAGAAGTTGAGCTGCTTGGACTCCATCTGTGTCTGTATGATATTCCGCATATCACGGAAAATATCTGAAATAGAGCATTCCCGTTCCTCGATGTTCAGCTTGCCGGATTCGATGCGGCTCATGTCCAGAATGTCGTTGATTAAAGAGAGCAGGTGGTTGCTGGAAGAGAGGATCTTCTTCAGGTATTCCTGCATTCGCTCCCGGTTGTCCAGACTGGTCTGGGCCAGTGTGGTAAAGCCGATGATGGCGTTCATCGGCGTCCGGATATCGTGGGACATGTTGGAGAGAAAAGTGCTCTTGGCCCGGTCGGCCGCCTCGGCCTTATGCAGCTTCTCGGTGAGCGTCGCGTGCTCCACCGCCTGCTCCGTGATCTGTTTTGCGTTGCGCCGCATCCACAGATAGTACAGGAGGACTGTAACGGCCATCAGGACCCCGAGGAAAATATATACGTTCCGAACTGCGAAGACGCTGGCAAAGGCTACCTTCTCCGGCACATCTACCCCGATCGACCATTTGTTGACTCCGATGGGGGCGTAATACATGTACTCCCAGCCGCCGGTGTTCGGTGTGCGGTAGATGACGTAGCCGGAATCCAGGTTGACCAGATCGTCTAGGTATTCTTCCCAGGTCTTGTCGCCCTTGGTCTTCCTGTCGGGGTCGGAAGCGGAAAAGTCGGAGATGTTCCCAAGCGTGTCATGCCGGGTATCCACAAGGAAATCACCGGTTTTTGTGTCAATGATGTAGACGAAAGCACTTGCATCGTAAATGTTGTCCACATTCAGGCTGTCGGGCAGACTTTCCAGATCGGTGATGCCGTAAAGCAGGGCAACGGTCTCCCCGTCCTGAATGATCGGCACATAATGCCGCAGAATCGGCTGGCCGGTGGAGAGATTGTATGTGCGATTTGAGATATGCTCGCCCAGCGGAGCCTCCTCCGCAAAGGAGATATGGCTGATCTCCGAGGTGTCGAGGATATTGCCGTCCGCGGTGAGGATACGGTCGTCCGGCAGCAGAACCCTCACGTTCATGGTGTCGAGCAGAGGATTTACGCTCCGCATGATCTCCAGCGTGGCGTCGATGTCAAGATTGTTCGTCTGGGAGATGATGTCGGCTGCCGCGTTCAGGATGCGGCTGTCGCGGTCGAGCTTGGACACGATTTCTTCGATCGCAGTGTTGGCTCCCTCTTCCAGCCGGTCTAAAGAGCGCTGACGGAGCACGGAATTGATCTTGAGATAGGAGGAGACCAGAAGGATTACGATAATAGCGATTACAATGCCTGTAGCAGTCAGGCTTTTGTCTCTCCGGGCAGATTCTGCCTGCGCTGTATTACGAATCATGGGGTTCCTCCTTAAAATATGTTATTTTTTAAAATATTATAGCATATTATAGCAGATTGGGGGAGGACTGTCCAGAAAAGCTGGCTGGTCATTTGGGACAAGGTGTTTTAAACTTTTATACTGACTGTTGCATATTTTTTCGCATCCTGTCCCGCAACATGGTGGAATCAGACGATGGGTTAAGATGATTTATGAAAAAATTCCCTGTTTCCCGTTTATAGAAGAAGGGAGAAAAACATATGCGCAGACTGTAAGGATTCCTATCCAAGTCATAATGATAAATATCCGGGTGCTCCTTAAAGCAGGCATTCCCCAATAGGTAAGTCCTGTTAGCAGCTGACCGTCTTTTTTTACGCCATTAATATATATATCCCCGTATTCTGTGAGTGGCATTGAACCGTTTTCTGTTATCCAAACATAAACAGGTTCTGTTGCAGATTCTATTTCTATGAGCAATTTATAAGTAATTTCATGATTTAAGTGCCATGCATTTTTCAATTGCTGAAAATTACTTTCGCCAAAGGTTGATAAATCAAGCTGTTCGGAATATAATAATTTATCGCCATTCCAAAGCGAGACCTTACAAAAGCCGGTATCGTTTAAGGCCTGAAGGCCCAGCCGTATTTCTTCTATATCATTGAAGGTAGGTGAAAAGGACACTTCCAATTGTTCTCCCTGCAGCATCGAAATTGTTTGAAACTGTTCCGCTCCGTTTATTACATGTAGTTCCTCGCGTGCAAAATGAGGAATGGGCAGTGACAAAATACACACGAAAAGAAAGAGGAATATTAGGCACAATCGTCTTTTCGGCTGAATCGTTTTTTCGCATGCAGTGCTAGGGATGCTGCCTAACACTATGGCAAAGAAGGCCAAAATACTGACTCCATAAATACGATAGGTAAAATAATTATGTCCTCTGGTGTGATTAGAGAGCAAAAAATACCATACAATACTGGATACACCAATTAGTAAATAAGCGAATCGTTTAGAATCCTTTTGCCAACCTCCCATGAAAAAAGTGCGGCCAATCCAGAAAATCAACCATACCGCCAAAATCACCGCAAATATTTTGACTTCGTAATGTTTCCAGTTCAAATAAATTGCATTTATTCTGTCGCTCCAGGAGCCGTCACCTTCTGCTATGCCTGAACGCAGAAAAATCTCATTTATGGCAGATTCAAAAATGTTGGTCTTTAAAATGGCGCTTCCGAGGATCCATTTCATTAACCAGATGCCGGCATATCCTATGATCCAAGCAATGCCGGAATTGACAACTTCTTTTAACCACAAGAACTCTTTTTGGGGTCTGTCATCTAAGACAATCCACCATACAATAGGCATCCCCCATGCAAATAAAGGATATGTTAAGAGATCGAAATAGCAGGCGGCCATTCCTAAAATCATGAAAAAATATAAGTATCTGTAATTTTTTTCAAAGTAATTTTTTTTCAGTATCAGAACGAGCGTTCCGCCATATGATACATAAAATATCCAACTGAATTGAAGTGATAAGGATAAAGCCATAGGCATAAGCAATATATAGGAGGACAGCGCCATAAGAGCATAGCGCATACCGCGTTTTGCTGCAACAAAAAATATTAAAAGAAAGGTTATGAACAATTGCAACGCAGAGTTTAGCATCCTGATTTCAACATAATTAAACATGAGAAGAAGCGGACGTAATACGCTGACATATCCGTGCCAATAATATGAATAATCTCGATTCATGATGGAATTGTGGCATTTCATCGCTCGTTCCAGCGGATTTCCATCGCTGGTATCCAATGCCGTATATAGCATCACTGTATCGGTTGCATTATCTAATCCATCAGATATTAAGAAAGAGTTATAATGATTCTCATAATATTCCCCGGAAGTGGCGGCCCGAGTGTATGTTCCTCCTGGTTTCGATTCCGCACTTAATGTGTTATATGTAGCTTCTCTGTTTTCGGAATTTACAGGAAGCATAAATGATAATATTAGAAGCATGGCAGCAAAAACAGTTCCAAAGATAAGAACAGAAAACCCTTTAACTATAATCGAACGGAAAACTTTCATACTTTGCATAATTCTCCTTATCATCTGCTTTATCAGTCAACAACTTGAAAGTTTTAAAATTAACAGCACATTCCTTCATGCATTATGCATTTCATCAAAAACCATATTTTATATAGTATAATCTTGTCTTTTACTTGTCAACCCATTATAAACTTGAGTTTCCGCAGTTTTGTTCACAGCAGTCCGCTTTTATCTATGCGGTAATAAACAACTTTTGATTTTGCCGAAATTCTCCTGAATTCTGTAAAAAACAGTTGACGGAGAGGTCGGCCTGTGTTATAGTATTCAAGCGAGATAAGATTTAGGTCTTTTTTTTATGCTCAAATTATGAGAGAAAAGAGCCTTGAGTAAACCAGTGGAGGTAGCAAAATGCGTACTAAAATAACTTTGGCATGCACCGAATGCAAGCGGCGTAATTACAATACAACTAAGGAAAAGAAGAACCATCCCGACAGGATGGAGACCAAGAAGTATTGCAGATTCTGCAAGACGCATACATTGCATAAGGAAACCAAGTAAAAAGCAAGAAGCCGATAAGAAGCTTTAAGAGAGGATTTATCATGGGAAATTCTACAGACAAGCAGGCTAAGCCCAGCTTTTTTAAAGGGGTAAAAGCAGAATTTAAGAAGATTTCCTGGCCTGACGGACGGGATACCCTGAAGCAGTCCGTTGCCGTTGTGGCGATTTCGATCGTAGTGGGAATTATCATTGCACTGATCGATTATGTGGTCAAGTACGGCGTGAATTTCTTAACATCAATATAAAATGAGGGCAATCGTATGGCAGAGGCAAAGTGGTATGTAGTTCATACCTATTCGGGATATGAGAACAAGGTCAAAGCCAATATTGAGAAGACCATCGAGAACAACAAGCATCTTGCGGAGCAGATCCTTGAGGTGAGAGTTCCCATGCAGGATGTGGTGGAGCTGAAGAACGGCGCCAGAAAGACCGTTCAGAAAAAGATGTTTCCGGGCTATGTGCTTCTCAATATGGAAATGAATGACGACACCTGGTATGTTGTCCGCAACACCCGCGGCGTCACCGGTTTTGTGGGACCGGGAAGCAAACCCGTGCCCTTGACTGAGGCGGAGATGAAACCTCTGGGCATCA
Source organism: uncultured Acetatifactor sp. (assembly GCA_947624245.1). Lineage (GTDB taxonomy): Bacteria > Bacillota > Clostridia > Lachnospirales > Lachnospiraceae > Acetatifactor. Next base: position 1,679 of record CANQJL010000014.1, on the reverse strand, counting down.
AGACGGAGAATGTCACCATCGATTTTGTGGAGGGTGACAGCATCGCGGTCGTGGCCGGCGTGTGGAAGGATACTGTGGGCGTGGTCCAGAAGCTGGACTTCGGCAAACAGACGGCGACCATCAATGTGGAACTGTTCGGCAGGGAGACCCCCGTGGAGATCAGTTTTGCAGAGGTGAGAAAGCTGCAGTAAGAAAGCTGCACCGATTCATATTGATATTGCAAATATTCATCAAGATATTTTCCGGCCGCGGCCGGTTAATATAGGCAACAAAGTGGGAGCAGGGGCGGAATATGCCGCGTACCCTGCGCCGATATACCGTTAGCTGCAGATTCGCCCGTCGGGCGGACGATAACGGTCTACCACAATTTTAGGAGGTGCCAAAATGGCAAAGAAAGTAGAAGGATACATCAAGTTACAGATTCCTGCCGGCAAAGCGACACCGGCTCCGCCTGTAGGACCTGCACTGGGTCAGCACGGCGTGAACATTGTCGAGTTCACAAAGCAGTTCAACGCAAGAACCGCTGACAAGGGAGATCTTATTATTCCTGTTGTGATCACTGTGTATGCAGACAGATCTTTCAGTTTCATTACAAAGACTCCCCCTGCGGCAGTACTGCTTAAGAAGGCATGCAACCTGCAGTCCGGCTCTGCGGCTCCCAACAAGACGAAGGTCGCAAAGATCTCCAAGGCAAAGCTCCAGGAGATCGCCGAGACAAAGATGCCGGATCTGAATGCGGCAAACCTGGAGGCTGCCATGAGCATGATCGCAGGCACTGCGCGCAGTATGGGAATTACGGTAGAGGACTAAGCAAGTCAGGGACAATATTGGGAGACAACGGAAGGTTGTCGCTGGAACCTAGGAGGTATGATAATGAAACATGGTAAGAAATACAGCGAGGCCGCAAAGCTTGTGGATCGCGCAATGCTCTACGAGCCGGGCGATGCGATCGCTCTGGTAAAAAAGACCGCAACAGCTAAATTTGACGAGACCATCGAGGCGCACATCAGGACCGGATGTGACGGACGTCATGCAGAACAGCAGATCCGCGGCGCGGTGGTACTGCCTAACGGTACAGGTAAGCAGGTGAAAGTCCTTGTGTTCGCAAAGGGCGATAAGGTGAACGAGGCGGAAGCGGCCGGCGCTGACTATGTGGGCGGCGAAGAGCTGATTCCCAAGATTCAGAACGACGGTTGGCTTGATTTTAACGTAGTGGTAGCCACTCCCGACATGATGGGCGTGGTGGGCCGTCTCGGTAAGGTGCTGGGTCCTAAGGGCCTGATGCCCAATCCTAAGGCAGGCACGGTCACCATGGACGTTGCAAAAGCCATTGCGGATATCAAAGCAGGTAAGATCGAGTACAGACTTGACAAGACCAATATCGTGCATGTGCCTGTAGGAAAGGCTTCCTTCACGGAGGAGGCGCTGCAGGAGAACTTTAACGCCCTGATGGACGCTATCGTCAAGGCTCGTCCCAGTGCACTGAAGGGTCAGTACCTGAAGAGCATTACGCTGACCAGCACCATGGGCCCCGGCGTAAAGGTGAGCGTTGCGAAGTATTAAGCTGCAGCGTAGTAAACGGAATGATATAAATGTACGGAATGCTTGAATGCCAAAGTAAATTCCAGTGACAAACGAAATTCCAGAGTGCCAGAGAAAATGCGGGTCCAGCCAACTTT
>CANQJL010000013.1 GCA_947624245.1 uncultured Acetatifactor sp. | reverse complement strand
CAAAGGTAAACACCACTCTTGCAGAAGTAAATTCCATCAGAGGATTTGAGAGTGGAATTTAAAATTTCAATTTAACATGCAGCATGGTAATCACTTTTTGCTTGTCAATCAACATCTTATGTGATAAAATTATTTTCGTTGCAGGAAAACTGCAAATGCCGGCGTGTCGGAATGGCAGACGAGGCAGACTCAAAATCTGTTGTGGGCAACCACGTGCGGGTTCAAGTCCCGCTGCCGGCAGGATAGAAGAAATGCGGAAAAATAGCGGAGAATGCTGATTTTACAGGCGTTCTCCGCTGTTTTTTGCTTGGTTTTATAAGCCTATTTTATATTGAATTTGCCACAAAAATACAAAATTTTGTCACGAATTTTGTCATGAAAACAGAGTTGCCTGTAGTTTGGCAGCTGCCTCCCTCTTTGCCTGTTCTTCCCGCTCCATCATGGAATGTCTGTAGACATTATAGTTGCAAAATTGCTCCATGTAAAATATAATATACTTAACAAGACAGCCGGAAGGTGTGTGCGCACCCGTCCCGGCGAATTATTGCAGTTTAAGTAAGCCGCCCATTCGGCCAAGGAACAGGGCGGCTTACTTATTTTTCAGATTCAGAATTGCAATCTAGGCGTGTAACTGTTGTTTCAAGGCATCTTGGAGCACTTGGGAAAAATTGATATTGTGTTCCAGTGCAGCGGCATTCAGCCATGCCGGCAGAGTTACGGTCCGATTCACAGAACGATTATTGTTGCGCTCTCTGACGGAAGGCATATAGACATCGATCAGAACAGCGCGTTCATTGGGTTCAACATTGACATCGCACAGTGGGGTAGGCTGAGGGATTGTCTCTCCGTCCTCTTCCAGCCCGCATAATACACAGCCAAGAAGTTCGCGGGCAGACAGGAGAGCATCATCTTCAGTCTCGCCGCTGGTCGCACAGTCAAGGTCGGGGAATACAACGGCAATTTCCTGATTTGGCTCATAAGTGAAAACTGCAGGATACAAGTAGCGGTCTGTTTTCTTTTTCATGATCTCAATTCCTTTCCTTAAAGTTGGCGGAACTCAGGGCTACCTGAATCGGAGTCCTGATTGCCTTTCGATGCTGTCAAGCGTTTTTCGCGGGATGTCCTTGTCCGGATGCTTCACGGTAGTGCGTCCTTTCTTGATAGGGTGTTTGAATTGATGATGACTTCCGACCGTGTTTATTTCATACCATCCATCTGCTTTTAATATTTCGATGACTTCCCTTGATGAATAGCTCTTCATTAGCATTTCCTCCTGACAGTATTATGATAACACATACAAAAATATTCGTCAACGGGAAGAACAAATATTTTTGTATATGTTACAAAAAACATTTTAGGATTTCCGACCAACTTCGCGACGTTACTGGAACACCGCACTGTTACGGTATTGGAATTCCTGTTGCGACGTTGCAACGATTCTGGTTTTGTTGCTTCCGTTTTGGAAATCTGATTTTTTGCGCATAGATTCTCCTTTAAAATTTTCCTCTGAGTTCGACGACTTTACCTATAATTTTTACTGGTTTATTTTGAATTTCCTCATTAGAAAAGAACATAGGCTGGTAAGCCGGATTGTTGGCAATCAGTTCAATTTTACAGGCGTGCTTTTTGTTTGCCCAGCATGGTAAATTCTATCGGTTGAAAGTCCCGCTGCCGGCAGGAAGGAAGAAAAACAGGGCGTTGCAAGACGGAATTTACCGTTTTCAACGCCCTGTTCTTTGAAAGCTGTCGCAGCATATATTCGGAAATATGCAGAATAGGGTGCTCTGCTCAGACAGGCACTTCGATCAACTCATATTCTCTGGAACCGATGCCGAGTTGTGCCGCCGCTTCAATGGTGTGAACGCCGTTGCGGCTTTCAATGCGCTCCAACAGATGATCTCTCCCAGGATCGTCTGTGGCGGCATAGACCAGATCCAGACATGCCTGATCAATCGCGACGGGATCCAGAGAAGCCAGGATTCCGATATCCTTCATGCAGGGATCTTCCGCAACGGCACAGCAGTCGCAGTCTACGGACATATTCTTCATCACATTGATATATGCGATCTTGTCCTTGAAACGCTGCGTCACGGAGGAAGCGGCATCGGCCATGGATTCCAGAAAAGAATCGTGGTCCGCACCCCAGAAATTTTCCGGTACGCCCGCGCCGTGTATATAGGCCTTGCCCGCGGAGGAAGCGATGCCGATGGAAAGCTGCTTCAGCGCTCCGCCGTAGCCGCCCATGGGATGCCCCTTGAAATGGGAGAGGACTAAGAGCGAATCATAGTTTGCAAGATTTTTTCCCACCAAGTTCTTTTTGATCCGTTTTCCGTCCGGAATCGGCAGCTCAAGGTCAGGCCCCTCCGCATCGAGAAGATCGAATCGGAAAGCGCTGCTCCAGCCGTGAGCGCTGATGGTCTTCAGATGTTTTTCCGTGGTGTCGCGTTCGCCGTCATAAGCCGTATTGCATTCTACGACCGTGCCGCCCACGGCGTTGATGACAGGCTTCCAGAATTCCGGTCTCAGGAAATTCTGATTGCCGACTTCGCCGGAGTGGACCTTGATAGCGACTCTGCCCGGAAGCTTAACGCCGAGCATTTCATAAAGCTCCGCCACTTTTTCAGGGGTAATCGTTCTGGAAAAATAGACTTTCGATTTCATGTTTCCTCTCTTCCTGCCGCCGGAAGCGGCTGTGTGATATTCCCCTCGTATCTGTTATTATATCAGAAAGTATAAGAGATTCCAACAATTTATTGAAATGCAATTCTGCAGGAATTGATTCATTTTACAGACAATACAACATAAAATTCGACAAAAATCAGTTTAAAATGCGGGGAGAATGCAGGATTGGCACGCAAAATCCAAAAAAATCGGTATTTTATGCCGTTTGCCGGAAATATGCCGCCTGCAGGAAGATCGCAGGCAAATCAATGCAAAAGAGCAGACAAGAGCGTCTTTATGTGTTAGAATACATTCAAAAGGAGAGAGGACCAATGACAAAGAAGCAGAGAGCTTATGAGATAATAGAGAGACTGAAAAAGGAATATCCGGACACGGACTGTACGCTGGAGTACGATCAGGCGTGGAAATTGCTCGTCAGTGTACGTCTGGCCGCGCAGTGTACGGACGCAAGAGTGAATGTGGTCGTGGAAAAGCTGTATGAGAAATTTCCGGACGTGAATGCTCTGGCGGACGCCGATGTGAAAGAGATAGAGGAAATCGTTCGCCCTTGCGGTCTCGGGAACAGCAAGGCACGGGACATCAGCGCGTGCATGAAGGTCCTGCGCGACGAATACGGCGGAAATGTGCCGGAGGATTTTGACAGGCTGCTGGCGCTGCCGGGCGTGGGGCGAAAAAGCGCGAATCTCATCATGGGCGACGTGTTCGACAAGCCGGCTATCGTGACCGACACCCACTGTATCCGTCTGGTGAACCGTATGGGTCTGGTGGACGGCATCAGGGAGCCGGCAAAGGTGGAGAGAGAGCTGTGGAAGCTGATTCCGCCCGAGGAGGGAAACGACCTGTGCCATAGGCTGGTGGATCACGGCAGGGCTGTCTGTACGGCCAGGACAAAGCCCTATTGCGATAAATGTTGTCTGCAGGATATCTGTAAAAAGGTGGGCGTGGCGGATTAGCTGCGACCTACTGGAAAAGTTCGGGCGAGGGACGTCCGCGGCGGAAAAGGAGACGGCGGCATGAGAATGTATGACATCATAATGAAAAAGCGAAACGGCGGCGAGCTGACCAGGGAGGAGATCCGGTATTTTGTGGAGGGCTACACAAAGGGGGAGATTCCCGATTATCAGGTGTCCGCTCTGATGATGGCCATATATTTCCGAAAGATGACGGAGGCGGAGACCTACGAGCTGACCATGGCTATGGCGCACAGCGGAGATATGCTCGATCTGTCCGGTATCCGCGGCGTGAAGGTGGATAAGCACAGCACGGGAGGCGTGGGCGATAAGACCTCTCTGGTTCTGGCGCCGATAGCCGCGGCGTGCGGTATTTCCGTGGCCAAGATGAGCGGAAGGGGACTGGGACATACCGGCGGCACCATTGATAAGCTGGAGAGCTTTCCGGGCTTTACCACGGCGCTGACAAGAGAGCGGTTCATTGATAACGTGAACAGGATCGGCATTGCCATCATGGGGCAGACGGCAGATCTGGCTCCGGCGGACAAAAAGCTGTATGCGCTGCGGGACGTGACGGCTACCGTGGACAACATGTCCCTGATCGCAAGCTCTATCATGAGCAAAAAGCTGGCGGCGGGAGCGGACGCCATTGTTCTGGACGTTAAGACAGGCAGCGGCGCGTTTATGAAAGAGGAGAAAGATGCGAGGGCCCTTGCGGAGGAGATGGTAAAGATCGGAAAGAGCGCGGGACGAACGACCGTTGCGGTGATCTCGGATATGGACCAGCCGCTGGGCCGTGCGGTGGGGAACGCGCTGGAAGTAAAGGAGGCGATCGATACCCTGAACGGCAGAGGTCCCGAAGATCTCATGGAGCTGTGCCTGACTCTCGGAAGCCGGATGCTTCTGGCAGGCGGAAAAGCCGAAACGGAGGAGCAGGCCGTGGAAAAACTGCGGGACGCCGTCGAAAGCGGTGCAGCCCTGAAAAAACTGGCGCAGTTCGTGGAAGCCCAGGGGGGAGACAGCAGGGCGGTGTATCACACGGAGCTTCTTCCTCAGGCGAAGATCCTTCTGCCCGTGCCCGCGCCGCAGGACGGCTATGTGAGCCATATCGCATGCGACGAGGTGGGAATCTGTTCTCTGATTTTGGGGGGCGGAAGAGAGACAAAGGAGAGCGAGATCGATCTTTCGGTGGGTCTGGTCCTTCACAAAAAAGTGGGGGACTATGCGAAAGCGGGAGAAACGCTTGCCGTGATTCATGCAAACGACCGCGCAAAGGCGGAGCAGGCGGCACAACGTTTCCTCTCGGCCTGCACGTTTGCCGAAAGTGCGCCAAAGAGAACGCCGTTTATCAAGGCGGTCCTTTCCCAGACAGGCGGCGCATAGTTTTGAAGCCGCTGTAATATAAATGAAACATGAGGAAGAATAGAGATAACAGTCAGACAAAAGAGGCCATTGTCGATTCCTTAAAATTTCCCAAGGATATCTGTATGGGGGCCATCAAAGTTACACTGACGGGCAATCGGGAAGCGTGGATCGAGAACTACCGGGGAATCTTAGAGTACACGGCGGAGCAGATCCTGCTGCAGGGAAAGACTTGTCAGGTCTGTTTTGAGGGGACCCGGCTTTCCATCGACTATTATACCAATGAGGATATGAAGATCAGCGGCTGCATTGCCTGCGTGAGATATCTGTGAGCGGGCGTTGATACGGCCGTTCACAGCTTGGAGATGGAAAGAGGATAGAGATGATAGAATTTTTCAAATACCTGAAGGGGTATCTGCGCATTCGGGTGTGGGGGTTTTCTCCGGAGCGTTTCATGAACCTGTGCAGCAACAAGGGAATACTGCTCTGGGACATTGTGCGGGAGGGCGAGGTGTACTATATGTGCATCGACCTGAAGGGTTTTCGGGCCCTGCGTCCCATTGTGCGAAAGACCGGAACAAGGGTAGCCATATTGGAAAGATATGGACTACCTTTTTTTCTGCCCAGACTTTTGAAGAGAAAAGTCTTTGTGGCAGGGCTGCTTCTGGCCGTGGTATTTTGGCTCTGGTCTTCTCTGTATGTATGGCGCATTGAGTTGAACGGCAACTACCAGATCACGCGGGATGTCTTTGACGGCTTCTTGCAGGAACAGCAGATCACTATCGGTATGCGGAAAAGCTCGCTGGACATCGAGGAGCTGGAAAAGCAGATACGCAGGCAGTTCCCACAGGTGACATGGACCTCCGCAAAGCTCACGGGGACAAAACTGCAGATTGATATCAAGGAAAATGAGATGCAGGAAACGCAGAGAAAGAGCGAGGAGACGGAAGAAGGTACCGATCTGGTGGCAGAGTACGGCGGAACGATCACGGCAATGATCGTAAGGAGCGGAGTGCCTAAGGTCTCCATCGGAGACACCGTGGAGGCGGGCACCGTGCTGGTAGAGGGCAAGGTGCCAATCTACAACGAGGACGCCACAGTGCGGGAATATCGCTATGTGGCTGCGGACGCGGACATTCTTCTCGAGCATGTGCGCAGCTTTTCCGACAGCCTGCCCTTTGACCATATCAAAAAGGAATATACAGGCAGACAAAAGAGAAGGTACTATCTGCGTGTGGGTAATCGTGAGCTGCGTATGCCTCAGGATCGCCCCTATCTTGTGTATGACAGCGTGATCCGCGAAAGCCGCCCGCTGTTGTTTGAGAAGCTTTCCATTCCCATCTATATGGGAATGCAGACCCATCGGGAGTATCAAAATGTCGAGTACGAATACACGCTGGAGGAGGCCCAGAACGAGCTTAATAAAAAATTAATGGCATTTCTTGAAAGTTTAGAGGAAAAAGGGGTACAAATTATTGAAAAAAATGTTAAAATAGATATAAGTGGCGGTTCATGGGTCATAAACGGCGAGTTCCTGGTGAGGGAGCCGGTAGGCAAAAGCACCGCTACCGTGAGACCAGAGAGCGGAGAGACGAAAGGGAATGAACAGTGAAAAGGAAGTCTCGCTGAAAATAGATATGCCTTCCGAGCATATGCGGAAGATCTTCGGTATGCAGGATATCTATGTGAAAAAGCTGGAGAGGGATTTCAATGTCACGATCGTGGACCGCAACGGCGGCGTGACGGTGACGGGACGGGAGGATATGGTCAGAAAAGCGGCGGGCGTGCTGAAGCAGCTTACCATCATCTCGGAGAGAGGAAATGAGATAGAGGAACAGAGCGTGGACTACGCGATCACGATGGGAATGGAAGAACGGGAAAACGTGATAACCGAAATAGATTCCGACTGCATTTGTCATACCGTGAGCGGAAAGCCCATCAAGCCGAAGACCCTGGGACAGAAGGCTTACGTTGATGCGATCAGGAATCACATGATCGTGTTCGGATTGGGGCCGGCCGGCACGGGCAAGACCTACCTTGCCATGGCCATGGCCATCACGGCATTTAAGAACAACGAAGTGGAGAGGATCATTCTGACACGGCCGGCGATAGAGGCCGGTGAGAAACTCGGATTTCTGCCGGGGGATCTGCAGAGTAAAGTGGATCCGTACTTGAGGCCGCTGTACGACGCGCTGTATCAGATCATGGGTGCGGAGAGCTTTGCAAAGAACATGGAAAAGGGGTTGATCGAGGTAGCCCCTTTGGCCTATATGCGCGGCCGGACTTTGGACAACGCTTATATTATCCTTGACGAGGCGCAGAACACGACTCCGGCCCAGATGAAGATGTTCCTGACGAGGATCGGGTTCGGGTCCAAGGTAGTGGTGACGGGGGATGCCTCCCAGAAGGACCTGCCGGCGGGGGCAAAATCGGGCTTGGATATTGCGTCCAGAGTCCTGAGCAAGATCGACGACATCGCTTTCTGTAATCTGACGGGCAAGGATGTGGTCAGACATCCTCTGGTGCAGAAGATCGTGAAGGCTTACGAAGATTACGAGGCAAGAGAAAAGAACAGAAGCAGAGAAAGATATGGAAGAAAATAAGCGAAGTCTTAGCTGGAAGCTGTTTCCTGCGGAGATCCTAATTATAATATCGGCCACGGCGCTTATGTGGCTGTTGGGAGGCGTCAGGCAGATTCCTGCGGACAGGCGGCTGGGCGCCTGTGTCATAACGCTGTTGGGACTTGCCGTGACGGGGTTCCATTTTCGCAGGGAGTATCTGCTGGGAAAGCTGGATTACAATAACGCGGAACACGTGCTGCGGTTCTGGGTGTGCGCGGGCATTGGTCTTGCAGTGGCCTTTGCATGCGGGTTCCTGCCGGCGGCGGGCTGGCCGTTTCTGCTCGTGTTCGTCATGCTGGCCCTTTTCAGCAATATGACCTCAGGGATACTTTCGGCATCGATGCTTTTGATGATAGCCGTGATCCTCAGCGGAAGTACGGCGGAGGTCTTTGCGCTGTATCTGATCAGCGGCACTTTTGCGGTCACGCTGTTTCGGCATCTGGAGAATGATTTCCGCTTTGCCGTCCCGTTGTTTCTGTCCGTTCTGTGTCTGCTGGTCTGTGAGACGGCCGCAATTATATTGACAGCCAACGCCAGACCGGATCCGGAGATGTTCGTGATGCCCGTGGCCAATGCAATCATCAGCAGTGTCTTGCTGCTGGGCTGTCTGAAGCTGTTTTCCTCCGTGGTGGTATATCAGTACCGCGAGAAGTATCTCGACATCAACGACACGGAGAATCCGATTCTGGCAGACCTGCGGGAGCGGGACAGGAGAGAGTATAGGTACGGCATTCACACCGCGTACTTTTGCGAGCGGATCGGCACGAAATTAAAGCTTGACGTAGATGCGCTGAAGTGCGCAGGCTATTATCACCGACTGGGAGAACCGCTGCTGCAGGTGATGGAGGAAAAACAGTTTCCTCCGGCCGCAAAGGCTGTTCTGACGGAATATCTGACTGCAAAGAAACAGGTGACGCGGAAGGAGACCGCCATTTTGATTTGCTGCGACGCAGTGGTGACGTCCGTGACGTATCTTCTGGAGAAGGGCGCGGACAGGCAGATCGATTTCGACAAGGTCATCGACACCATCTTTCGGAAATTTCAGGACGACGGAACTTTTGACAAGTGTAATATCACCGTGGCCGAACTATGCTCCATGCAGAAGATCTTTAAGGAGGAAAAGCTCTACTATGACTTTTTGCGTTGAAAATGAGACCGGCATAAGCTTTCCGTTTTCTGTGGAGGATGTGGCAAAGGCTGTGGGCGAGGCGGTGCTGAAGGCGGAACACTGTCCGTATGCGGCTTCGGTGAACCTTGTGCTCACCGATAACGGCGGGATTCGGGAGTTAAATCGGGAATACCGCGGTATCGACAGGGAGACCGATGTTCTCTCCTTTCCCAATGTAGATTTTAAGGAAGCGGGCGTATTCGATATCGAGGAGGACAGAAGAGCCGATTATTTTGATCCCGACACGGGGGAACTTTTGCTGGGCGATATCATGATTTCCGTGGACAGAATGAAGGAGCAGGCAGAGAACTACGGGCACAGCGAGCTTCGGGAATTTGCTTTCTTAGTTGCGCACAGTATGCTGCATCTGTGCGGATATGACCACATGGAGCCGGAACAGGCCGAGGTGATGGAGCAAAAGCAGCGCGAGATACTGGAGAGCTTGAAAATAACCAGAGATTGATTGAGGTACGGCGGATGAATCAGGTGGAGATAAAGAGGAGACAAATGCAGACCGTTTCTGTGATACTGGCGTTGATCACGGTTGCCGTGATTGCCCGTCTGACAGGATATAACGGCGCTTCCTATACGATAGCGGCACTGGAGGCGTTCTCCGTGTTATGGATGGTGATAGGGGGCAATCTGTCGGATGTTCTGGGGCGCATGATCCGCATCAGAAATTCAAAGGGACAGTACAGGAATGCGGAACAGTTGCGGAAGAACGCGCTGATCTTTCAGCTTGTGCTCGGTCTGGCGGGGAGCCTGTTCCTGCTGTTTGGCGCAGATTGGCTGGCGCGGACCGTCTTTCGCATACAATACAGTTCTTTCATCATCATGCTGCTGGCACCGGCTCTGCTCTTTCGGACGGTATCGGCTGTGCTGACGGGCTGTTTTCAGGGAGAGGGCTCAGAGCTTCCCACCGCAGCGGCGGCATTGCTGCGTCAGGTGCTGATCCTTGTCCTCAGTTTGTTGTTCTGCAGGCTGTTTTCGGCATACGGCGCAAAAGTGAGCAAGCTGCTGGTGCAGCAGAATTTTGAGGCCATGTACGGAGGAGCCGGAGCCGCTCTGGCGGTCAGTGTCTCGGAGCTGTTGGTATGTATTCTGCTGCTCCTGTATTATCGGGTCAATAAGAAAAACGTGGACAAGACGCGCAGGGAGGGAATGCGCGCGGTGGATTCCTTTGCGGACAGCGTGAGGTCTCTGTGCGCAGCCCGGGGAATGCAGTGGCTGATCGGACTGCTGGTTATTCTGCCCGTTCCGCTGGGCCTCGTATTCCTGCAGAAGCGTGCGGCGGCAGAAGCGGCGATGGCGGAAGCGGCGGTGGCGGAGTATGGAGTGTACGGAGCCGGCTATTGGGTATTGTGCGGCTGCTGGACGGCGTTTATCATGCTGTCTTTAATTCCGGTGTACGGTAAAACGGCGGTCTCCCTGAGAAAAGAGGAGCAGAGATTCGCAAGGAACATGTTTCAGGGCGGTTTTCACCTTGCGATGGTACATGCCGCTTTTGCGTCGGTCTTCCTTGCGGCAGCGGCAAATTGGCTTGGGGCGGTGATCGCTCCCAATCAGGCGAAGGCCGCAGCGCGTATGCTTCAGAGCGGCGGGTTCGCGGTATTATTTTTGACATTGTCTTTCTACTTCGGCAGACTGCTGCTGCTTTCCGGAGGAAAGCTTCTCGTGCTGTGTGCAGTGGGAGCTGCGGACGTGGTGTATGTGATTGTGGTATCTGTGCTGTTGAATGCGGGCAATGCGGGAGTGATGGCGCTGGTCTACGGGGGGCTGCTGGGCCTTGGTGTGCTCTGCGTGCTGTTGGGGGTATTTGCCTGCAGGCAGTTTCGGGCGCGTCCCGATTGGCTGCAGACGCTTGCAATTCCGGCGGGTGCAGCTGCGGTGACGGGGCTTGTGGCAATGCTGCTGGGACGGGTGTTGGCGCCTCATCTGGGAGAAGCGTTCACATTGCTGATTCTGTTGCTGCTTGGCTTTGCTCTGTATTGGATACTGCTTTTGCTGCTCAGGAATTTCAGGGAGCAGGAGATCGAGAATGTTCCCGGCGGGAAGCTGATCCGGCTGCTGGGGCAGATGCTGCGCGTTTTTTAACATTGTCAGGCAAATCGTATAAAATATAGAAAAATAGCTGATACTGATTGCAAAGACCAGGAGAACAGTATGAAATTTGTAAAATGTATCGGCTTATTTTTTATATATCCGCTCATGTTCCTGCTCATAGGCTTTTATGCGGGCGTAAGGACGTATCAGTTCTTTTATCCGCAATATCCCTCGGGTATCGCGGGGGCGGCAGATACGCCCTCTGCGATTGTTGACGCCGATCTTTCTCAGGCGGCCGGCGAGGGCCCCGGGGACGGCGCGGAATCGGAGCGGGACGCCAGATATGTGTCGTCGGCGTCCGAAACGCTCTATGTGGGAACGGAGTATGTCCTGGAGGAGACGGATGTGGTCCACCACACGGTGGTGGAGACCACATGGCGGCTGCCGGATAAGTACGTGGGAATGAACAGGGAGCAGTTCTTGGCCGCACTGGAAATTTATGAGGCGGCCCCGCCGCTGTCCGAGCAGGAGCGGGGGTTCGTGGGGCTTGAGGTGCTTTCCTTTTCTCGGGAGAGAGTGGTAGTCCAAATGAATTACAGATATATCGAGCCGAGCGAAAGCTTTTATCTGGCGGCTTTTGACAATGAGGTCGTGGTGTATCTGGACGATCGGGAGACAGTCTACATTGAGACGCAGATCAGGCTGGACAGTCTGCCGGAAGACATACAGCAGAAGATCATACAGATGATGCATGTGGAGAATGAAGAGGAGCTCTACGGTTTTTTGGAGACATATTCTTCGTGAGTACGGGAGGAGAAAAGATTGTCGCGGATCAGAATAGGGATTGTCGGAGGCGGCGCTTCCGGAATGATGGCGGCCATTACGGCGGCCAGACAGGGTGCGGAGGTCACTCTGCTGGAGGGAAGCTCCAGACTGGGAAATAAGATTCTTTCCACGGGAAACGGAAAGTGCAATCTGGGGAACCTGCACCTGAATGTGTCGGATTACTATACCGGACAGCCCAAGCGTCTGGAAACGTTTCTGGAGAGGTTCGGCACGCAGGATGTGATATCGTTCTTTCAGGGCATCGGCGTCATACTGAAGGAGAAGAACGGTCTTCTGTATCCGGCCTGCGAGCAGGCGGCGGTGATTCAGGACGCTTTGCGATATGAACTGCGCGCTCTGCAGGTGGAGGAGCTGACGGATTGGAAGGTCGATTCCGTTGCGCGCGATAAGGACACGGATCGGATCGCCGTGAAAAGCGGGGCAAGAGAGCTTTTGTTCGACAGAGTGATTGTGGCCTGCGGCGGTCAGGCCGCGCCGAAGACGGGGTCGGACGGCAGCGGTTATCGTCTGGCAAAGCGGCTGGGGCACAGTCTGACGCCGGTAGTGCCGGCGCTGGTGCAATTAAAATGCAGAGAGGATTATCTGCGGAGCGTGGCCGGCGTGAGAACGGACGCGCGGATATCCGTCCTGCAGGACGGCGCGTGCGTGGCGGCAGAGCGGGGGGAGCTGCAGCTTACGGAATACGGTCTGTCGGGAATCCCCATGTTTCAGTTGAGCCGTGTGGTGAATTACATATTACGGGAACAAAAGGAAGTAGAATTGTCGGTGGATTTTCTGCCGGACTACGGTCGGGAGGAATTTGAACTGCTCTGTCGTTCCAGAGAGCTCTTGCTGCAGGGCGAGAGAACCGTGGAGGAGTTCTTTACGGGTATGCTTCACAAGAAACTGACGGTGATGCTCATCAAGCTTGCGGGTCTTAGGCCGTCCGAGAGCATGTCCTGCGTGGACAGGAAACAGTTGGACAAAATATATCGTCTGTGCAGACAATGGAAGGTACATATAAACGGGAGCAATTCCTTCGACAATGCTCAGGTCTGTGCCGGCGGCGTGCCTCTTGAGGAAGTTACCGACGGTCTGGAATCCGTAAGACAGCCGGGAGTGTATTTCGCCGGAGAGATTCTCGATGTAGACGGAAGGTGCGGAGGGTATAATCTTCACTGGGCGTGGTGCAGCGGTTATCTGGCGGCCATGGCGGCCTGCGGGGCCGATCGCCGAATGGGGGAGCTTCCAAAGAAAGAAGCCGTCAAACGGTGAGAGAATACTTCGGGAGAAATTTTTTATGCTGCGTTTAAATCAGGTAAAAGTCAGAGCCGGGCAGGAGCCCGCAGATCTGAATCGGTGTGCGGCCGAAATCCTGCGGGTCGCGCCGCGGGATATTCTCGGCGTGAAAATCGTCAGACGGTCCATAGATGCCAGAAAAAAGCCGGATATTTTCTACAGCTATACGCTGGACGTGGAGGTCAGGGAGCAGGAACGTGTCCTTCGCAGATTTCGGGGGAAGGAAAATCTGGTCAGTAGGCCGCAGACCGTGACCTATACTTTTCCAAAGCCCGGGGAAACGCCTCAGGATCAGCCTGTGGTCATCGTGGGAATGGGACCGGCGGGATTGTTCTGCGGATATTATCTGGCGTTGCACGGATACGCCGTCACTCTGTTGGAGCGGGGAAAATGCGTGGAGGAGAGACAGAAGGACGTGGAGCGCTTCTGGGAGACGGGGCGGCTGGATACGGAATCTAACGTTCAGTTCGGGGAAGGCGGCGCGGGAACCTTTTCGGACGGCAAGCTGAACACGCTGGTGAAGGACAGGGACGGCAGGAACAAAGAGGTGCTTCAGACCTTTGTGCGGTTCGGCGCTGACGAGAGCATCTGCTATGATGCGAAACCGCATATAGGAACGGACGTGCTTGGCGGCATTGTGAGCAGAATGCGGCAGGAAATCATCAGGCTGGGCGGGATCGTGAGATTTTCCGCCTGTGTCACGGGCCTTCGTGTGGAGAACGGGCGTGTGACGGGGGTCGTGTTGGGAGAAAATGAAACGATTCCCTGCAGACAGGTGGTCCTTGCCTGCGGACACAGCGCGAGAGATACCTTCTCCATGCTTTTTGAAGAACATGTAAATATGGAGGCGAAAGCCTTTGCGGTGGGTCTGCGGGTGGAGCATCTGCAGGCCATGATCAATTTGAGCCAATATGGGAAGGAAGATCCGGGCGTGCTGGGGGCGGCGCCGTATAAAGTGACGGCCAGGACAGGCGGCGGAAGGGGCGTCTATTCCTTCTGTATGTGCCCCGGCGGGTATGTGGTGAACGCCTCCTCCGAGGAGGGGCGTTTGGCGGTCAACGGTATGAGCTGCAGCGGGAGAGACGGGACGAACGCCAACAGCGCGGTGATCGTGACCGTGACGCCGGCGGATTTCGGCTCGGACCACCCGCTGGCGGGAATCGAATTTCAGAGAAGGCTTGAGGAGAAGGCATATGAGCTGGGCGGGGGCAGGATTCCCGTTCAGAGATACGGTGAGTTCAAAGCAAAGGTCGCAGGGGACCGTGCCTGGGAGGTGCGGCAGGAAAATCCCAAGGACGGCGAAGGTCTCCCGATGCCGCAGTGCAGGGGCGGCTTTGCGTGGGCCGACGTGAGCCGGATCCTGCCGAAATCCTGCAACGAGGCCATCGTGGAGGGAATGGAGAGCTTCGGCAGACAGATTGACGGATTCGACCGGCCCGATACGCTGCTTTCGGGAGTGGAGAGCAGGACGTCCTCTCCCGTGCGCATCTGCAGAGACGACACGCTGCAGGCAAATGTCAGGGGGCTGTATCCCTGCGGAGAGGGCGCGGGATATGCGGGCGGAATCGTCTCTGCCGCCATGGACGGTATCCGCGTGGCCGAAGCCATTGCGTCGAAATTGAGACCGGCAAAAAACGGTAAAGAGGAAACAGATACAGGTAATTGACGTTATCGGCAAAATAAAGTAAAATATGTTGGGACTTTAGAAAGAAAAGACAGGCAGATAATACAGATGAGTGATTTGCGCAAACAGATGAAAAATAAAAAGCGGATCGTGGTAAAGATCGGCTCCTCCTCTCTGACGCACCGCGAGACGGGGGATATGGACTATATCCGCATGGAGAAGCTGGTTCGGGAACTCAGCGATATCAGAAATCAGGGCAAGGAGGTAATCTTGGTCACCTCCGGCTCCATTGCCGCGGGGAAAAATGCAGTCAATCTGAAGGACGTGCGCGTGAACAGTCAGGCGGAGTCGCTGGCGGTGAAGCAGGCGTGCTCGGCGGTGGGACAGGCAAGGCTGATGATGAACTATCAGAAGCTGTTTGCCGAATACAATCAGGTGGCGGCACAGATCCTGATGACCAAGAACACCATTGTGGACAATCTGAACCGATACAACGCCCACAATACCTTTTCCGAGCTGCTGAAAATGGGCGTGATTCCCATTGTGAACGAGAACGATACCATCGCTACTTACGAGATCGAGTTCGGGGACAACGACACGTTGTCGGCGGTGGTGGCCGCGCTGGTGCAGGCGGACCTTCTGATCCTCCTGTCCGACATCGACGGGCTCTATACGGACGATCCCAGAAAGAATCCGGACGCCAGATTTATCGATCAGGTGGACGAGCTGACGGACGAGCTGATGGAGATGGGAAAAGGCAGCACCGGCAGCAGCGTGGGCACCGGCGGAATGAATACGAAGCTGATCGCGGCGAAGATCGCCACCAAATCCAATGTGGACATGGTGATCGCCAACAGCAGGGATATCGGCGTACTGCACAGGATATTGGACGGCAGACCGGCAGGGACACTGTTCGTGGCGCACAGAGATGAGAACTTTGACCTGCCTGCCTTTGTGGACGGTCTGCACAAGAATTAAGAGGAACTCTCGGCTTGGTGGGAAATATAGCGATGGAGAATGACAGGCAGATACGAACGGAACTCAGGCGAAAGGCTCTGGAAGCGCGCGGACGCCTGAGTCGGGAACAGCGGCGCAGGGGCTCGCTGTTGATGACGGAGAGGATTCTGGGCCATCAGTTCTTTTATGGCTCGGAGATCTTCTTAAGCTTTGTCGCTTACGGCAGCGAAATTGATACGCATGAGCTGATCGAGGAAGCCCTGCGTCAGAAGAAAAGAGTGTTCGTGCCGAAAGTGACAAGGTCGTCGGATATTCCCGAGATGAAGTTCTACAGGCTGACACAGTTGTCCGAGCTGCGGCCCGGCTTTAAGGGAATTCCGGAGCCTGCGGGGGATACCGAGGAATATGTCTACAGGGAAGAACAGGCATGCAGGACGTTTCTGCTGATGCCCGGCGCAGTGTTTGACGGTCTGCGCAACAGGCTCGGCTACGGGAAGGGGTTTTATGACAATTTTCTGGCAGATAAACCTGCCCTGCAGCTTCGGACGATAGCGGTGGGATTTCAGTGCCAGATGGTGGAGGCGATTCCGGCCAGAGAGGGAGATATCAGGCCCTTTCAGGTCATGTGCTTTTGAGCGGGAGTTCAGGCAAAATCGGAGAGGAAGAGATCATGACGAACCTGCGTGAAATGGGAGAGAGAGCGGTCGCGGTGAAGCAGGCGCTTCAGGCGATGGCTCCGGAGAAAAAGAGGCTTGCGCTGCTTTCTGCGGCCAACAAACTGACGGAGAGAAGCAGTGAGATCCTTCGGGCAAACGAGGAGGATATGGAGAATGCCGGGAAGAACGGCATGAGTCAGGCGCTTCTGGACCGTCTGAAGCTGACGGATCAAAGAATCGCCGCCATGGCGGAGGGCCTTGAACAGATTGCGGCACTGCCCGACTGCATCGGGGAGTGCATGGAGGAGTTTGAGCGGCCGAACGGCTTAAAGATCCGAAAGATCAGAGTGCCTATGGGCGTGGTCGGCATCATCTATGAGGCACGTCCCAATGTGACCGCAGATGCCTTCGGCCTGTGCTTTAAGGCGGGAAATGCAGTGATATTAAAGGGAGGAAGCGATGCGCTTCGCTCCAATGCCGCCATTGTGCGGGTGCTTCGGGAGGCTATGGAGGAGCAGGGAATCTCCAGAGACGTGCTTCAGCTCATCGAAGATACCGACAGAAAGGTGACCGTCGAGTTCATGCGGCTGAAAGAGTATGTGGATCTGCTGATACCCAGAGGAAGTGCTGGGCTGATCCGAAGCGTGGTGGAGAACAGTACGATTCCCGTGATCGAGACCGGCACCGGCAACTGCCATGTATATGTGGACAGGGACGCCGATCTTGACATGGCGGTGAAGATCATATTTAACGCGAAGACGCAGCGCATCGGCGTCTGCAATGCCTGCGAATCTCTTGTGGTACATAATGCCGTCCGCGAAGCGTTTCTCCCGAAGCTGCAGGCGGCTCTGGCAGAGAAGGGCGTGGAGCTGCGGGGCGACGAGAGAGTGCGGGAGGTGCTTGCGGACTGCACGGCGGCCTCGGAGGAGGACTACGGCACCGAGTATCTGGACTATATCCTTTCTCTGAAGACGGTGGATTCCCTTCAGGAAGCGATCGAGCATATCAACAGATACAATACCGGACATTCCGACTGTATCGTAACGGAGAATGCACAGACGGCGGAGGAGTTCCTAAACGGCGTAGATGCCGCGTGCGTCTATTGGAATGCGTCCACACGCTTTACGGACGGATTTGAGTTCGGCTTCGGCGCGGAGATCGGCATCAGCACCCAGAAGCTCCATGCCAGGGGTCCGATGGGACTGAAGGAGATCACCTCCTACAAATATACGATCTGCGGCAGCGGACAGGTGAGAGAGTAGCGCGGCCGCTGCGAAAGCAGAAAGCTTCAAAAAACATTGTCGGTGAGAGCGGCGGAATGAGAGGAAACCATGAAAGAACTGAACGGCAGCATCTGGCACAGCATCAGCACCCACAGGGTGACGCCCACGGATTTTATCTGCGTGATTGAAATTTCCAAGGGGAGCAAGAATAAATATGAGATGGACAAGGATACGGGGTTACTGATTTTGGACCGGATCCTGCACACCTCCACCCATTATCCTGCCAATTACGGCTTTATCCCCCGTACCTACGGAGATGACGGCGACCCGCTGGACGTATTGCTCTTATGCTCGGAGCCTGTGCAGCCCATGACGCTGGTACGGGCGTATCCGATCGGTGTGATTTCCATGCTGGACAACGGCAAGAATGACGAGAAGATCATAGCGGTGCCCTTCAGCGATCCGAATTACAATATCTATCATGACATCTCCGAGCTGCCGCCCCATGTGGTGGAGGAAATCGAGCATTTCTTCGTTGTCTACAAAAATCTGGAGCACAAGACTACGGCAGTGAACGAGAAGGGCAACCGCGAGGAAGCCATCGAGGTCATCAAGAAATGTCTGGATAATTATATCAACACTTTTATCAAGAGCTGGTAGGACAAAAAGCCGGAAGCACAAAAAGCCGGAAGCACGAAAACGAAAGGCAGATCATTATGAGCAATATGCGGGGAATCGACACTCCCGTGCGGCAGCGCCGGAGGAGAGTATTCAGGGAAGTGGCCAATCTGGCCTATCATTCCACAAATTTAAAGGACGATATGGAAGCGCTGCCCTACAAGATCGTGGACTATGAGAAGTCACAGTACTGGGAGAGCGTGTACCGTGACAGAGCGATCATTCGTGAGCGGCTGCGCCTTGCCATGGGTATGAGCCTGAGGCCGGAGAACCGAGATCACCCGGGCCATCTGACGGAAGGTCTGGAGGAGAGCAATATCGACGAAAAATATTACGAACCGCCTCTGATGCAGGTGATCCCTTCCGCCTGCAACGCCTGTCCGGAGAACCGCTATGAGGTGACGAGCTCCTGTATGGGCTGTCTGGCACATCCCTGCCACAGCGTCTGCCCGAAGGGCGCCATCACCATGGTGGACGGCAAGTCGGTCATCGATCAGGAGAAATGTATCCGCTGCGGCAAGTGCAAGGAAATCTGCCCCTACGATGCCATCTGCCATAAGGAGCGGCCCTGCAAGGCGGCCTGCGGCATAGATGCCATCAAGTCCGATCGTTTCGGCCGCGCCTGCATTGACAGCGACAGATGTGTCTCCTGCGGACAGTGCATGGTCAGCTGTCCCTTCGGCGCCATAGCGGACAAGTCTCAGATATTCCAGCTGATCAGGGCAATGCAGTCCGGCCGAAAGATCATAGCGCAGGTGGCGCCGGCCTTTGTGGGACAGTTCGGTCCGGAGGTGACGCCGGACATGTTCAAGTCAGCGCTGAAGGAGCTGGGCTTTGCAGACGTGTATGAGACGGCGCTGGGCGCGGACATGGGCTGTATGGCGGAGGCCGAGCACTATGTCAAAGAGGTGGCCACAGGGAATCAGGCGTTCGCGCTGACATCGTGCTGTCCTTCCTGGTCCGTTATGGCAAAGCATCTGTTCCCCGAGACCATCGACAAGATCAGCAACGAGCTGACGCCCATGGTCGCAACGGCCCGGATCATCAAGCGCGATCACCCCGATGCGTCCGTGGTCTTTATCGGTCCCTGCGCGTCCAAAAAGCTGGAAGCCAGCAGACGGACGATCCGGTCTGACGTGGATTTTGTGATAACCTTTGAAGAATTGACAGGCATGTTTGAAGCCAAGGGAATCCTGCTGGAGGAGATCAAGGCCATGGACGCCATGCAGGACGCCACGGGAGCGGGCAGAGGCTACGGCGTGGCAGGAGGAGTCGCCTCCGCCATCGAGGAATGTATCAAGACATACTATCCCGGCACAGAGGTGATGATAGAGCACGCGGAAAATCTGACGGAATGTAAGAAAATGCTGCTGCTTGCCAAGGCCGGCAAGAAGAACGGCTGCCTGATCGAGGGCATGGCCTGCCCGGGAGGCTGTGTGGCGGGAGCAGGCACCAACATCGCCATTTTGCAGGCCCAGAAAGCGGTCAAGGGCTTTCAGGCTGCGGCCAAAAGAGCGGTGCCGGACGAAAACGTCAATCAGAATATTTTAAAATAGCAGAATTTATGATGAAATGAAATACGCGGCCATGTAGGCGGCGCAGAACGGAGGAATCATGTCAAAGGTCAGGATCAGGTATGCACCCAGCCCCACGGGAAAGATGCATGTGGGTAATCTGCGATCCGCATTATATGAATTTTTGATCGCCAAGCATGAGGGCGGAGACTTCATACTGCGGATCGAGGACACGGACCAGGAAAGATTTGTGGAGGGCGCGACGGAAATTATCTACCGCACTCTGGAAAAGACCGGTCTGGTACACGATGAGGGCCCCGACAAGGACGGCGGTTACGGCCCCTATATACAGAGCGAGAGAATGAAGACGGGCATCTACATGAAGTATGCCAAGGAATTGATCGAAAAGGGACAGGCCTATTACTGCTTCTGTGACAAGGAGCGTCTGGCATCGCTGAAGACGCAGGTGACAGAGGGCAAGGAGATCACCGTGTACGACAAGCATTGTCTGTCTCTGTCCAAGGAGGAGATAGAGGCAAATCTCTCCGCGGGCAAGCCCTTCGTCATTCGCCAGAACAATCCCACGGAGGGGACCACGACCTTTCATGACGAGCTCTACGGCGATATCACGGTGGAGAACGCCGAGCTGGACGACATGATACTGATCAAGTCGGACGGATATCCCACCTACAATTTTGCCAATGTGGTGGACGACCATACCATGAACATCACTCACGTGGTGCGGGGCAACGAGTATCTCTCCTCCTCCCCAAAGTATGTACGGCTGTACGAGGCTTTCGGGTGGGAGGTTCCGATCTATGTCCACCTGCCGCTCTTGACCGACGAGAACCACAAAAAGCTGTCGAAGAGAAGCGGCCATTCCTCCTTTGAAGATCTGGTGGAGCAGGGCTTCGTGACGGAGGCTATTGTCAATTATATCGCGCTGCTGGGCTGGAGCCCGGAGGACAACAGGGAGATCTTCACTCTGGAGGAGCTGATCAGGGAGTTCGATTATCACAGGGTCAGCAAATCCCCTGCGGTGTTCGACATGGAAAAGCTGCGCTGGATGAACGGCGAGTACATCAAGGCGATGGATTTTGAGGTCTTCTATGAGATGGCGGAGCCGTACCTGAAGCAGGCGCTGACAAAGCCTCTTAATCTGAAAAAGATCGCGGCGATGGTGAAGACGCGCATCGAGGTATTTCCGGACATTCCGGCGATGGTGGATTTTTTTGAGAAGCTGCCCGAGTACGATCCGGAAATGTACGCCCACAAGAAGATGAAGACGGATAAGGAGTCCTCCCTGCAGGTGCTGACAGAGCTTCTGCCGCTGCTTGAGGATTGGGAGGATTATTCCAATGACGGTCTGTACGGACTGTTATCGGGATATGTGGAGAAGAACGGATATAAGAACGGCTACGTTATGTGGCCGGTGCGAACCGCGGTCTCAGGAAAGCAGATGACGCCCGCAGGCGCCACTGAGATCATGGAGATACTGGGGAAGGAAGAATCCCTGAGGAGAATACGCAAGGGAGTGGAGCTGCTGCAGGCGGCGCTTGCAAAGGGCGCCCCTTCGGGCGAGGGCTGACAGGATATGTCGGACTTAAGACAGATGAACGCGGCGCAGCGAAACGCCGTTACGCACAAAGGGGGACCGCTGTTGGTGCTGGCAGGCCCCGGTTCCGGCAAGACCTTTACGGTCTCACGGCGCATTCTGTATCTCATTAAAGAGCAGGGTGTGCCGCCGGAACAGATCCTGGTCCTCACCTTCACAAGGGAGGCCGCAGCCTCTCTGGAACGTCGCTTTCGGGAACTCTCCGACGGTTTTTCCCCGGTCAATTTCGGCACTTTTCACTCCGTATTCTTCCACATTCTCAGACAATCCGATGCGGTCAGGTCAAAAGACATTCTGACAAATTCTCAAAAGATCGATTTTTTGATTCCCATACTGAAAAAATACGGTGAGGCAGCCGGCCGCCAACAGTCCCGCGACAACTTACGGGAGGACGCGGTCTTATTCTTGTCCGCCGTAAGCTATTACAAAAATACCCTCAGGGAGGAGAGCGCGGCCAAGCGTCTGCCCGCTGAGCTGAGGGGAGATTTCGGCAGGCTCCTGCGGGAGTATGAGGCGGCGGTGCGTTCCCGCGGGCTGTTGGATTTCGACGATATGCTCATCAGATGCAGGCAGCTTCTGACAAAAGAGGAAGCGTTTCGTCAAAAGTGGCAGCAGCGTTTCCGGCATATTTTGATCGACGAATTTCAGGACATCAATCCCGTGCAGTATGAGGTGATCAAGCTGCTGGCCGGTACCCGTTCCGACATTTTCGCGGTGGGAGACGACGATCAGGCGATTTACGGCTTCAGAGGGTCGGAGCCGGAATGTCTGAAACGCTTTCAGACGGAATACGGGGCAAAGACGCTGCTGCTGGACGTCAATTACCGCAGTCATTGGCAGATCGTACAGGCGTCGCTGGCGGTGATCGGCGAAAATAAGAACAGATTCGTAAAGCGGCTGCGGGCGGAAAGGCAGGGAGGTGACCCTGACGTGTGCAGAGTGCGGCTTCGGCCCTTTTCGGACAGGGAAGCACAATATGATTATCTGACAGAGCGGCTGGCCGGCTTTTCGGCAGGCGCTTCCGATACGCCCGACAATACATGCGCCGTTCTGTTTCGCACAAATTCGCGAATGCAGGGGCTTGCCGTGCGGCTTAAGTCGGCGGGGATCCCTTTTGTGATGAACGAAAAAATGCAGAGTATCTACGAACACTTCATTGTCCGAGACGTGATGGCGTATCTGAGACTGGCGGCGGGAGAGCCAAGCAGAGAGCTTCTGCTCAGAGCGGTGAACAGACCGTCGCGATATGTCAGCCGTGAGGCGGTGGAAAATTGCGGGAACACCGTGGAGGGCCTGCTGGCATACTATGAGGACTTAGATTTGCCGCACGGCATCAGACAGAGCGTTCTCGCCGCGCTTGAGAGCTTTGACAGGCAGCTGAAGGCCCTGAGCAGGCTGTCTCCGGCACTGGCCGTTTCCTATGTAAGGAAGGCTGCGGGCTATGAGAAATATCTGCGGACGCTTGCAGGAGGCGACGCCGATAAACGGAGGGAGTGGGAAGATCTGCTGGAATGGCTGCAGGAAGATGCGAAGCGGTTCCCCGACGTGCGGCAATGGCTGGCGGCTCAGGAGGAGCACACGAAAAGTCTGGAGAACGGGGGCGGCAGAGAAAAGAAGGGAGCCTATACGGCAGGGGAGAACGTCCCGATTCGGCTGATGACCGTACACGGAGCGAAGGGTCTGGAATTTGACACTGTCATCATACCGGACTGCAACGAAGGCGTATTTCCCCATGGCCGTCTTTTGGACGCGGCAGAGCTGGAGGAGGAGCGCAGAGTGTTCTATGTGGCCATGACAAGGGCAAAAGAAAGCCTGGAGCTTCTCTTTTTGACAGGTACAAGAGAGCGCCCCAGGCAGCCGTCGGGATTCATCAGACCCTTGGCGGATCATTCGTCCACCAGCTCGTCAAATTCACAGTTGTCCAGATATTCGTCGAAAGCGTCGGCGACTTTTTCGTATTCCTCGTCGTCCTCAATGTAATCCAGCTCAGGTTCTTCGTTGGGGTCGTCGGGATTTTCCCTGTATCCGTAGAACCATACCTCGCCGTCGGCATTATCGCCGTTTGCGTCCAGCGGAAGCAGTACGATATAGTCCTTTTTCTCCACCGTCAGGATAGTGATGACGGCGCAGTTCACTGTGGTGCCGTCCTCCAGATCCAGTTCGACAGTCATTTCCTCGGCATCGTAATCATTGTTCTTTCCCATGGGAATCCTCCTTGCGGTTCGGTCGTTGTGTGTCCGTATGCCTATTATAACCGTTCTGCCGGCATAGTGCAAGATTTATGAGCAAAGAGGATTGCACACTTGAAGTTGCCTGTCAAATGTGCTATGATATAATTCATTCGATGTAAAAATCGACATATTGTCACAAAATATCACGGTATAAGTCAACAGGTGCGGGAAATATGCAAAGCAAAGGAGCATAGAACCGCAGAACGGTGAGAAAAGCATGAAATACAGATGGATAGCTGCAGGCTGCATTGCCCTGATGACCGCCTGCTTGGGATACGCGGCGGCCGCTTCTCAGGCAAAGACTGCGGACGGCGATACAGGAACAGTGAACGAGGCGAGAGAGGAACGCGGGCTTCACGGCGGAGGAGTGCAGGAGTACCTGGACTCCCTGTGTCAGAATATTCCGGAGATTCCGGCGCAAACGCCGCAGGATACGGGCGCGGACGCGCAGGAGGAGATCCATATGACGGCGGAAGATTCGCAGGAGGATACCGCTTCGGAGGAGAGCGAGTACGCGGATCTTGCCATCGCAAATGTAGACAATTATGTGAACGTGCGGACAGAGCCGAATACGGACAGCGCCATTGTGGGTAAGATCTACAGCGGCGCGGTGGCGCAGATTTTGTCGGTGGCAGGAGAGGAAGAAGACTGGTTTCGGGTGGTATCCGGCAACGTGGAGGGATACATCAAATCAGAGTATTTCCTCTACGGAGATGCGGCTGCGGCGGTGATCGACGATTACGTGACGCGGTATGCCACCGTGAAGGCCGACAGACTGAACGTGCGCAAGGCCCCCGATATAGAGGCGGCCCGAGTGGGATATATCGACAGCGGCGAGCGCGTGAAGCTGCTGGAGGACCTTGGGGAATGGCTGAAGGTACAGTATACCGACAGCAAGACAGGGTATGTGGCGGCGGAATATGTGACCGTTTCCGAGGAATTTGTCTATGCAAAGACCTTGGAGGAGGAAGCGAAGGAGCTTGCAGAAAAGAAAGCACTGGAAGAACGTCAGCAGGTGCCTGAGGAACAGGCTGCGGAAAACACTGCCGTATCCGTTGCGCCTCCGGACACCTCCTATTCCACGAACGCGGAGCTGCGCCAGCAGATCGTAGATTATTCCATGCAGTTCTTGGGAAATAAATATATTCACGGCGGGCAGACGCTTGCCGGCGGCACGGACTGCTCGGGCTTTACCAGCCTGATCTATAAAGAGTTCGGATATTCGCTGGGAAGGACTCCCGAAGGTCAGCTGTCCGGCGCCGGACGGGGCGTGGACTACAGCGAGGCGCAGCCGGGCGATATCATCTGCTACGGCTCCGGCGGAAAGTGCACACACGTTGCACTGTACATCGGAAACGGCCAGATCATTCATTCCGCCAACCCGCGGAAGGGCGTCGTCATTATGAATGCGGATTACGATACCATTCTCGGCGTGCGGAACGTGATCGATTAGCGATCCAAAATGTCGGCCTCTGAGAGAATGACGTCACCGAAGATTTCTTCGCTTTTTTCCTGAAGATAGTCTCTGTGGAGCGCAACGCCGCCGTAATTCCAGATGCCGTGGTGAAGGGCCTGTTCTTCGGTGTAATCCTCCAGAGGGTATACGCCCACGAGACGTAAAGGGCCGCTCTTGTACTGGCAGACTAAGGGCAGCACGCCGCTGTCCTCCTCTAAGATAAATACATCGTCCTCCGTTACATGAAAGGTGACCCAGGCCATTTCTTCCAGCATACTGTCAGGATTTTTCTGGGTGGAAACATAGTTGCCAAGAGAGTAATAGCACAGAGTCCTGTGCCCGTCATCGGTGGTGATCCACTCCACGGGCTGCGGGACATGGGGGTGAGTTCCGATAATAAGGTCTGCGCCGGCAGCGGCCATCGCCTCGGCGAAGCTTTCCTGATAGCTGGAGGGCGTGAGAGCGTTTTCCGTCCCCCAGTGAGGGCAGACAATAACGATGTCTGCCTTATCTTTTGCTCTCTGAATGTCCTCTATCACCTGAGGATTGAGAGAGGTGAAATCGATGAGACCGGAATCGGGATCATAATCGCAGAGCATGTTCAGATGCCCGCGCAGAGATTTTTCGAGCGTGCCCATGTTGGGACCGTATGTATAGTTCAAAACGGCAAAATCGATGCCGTTTACGGTCAGCATCGGAATCTCCTCGTTCGGTGTCTCGCCGGATATGCCGGTCATAAGCACATCGGGGTACTGTTCCCAGAAAGACGCGCAGTACAGGATTCCGTCAAGCCCCTGATCGGCCGCGTGGTTGGTGGCGTGCAGCACCACGTCAAATCCCGCCTTAGCTATGGCGTCGCCAGCCTCGGTGGGGGAGTTGAATTTCGGAAAACCGGAGAAGCCAAGCTGGTTTCCGGCAAAGATGGTCTCCTGATTGATGATGCTGATATCTGCGGCGTCAATATAATCGGTGATATTTTCAAATAAAAAGGAGTAATCCCGGGAGCCGTCCTCCTGTCTTCCCGTGTTCACGATCCCCATGTGGAGCAGATCGTCGCCCAGAGCCATCAGGGTGATGTCGTATTCCTCGAACGGGGGCTCCGTGGGCTGGGGCGTGGGGGAAGCGGTGGGAGAAGGCGTGGAGGGCGCGGCTGTGGGAACGGCGGCCACAGGCTCCGTATCGGGAGCGGCGCAGCCGGACAGCATAAGGCACAGAGCGCATATGAGGACGGAGAGAGTCAGGCCGAGCCCTGTTTTTTTGGTTTTCATGATATTCTCCATTCCGGATATCTCCTTTCAGCATGGAAATAATTATAATAATCATAGCTTATTTTGGACATTTGTCAACTTGTGGTTTTGAGGGGAATCAATTATAATAGTGTACAGAGGCCTGCCGGAAAGGTCTTTGGACGGAGGAGCGCATGACAGATAAGAATCAGCGGAAAAAGCCATATCCTTTGGGAGCCCATATAGAATGCGACGGCATTCGATTCGCCTTTGTATCCAGAAAAGTATCCTGCGGTATCCTGCTGTTTGACAGAAAGACAGGCAAGAGCATAGACCGGATTCCCTTCCTTCCCGAGGACCGCATCGGGAACGTATACTGTAAAATACTGCGCGGGCTGGACGCGTCCCGTATCACGTATCAGTTCTACGAGGAAGACAGGGTCGTTCCGGACCGATGGGCCAGAGTCTTTCCCGCAAAATCCGTATATGGAAAGGAAAGGCGCAGGGAGCAGCTGAAGGCGGGATTTCTCACGGAGGATTTCGACTGGGGACGGGATCGTTTTCCGAGAATCCCCTACGACAGAATGATCGGCTACTGTATGCATGTGCGGGGCTTTACCAGGCATGTCTCCTCCAATGTAAAGCACAGGGGGACTTTTGCCGGAATTGCCGAAAAGATCCCTTATCTGAAGGAAATCGGTGTCACCACGCTGGAGCTGCAGCCCGCCTATGAATTCTCCGAGATTGCGGCTGCGGAGGAGCTGCCGGAAGGACTTCCCTATGCCGTATCCCTGGAAAATGCACGCGCGCAGGGCGGCGGAAAGTTAAATTATTGGGGATATAAAAAGGGCTATTATTATGCGCCGAAGGCATCCTATGCGTCTTCGGAGGATCCCACCGTGGAATTTAAGGAGCTGGTGAGAGAACTGCATGAGAATGATATGGAGCTGGTCATGCAGCTCTATTTTCCGGAGGATGTCAAGAGAAATGAGATCGCCGAGATACTCCGGTTCTGGGTGCTGGAGTATCATGTGGACGGATTTCACCTGCTGGGAACGGACATGCCGGCCGATCTGCTGGCGGCGGACGAAGCGCTGGCGGACACCAAGCTGTGGTATTACCATTTTGATACGGACCATATATATGAGAAGGGCGAACAGCCCCTGTATCCTCATCTGGCGGAGTACAACGACGCATGGTATTACGACATGAGGAGGTTCCTAAAGAGCGACGAGGGAATGCTGAACAGCGCGCTCTATCATATGCGGCACATACCGGAGAAGGCCGGCAGCATTCATTACCTGACCAATTATTTCGGATTTACCCTGGCCGATCTGGTATCTTACGATTACAAGCACAACGAGGCGAACGGGGAGGACAACAGGGACGGAAACGACACCAACTGCAGCTGGAACTGCGGGGAAGAAGGTCCCTCCCGAAGACAGAAGATCAAGCAGCTGAGAAAAAAGCAGATCAAGAACGCAATGTGCCTGCTGCTCTTGTCTCAGTCGACGCCGCTGATCTTCATGGGAGACGAGTTCGGAAATACACAGAAGGGAAATAATAATCCCTATTGTCAGGACAATGCGGTGACCTGGCTGGACTGGACAAATACGGAAAAGAACGCGGAGCTTCTGGATTTCTGGAAACAATTGATTGCGTTCAGAAGAGAGCATTCGATCCTCCGGCCGCAGAGGGAGCTGCGCCTGATGGACCACAAAGCGTGCGGCTATCCGGATCTGTCCTATCACGGACAGAATGCGTGGAGACCCCAGACCGAAAGCTATTTCCGCTATATCGGTCTGCTGCTGTGCGGAGCGTATGCGGAGCCGGAAGACGAGAAGGATACCTTCCTGTATCTGGCGCTGAATATGCACTGGGAGGATCATGAGCTTGCGCTGCCCAGACTGCCCAAGGGAATGGGGTGGAAGCGGGCAATTTCCACGGAGAACGGCGAGGGGGAAAAGTGCGAATCGGATCCCGTCAGCGATGAGGCTGTCAAAAGGATTCCTGCCAGATGCATCGAGGTCTATGTGGGTGCGCCGGTATGTGAGAAGAAAGCCGCAAAAAAAGCGGAAGGAAGAGCGGCGTCAGCCGTGAAGGAGAGGACTTAAAAGTCGGATATCGGGATGTGAGATGAGAATGGGAAAGGCTTGGAAGCATTTTAAGACGGTCACCTACCACAAGTATCTGGTGGCAAAGGGTTGTTTCCGCGTGGGTCTCTACAGACAGGGCCTGCTGCACGATCTGTCGAAATACAGTCCCGTGGAATTCATGGCGGGGGCAAAATATTATCAGGGAGACAGGAGCCCCAACAACGCCGAGCGGGAGGACAAGGGCTATTCCGCCGCATGGATGCACCATAAGGGCAGGAACCGCCATCACTACGAGTACTGGATCGACTACAGTCTGGAAAGCGAACCGGGGGTCATGAAGCCGGTTCCCATGCCGGACCGCTACATTGCGGAAATGGTCATGGACCGCATTGCCGCAAGCAAGGTCTATGAGGGGAAGGCTTACACGGACGCCTCGCCCCTTAAGTATTATTACAAGGGCACCGACAAGGCGCCGCTTCACCCAGACACCAGAAGAAAGCTGGTCAAACTATTAAAGATGCTCGCACAAAGGGGCGAGAAGGAGACGTTCGACTATATCAGACGGGTACTGGTCAGGGGGAAAAGACAAAAGAAAAAGCAAAAAAAGCAATAGGACCTGCACCTGTCGGAAGCGGCCCGCATAGGATACTCTAAAAATATAATACGGTGAATTCTATGAACTGTATTCTCTTATTGCTTTTGCTTGGCTGCTGCGGTAACTCCGACAATGGCGGGAACAGATCCGGCTGCGGCTGCAACGGTACATCTGCTTTCAACGACAGATACGGGTATGGCGGTGCTTCGCCCGTAAACGATGGCTGCGGCTGCCAGGGAAATGTATCGCCCGTAAACGATAACTGCGGCTGTCAGGGGAACGTATCGCCCATAAACGATAACTGCGGCTGTCAGGGGAACGTATCGCCGGTGAACGATAGCTGCGGCTGTCAGGGGAATGTATCGCCTGTAAACGATAACTGCGGCTGTCAGGGGAGCGTATCTCCCGTGAACGATAACTGCGGCTGCGGGCAGGACGGCAGCTTTAGGAGCGCTGTCTCGGGACAGAATCCTCCCGGCTGGCAGACCTTTCCGGAAATTCCGCGCAGAGACAATGATTGCGGCTGCAATAACTGAAGAACGGAGAGCGGCGGGCGGTCCCTATGAAGGTTGACCGCCCTTTCTTTTTGTGCTATATTTATGACAGATATCGTGCGGTGAGGAGGCATTCCTATGGCAGCGGAAAAGTCCAAAGAAAAATCCAAAGAGAAATATGTGGCATATGTATCTACCTATACGCAGGGCGACAATCACGGAATCAAAATATATGACGTAGACGTGGAGAACGGGCGCTTCACGGAAAAGGATCAGGTGGAGATCACCAACTCTTCCTACGTCTCCATTTCTCACAACAGAAAGTATTTATATTCCATCACCGATTTCGGCGTGGAGGCGTACAGGGTCTTAAAGGACGGCAATCTGGAGATGATCAACTTTGCCGGCATCAACGGAATGCGGGGCTGCTATCTTTCCACAGACTATACGGACAGCTATCTGTTCGTGGCGGGTTATCATGACGGCAAGCTTACGGTGCTGCGCCTGAATGAGGACGGCTCCGTGGGGGAGATCACGGACGAGATCTTTCACAAGGGACTGGGCACCGTGGCGGAGCGGAACTCCCGCCCGCACATCAACTGTGCGCGAATGACTCACGACAACAAATACCTGCTGGTGGCGGATCAGGGTATGGACCATGTCAATGTGTACCGCTTCGATGCGGCCAACGGCAAGGTCGCTCTGGCCGACGTGCTTCGCAGCGAGCTGGATTCTGCGCCCAGACATGTGAAGATGTCCAAGGACGGCAGATTTATCTACATTATCCATGAGTGGAAGTGTTATGTGGACGTGTACTCCTATGAGGAGAAGAACGGGCAGCCCGTGTTTGAAAAGATTCAGACCGTGGAGACGGTAAAGCGCGACAAGGGCAGCTCCTGTGCCGCAAGCGCGCTGTCGTTTTCAGATGATTATAAGTATCTGCTCTGCACCAGCGCGGGAGATAATTCCGCTACGCTCTACAGCGTGGATCAGGTGACGGGAATGCTGACTAAGATCTTCTGTCTGCCTGTCAGCGGGGAGTATCCCAAAGATGCAAGCCTGTTTCCGAACAACAAATTTTTGGTCTCCTTAAATCATGAGTCCAACGATATGACATTCTTCAAGATCGACGCAGAGAACGGCACTATGATCATGAACGGGCCGCCCGTCAAGGTCAATGTGCCGAACTGTATCATCATACACAAGGTATCATAAAGGGGCATATAAAGGGTCATAGAAAAGGTCACAGAGAAAACTCCCGCAGGTTCTATCCTACGGGAGTTTTTTTGCGTAGATCTGTTCCAGATATTCCATTCTTGCCGACATGTTCAAAAGCATGGCGTCCAGCACCGTCAGCGCCGTCATACATTCCATGACCACAACGGCTCTGGGGACGATGACGGGGTCGTGCCGTCCCTTGATGTTCACGTCGATGTTGTGACCGTCTGTGTCCACCGTCTGCTGGGTCAGGAAGATGGAAGGCGTGGGCTTTACATGAGCCCGAATCAGGATTTGGCTGCCGTCGCTGATTCCGCCGAGAATGCCGCCGGCATGATTGCTGGTCTTTCGGATACGACCGTTCTCTGCGCGGAAGCCGTCATTGTTCTCACTGCCTTTTTTGGAGGAGACCAGTATGCCGTCGCCGATCTCCACGGATTTGACCGCGCCGATGGACATGATCGCCTTGGCTAAATTGGCGTCCAGCTTTTCAAAAACGGGATCGCCGATTCCGGCAGGAAGCCCCCTTACGACGCACTCCATACAGCCGCCCACGGAATCGGCGGCGCGTTTGGCCTCCTCGAGATATTTCAGGGCAGCCTTATCGGCGGCTCTGTCGGGCATGGCGGTGGCAGTGGAGAGAATGGCGTCCTGATCGAAACGGCTCATATCCGCCTCCACGGGACCGATGGCTCTGGTGTAGGCGCAGACCTCCACGCCGAGCTGCCGCAGTATCTTGCAGGCCACCGCTCCCGCGGCTACGCGGCCCACGGTCTCTCTTCCGGAGGAACGTCCGCCGCCGCGATAATCGCGAAGACCGTATTTTTGATCGAAGGTGTAATCGGCATGTCCCGGACGGTAGCAGGAAGCGATTTCACTGTAGTCCTTGGATATCTGGGAGGTGTTGCGCACCATTACGGAAATCGGAGTGCCGGTAGTGCGGCCCTCGAACACGCCGGAGAGGATCGCGGCGGCATCGTCCTCCTTTCGGGGGGTGCTGGCGGGGCCGGTCCCGGGCTTGCGTCTGTCCAGATACCGCTGGATATCGGATTCGTCCAGCAAAAGTCCGGCCGGACAGCCGTCGATGACTACGCCCAGCGCTTCTCCGTGGGATTCTCCCCAGGTCGTTATCCTGAATATTGTACCAAAAGTAGAGCCGGCCATAATAAATCCTCCTGAATTTTATCGGTTCTATTATACCGAATCACATATAAAAACGCAATTATTTAAAAAAAAAGATGCACTTTTCAAAAAAGTATGGTATGTTGTAATTGTTGAATACGTAATATTCCGAAAGATTTTAAAAAATACCATGATCGAATCCGGTGGGTTGCAGATGAAACTGACGTTGGAGGAGCGCTTCAGAAAGCGGCTCTTTAAATTCGGGAAAAAGAACAGAATATGCCGTTTGCTGGTCATACCCGTCATGGCGGCGGGAATGTTCCTGTTTCACGGCGCAGCATATTTGAAGGGAAATGCAAAAAGACTTGCCATGCTTGCCATGACGTTTCTGCTGTTCGCGGTCTACAGCAGCTTTTCCTTTCCTATTTTTACCACGGGCGACGGATCCGGCTACGGCCTGAATCCCGTCTCGGAGGAGGCGCAGGATATCGTGCTGGCGCAGGAGACGGAGATCGATCTGAATGATATCGAGCTGCTGGATGACGAAGACGTCCGCATGGAGGGCGACGAGTACATGGAGTCCCTGCACGGCGACATCGGTGAGTTGTACAGCGCGTCCGAGATCCTGGAGGCTGCTCAGGGGCGTGATACCCAGGACGAGCGGCAAAAGACGCAGGTTCCTGCAGATATTGAATTTTCCAAAGAGGACTGGAGACTGGTGCTGATCAATAAGCAGCATTCCATTCCCGAGGATTACGAGTTCAGCTTGGGCGTCATCAATACCATGAAAGGGCCAATGTACTGTGACGAGCGGATCATCGACGATCTGGGGGATATGCTGCAGGCGGCCAAGGAGGACGGAATTTCTCTGGGAATCTGTTCCCCCTATCGCGACCAGTCCTATCAGGAGATGCTGTTTGCCCGTAAGATCAAGCTGTACATGAACCGCGGATTGTCTTACATGGAGGCATATCAGCTCGGCAGTCAGGCGGTGACGGTGCCGGGAGCCAGCGAGCACCAGATCGGACTGGCGCTGGATATCGTGACACTTTCGCACCAGTCGTTAGACGAGGCCTTCGGGGAGACTCCGGGCGGCGTCTGGCTGGCGGAGAACAGCTATAAATACGGTTTTATTCTTCGGTATCCCGAGGGGAAAGAGTACATAACAGGCATTGAATACGAGCCCTGGCATTTCCGGTATGTGGGCGTGGAGGCGGCCACCGTGATCACGGAGCGGGGCATCACCCTGGAGGAATTTTGGGAGGAACTGTAATTTTATGTATCGAATCATAAAGACAGAGGGGCGCGCCAAAAGGGCGGAGCTTCACACGGTACACGGCGTCATTCAGACGCCTGTATTTATGAATGTGGGTACTGTGGCGGCCATCAAGGGGGCCGTGGCGACCTCCGATCTGGAGCAGATAGGGACGCAGGTGGAGCTTTCCAACACCTATCATCTCCATGTGCGCCCCGGCGACAAAGTCATAAAGCAGCTCGGCGGTCTGCATAAGTTCATGTCCTGGGACAGGCCGATTCTTACGGATTCCGGCGGATTTCAGGTCTTTTCTCTGGCCGGTCTGCGCAAGATCAAGGAGGAGGGCGTCTATTTCAACTCGCACATCGACGGGCACAGGATATTTATGGGGCCGGAGGAGAGTATGCAGATTCAGTCCAATCTGGCGTCCACCATCGCCATGGCCTTTGACGAGTGTCCGCCCAGCAAGGCGGAAAGGCGCTATGTGCAGGCGTCCGTGGAGCGAACCACCAGATGGCTGGAGAGATGCAAAAGGGAAATGGCGCGGCTGAACCTGCTGGAGGACACGATCAATCCGAAGCAGCTTTTGTTCGGCATCAATCAGGGGGCCGTTTACGACGATATCCGCATAGAACATGCCAAACGCATTTCGGAGCTGGAGCTGGACGGTTATGCCATCGGCGGACTGGCGGTGGGGGAGACCCATGAGGAGATGTATCATGTTCTGGAGGAGGTGATTCCCTTTCTGCCGAAGGACAGGCCCACCTACCTGATGGGCGTGGGGACGCCCGCCAATATTTTGGAGGGCGTGGAGCGGGGCGTGGACTTTTTCGACTGCGTGTATCCCACCAGAAACGGCAGACACGGCCATCTGTACACGAATCACGGCAAGATCAATTTGTTCAACGCAAAGTATGAGCTGGACGAGCGGCCGATAGAGGAGGGCTGCGGCTGTCCCGCCTGTGCGAGATATTCCAGAGCCTACATCAGACATCTCCTGAAGGCGAAGGAAATGCTGGGAATGCGTCTGTGCGTGCTCCACAACCTGTATTTTTACAATACGATGATGGCCGAGATCCGTCAGGCGCTGGATCAGGGGAACTTCGCGGCATACAAAAGAGAGAAGCTGGCGGGAATGTAAAAAGAATATAAAAAAAGCAGAAAGTGCTTGCCTGACCGCTGTTTTTTGTGTATCATACTTGTTTAGATGGAGTTAAGGCGGATCGTGCGCCGGAATGGAGGACAAAATGGGAATTTTATTGGCTGAGGAGGCAGAGGCGGCCGGAGGAGCCATGGGAATGGTGAGCATGGTCGTTCTGTGGGCAGCAATGTTTGCCGTGCTGTATTTCTTTATATTGAGACCCCAGAACAAGGAAAAGAAGCGTGTTGCGGCTATGCTGGCGGAGCTGGCTGCCGGCGACAGCGTGATGACTACTTCGGGATTTTACGGAATCGTGATAGGGATTGAGGATGATACGGTGATCGTTGAGTTCGGCAATAATAAGAACTGCCGTATTCCTATGGACAAGGCGGCTATCAGCAAAGTGGAAAAGCCCGGCGAGTAACGTCGGCGGGAAAAGTAGTACTGTCAAGCGGGAGCAGCGTCTGCGGACGCTGTTCTTTTTTGTCCGATGGGCCGCAGGGTTTCGTCCGGCCATGGGAAAGGAATCGTCCGGTAACGGGAAATGAAATATGCGGTTGAAATTTAGCGTTTCATAAGTTATCATAGAAACAGCGGCCGTCTGTGCCCTAAATATAGAAACTAAAATAGAAAAAGGATGTGAACATATGGACTTGAATATTACATGTATTCCCGGCGACGGGATTGGACCGGAGATCGTTGCGGAGGCGAAAAAGGTTCTGGAGAAGGTTGCGGCTGTCTACGGCCATAAGATGAATTTTACCGATATTCTTATGGGCGGCGCGTCCATTGACGTACACGGCGTGCCTCTTACCGATGAGGCCGTTGCCACGGCAAAGGCGGCCGACGCGGTGCTGATGGGTTCCATCGGCGGAGATACCACCACTTCGCCCTGGTACAAGCTTCCGCCGAACCTGCGCCCCGAGGCCGGACTGCTGGGAATCCGCAAGGCGTTGAATCTGTTTGCGAATCTTCGCCCGGCGATTCTGTACGACGAGCTGGCTGCGGCCTGCCCTTTAAAAGAGGAGATCAGCAGAGCGGGGTTTGACATGCTCATTATGAGAGAGCTCACCGGCGGCCTGTATTTCGGCGAGCGAAGGACCGTGGAGGAGAACGGCGTGCGGAAGGCTGTGGATACGCTGGTCTACGACGAGAACGAGATCCGCAGGATCGCCGTGAAGGGCTTTGACATTGCAAGAAAGCGCCGCAGGAAGGTGACCAGTGTGGACAAGGCCAACGTGCTGGATTCCTCCAGACTCTGGAGAAAGGTAGTGGAGGAGGTAGCGGCCGATTATCCCGACGTGACGCTGGAGCATATGCTGGTGGACAACTGCGCGATGCAGCTGGTAAAGGATCCGGCGCAGTTCGACGTGATCCTGACGGAGAACATGTTCGGAGACATTCTTTCCGACGAGGCCAGCATGGTCACCGGTTCCATCGGTATGCTTGCGAGCGCCAGCCTGAATGATACGAAATTCGGACTCTATGAACCCAGCCACGGCTCCGCGCCCGACATCGCGGGAAAGGACATCGCCAATCCCATCGCCACCGTGCTCAGCGCCGCTATGATGCTGCGCTACAGCTTTGATTTGGACAGGGAGGCGGACGCCGTTGAGGCGGCGGTAAAGCAGGTGTTGAAGGAGGGCTACCGCACCGGCGATATCATGTCCCCCGGCTGTAAGAAGACGGGCTGCAGGGAAATGGGAGATCTGCTGGCGGCGAGAATCGTGTAAAAAACAAATCTTTGTCTATCCGTCCCGGGCCCGCGCCGCCGGCAGGGATCCGAAATACAAAATGGCAGCGCAGAAATGAGGAAAAATATGATCAGTGATAATGCGAGGGCCGGTATGCAGCAGGCGCCGGCAAGAAGTCTGTTCAACGCTCTGGGATTTACACCGGAGGAGATGAAAAAGCCCATGGTGGGTATTGTGAGCTCCTACAACGAGATCGTGCCCGGACACATGAATCTGGATAAGATCGTGGAGGCCGTGAAGCTGGGCGTGGCGGAGGCGGGCGGCGTTCCCGTGGTGTTCCCCGCCATTGCGGTCTGCGACGGCATCGCCATGGGACATATCGGAATGAAGTATTCGCTGGTGACCAGAGACCTGATCGCGGATTCCACGGAATGTATGGCCATCGCCCATCAGTTCGACGCGCTGGTGATGGTGCCAAACTGTGACAAGAACGTGCCGGGCCTTCTGATGGCGGCGGCAAGACTGAATCTGCCTACGGTATTCGTATCCGGCGGCCCCATGCTGGCAGGCCACGTAAAGGGACAGAAGAGAAGCCTTTCCTCCATGTTCGAGGCGGTGGGCTCCTACGCGGCCGGCACCATGACGGAGGAAGACGTGTGCGAATTTGAGAACAAGGTATGTCCCACCTGCGGTTCCTGCTCCGGCATGTACACGGCCAATTCCATGAACTGCCTGACGGAGGCTCTGGGTATGGGCCTTCGCGGAAACGGCACCATTCCCGCGGTCTACTCCGAGCGCATCAAGCTGGCAAAACATGCCGGCATGGCTGTGATGGAGCTGGTAAAGAAAAATATCCGCGCCCGGGACATTATCACCAGGGAATCCATTTTGAATGCCCTGACGGTGGATATGGCTCTGGGCTGCTCTACGAACTCCATGCTGCATCTGCCTGCCATCGCCCATGAGATCGGCTTTGACTTTGATATCAGCTTTGCAAATCCCATCAGTGAAAAGACGCCGAACCTGTGTCATCTGGCTCCGGCCGGCCCCACCTACATGGAGGATCTGAACGAGGCGGGCGGCGTGTACGCCGTGATGAAGGAGCTGGCGGATATCGGGCTTCTGCACACGGACTGCATGACCGTTACCGGAAGGACCATCGGGGAGAACATTGCGGGCGCCGTGAACCGCAACCCCGAGGTGATACGCACCGTGGACAATCCCTACAGCAAGACCGGCGGACTGGCCGTGCTGAAAGGGAATCTGGCGCCCGACGGCTCCGTGGTAAAGCGCTCCGCGGTGGTTCCCGAGATGATGGTGCACAAGGGACCCGCAAGAGTATTCGACTGTGAGGAGGACGCCATTGCCGCCATCAAGGGCGGAAAGATCGTGGAGGGAGACGTGGTGGTGATCCGCTACGAGGGTCCCAAGGGCGGCCCGGGCATGAGAGAGATGCTGAACCCCACCTCCGCCATTGCGGGCATGGGACTGGGCTCCAGTGTGGCGCTGATCACCGACGGACGTTTCTCCGGTGCTTCCAGAGGCGCCTCCATCGGCCATGTGTCCCCGGAAGCGGCCGTGGGCGGTCCCATCGCGCTGGTGGAGGAGGGCGATATGATAAATATCGATATTCCCGGCCTGAAGCTGGAGCTTCTGGTGTCCGACGAGGTCCTGGAGGAGCGCCGCGCAAAGTGGCAGCCCAGGCAGCCGCAGGTGACGACAGGGTATCTTACCAGATACTGTGAGATGGTGACCAGCGGCAACCGCGGCGCAGTTCTGGAAGTGCCTCACAGACAGTAGGCATGTAAGACCCGCGGGGGAAATTTCTGCACATAAAAATCATGAAGTCACAATATAAAGGAGAATACAACATGCAGCTTACAGGTTCCGAAATCGTTATAGAATGTCTGAAAGAACAGGGTGTGGACACCGTCTTCGGCTACCCGGGCGGAACCATTCTGAACATTTACGACGAGCTTTACAAGCACAGCGATGAGATTCGCCATATACTGACCTCCCATGAGCAGGGAGCGGCTCATGCGGCGGACGGTTACGCCAGAGCTACCGGCAGAGTGGGAGTGTGCATGGCGACCAGCGGTCCCGGTGCCACCAATCTGGTGACGGGCATCGCCACGGCGTTCATGGACTCCGTTCCCATGGTGGCCATCACCGCCAACGTGAATCTGCCGGCGCTGGGCAAGGACAGCTTTCAGGAGGTGGACATCGCCGGCGTCACCATTCCCATCACAAAGCACAGCTTTATCGTAAAGAGCGTGACGGATCTGGCGCCTACGCTGCGGAGAGCCTTTGACATAGCTACGAGCGGACGTCCCGGACCTGTTCTTGTGGACATCACCAAGGACGTGACGGCGGCCGTCTGCGAGTATGAGCCGCAGAAGCCTGCCGTCAGGGAGCGCAGCGTCTCCTATACCCAGGAGGAGCTTGAGAAGGCGGTGGAATATATAAAGGCCGCCCAGCGTCCCTTTATTTATCTCGGAGGCGGCGCGATTCTCTCCGAGGCGTCCGATGAGGTGGCGCAGTTCGCGGAGCTGATCGATGCGCCCGTGTGCGATACGCTGATGGCAAAGGGCGCCTTCGACGGCAACAGCCCCCGGTATACCGGAATGATCGGTATGCACGGCACCAAGACCTCCAATCTGGGCGTCAGCCAGTGCGATCTGCTGATCGCCCTCGGCGCAAGATTTTCCGACCGTGTGATCGGAAATCCCAACAGATTCGCGGAGGGTGCGAAGATCCTGCACATTGATATCGACGCGGCGGAGATCAACAAGAATATCCGTGTGGACGCAAGCCTTGTGGGTGACCTGAAGCTGACGCTCGCGGAGCTGAACAGGCATCTGGAAAAGAGTCAGCATACCGAGTGGATGCATACGATACAGGAGCTGAAAGAAAAATATCCCCTGAAATATGACAACAGCCGGCTTTCCTGTCCTTATGTGATAGAGACCATCGACAGGGTGACAGGGGGAGACGCTCTGATCACTACCGATGTGGGACAGCATCAGATGTGGGCGGCTCAGTACTATCACTACACAAAGCCCCGCACCTTCCTGTCCTCCGGCGGACTCGGCACTATGGGATACGGTCTGGGCGCCTGCATCGGCGCGCAGGTGGGTCAGCCCGACAAGCTCTGCATCAATATTGCAGGCGACGGCTGTTTTCGCATGAATATGAACGAACTGGCAACGGCGAGCCGCTATAATATACCGATCATTCAGGTGGTGATCAACAACCATGTGCTGGGAATGGTGCGCCAGTGGCAGACCCTGTTCTACGGCAAGCGCTACTCCCAGACAGTGCTGAATGACAAGGTAGACTTCTGCAAGGTGGCGGAGGGATTAGGCTGCGCGGCGATCCGCGTGACCGAGAAAGAGCAGGTCGCTCCTGCCATTGAGAAGGCGATTGCAATGAAAGCGCCGGTGCTCATTGAGTGCGTGATACCGGAGGACGACAAGGTATTTCCCATGGTGCCTGCGGGCGCGCCCATTGCGGACGTATTTGACGGAGACGATCTGAAGTAGGACGGAGGTAAGACAGCAGCCTGAAGTATGACAACGGTCAGGGCGATACGGTTATGAAGAGACGACTTCACATGACAGCGCGGATTCTGGGAGTGATCCTTCTGCTGACGCTGGGTGTATTTTTCGGTCTCACGGTGTATTACAGGAATTGCTTTCCCGTAAACACCTGGATCAACGGGATATATTGCACCGGAAAGACGATAGAGCAGGTGGATCGGGAGCTCTCGGCCAAGACCGATGTGCCTGCGGTAACGATCACGGACATTGACGGCGAAAGCTTTCAGCTGGACCTTGGCCGGTCGGGAGGCAGGGCGGAATACGCCGATGAATTGAGACAATATCTTCGGAAGGCATCTGTTTTCTCCTGGTTGGATCACCTGCGGGGACCTGTTTCTAGGCAGATGGAAGCGCCCTGCTACGTCTGTGACAGGGAGGCACTGCGGGCGGACTTCGACGGGCTGGATATCATCAGGCAGGCGCAGGAGAAAGCGCCGGGCGTGCGGCTGGAATACACCGATTCGGGATACGGGCTCTGCGACGGGAACACGGACCGACTGGACGTGGAGCGCGCTTTTTCCTATCTGGAGGAATGTCTCTCCAGAGGAAAGTGCAATGTGGACCTGTCTGCCGGCGAATGTTACCGGACCCTCGACGACAGCTACTCGGACGTGCGCGTTCGGAAGATATGGGAGCGGATTCAGGAGCTGAATGCCTGTCAGATCGTCTATGACATGGGCGCGGAGAAGATTCCCCTGACGCCGGACATTACCTGCCGTTTTCTGAAGACAGGCGAAGATGCGCTGCCGATTCTCGATTCCGCGGGGAAGCTTGTGATCGACGAGGACCGTGTGAGAAGCTGGGTGGAGGACCTGGCGTCGGCCTACAATACCGTCGGCACGGAACTGGAATTTCATTCTACCAGAGGCGACATCGTCAATGTGGAATATGAGACGTACGGCACGGAGCTGGACGTGGAGGCGGAGGCGGCGTATCTTGAGGAAGCTCTGTCCGATCCGCGAAGCGGAAAGGAAAATCATGTGCCGGCTTATCTTCAACAGGGCTATGTGCGGGGGCTGGACGACATCGGCGGCACTTATATCGAAGTGGACATGACCAAGCAGCACATGTACTATTATGTGGACGGGGAGCTGGTCTTTGATACCGACGTGGTCACGGGAAACACGGGACTTAGGCGGGGGACGCCTCAGGGCGTCAACTTCGTCTATGCCAAGCAGCGAAACAGGATCCTGCGGGGACCGGATTACGCCTCACCCGTGAAATACTGGATGCCTGTCAGGGGACATGTGGGAATCCACGATGCGGATTGGCGTTCCCGCTTTGGCGGACAGATCTATAAGACGGACGGATCCCACGGCTGCATCAATACGCCGCCCAAGAAGATGGCGGAGCTGTACGATATGGTGGAGATAGGCACGCCGGTCATTACATTCTATTAAATTTTAACAATGTAGTTGACTAAAGCGGCCGAAAAGATTATTCTATATTAGATGTGAAAAGAAATATCATTATCAAGGAAAGACGAGGAGGAAGAACATGTCGAGAGTATACAATTTTTCCGCAGGCCCTGCCGTGCTGCCGGAAGAGGTTTTGAAAGAGGCCGCCGATGAAATGCTGGACTACAGAGGCACGGGAATGTCCGTGATGGAGATGAGCCACCGTTCCAAGGCGTATGAGACGATTATCAAGGAGGCGGAGGCGGATATTCGGGAGCTGATGAATATTCCGGACAACTACAAGGTGCTGTTCCTGCAGGGCGGCGCCAGCCAGCAGTTTGCCATGATTCCCATGAATCTGATGAAGAACAGAAAAGCGGCATACATTGTGACCGGTCAGTGGGCGAAGAAGGCGTTTCAGGAGGCGAAGCTCTACGGCGATGCAGTGGAGGTAGCTTCCTCCGCAGACAAGACCTTCTCTTATATTCCCGACTGCTCTGACCTTGCGATTCCGGAAGATGCCGACTACGTATATATCTGTGAGAACAATACCATTTACGGGACCAAGTTCTGGAAGCTTCCGAACACCAAAGGCAAGACGCTGGTGGCGGACGTATCGAGCTGTTTTCTGTCCGAGCCCGTTGACGTGACCAAATACGGCGTCATCTACGGCGGCGTTCAGAAGAACATCGGCCCCGCAGGCGTGGTGATCGTAATTATCCGCGAGGATCTGATCACCGAGGACGTGCTTCCCGGCACGCCCACCATGCTGCGTTACAAGATTCATGCGGACAACGGTTCGCTCTACAACACGCCGCCTGCATACGGCATTTACATCTGCGGCAAGGTGTTCAAGTGGATCAAGAAAATGGGCGGGCTGCAGGCCATGAAGGAGCGCAACGAGAAGAAGGCGAAGATCCTCTATGATTTCCTGGACGAGAGCAAGCTCTTTAAGGGAACGGTCCGCAAGGAGGACCGCTCTCTGATGAACGTGCCGTTCGTGACCGGCAGCGAGGAATTAGACGCCAAATTCGTAAAAGAGGCCAAGGAAGCGGGATTTGAGAACCTGAAGGGCCACAGAACGGTAGGCGGTATGCGCGCCAGCATCTACAATGCGATGCCCATCGAAGGCGTGGAGAAGCTGGTGGAGTTCATGAAAAAATTTGAGGCAGAGAATGCCTGACACTTATCGGAGAGAGGAAACGAGACATGTATAAGATAAACTGCCTGAATCCCATTGCAGAGGTGGGTCTGAATAATTTCAGCGATCAGTACGAGATAACGAAGGAAGTGCAGGAGGCGGACGGCATTCTGGTGAGAAGCGCTTCCATGCACGAGATGGAGCTGCCGAAGGGCCTGCTTGCGGTGGCGAGAGCCGGAGCGGGCGTCAACAACATACCTCTGGATAAATGCGCGGAGCACGGCGTGGTAGTGTTCAACACGCCCGGCGCCAATGCGAACGGCGTGAAGGAGCTTGTGCTGGCAGGTATGCTTCTGGCAGCCAGAGACGTTGTGGGCGGCATCGAGTGGATAAAATCCGCCAAAGACGACGAGAATATCGCCAAGGCGGCAGAGAAAGAGAAGAAGCGTTTCGCGGGAACGGAGATCAAAGGCAAGAAGCTGGGCGTGATCGGTCTCGGCGCCATCGGCGTCAAGGTGGCAAACGCCGCTGTGGCCCTTGACATGGAGGTATACGGCTACGATCCCTATCTGTCCGTGAACGCCGCATGGAGCCTGAGCCGTGCCGTAAAGCATGTGTTCAATCTCGATGACATCTATGCGGAGTGTGATTATATCACCATTCACGTACCTCTGATGGATACCACAAAGGGCATGATCAACGCCGAGGCCATTGCAAAGATGAAGGACGGCGTGAACATATTGAATTTTGCCAGAGATCTGCTGGCAAATGAGAACGATGTCCTGGAGGGATTAAAGAGCGGCAAGATCGCGCACTATGTTTCCGATTTCCCGAACCCTACCACGGCAGGCCAGCCCGGCTGTATCGTGATCCCTCATCTGGGCGCAAGCACAGAGGAGTCTGAGGACAACTGCGCTGTGATGGCTGTGGCGGAGCTGATGGACTATCTGGAGAACGGCAACATCAAGAACAGTGTGAACTATCCGGCCTGCGATATGGGTATCTGCAGCCAGGCGGGACGTGTGGCTATCTTCCATAAGAACATAGCCAACATGATCACGAAGTTCACCGCCGTTTTCGGTGAGAAGGGCATCAATATCAGCGATCTGACCAACAAGTCCCGCGGAGAGGTGGCGTATACCATGATGGACGTGGAGACGGCTCCCACTGCGGAGAT
This sequence comes from uncultured Acetatifactor sp., assembly GCA_947624245.1. Classification (GTDB taxonomy): domain Bacteria; phylum Bacillota; class Clostridia; order Lachnospirales; family Lachnospiraceae; genus Acetatifactor. The sequence continues at coordinate 29,791 of CANQJL010000013.1, read as the reverse complement.
CGTTGAGGCGCTGGAAAAGATCGAGGGTGTGTTCCGCGCCAGAATCGTAAAATAAACCGCTGTGTGAAAAAAGACATCTGTAACAGTCGTCTGACTGACATGCAGATGTCTTTTTTGCTATCTGAACAGCAGGGGGGAGCCGCCGTCAGGGCCGTCGTTAAGGTCCTGCAGGCTGTCCGACAGCTTTTTATTGGAGGCGCAGCTCGCCTCGCTCTGCAGGTCCATATACAAAATAAAGACCTCCTCCAATGTCATACCCTTTTCCTTTGCGATTTCTTCCATAACGGGCCTTAACTGTTCCAGCTGGGCGGAGACGGGAACGCGCTGAGGGTCTATCTCGCCCAGCACATTTTCGGCGTAGGCGTTGATCCGCGCCAGCAGCGCCTTGTTTTCCTCTGTCATGATCTTACCTTCCTTCTTGTCATATTTATATCCCATAGTTTACCATCAGATGCTTGTTATGTATAGCAATTTTTGATAAAATAGCTTATGTAGTCAAAATTATGACAAAGGAGACAGATCCATGGCACTGATCAGACCATTTGCGGCCTACCGTCCTGCCAAGGGCATGGAGAGCAGGATCGCGGCATTGCCCTACGACGTATACAACAGACAGGAGGCGGAGCAGGCGGTAAGGGAGAATCCGGATTCCTTCCTCGCCATAGACAGAGCCGAGACCGGATTCGGCCCTCAGGTGGACACCTATGCGCCGGAGGTCTACAGGCGGGCAGATGAGCTGCTGCGCAGCCGTATCGCGGACGGACATTTTATCAGGGAGGAGAAGCCCTGCTTTTACCTGTACCGACAGACGTTTCAGGGCAGGAGCCAGACGGGGATCGTCGCCTGTGCGTCTATAGACGATTATCTGGACAATACCATCAAAAAGCATGAAAACACCAGAGAGGACAAGGAGCTGGACCGCATCAGACACGTAGATGCGTGCAACATGCAGACGGGTCCCATCTTTCTGGCATACCGCGCCAAGGACGCGCTCAGAGAGATCACGGCGCAGACCGAGGCGGAAGCGCCGCTCTATGACTTCGTGTCCGAGGACGGCGTGGGCCATTGCGTCTGGGTGATAGGAGATCCGGACAGGATCGAGCGTATCCGAAAGGAGTTTGAAAAGATTCCGGCGCTTTATATCGCGGACGGCCATCACCGCTGTGCGTCGGCGGTCAAGGTCGGCCTGATGCGCAGAGAGGCGCACCCGGAATATACGGGACAGGAGGAATTCAACTATTTTCTCGCGGTGCTGTTTCCCGACGAGGAGCTGCACATTATGGACTACAACAGAGTGGTCCGCGATCTGAACGGATACACCGAGCGGGAATTTCTGGAAAAGATCAGGGAGAATTTTTCCGTGGAGAAGATGGGGACGGAGCCGTACCGGCCCGAAAGGAAGGGAACCTTCGGCATGTACCTGGGAGGGCAGTGGTACCGTCTGACGGCGTCGGAGGCCATTCTCTCGGCGGACGCCGTGGAGGGATTGGACGTGTCCCTGCTGCAGCGTCATCTTCTCGAGCCCATTCTTGGCATCGGAGACCCAAGGACCGATAAGCGCATTGATTTCGTGGGCGGTATCCGCGGTCTGAAGGAACTGGAGCGGAGAGTGCAGACGGACATGAAAGCGGCGTTTGCCATGTATCCCACATCGATAGAAGAACTGTTTGCCGTGGCTGACGCGGGGAGGCTGATGCCGCCCAAGTCCACATGGTTCGAGCCGAAGCTTCGGAGCGGACTGTTCCTTCACGATCTGGAGCAGCGTTGAGCGTAAGAAAATGAAATCCTGCGGCAGCGGGAGGATAGGAGTGAGCATGACCAAAAAATTGTACAAGCTGATGAACTGGCCCGTAATAGAGGAGATCATCTATTCGGAGAGCGACGACCCCCACGCCACCTTAGGCCCTCATAAGGCGGGCAGTCAGACTCTGGTGCAGGCGTACTTCCCCGGGGCAAAGAAGGTATCGCTGGTCTATGAGAAGACGGGAGAGAGCGTGGCGATGGAGCTTGCCGATGGCGACGGATTCTTCGCCGTGCTTTTGCCGGGGACGGAAGCGCCGGCCTATCATTATCAGGTACAGAAGGGCAGGAAGGTCTATACCTGCGGCGAGCCGTACCGTTTTTCGCCTCAGATCACGAAGGGCGATACGGATAAATTCAGGAACGGAATCCATTATACCGTCTACGAAAAGCTGGGCGCCCACCCCATGGAGATCGAGGGCGTGAAGGGCACTTACTTTGCCGTGTGGGCGCCCAACGCCATGCGCGTCAGCGTGGTCGGGGATTTTAACGAGTGGGACGGACGTGTTCACCAGATGCGCCGTCTGTGGGACTCCGGCATCTTTGAGATTTTTGTCCCCGGGGCAAAAGCGGGAGAAAATTATAAATTCGAGCTGAAGCTGAAGGGCGGGCTCACTTACCTAAAGTCCGACCCCTACGGAAACGCTGCGCAGCTGCGTCCGGAGACGGCTTCGGTCATTGCGGACCTCAGGAATTTTCGCTGGGAGGATAAGCAGTTCATTCAGAACAGGGAAAAGTTCCAGACAGGGGAAGTACCCATGAGCGTCTACGAGCTGTATCTGGGTTCCTTCACGGAGCCGGAGGCGGGAAGACCTTATGCCAATTATCGGCAGATCGCGGACGCCCTGATTCCTTATGTGAAGGAGATGGGCTACACCCATGTGGAGCTGATGCCCGTTATGGAGCATCCTCTCGACGCCTCCTGGGGATATCAGGTCATCGGTTACTATGCGCCCACGGCCCGCTACGGTTCGCCCAAAGATTTCATGTATTTTGTGAACGAGCTGCACAAGGCGGGAATCGGAGTGATCCTGGATTGGGTGCCGGCGCATTTTCCGCGGGACGTATACGGACTGTCAAATTTTGACGGCACATGCCTGTACGAGCACATGGACCCGCGCAAGGGGTGCCATCCTCACTGGGGAACTCTGATCTACAATTACGGAAGGCCCCAGGTCTCCAACTATCTGATCGCCAACGCGCTGTTCTGGGTAGAAAAATTCCATGCGGACGGTATCCGTATGGATGCCGTGGCGAGTATGCTGTATCTGGACTACGGCAAGAGCGACGGTCAGTGGATCCCCAATATCTACGGCGGCAAGGAGAATCTGGAGGCCATCGAGATGATCAAGCACCTGAATTCCATTATGAAAAAGCGCAACCCGGGGGTTCTGACCATCGCCGAGGAGAGCACGGCGTTCCCGGGCGTGACGCAGGATTTGGACGAGGGCGGTCTCGGCTTCGACTTAAAGTGGAACATGGGCTTTATGAACGATTACCTGCGCTATATTCGATACGACCCCTATTTCAGGAGCCATCATCACGGGGAGCTGACGTTCAGCATGATCTATGCCTACAGCGAAAAGTTCATGCTGGTATTTTCCCACGACGAGGTGGTGCACGGCAAGGCCACGTTGATCGGCAAGATGCCCGGCGACCGTGAGCAGAAATTTGCGAATCTGCGTCTGACATACGCCTACGCCATGACGCACCCCGGCAAGAAGCTCCTGTTCATGGGGCAGGATATCGGGGAATTTGACGAGTGGAACGAGAACCGCCGCGTGGAGTGGGAGCTTGCGGACGTCTCCGGTCATGCGGGCATCAAAGCGCTGGTGAAGGATCTGAACGCCCTCTACCGCACCAGTCCGGAGCTCTACGCGCTGGACGACAGCGCAAAGGGGTTCGAGTGGATCAACAATATTTCCGGCAACGAGAGCTATCTAAGCTATCTGCGCCGCGGGGAGAAGGAGGACGAAGTCCTTTTGGTAGTGGCCAATTTCTCCGGCATCTCCCGGCAGATCACCACGGGAGTACCCTTTGACGGCAAGTATAAGGAGATACTCAATACGGACGAAACAAAGTACGGCGGAAGCGGTGAGGTGAACGGACGCATCAGGAAGGCAAAAGAAGCGGAATGGGACGACAGGCCGGTGTCCGTCACGGTGAATCTGGCGCCGCTGTCCGTCAGCATTCTCCGCTATATCCCTTATACCGAGGCGGAGCTGGAGCAGAAGAGAAAGCAGGAAAGGCAGCGCGCCGAGAAAGCGGCAGCCGCTAAGAAAAGAGCACAGGAGAGGGCGGCCGAAAGAGCCGCTTTAAAGGCTGCGGCCCAAAAAGCCGCCAAGGAGGCTGCCAGAAAGGTTCTGGAAGAAGCCGCGAAAAAGAAGAAAAAGTGATGAAGGAGTAAGGAAAAGTGAATCAAGTAAGTGAGCTGGAAAAGTTTTTTTCCGACCTGGCATCGACAGGTCTTCATCTCGGACTGCGGGTGGTGCTGGCGGTCATTATCTTTCTGATCGGCAGCCAGCTGATCAAGTTCCTGCGGACCGTTATCAGAAAGTCCATGCGGCGCGCTCAGGCGGATGTGGGAGCGATACAGTTCGTGGACTCCTTTGTAAAGGCGGCCATGTATGTGGTGCTGATAGTGGTGCTGGCGTCGTTCTGCGGCGTGGACGCTGCCGGCATCGTAGCCGTGGTGGGGTCTGCCGGCGTTGCCATCGGTCTGGCCGTGCAGGGAAGTCTCTCCAATCTGGCGGGCGGCGTATTGATTTTGGTACTGAAGCCCTTTAAGGTCGGCGACTACATCGTGGAGAGCCTGACCGGAAAAGAGGGAACGGTGACGGAGATCCAGATATTTTACACGAAGCTTCTGACCTATGACAACCAGACGGTGGTGCTGCCGAACGGAAGTCTCGCCAACAACAGCCTTGTAAATGTGACGGCGGAAGACGTAAGGCGCATGGACATCACCGTCCCCGTGTCCTACAGCGCGGATATTCAGAGGGCGAAGGAGGTGCTGGCGCAGGTGCTGGAGGACGATCCCGAAGTGATAAAGGACAAGGAGCATCTGGTATTTGTCAGTCAGCTGGGAAGCTCCGCTGTGGAGCTGGGCGTGAGATGCTGGTTCGCACAGGCGCAGTTCTGGCCCGGCAAATGGCGCGTGACGGAGAACTGTAAGCTGGCTCTGGATCGGGCGGGCATCGCGATACCGTTCAATCAGCTGGACGTTCATCTGGACAGGGAAAGAGACAAAGAAAAAGAAGAAAAAACGGATTTATAAAAAAATTAGTTGAAATATGAATCCGAAACCGATATAATACATTTAGTTGCGCATGGAGCGCAGCAGATGTTGCTGAAATAGCTCAGTTGGTAGAGCACTTCACTCGTAATGAAGGGGTCGTGGGTTCAAGTCCCATTTTCAGCTCTATGTAAGGCCTGAAAGGATCATTCTTTTAGGCCTTGTTTTTTGCTCGAAAGTCTCATTTGTGCATTCCCGCATTTTAAATCCTACATCTTGAACCGAATCTTCAGCTGATGTTCTATCACCTGAATGGACTTGTAGAACAGGAGGGCGATCACACAGAGGATAATGATGCTGGTGATCACCATGTCCAGGCGGAATACCTGCGAGCCGTAGATGATCAGATAGCCGAGACCTCTTCTGGCGGCGAGAAATTCCCCGATAATGACGCCCACGAGCGCAAGCCCTATATTGACCTTTGCGGTGCTTAGAAGAATAGGCACGGAACCGGGGAGTATCACCTTAAAAAAGGCGTCCCATTTGTTTCCACCCAGCGTGTAGATCAGCGTCACCTTTTCGCCGTCCACCTGCCGAAAGCCCGTGAAAAGGCTGATGACCGATCCGAAGACGGCCACGGACATGCCGGCCACGATGATGGTCCTGGTACCGGTGCCCAGCCACACGATGAACAGAGGCGCCAGTGCGGACTTGGGCAGACTGTTCAGGACCACAAGATAGGGCTCAAAGATCTCCGACAGCTTCGGGGAGCACCAGAGTAGAGTGGCGGCCAGCAGGCTGCACAACAGGACCAGAAGGAAGCTTGTAATGGTCTCGAACAATGTCACGCCGATGTGGGCGAGCATGGAATTGTTTCGGATCTGCTCCGCAAAGCAGAGCACTACCCGGCTGGGACTCGAAAAGAAAAAGCTGTCGATTTTGCCAAGATCGGCGCTGATCTCCCAGAGGGCAAGGAACAATACAAAGAGAAGGATACGCCAGAAGGTTATCTGGTGATGATGCTTTCTGTGCCGGCGGACAAATGCTTCCTGTCCGGACAGCTGCTTTTTTTGTTCAGTCTTCATGTGTCAGGTCCTCCCATAGTCTGGTAAAGTAATTCTGAAATTCCGGCGCGTTTCTCGCTGCCAGAGGGGAATCGTCCCTCAGCGTCAGCTTTACGGGCATCTCGTTTCTCACCGACGCCGGACGGCCGGAGAGCACGATGACTCTGTCCGCCAGACTGATGGCCTCCGCAAGATCGTGAGTGATGATGATCATGGTCTTGCCCGCCTCTCGGATCAGATGACAGATATCGGCGGAGACCATGAGCCTGGTCTGGTAATCCAGAGCGCTGAAGGGTTCGTCGAGCAAAAGGAGCTGCGGTTCCAAAGCCAGAGTGCGGATCAAGGCCGCCCGCTGCTTCATGCCGCCGGAAAGCTCGCTGGGGCGTTTGTCGCGGAATTTGTCCAATCCGTATTCCTTCAGAAGACGATCCACCTTCTCGAGACGGTCGGGAGTGAGCTGCTTGTGGATCTCAAGCCCCAGCGTCACGTTGCGGTAGACCGTGCGCCATTCAAAGAGATGGTCGCGCTGGAGCATATAGCCGATCTTGGGATAGCGCAGGGAACCGTCGGGATTGTTCACCAGAATGGTGCCCTGCTCGGGGACGAGCAATCCCGCTATGATCGAGAGGAGCGTGGTCTTTCCGCAGCCGCTGGGGCCTACGATCGCCACAAATTCTCCCTCACCGACCCCGAAGGAGATATCCTGCAGGGCCTTTGTCTCCCCGTGCAGGCTGTGATAGGAGTAACCGATATTCTTTAATTCCAGAATGTTAGGCATTGGGTTTTCCTCTTATACTTATTTATGTTAATGTATGTGGGGAGGGAAAAAGGAGTTACTTGCACTATCCTGTCTTTTATGGTAATATGATTGGTAAGCGCAATCGTTCAAGACGGGTTGCGGCGGGAGAGAAAACATGGCACAATTGTGGGGAGGACGCTTTACCAAGGAGACCGACAGGAAGGTCTATGACTTCAATGCGTCCATTGGATTTGACAAGCGCCTGTTCTGTCAGGATATCGAGGGAAGCATCGCCCATGTGGACATGCTGGCAAAGCAGGGGATTCTGACCGATGCCGAGGGAAAGCTGATCATAGAGGGACTGCAGGGCATCAGCCGCGACGTGGTAAGCGGCAGTCTGGAAATCGACGAACGCTGCGAAGACATTCACAGCTTCGTGGAAGCCGTTCTGATCGAGCGCATCGGAGACGCCGGCAAAAAGATGCACACGGGAAGAAGCCGCAATGACCAGGTCGCTCTGGACATGCGCCTCTACACCAGATACCGTGTTGTGGAGACGGCGAAGCTTTTGGAGGAGCTGCTGGAGGTGATCTTAGGGACCATGGAGGAGAATCTCTCCACCTACATGCCCGGCTTCACGCACCTGCAGAAGGCCCAGCCCATTACGCTTGCTCACCACTACGGAGCCTATTTCGAGATGTTCAGGCGCGACAGACAGCGCATGTCGGACATATATGAGAGAATGAATTACTGTCCCCTGGGGGCGGGAGCTCTGGCCGGCACCACATACCCTCTGGACAGGGAGTATGTGGCGCGGCAGCTTAAATTCAAGGGGCCTACCATGAACAGTATGGATTCCGTTTCCGACAGGGACTATCTGATCGAATTTCTGGCGGCGCTGGCCACCATCATGATGCATCTGAGCCGATTCTGCGAGGAGATCATCATCTGGAACTCCAACGAGTACCGTTTTGTGGAGCTTGACGATGCCTATTCCACCGGAAGCAGCATTATGCCCCAGAAAAAGAATCCCGATATCGCCGAGCTGGTGCGGGGCAAGACAGGACGCGTGTACGGCGCGCTGATGAGTCTGCTTACCACCATGAAGGGACTTCCGCTGGCATACAACAAAGACATGCAGGAGGACAAGGAGGCGGCATTTGACGCCATGGACACCGTATCCGACTGCCTTGCGCTCTTTACGGGAATGCTGCGGACCATGAAATTCAACAAGGACCGCATGGCGGAGAGCGCCATGAACGGCTTTACCAATGCCACGGACGCCGCGGATTACCTTGTGGGAAAGGGAGTTCCGTTCAGAGATGCTCACGGCATTGTGGGAAGGCTGGTGCTGTACTGCATAGAGAAGGATACCTCCATTGACAAGCTCTCCCTGGAGGAGCTGCAGGGCATCAGCGATAAGTTCGGGGAGGACGTCTATGAGGCCATATCTCTGAAGACCTGTGTGGAGAAGAGGCTTACCACAGGAGGCCCGGGTCCCGAGACCATGCGAAGGACGATTTATGCGTACAGAAAGTGGTTGGAGGAGCAGAAGGGTCGCACATTGCAGAAAATCGGATCTTGAATTGCGGAAAGAACAGGACGCATATCAGGCGGCAGAAAGAGGAGAAAATATGAGCGAGAAACTGAAAGTCGGAATTTTAGGAGGAACAGGCATGGTGGGCCAGAGATTTATTGCTCTGCTGGAGAACCACCCCTGGTTCGAGGTGACGACCATTGCGGCAAGCCCCCGTTCCGCGGGGAAGACCTATCAGGAGGCCGTAGGCGACAGATGGAAGATGGATACGCCCATGCCGGAAGCGGTGAAGGACATCGTGGTCATGAACGTCAATGAGGTGGAGGCAGTGGCTTCCCAGGTGGATTTCGTGTTCAGCGCCGTTGACATGACAAAGGAAGAGATCAGAAAGATCGAGGAGGACTACGCCAAGACGGAGACTCCCGTTGTATCGAATAACAGCGCCCACAGATGGACGCCCGATGTTCCCATGGTGGTGCCGGAGATCAATCCGGAACATATGAAGGTCATCGAATATCAGAGAAAGAGACTGGGCACGCAGAGAGGCTTTGTAGCCGTGAAGCCCAACTGCTCCATTCAGAGCTATGCTCCCGTGCTCACCGCATGGAAGGAATTTGAGCCCACGGAGGTAGTGGCCACCACCTATCAGGCCATCTCCGGCGCAGGGAAGACCTTCAGGGACTGGCCCGAGATGGTGGGAAATATCATTCCCTACATCGGCGGCGAGGAGGAGAAGAGCGAGAAGGAGCCGCTGCGCATCTGGGGTAAGATACAGGACGGCGTGATCGTTCCCGCCGAGGGCCCTGTGATCACCTGCCAGTGTATCAGAGTGCCTGTCCTGAACGGACATACGGCAGCCGTGTTCGTGAAGTTCAAGAAGAAGCCCACAAAGGAACAGCTGATCGAGAAGCTGAACTCCTTCAGCGGAGAGCCCCAGCGGCTGAAGCTTCCCAGCGCTCCGAAGCAGTTCATACGTTACGTACAGGAGGACGACAGACCTCAGGTGACGATGGATGTGGATTACGAGAACGGCATGGGAGTCACCGTGGGACGTCTGAGAGAAGATACTATCTATGACTATAAATTTGTAGGTCTTTCTCACAATACCGTGAGGGGCGCGGCAGGAGGTGCGATTCTGTGCGCGGAGCTGCTGAAGGCACAGGGGTATATCACCCCGAAGGAATGACCGACACCACCGCTTTTGCCAAGGAGGCATTTATATGAGCGAACTGCACTATAAGCTGGATCTGTTGAAGGCAATGAACCAAAAGCTTACGGAAAAGGAAAGAATGTATCAGATGGTCTGTGAATCGTCTGAGGAAGCCATTCTGTATTATTCCTTTGACAGAAAGAAGGTGACCGTTCTCGGTCAGTGGAAGGATTTCTTTGATTTTGAGATCAAGGATACGGCGGATATCGCAAAAATATTGGAAAACGCGGCAGACGACGAATCCGGCCGGTCCCGGCTTTATGAGGTGCTCTATCTGGAAAAAAGCGGCAGGGAGAACGCCGTTGAGGAATGTCTGATGAAGGAGAAGCGCATCTGGCTGCAGTTTCGCACCAAAGTGTATTATGACAATTCCGGAAATCCCACCGACAAGGTCATCTATATCAGCAATGTCACAAAGCAGCGATACAAGGACGAAGAACTGCTCTACATGGCGTATTACGACAGCCTGACGGGGCTTTACAACCGCAATTACTTCGTGCAGCTTCTGAGCGAGTATATCAGAAAGGCAGCGGAGACCAACAGCGTCGTCAGTGTGATGAACATTGACATTGATGAGTTCAACAAGGTCAATGACGGCATGGGAATCGTCATGGGAGATGAGCTGGTGCAGCAGTTCGGCGTCTTTCTGAAGGATCTTTGCAGAGAAAATGTCATTGCCTGTCACCTGCACCGCGACGTGTACGGCATTGCCATCTACGATCCGTCGGGCACAAGGACGCCGGAGCAGATCTATAAGGCGATCCGCAGCCGGACGAAGCAGCCCTTTGTGCTGAGCGACGGCTCCGCGGTGAATATCACGGTCAGCGTGGGCGTTGCGGAGTACCCGGAGGCCGCCCGTTCCGCTCTGGAGCTGATCAATTATGCCGAGCTGGTGGTGTTCAAGGTGAAGGCCACGGGCCGCAACAACATACAGTATTTTAACGTGCCGATCCTCGATGATTTCCTGAACTCGGTGGAGGTGGAGAACCGACTGAAGCAGGCCGTGATCAACAGAGATTTCGAGCTGTATTATCAGCCTCAGTATTACACCGGCAACAAGCGTCTGAGAGGCGTGGAGGCCCTGATCCGCTGGCATAATCAGGAGGGGGAGATCGTAAGTCCGGACACGTTCATTCCCGTGGCCGAGAAGAACGGCACGATCGTGCCTATCGGGAGATGGGTGGTGGAGGAGAGCATCAGACAGTATGCGGCCTGGAGGCAGCAGTTCGGATTTCCCTTTATCATGTCCATCAATATCTCGGCGCTTCAGTACAAAAAAGATGACTTTGTGGATTTTCTGCTCGAGGTGATGAACAGATATCAGGTCAAGCCCTTTGAGATCGAGCTGGAGATCACGGAGAGCGTGCTGATCGATGACTTTAACGCCGTGTCCGAGAAATTAAAGCTGCTTCGTGGCTACGGCATCAGGATATCGCTGGACGATTTCGGCACGGGATTCTCTTCCCTGTCCTACCTGAAAAAGCTGCCAATAGACACTCTGAAGATCGACAAGTCGTTCATCGACACGGTCCTGACGGATCCCTCCACCAGAGTGATCACGGAGTCCATACTGAATATGGTGAAATCCTTGGGATTTGAATCCATTGCAGAGGGCGTGGAAGAGGAACAGCAGTATAAATATCTGCATTCTATCGGCTGCGACGTACTTCAGGGGTACCTGTTCAGTAAGCCGCTGCCGGCGACGGAAGTAGAAAAGGTCTTTGCGGGCAGCCTGGATTAAGGCTGCCTTCACTTTGTCCGGTACAATGATTAAAGGAGACGGAAATCTGTGGGGAAAAGTCTGTTTATTGCGGAAAAGCCCAGCGTTGCCAGAGAATTTGCAAGCGCACTGAAAATCAACGCCGCATCTTATGACGGATATCTGGAATCGCAGGATTCCATCGTGACATGGTGCGTGGGGCATCTTGTCACCATGAGCTATCCGGACGCCTACGATGAAAAATACAGGCGCTGGAGCTTTGACACGATTCCCTTCCTGCCGGAAGAATTCAAATACGAGGTCATCGACAGCGCCAGAAAACAATATACTGTGGTGAGCTCTCTGATGAAACGGCCCGATGTGGACACGATCTATGTGTGCACCGACTCCGGACGGGAGGGAGAGTACATTTATCGTCTGGTGGAGCAGATGTCGGGAGTCACAGGCAAAGAGAGAAAGCGCGTCTGGATCGACTCCCAGACGGAGGAGGAAATTCTGCGCGGCATACGCGAGGCAAAGGATCTGTCCGAGTACGACAACCTGAGCAATGCCGCTTATCTGCGCGCAAAGGAAGACTATCTGATGGGGATAAATTTCTCCAGAGTGCTTACCCTGAAGTACGGCCGGACGGTAAGGGATTATCTGAAGCGCGATAAAGCGGTGATATCGGTGGGACGTGTGATGACCTGTGTGCTTGGCATCGTGGTCAACAGGGAGAGGGAGATCCGCAGTTTTGTAAAGACGCCTTTTTATCGTGTGCTGGGAAATTTTAATCTGCAGGGCAAGGCGTTTGCGGCGGAGTGGAAGGCCGTCGAGGGTTCCGCCTGGTATCAGTCGCCCAAGCTCTATAAAGAGAACGGTTTTAAAGAAAGGGAAGCGGCAGAGCAGCTGATCGCGCATCTGGAGCAGGAGCCCGCGGGCGACTGCATCGTGGAGAGCATTGAAAAAAAGACGGAGAACAGGAATGCGCCGCTTTTGTTTAATCTTGCGGAGCTTCAAAACGAATGCTCCAAGCTGTTCAAGATCAGCCCCGACGAGACGCTGCGGGTGGTGCAGGAGCTGTACGAGAGAAAGCTGGTGACCTATCCTCGAACGGACGCGAGAGTGCTGTCCACCGCCGTGGCAAAGGAGATCCACAAAAATCTGGCCGGATTGAAGAACTACGGACCGGTGGGACCCTTCGTGGCGGAAATTATGGAGAACGGCAGCTTCAAGGGAATTGCAAAATCGCGATATACCAACGACAAGCAGATCACGGATCACTATGCGATCATTCCCACGGGACAGGGGCTCGGCAGTCTGAGCAGTCTGGCGGAGCTGTCCCGAAAGGTGTACGAGGTGATCGTGAGGAGGTTCTTAAGCATTTTCTATCCGGCGGCGGTATACCGGAAATTCGCCCTGAAGATTGGCGTGAAGGAGGAGCGCTTTTTTGCGAACTTCAAGGTGCTGGCGCAGGAGGGCTATCTGAAGGTGACGGGGTATTCCTTTAAGAAGGACGCGTCCGGCGAGAGTCAGGAGACGGAGCTGAACGACGAGGAGCTGACAAAGCTTCTGACGAATCTGAAAAAGGGCGATCGGGTCGGGGCGGATTCCTATGAGATCAAGGAGGGAGAGACCTCGCCGCCCAAACGTTATACCTCCGGAAGCATCATACTTACCATGGAAAATGCGGGACAGTTCATCGAGGACGAGGAGCTGCGCGCCCAGATCAAAGGAAGCGGCATCGGAACCAGCGCCACCCGTGCGGAGATACTGAAAAAGCTGGTGAACATCGAGTATCTGGCGCTGAATAAAAAGACCCAGGTGCTGACGCCCACTCTGATGGGGGAGATGATCTACGACGTGGTGAAAAGCTCCATCAGACCGCTGCTCGATCCGGCGCTGACCGCAAGCTGGGAAAAGGGACTGACCCAAGTGGCGCAGGGCGATACCACATCGCAGGAGTATATGGAGAAGCTGACGGGCTTCGTGAGCCGGCGCACGGAATATGTAAAGAATCTGAACAATCAGCAGGCTCTGTACACCCAGTTCAGAGAGGCCGCTCAAAATTATCGATAAAGAGGAAGGTTTGATATGAATAATATGACTGTAGCTGAGCTTTACGACTTAAATGAGACCATAGCCGCTGAGCTTTTTGCGGGAGCGGTCTACCCCTGGGAGGTCCTGCCGAAGATTCACGACTTCATCATTTCCCTGGGCGAGAAACTCCCTTCGGATCTGTACGAGAAGCGCGGGGAGGACATCTGGATCGCCAAAAGCGCGAAGGTGGCGCCCACGGCAGCTCTGAACGGCCCCCTGATCGTAGATGAGGAGGCGGAGATCCGCCACTGTGCCTTTGTGCGCGGCAATGCCATTGTGGGGAGGGGAGCCGTTGTAGGCAATTCCACGGAGCTTAAAAACGTTGTGCTGTTCAACAAGGTCCAGGTGCCCCATTACAATTATGTAGGCGACAGTGTGCTGGGATTTAAGGCCCATATGGGAGCCGGCTCCATTACCTCCAACGTAAAGAGCGATAAGACGCTTGTGATCGTGAAGGCAAGGGGGGAGGCGTCCGTGGCCACCGGCCTGAAAAAGATGGGCGCCATGCTGGGGGACCGCGTGGAGGTGGGCTGCAACAGCGTCTTAAATCCCGGGACCGTAGTGGGCAGGGACACAAATATCTATCCCCTCTCCTGTGTCAGAGGGGTAATACCGGCGGAATGTATCTATAAGGACGAGGCGCACATTGTGCCGAAGCAGGCGGCAGCCCCGTAAGACAGCCGTGCGAACGAGGTGGCACGGACAAAAAGAAATCAAAAATATTGACGAACTATAGGAAATGAGTTATATTTATCAAGATGGCGCCGCGCCTGAAACGATAAAAGCGGCGACAGGATAAAGGAGGAGAAAATTATGAAGAAGAGAGTTCTTTCCGTACTGCTTACCGCAGTGCTGGCAATGACGATGCTGGCAGGCTGCGGCGGCGATGCCGGAAACACAGAGGAAAGCAGCAATGCAAATGTTGAAACAGGCAATGATGCCGGTGAAGATACCGGCGCAGACAGCGCGTCGAACGGGGGGGGCATACACGATCGGCATCTGTCAGCTGGTGGAGCATCCCGCATTGGATGCGGCCACGCAGGGATTTCAGGACGCGCTGGTAGACAAACTGGGAGCGGACAGAGTGACCTTCCAGCTTCAGAACGCACAGAACGACCAGAACGTGGCAGGAACCATCTGCAACGGCTTTGTGTCCGACGGTGTTGATTTGATCTTGGCGAATGCCACCACGCCTCTGCAGAGCGCTGCGGCAGCGACCACCAGCATTCCCATTCTCGGAACTTCCATTACCGACTATGCCACCGCGCTTGAGATTGCGGACTGGACCGGTTCCACCGGCAGAAATATTTCCGGAACCTCTGACCTGGCTCCTATCGACCAGCAGGAGGATATGGTTCTGGAGCTGTTCCCCGACGTAAAGAAGGTAGGCCTTCTGTACTGTACGGCAGAGCCCAATTCCGATTATCAGATCCGGCTGTTCAGCCAGGCGCTGGAGGAGGACAATATTCCTTACCAGACATACGGCATCGCGGACACCAATGAGGTACAGTCCGTTGTGACCACGGCGGCAAGCGAGTGCGATGTGCTCTATATCCCTACCGACAACACCCTTGCCAACGTGACGGAGACCGTATACAATGTTGTGGTTCCCGCCAAGGTGCCCGTAATTGCGGGTGAGGAGGGAATCTGCGGCGGCTGCGGCGTTGCGACGCTGTCCATCAGCTACTACGATCTCGGTTATGCCACCGGTGAGATGGCATATGAGATTCTTGAGGAGGGCGCAGATATCTCTACCATGGATGTGCGTTTCGCTCCCAATGTGACCAAGAAGTACAATGCCGAGATCTGTGAGCAGCTCGGTATCACGATCCCCGAAGGATATGAGGCGATCGTAAGCGAATAAAGGCACAGAGACAAGAACAGCGGATAGGGATAGCGTGAAGAACACTGTCCCTATCTGATTTTTACACGTACAGTGACCTGTTTTGCCGTGACGTAGATACGGCCGATCATCATGACAAGGAGGACAGAAGATGCTGTGTTTGATGACCTTGAATCCCCTTGCCCTGTTACGGGCTTTCCCCGGCTCCATCGCGCAGGGAATGATATGGGGCATTATGGCGCTGGGAGTCTATATCACCTTCCGCCTGCTCGATTTTCCGGATCTGACAGTGGACGGCTCCATAGCCACAGGGGCGGCAGTGTCTGTCATGCTGATCCGCGGGGGCGTGTCACCGCTTCTGTCTCTGCCGGCCGCGTTTCTGGTGGGAATGCTGGCCGGACTTGCGACCGGACTTTTGAACACACTTCTCGGAATTCCCGGGATACTGGCAAGTATTCTGACGCAGATCTCTCTGTATTCCGTGAATCTGATGATCATGGGGAAATCCAATCAGCCTGTCAGCGTGGACAATTATCCTCTGGTGACTTCCCTCAGGTATGTGACGGAGGGCTCCACCTTAAGCAAGTGTATGTTCTTCCTGGGAATGACGCTGTTCCTGCTTGCGCTGGTCGCCGTTCTGTACTGGTACTTCGGCACGGAACAGGGCCACGCCATACGCGCCACGGGCTGTAACGGCAGTATGGCGAGAGCGCAGGGAATCAACACCAACTTTATCAAGGTGCTGGCGCTGATGATCTCAAACGGCTTAGTGGGCCTGTGCGGGGGAATGTACGCACAGTTCCAGGGTGCGGCGGATATCAATATGGGCCGGGGCGCCATTGTGATCGGCCTGGCCGCCGTGATCATCGGAGAAGTGCTTTTCGGAAAGTTCGCGAGCAAGAGAAAGCTGGCCTTCGCCTATACTCTGATCGCCGTGATCCTCGGAGCGGTCATCTACTACATGGTATATCAGTTCGTCCTGTGGCTGAAGATGCCGTCGGAGAATATGAAGCTGTTCTCTGCTATCGTCGTTGCGATCTTCCTGGCGATTCCTTACCTGAAGGAAAAGCGGAGTGTCAAGAAGGGGGTGGCGCGATAATGGCATATGCATTGGAGATCAATGAGGTACATAAAGTGTTTAACAGAGGCACCGTCAACGAAAAGACGGCGCTGGACGGTGTGAATCTGAAATTGAACACCGGAGACTTTGTCACCATCATCGGAGGCAACGGTGCCGGCAAATCGACGACCCTGAATGCCATAGCGGGCGTATGGCCTGTGGACAGCGGCAGGATCATCATCGACGGCACCGACATCACCGGACTGCCGGAGCACAAGCGCGCCGTATTTCTGGGCCGTGTGTTTCAGGACCCCATGACGGGTACGGCGGCCACCATGGACATTGAGGAAAACATGGCGATTGCCTGCAGGAGAGGACAGCGCAGGACTCTGAAATGGGGCATCACCAGACAAGAGAGAGAGGAATTCCGCGAGAAGCTCGCCACGCTGGGGCTTGGGCTGGAGGAGCGAATGACCACGAAAGTCGGTCTTTTGTCCGGCGGCCAGAGACAGGCGATCACGCTGCTCATGGCCTCTATGAAGCATCCGAAGCTCTTGCTCTTAGACGAGCACACCGCCGCTCTGGACCCCAAGACTGCGGCAAAGGTACTGGAGATCAGCGATAAGATCATCTCGGAAAACAAACTGACGGCTATGATGGTGACCCACAATATGAAGGACGCCATCGCCCACGGCAACCGCCTGATCATGATGCACGAGGGCCGGATCATCTATGACGTGTCCGGTGAAGAAAAGCGCAATCTGCATGTGAAGGATCTGCTGGCCAAATTTGAGGAGGCCAGCGGAGGAGAGTTCGCCAACGACAGAATGATGCTCACATAATGCAGGCAATCTGAAAAAACCTCTGGATTTTTTGCTCTAAATATGAGAAAATGTACGCGAATGATATTATTTTGTCAAAAGTCCTGATGAAATAATAACATATATACACATTGAAAGGAGATTTCACATGATTTATTCAAAGGAAGTTGAAGAAATGTGCCCGGTAGCTCAGGGCGTACATCATGGCTGCGCACCCATTCCCGAAGAAGCAAAATGGGTACAGGCCAAGAGAGTGGAAGACATCTCCGGTTTCACACACGGTGTGGGCTGGTGTGCTCCTCAGCAGGGCGCATGTAAGCTGTCCCTGAACGTGAAGGAGGGCATCATTCAGGAGGCTCTGGTGGAGACCATCGGCTGCTCCGGTATGACTCACTCCGCAGCTATGGCCGCCGAGATCCTTCCCGGACTGACCGTAATGGAGGCACTGAATACCGACCTGGTATGCGACGCCATCAACACCGCTATGAGAGAGCTGTTCCTGCAGATCGTATACGGACGTTCCCAGAGCGCATTTTCCGAGGAGGGACTTCCTGTGGGCGCCGGTCTGGAGGATCTGGGCAAGGGTCTCAGAAGCCAGGTGGGAACCATGTACGGCACACTGGCAAAGGGTCCCCGCTATCTGGAGATGGCCGAAGGCTATGTGACCGGTATTGCTTTGGATAAAGACGATCAGATCATCGGCTATCAGTTCGTGAGCCTCGGAAAGATGACCGACTTCATCAAGAAGGGCGACGATCCCACCACTGCATGGGAGAAGGCAAAGGGCCAGTACGGCCGCGTGGACGATGCTGTGAAGATCATCGATCCCAGAAAAGAATAAGGATGAAGGAGGACAGAAAAAATGGCTTTATTTGAATCATATGAAAGACGTATCGATAAGATCAACGAAGTTCTGAACAGCTATGGTATCTCCTCTATCGAAGAAGCGGAGAAGATCACCAAGGATGCCGGTCTGGACGTTTACGATCAGGTGAAGAAGATCCAGCCCATCTGCTTTGAGAACGCATGCTGGGCTTACACCGTAGGCGCTGCCATCGCCATCAAGAAGGGCGCAAGGAAGGCCTCCGAGGCTGCTGCAGCCATCGGCGAGGGACTTCAGGCATTCTGTATTCCCGGCTCCGTTGCGGACACCCGTAAGGTGGGCTTGGGCCACGGCAACCTTGGCAAGATGCTGCTGGAGGAGGACACCGACTGTTTCTGCTTCCTGGCAGGCCATGAGTCCTTTGCGGCCGCAGAGGGCGCGATCGGTATTGCGGAGAAGGCGAACAAGGTTCGTCAGAAGCCGCTGCGCGTTATTCTGAACGGTCTCGGCAAGGACGCAGCAAAGATCATTTCCCGTATCAACGGATTTACTTTCGTGGAGACCGAGTACGATCCCTACACCAACACCGTGAAGGAGACCGACCGTATTGCATACTCCACCGGCCTTCGTTCCAAGGTGAACTGCTACGGTGCGAACTCCGTTCCCGAGGGCGTTGCCATTATGTGGAAGGAGAATGTGGACGTTTCCATCACCGGCAACTCCACCAACCCCACCAGATTCCAGCACCCCGTTGCAGGAACCTACAAGAAGGAGAGGACCGAGGCAGGCAAGAAGTACTTCTCCGTTGCCTCCGGCGGCGGCACCGGACGTACCCTGCATCCCGATAACATGGCGGCAGGTCCCGCTTCCTACGGCTTCACCGATACGCTGGGCCGTATGCACTCCGATGCGCAGTTCGCGGGTTCTTCCTCCGTCCCTGCACACGTGGAGATGATGGGCCTGATCGGCATGGGTAACAACCCCATGGTAGGCGCTACCGTGGCTGTGGCTGTGTCTATAGAAGAGGCTGCTAAAGCAGGCAAATTCTAAGAAACGATTGTAAGTTCTGAGAAACGATTGCGGGTTCTAAAAAGCGATTGCAGATTCTGAGAAATAGCGTAAAATCAAGGGCTTCCGTTGATGAAAATTGTCAGCGGAGGCCCTAAATTTTGCCGCGAGGCACACAGGCGGCAAACAGGAAGCACACAAATATAGAGCATAAGAAAATTTAATCAGATAGCGATCAGCCGTAGTGAAAAAAATAATTGCAGAACAATGATAATTATGAGCAAAAAGAGTATGTTATGAAACGACAGTATTGCGGAGCGCATTTCACAAAATGGTTGACTTGAATATTGTCGTTTTATATTATGTATATAGGAGTGAATGTGATCGGAGGTATGGCGTATGAGAGATGTGTATGAGTATGCTAAATTTTTTATAAAGAACGGAGCCGATTCAGAGCCGAATACTTATGACGGAAATATGAAATTACAGAAATTGCTTGTGTTGGCAAATATGGCTTATATCTCACAATACCAAAAACCACTTTATGATGAGGATATCCTTGCTTTTGAAAATGGATTAGTCGTTGAAAAAGTCCGACTGAAATATAGAAATGACTATTATGCTTTCAAGTCGGAAAGCGAAAAATTTAATCCGAATTTTGATCAAGAAGAATATGAAATATTAAATGCTGTATTAGGCATTTACGGTCATTTGTCTGCGAAGGAATTATCGGATTTAAATCATCAGTTCAAATCATGGAAACAGGCATATCACGATGGAACATCGAGTGAAGGTTATCATGATAAAAGGAAATCAGTGGTGGATTTTAGCGCATTTCCCGATGATATTGAAGCTGTCGGAAGGGCGATAAAGGCATATAAGGAAACGAAAAAAAATACACCGCGACATGAAGTGATAAACGGAGTTACATTTTATTATGATGACTTAGTCATGACGGACGAACTGATTGCAGAATTAGAAAAATTTTCCAAGGTATGTGAGGAAGATGCCTATAGTATTTGTCAAGAGGACGGAAGGCTGGTGATTTATTAATGCCGCAGACGTTTATTGCAGGTCAGGCATTTTGGGGCAGAATACGTTTCCCAGATGGAAATCTTCCGGCCTATGACAGACCTTATCTTGTTGTTGGCGTAGATGGGGATTATGTAGAAATTCTTACAGTATCTTCTGTGACAGGTAAAGAGTGGAAGCTGTCAATTCCGACGAATAGGGAGATTATCAATTACGATCCCCCGTTTCCCAAAAGAACATTTGTAAAATTAGATTCGCTGCAGAAAGTACATATAAATGATTTGTCTAATGTTATGATTGCAAAAAAGGGAAGAACATTGGATACAGCGGAACTCTCAGAAATTATCAATGCTGTCATCAGGTAAATATTAAAAGATGAAGGCGGTATGTCCGAACAGGAACCCTATATGGATCTGAATGTATATGGCGGCAGCAAAGAGGAATGGGAGCAGTCGAACTGATTCAACAGTACAGGAAAAAGTTGCCTGTTATTAGAATATATGAATATGATAAATAGTCTCCGAAAATCCGGACGCGAAAGGAGAAATATCACATGAAAAAATATCATTTCATTCTGCCGCTGTTATGTCTGCTCTGCCTGTCCGGCTGCGGGAAGCAGAGGGAGGAAGCGCAGGCAGATCCGCAGGCTCTGGACTGGAAGAAGAACGGATTTGCGGTTGGCAAGGGAGTGGTGGAGGAACAGGCGCTCTGGGTGAATGAGTACATTCCTTGGGAACATGGAGACGTGACCTGGAATGAGGAGACAGAGCATGTCGGCGAATCTGTTCAGGCAGCGTGCTGCGGTGAAAAAATATATAAGGCGCTGCCGATTATAAGTAACGGGGAATATGTATTTAACAAATGCTATCTGGAAATATACGATACCGGATCAATGGAAACGTCGGTCAGTGAGCTTGACCTGGAGAAGATAGGAATCAAAAAGACGGGGGAAACCAGAAAATTACTGAGGGGAATAGATGTCCTGGAAGATGGGGCCTATGCCTTCCATGTGCTGGAGCTTGAGGTCGATACGGACGAGAAAGGTGGCGAGACCTACACCCAGCTGTTTAACGGATTGACCTTGACGGATTCGGAGGGAAATGCGGAGCAGGTCGATTGGCGCTCTTTTTTTGAGACGCAGGGACTTACGGAACTCGGTCAGACTATTGACATTTCGTGGCGATGTGACAGAGATGGGAACAGCTATATCAGAACGGGAACGAATGATGCTCCGTTCAGTCGGCTGTATATTCTGAATCCGGAAGGCAAGCTTGTGATGGATCATCAGGTGTCGGAATCGGAACAGATCTGCGCCCCCATGAAGACACAGGACGGTGACTTGATCTTTTTGATTTGGAACATTAATAACGTAAGAAGTTCGAGACTGGTCTGGTTCGATGTGAAGGAGAAACAGGTGCATACCGTCGCGGCGGTGGAAGATGATCATGTAAAGCAGCTGTATGGCATGGTGGGGAATGACCTTTACTATGAAAACGGATTCGGCATTGTCAAATGGAATGTTGAATCCGGCGTGAGAAAGCTGATATTCCGCTATGACCGCAATGGCATTGATGATGCTTATCAGTCCATGCTGGTGCTGCGGAAGGATAAGCCGCCCATACTCAGAGTATGGGGAAACTTCGCCGACGGGCAGGAGGATTGGATCGTTACATTGTCGGAATATCCCACTGAGCGTTCTGAGGCTGCCCGCATCGTGAGTCTGACGACAGTAGTGTCCCAGCGAGTAAGGAACAGTGTGCCGGTGGCCAGCCGTATGAATCCCAATTATGCGTTTACGTATGAGGAATCGGAAGGCTCAACTGCGGAGGACTACCGCAGCCGGATCATGGCGGAGCTGGCGGCAGGGCACGGGCCGGATGTCATGTTTGTCTCCCTTGAGGATATGGAGATATTATATGAAAAGGATATGCTGGCAGATCTTCGGGAGTATCTTTCGGAAGAAGCTTTGTCCAAAATTCTTCCGGGTGTACTGGAAATGGGGACTGTGGACGGAACGCTTGCGGGTATTGCGCCCGAAATCAGTGCGCGGTCACTGCTGGTAGGGGAAAGTGTGTGGAGCGGGGACAACTGGACTCTGGATGATATTTTGGAGCTGATGGAAAGCGGAAAGCTGGAAAACAAGATATACTATGAGAAGAGCGGCTCCTATTACGGCTCGCTGGCCGTTGTGCGCTGGCTGACATTTGATAATCTGGAGAGTTCTTTTCTGATAGACTGGGAGAACAGGGGAAGCCATTTTGAAGATGACAGGTTTATTCGTCTTCTGAAATGTGTAGGAAAATATGACAGTTCATCTTATGAAGGACTGCGCGATGACAGAATAGGCGGAGGCGGCAGTCTGATGGTGTTCGATCAGATCAGCACTCTGCAGGATGCCGCCGAGTATGCCGAGACCCACGGCGTACAGGGAAGTCACTATGTGGGCTTTCCGTCAGAGCGAGGCAACGGGAGTTATCTGGATGCTGACGGCGTTGTCGTAGTGAACAAAAACGCCTCCGACCCGGCTGCGGTATCGGCCTATCTGGAAGGGCTTTTGGGAAACGAGGTGCAGATGAATGATACCATGGAATTATATTGCGGCCTTCCGGTGATTAATCTGCCTGCAGACGAATACGGGGAGGTAAATTCCTTTCTTGCTCAGTGCGTGCCTGCTCCCAGAGCTTATGAGGATATAACGGACATTATTTATGAGGAACTTGATGATTACTACGCAGGTGATCAGACTGCAGAGAAAACGGCGGAAATTATTGACAACCGCGTCCAGCTCTATTTGGACGAAATGTGAGCGGTTTGTCTGAAGAAGACGGCGATTGATGCACGAATCCTCCTTTAAATGACACTTGCAATGATAAAAGTCTTATGTTATATTATGAATAGAAAGCGGGAAAGCCAGAGAAGCGGCTACCCCAAGTAACTATGGCATGTTACATTTCAACAGCCGTCACTATTGCAGTAGTGGCGGCTATTTTCTGCCCTTAAAGATTGTGTAACACAATCCTATGAGGGCTACAATGAATATACCTATCTGAATTAGATCAGAATATGTAATCATTGGTATCCCTCCTTTCTTTCGTCTGGAGGGTTAGCCCCTCCGATTAAAAAAGAGGGTAAGCCGCCCGGCTCTCTGGTTTCCCATGTCATATAGTATATCATAAGTGACTTTGACTTGCAATTAAGTATTTAATATTCGGTCTAAATGTATTGTAACTATGCAAGGGAAGGACAGCGTCCGGAATGTGTGTTAAGCCATGTCTGAAATGTAATTGAATTTTCCCATAGGGGGTGATATCCTATAAACGAAAGCGCAGAGCCGTTTTTGAAGGAGACGACGAGTTATGCTGTTGATCGGAGATAAGATACAGGAATACCGCAGGGCGGCCAACCTGACCCAGGAGGAATTTGCCGCAAAGGTGGGCGTGACCCGACAGGCGGTCTCCAAATGGGAGCTGGATAAGGCCTATCCGGATCTGGACAAGCTGGCAGACATCTGTGAGATCCTCCATGTCAGTATCACGGAATTTCTGTACGGCAGGGAGGAAGCCGCGCCCGGGGAGGAGCAGGCAGAGTCTGCCGAGAGAACGCGCGGCAGATTGTCCCGTCTGCGGCTGTACAGTATGGCGGTGCTGCTGGGCGGAGCCTTTGTGTTCTGTGCGGTGGCCCTTGCGGTCTTTCTGATGCGTTATCCCCGGCCGAAGGACGACGATCTTTTGGAGCAGGCCAAGGTGGAGAGGGTCTACAGACAGTATACCAAAGCGGATCTTGGGATTTATGACGATGTGGGCCGCAAGGTCGTAAGGACGTTGTGGCTGGACGCGGACGGTATCCGTCAGGGGGATTATATCGAGTGTTATACCAACGAGGAACAGAATGGAATATTCTACGATTACAATATCGGCACGCTGGCAGCATTCCTTGTACTGACGCTCCTTTTTCTGCTTCTGTTCCTGCTCTGTATAGGGGAAATATCATGTGCGGCAAAGGTGCGTATGACGAATGAGCGGAAGGGAAAGGAGAAATCATGAGCGGCAGGTGGAGATGGGGCTGTGCGGCAGCGGCGGTGTCAGTATTTCTGCTTGCCGCATTTATGGGTCTGTGGTTTTCGGGCATTCTCTCCTTCGGGAGAACAGACGGAGAAAATAAGGACGGCAGCGGCGGAGAATACACAGCAGACGCCGGATCGGACGGAGAATACACAGCAGACGCCGGATCGGACGGAGAATATACGGCAGGCGCCGGATCGGACGGAGAAGATACGGCAGGCGCCGAAAATGGCGCAAATATGTCCGAGGCATGGGAGATTGTCTTCAAAGGCATGAAATTCGCCGTGCCGGAAAAGGGAATGGCATGTGTCCATGAGAGCGGCTGCATGAACATCAGACAGCAGGACGAATACCTGATTCAGATCGATATCGAGGACGATACCGTTGAGGAGCTGTGGGAGCGCATGGACAGCAAGAAAAAGTCTTTGACGGATTCGGGCTATCGGATCGAGGAAGAACCGCAGCTGCTGGACAGGGACGGACAGACCTATATCCGATATGCCATCAGTATGGCGGACGAGAGGGGAAGTGATTTTGATCGCTCCTTTTATGAAGTGCTGCTGTTCCCCGCGGACGCCGGAAGGCGCTTTCTGGCGGTGCTCCGCTTTGACGGGATCGATATGGAAAAGCTTGAGACGAAGCGTCGCAGCCGTATGTACGAAGAGGCGGAGGCGGCGGCGCTCAATGTGCTTGTCCGGGCGGTTCCCACCAAGGAGCGGGACGACCCTGCCGGCACCCTCTGGATGGAGGATGAGAACCTTGACCCCAACGGAGCATATCGTTCGGAGGATTCGATCCTCTGCGGTGACGGGGAGTGGATCGTCTCCTACAGGCTGCCGGAGAACAGTCAGATCGTTTTCGACGATCTGACCGGCAAGACCTATCTTGACACGGACGAACAGATCTATATCCGGATAAACACGCTGAACTACACGTGGCTGACAGCGGAGGATATGGTGCGCTCATCTGTCTCCTCCCGACTTTCCGAAACCATGGAACAGGGAGAGATCGAATGGGGCGGCCGCACGTTTTATTATGACACCTATTCCGTGCTGGAGTACGGGAAAACAAAAAAACTGACCCACTATTACTTTGAGGCGTACTGCGATCTGGAGAACGGAGATATTTTCTGTATCTGCGGATTCGCGGACGACCGCCCTGAGGTATTGGACGAACTGTACTATCTTGACATCTATGATATCACAGAGACAGAGGCGGCGGAAAATCAGGCTTTTTCGCCGCAATCAACCGTTCGTTGCGCATCAGCAACCAGATTTCGCTTGTGAAGAACAGCCTTTTCTCCTGATAATTCCTTTTGCGGTATCTCTGCTCTTCGGACCGGCGCAGGGCCTGTGCGGCAGGACCGGCCGACCGCAGACCGAGATGCAAAAAAGAAAAGAAAAAGGAGAAAAAGTATGAAAAGAAGAAAAGAACTACAGGGAATCCTCACCGCTGCGGCTGTGCTGTGCCTGATGACGGGCTGCGCAGGAAGAGGCGCCGCGGGGGAAATGCAGAGCGTCTCTGAGAGCGAGGCCGACCAAAGCGAGACCCTGGAAACAAAAGAGTCGGACGCGGAGGAGACACAGGAGCGGGATTCGGGGACAGAGGAGACGAACGAGGCGGCAAGCTCCGAGCCGGAGGACGCGCAGGCGGAAGAGGTGGCGTCACAGCCGAAGCCTTTTGTTCCCGTGGAGGGACTGAGCGAGGATTATGCCGACCTTGAGAAGAGATGCTTCGCCTATAAGGGACAGATATTTACGCTCGGAGAGAGCACGCTGCAGGATATGATCGACGGCGGCATTCCGTTCGACGAAGCCGAGCTGAAGAACGCCGGCAACAATGTGAACAGCAATTATGAGACAGGCAGATACAGTGTGGAGATCAACGACTATGTCTGGATGCAGTTCTCCTTCCTCAATATGACGGACGACAGTATCAGCGAGGCGGAATGCCTGCTTTGTTCCGTGAGATGGTATACGATCTACGTTCCCCAGCCGGACTATGAGGACAGCATGAATGAGGAGATCACGGCTCAGATCGCCGATGCTCAGGAGGAGGTGTGCTTTTCCTTCCCGTTTACGCTGACCAAGGAGCAGCTTTTGGAAAATAACGGCAATGCCACGGAGATCGATGAATATAATAATGTCAAGTACTATGTGGACTCCGAGATCTACATGGGGCAGAGCGGATATTCCTTTGAATTTAACAAGAACACAAATCAGATGGAGGCCGTGAACATCTCCTGGCTCCCGTGATCCGAAGCCTGTATTTTTGCTGCGGCTCTGAAAGAATCCGACACTGCCTGATCTGAAGGCGCCTGCCCTGCAGAACGCTTTACAAATGGCGGGGGAAATGGTATGATTAGAGAAATCGCGCGCCGAGTATGAGGAAAGAGGAAAGGCGTGCGGGATATGTGCATAAGTTGAGCTTTTATGGTGCAAAATGCGGAAAACGCCGTAAAATCATTGGTTTTGCGGCGTTTTTTATACGGATAGGAAATTGTGGCAGGAATTTAAACTTTGAAGGATATCCTCGAAAAGAATGACATGGAGAGAAAACGGTATGGGAAACGGTGAATTTACAAAAGAGCACACAAATATGACAAAGGGCGTACTGGTCCTGATGCTGTTATTCCATCATGTTTTCTTAGGAGATGCAGTGGAACGCTACGGTGTGCAGACCCTGATCGGAAATCGCGGTACCATGAACAACATGGTGATGTTCTGCAAAATATGTATCGCGGGGTTTGCTTTTCTGTCCGCCTACGGCATGACCAAATCCTTTCAGAAGGATCCGAATGCGGGCCCGAGAGAGCTGGCGGCACTGAGCGTGCGCAGATGGCTCAAGGTGATGCTTTCGGTGTGGTTCGTTTATGTGCCGGCGCTTCTTTACAGCGGACTTGTCATGGGGACAAGTATCCCCGCCCTGTATGCTGTGGAAGGGCTCGGGAATCCGATTCGGCTGCTTCTTCGAATGGCGGTAGATGCGCTGGGACTTGCGGCATACTGCGGCATTCCTACGATAAATGTGACATGGTGGTATTTGTCCTATGCGGTGCTGCTCATTTTTACCATGCCTATGCTCTACCTTTTGTACCGGAAATTTCGGTATCTGCTGCTTCCTGTGTTCTGTCTGCTTCCTGCCGTCACTCTGACCGTGAGCAATATCGTGCTGTTTGCGGAACTTCTTCCCAGCGCCGTCCTTGGAATCGCATTTGCCTATGAGGGCTGGTTCGCTCCCGCAAAGGATAAAAAGGCCCGCGCCGCAAGGTTCGCGTTGTGCGTGGTGCTCTTTGGTCTTTGCTACGGCTTGGCGGTCTATGTAAATATGATTTTCGGATACCTGTTGGCATTTACGATTCCCTGCATGATTTTTTACGGCATCTGTTTGGTGCCGGTCCTCAGTAAGGTGCTGGCCTTTTTGGGAAAATACTCCATGAATATTTTTCTGACGCACACCTTTATCTATTATTATTTTTATACGGATTTCATTTATTCCTTCCACAGGGACTGGCTTATCCTTCTGGTGCTTCTGGGGACGAGCCTGGGCGTGGCGATTGTGCTGGAGCTGTTGAAGAAAGTGACAGGGTATCGCCGGTTGTCCGAGAAGTGTATCTCGCTTCTTTCGCCGGCCCCGATCAAAGAATAGTTTTTAGGAGGATTCATGACCATGGAGCTTAAGATTACCGAAAAAAGAGGAGCCGCCATTGCAAAGGACAGAATCGGACTGTTCTTCGAGGATATCAACTACGGGGCGGACGGAGGCCTGTACGCGGAGCTGATAGAGAACAGGGCCTTTGAATTTCAGGAGTGCTGCGGGAAGAACGGGGACTTTTATGCCCGGCAGGATTGCGGGTACGGCTGGTCCGCCACCGGGCAAAACGGCGAGGGCAGAATGGAGTATGTCTCGGGGAGCCCGGTCCACAGGAACAATCCCCATTATCTGCGATTTACGGCATTCTGTGCGGGGCAGGGCTTTTCCAACAAGGCCTATCGGGGCCTGTTCCTGAAAAAGGGGCAGAAATACCGTGTCTCGTTCTATGCCAGGGCGGCGGCCTACGAGGGAGATTTTGAAGTCCGCGTGGAGATGGGCGGGGGATGCTGCGGCAAGGCGACGGTATCCTGTGTACATGCGCCCAAGGACAGCTGGCAGAAATGGCAGAAGTACGAGACGGTGCTGACACCGTCGCAGGATACGGAGGGCGCTCTGTTCGTGATCGCCCTCACCTGCCCCGGTACCGTGGAGTTCGATTTTATTTCCATGATGCCGGGTGACGCCGTGGCAGGCGTCTTCCGCAGGGACCTTTTCGAGATGCTGAGAGACCTGAAGCCGGGATTTCTGCGCTTCCCGGGAGGGTGCGTGGTGGAGGGCTGTACTCTGGAGAACCGCTATCGCTGGAAGGACAGCGTGGGATCGACGGAGGAGCGCCGTCCCAACTTTAACCGGTGGGCCACCTCGGACGCATCGGAGGAGAACGGCTGGTGTTCCGTCTGGTCCCATTACAATCAGACGCTGGGGCTCGGCTACTACGAATATTTTCTGCTGTGCGAGCTGATCGGCGCGAAGCCGCTTCCGGTGCTTTCCGTAGGGCTGGCGTGCCAGTTCCAGTCTTATGAGCTGGTGGAGCCGTCCGATCCCGCATTCAGGGAATTTGTGCAGGACGCGCTGGATCTGATCGAGTTCGCCAACGGCGGCGAGGACACCTATTGGGGCGGCCTTCGCGCGAAAATGGGACATTCTGCGCCCTTCGGCCTCGATATGCTGGGCATCGGCAACGAACAGTGGGAGACTCCGAAGACAAAGTTCTTTAAGCGCTACGATGCATTTGAAAGGGCCATACATGAAAGATATCCGCAGATCCGTCTGATCGGTTCCGCCGGGCCGGACGTTACGTCACAGCATCACCGCGGCGCATGGGAGTTCTACTACGGCAGGGGAAGGGAGAATCCCCGGTTCTGCTATGCGGTGGACGAACATTATTACATGAAACCGGACTGGTTCTACGACCATGTGGATTTCTATGACAATTATTCCAGAGAGGTGAAGGTCTTCTCCGGAGAGTACGCGGCGCACCCCGCGTATGACGAGGGGGACAAGACCGCGGCGAATACGCTGGGAGGCGCGCTGGCGGAGGCGGCTTTTCTGACCGGCGTGGAGCGCAATGCGGATCTGGTGGTGATGGCGTCCTATGCGCCCCTGTTCGCCCGCGTGGGATATGCACAGTGGACGCCGAATCTGATCTGGTTCGACGAGCGGCGCGCCTACGGAACGCCCAGCTACTATGTGCAGAAAATGTACAGTGAAAATTCCGGTACGGTCACGGTGCCCATGGAGGGGCAGGAGAAGGGCTTTGCGGAGGAACACATCTATATCAACGTGACTTTGGACGAAAGGTGCGGGGAGCTGATCGTGAAGGCGGTCAATCACAACGCGGCGGCAAAGGAGATCCGATTGCTGCTGCCGGACGGGTGGAAGGCGGCTGCGCAGGCGCAGCGGCAGATGCTTGCCGGAGACGAGGCGGACCGCAATACTCTCGAAGCGCCGGAGCGGGTGTCCGTAAAGAGCGAGACGATTCCCTTTGCAGGGTCTCTGGATCTTTCTCCTATGAGCTTTTCGGTGATAAGAATAAAAGTTTTTTGATTCTGTAATAAAATTTTATAAAAACTTTATATTTTTTCATAATGTAGGTTTGTCAAACATATGTTACACTCTGCCCTTATAATCCTTCAGCACCTGAGAAGGAGTCTTCCATCCAAGAG
>CANQJL010000012.1 GCA_947624245.1 uncultured Acetatifactor sp. | reverse complement strand
CGCTGATTTTTATGATAAAGCCAGATAAAATGTTTCTGTCCGTTTACGATCACTTTCCATCTGCCTGTATGTGAAATCACATCAAGTGCGCCATCTTTGCGGTTAAATTCATAATATAATCCGTTGCTTTTGCAGAACTCAGCCAGTTCTTTCCTCTCGCTGTTCATATATTTCCGGATATGCGAACAATACTTGCACTGTACATAACCCGCTTCTCGCGCAGCTTCTAAAGTGGAAAAATAATTTTTTTATTCTTTATCATGCCCGCATATCTGCAGTTTGAAGTATGTATTATCTTATTGCCGGAATCTCCATATACATAACCCATATCTTATCTGCCTCCCTGTCAGTTTTTATAAGTTCTATAAGTTCAATTTACCACTCATACTGTCCAATAAAAATACCTTGATTTTCGAACGTATGTATAGTATCAGATAAGGCAGCTTTCCTTATTGCCAGCTTCAGAGCGATGTGCTTTCTCTCCTTTGCCTGAGATTTAACGGGTAAAAAAATAAGCATAACCGGTGAAAGCCGCTTGTTTCCTGGCTCTTTCTGGTTATGCTTATTATAACTCAGGCGTCATTTACCATTTTCGCTTTGTACATTTTTTACACCTGATTCCGTTTGTTTTTTCGCTTTTTACTTTATCACAAAAAAGCATCAAACTTCCGTCAAAAGTGTTTCCTGTTTGCAAATCTTTTACTCAAAGATGACCGTCTGATCCAGAAATTCCGTCTTGATCACAATGTAAGGGTAGGACGGCGTCTTATTTCCTTTTTCCGATGCGTCCGGTCCCAGTAAGCTCGTGTTGGCGCAGATATTTGTCTCCGTCAGATACAGCTCGTTCACGGCAATGCTGTAGCCTCCCGTCTCCTGCTCGCCGTAGCCCACACATATGTAGAGATATTCGTTGTCACTGTAGGTAATCTGAAAAGGCTCGCTCTTTTTCTCCTCGATGATCGCCTTAAACTCCTCCGGTATCTTCTCCTCACTGAGGACCGTGAACTCAAGATCTCTCAGCTTTATCTTCTCCTCGCTCAAAAACGTGCAGCCGGACAAAAGGATCAGACACATTGCCAGAACTGCCGAAAACAACTTTCCTTTTCTTTTCAAAACCGCCTCACATGAACCATTATTCTTTTGCTCTATTCTATGTACACAAAAAATGATTTATGCTACAATCAGAAGAAGGGGCAGGCACAGCAGGATATATCCATTCTCTGCCCCTGTGGGAGAAAAGCATGTTTCGTTTTATCATCATTGTATTGTTTCTGGTGTTATATCTGGTACTGTCTGTTCCCGTTCTGTTCGCGGAATGGATCATCGGAAAATTTAATCCCGGGCTGAAGGACAGAAGCTCCAAGGCGATCGTAGGCTGGGGATTTCGCTGTATTATCCGCCTTGCGGGCACCGACCTGATCGTGCGAGGGCAGGAGAATATCCCTTCGGATACCGCAGTGCTCTATGTGGGCAATCATCGCAGTTATTTTGACATTGTGCTGACCTTGTCGCTGTTTCCGGGGATAACCGGCTACGTGGCGAAAAAGGAAATGCTGCGGTGGCCTTTGCTGAATCTTTGGATGAAGAACATACACTGTCTCTTTCTGGACCGGAGCAATATCAAAGAGGGCTTAAAGACCATTCTCAAGGGCGTGGAGGAGCTGAAGAACGGCGTTTCCCTCTGCATTTTTCCGGAGGGCACCAGAAATAAGGTAAAAGACACTTTTCTGCCTTTCCATGAGGGCAGCTTTAAGCTTGCGGAAAAGAGCGGCGCGCCGGTGGTTCCCATGGTAATCCTGAATTCCGCAGGCGGATTCGAGGATCATATTCCCAGAGTGACAAAGAACAAAGTCGTCATAGAATTTCAGAAGCCTGTCTATATTGACCGGCTGGAGAAGACTCAGCGGAAAAATCTCGGCGGTTACGTGAGCGGAATCATTTCCGAGAGGTATTTTCAGCTGAAGGAGGAGTTCTTTTCACAGGAATTGTGCTGAAGCGGTCAGAACGGCTTGTTTTGAATGATTTTATGAAAGGATTTTTTGCATGATCATAGATTTTCATACCCATACATTTCCCCGGCAGCTTGCCCGCCGTGCCATTGCCAGGCTTTCGGACAGCGCCCACATCAGGAACTATTCCGACGGTACGCCGGAGGGTCTGAAGCGCTCCATGAACGCTGCAGGCATCGATTGCGCGGTACTTTTGCCCGTTGCGACCAGACCCGCCCAGGCGGAGGATATCAACCGACTTGCCATGGAGACCAACGCTCATTTTCGGGAGACGGGGATTCTGTCCTTCGGCGGTATCCACCCCGACAACACGGACTACAGGACCATTTTGAAGACTCTTGCAGCAGGCGGCATTCGGGGCATCAAGCTCCACCCCGTGTTTCAGGAGACTTATTTCGACGATATCCGTTATCTTCGGATCATGGAATGCGCCTGCGAGAACGGTCTGATCATTCTGACCCACGCGGGATTCGATATCAGCTTCCCGGGCGCGGATTTTTCCGCCCCTTCCCGCATTCGCTCCGCCTGCAGGCAGGTCCGTCCGGATAAGCTGGTGCTGGCCCATATGGGCGGCTGGGGCTGCTGGGAGGAAGCGGCGGAATCGCTGGCCGACTGCGACGTCTATCTGGACACCGCCTTTACTCTCGATCCGCTGCGCCCCAACACGGACGACATTGTCTGCGAACACACCGCCTTATGCAGGGAGAAGTTTCTGCAAATGGCGAGAAGCTTCGGAACCGACCGGATTCTGTTCGGCACGGACAGCCCCTGGACAGATATGGCGGAAGCACTGACACTGGTGCGGGAAAGCGGGCTTTCTCCTGCCGAGCTGGACGCCGTGCTGTCTGGCAACGCCGCAAGGCTTCTTCATCTGACCGAAATATAAACGCCCTGATGCCGCCGCGTGAAACGGCGATATCAGGGCGTTTTCATCTCATGCGCTGCGGCCCATCTCAAAGGCTTTTCGGTTCAGCTCCAGGAACTTTTCCGGCACACATGCCTCAATGGCCTTCTGCCATTCCTCCTCGGAAATCTCCGGGAAGTATGTGGAAAATCTTCCCATCAGAGCAATGTTCACAGCCTTGGAACTGCCCGCCGCCTCCGCCACGGCAAGAAAATCTTCCGCGTCCACCAGAGCTCCGGCCGCCTGCATTTTCTCCACCAGATTGTCGGGATATTCCGCCTCTCCGATGATTACGGGCATGGGCTCCATCTCCTGCGTATTTACGATGATCCGCCCGCCGGGCTTTAAATATTCCAGCCATCTGGCCGCCTCCAGCTTCTCAAAGGAGATGATAACGTCCGCTTCCCCCTTATCGATCACAGGGGAATAGACCTTTTCCCCGAAGCGCACATAGGTCACCACGCTTCCGCCCCTCTGGCTCATGCCGTGTACCTCGGACACCTTCACGTCGTATCCCTGCCCTAAGAGCACATATCCCAAAAGCTTGCTGGCCAGCAGCGTCCCCTGGCCTCCTACGCCTACGATCATAATATTTTTTGTGGCCATATGTATATCCCTTCCCGTAAAATTCCGCTTCCGTTATTCCAACGCCCCGAACCTGCATATCTGTGTGCAGACCTTACAGCCGATGCACAGCGTGCTGTCGATCCGCACCTTTCCGTCGCGCACGGAGATTGCAGGACAGCCTATCTGCATACAGGCCTTACAGCCCACGCACTTGTCTTCCTTCGGCTCCAGGGGCGGATTGTGTACCGTTCCCTTTATCATGACACAGGGCCTGCGGCTGATGATGATGGAAGGCGCTTCCGCCTCCAGCTCCTCCTTCAGCACCCTGTCCGCCTCCGCCAGATCATAGGGGTCCACCACCCGCACCCGCTCAAAGCCAAGGGCGTGACAGAGACTCTCCAGATCCACCTTCCCCGCCGGCTCCCCTCTAAGGTTCTTTCCTGT
This sequence comes from uncultured Acetatifactor sp., assembly GCA_947624245.1. GTDB lineage: Bacteria > Bacillota > Clostridia > Lachnospirales > Lachnospiraceae > Acetatifactor. The sequence goes on along the minus strand of CANQJL010000012.1, from coordinate 75,611 downwards.
TGTGGGGTTCTGCTGATGTCCCGTCATTCCAGTGATGGAATTGTCCAGAATAATCACCGTGGAGTTGGTCATATTGTAGGAGATGTCCGTAATGCCCGTCATGCCGGAGTGGATAAAGGTGGAATCGCCGATTACGCCCACACTGTGCTTCTCTCCCTCCCTGCCCATGGCCAGATTAAAGCCGTGCAGACCGGAGCAGGAGGCTCCCATGCAGACATTTAAGTCCATTGCATTCAAAGGCGCCACGGCGCCCAGCGTATAACAGCCGATATCGCCGTACACCATGCACTTATTCTTCTTCAAAATGTAGAAGATTCCCCTGTGAGGACAGCCCGCGCACATCACGGGAGGACGCCCCGGAATACTGTCCTTGACGGTCATGGTCTGCGGCACCTCAAGACCCATGCACTCTCTCACCAGATTCTGGCTAAACTCGCCGCAGACAGGGAACACATCTTTGCCGGAGACCTTTACGCCCAGCCGCCTTACGTGGTTCTCGATAAAGGGATCCAGCTCCTCCAGCACCGCCACCTTGTCCACTTTCGCCGCAAAATCCAGAATCAGCTTCTCCGGAAGAGGATAGACCATGCCGAGCTTTAAGATGCTGACCCGCTCTCCGAAGACCTCCTTTGCATACTGATAGGAGGTAGAGGACGTAATGATGCCAAGGGAGGTATCTCCCATCTCCACACGGTTCAGGTCACAGTCTTCCGCATAATCCACCAGCTGCAAGGTCCGCTGTTCCACCCGCAGATGGGCGTTTCGGGAATTTGCGGTCATCATCACCTTTGTCGGGTCCTTCACATAGGGCACCTGCTTTGGCACCGCCCGTTCTTCCGGCTCCGCCACGCTCTGTGAGTGAGACACTCTTGTACACATCCGGATCAGCACAGGCGTGTTGAACTGCTCCGAAAGTTCAAAGGCTCTCCTTGCAAAGACCCTCGCCTCCTCCGAGTCGGCGGGCTCCAGCATGGGTAGCTTGGCCGCCATGGCATAATGTCTCGAATCCTGCTCGTTCTGGGAGGAGTGCATCCCGGGATCGTCTGCCACGCAGACTACCAGGCCGGCGTTCAGCCCCTGATAAGAGACGGTAAAAAGGGGATCCGCCGCCACATTCAGTCCCACATGCTTCATGGCGCAGGCGCTTCTTACGCCGCCAAGACTGGCACCGTGAGCCACCTCCAGCGCGACCTTTTCATTGGGCGCCCACTCGCAGTATATCTCGTCATACTTGGCCGCTTCCTCGGTGATCTCCGTGCTGGGAGTCCCCGGATAGCTGGAAATGACCTTACAGCCGGCCTCGTAAAGTCCTCTGGCCAGCGCCTTGTTTCCGAGCATTAATTCTCTCATGTAATCTCTCCTAACTCATGCCTATCCCTCTGTGTGCTTCAGAACGCATACCGGGAGATCAGCTCTGATTCTCCTTCGCCACCAGATTGTCCGCCCCATAGATCTTGCGCAGCTTGGGCTTCTCGATCTTGCCTGTGGCGTTTCGCGGAATCTCTGCAAAGATAATCTCCTTCGGCCGCTTATATCTGGGAAGGCCCATGGAAAACTCCTCGATCTCCTCCTTTGTACAGGAAAAGCCCTCCTTGATCTCTATGATCGCCGCGGTCTTCTCGCCGAGTCTCCTGTCCGGCAGACCGATCACGGCCACATCCTTCACCTTGTCGAACTTGCGCAGGAAATCTTCGATCTGCACGGGGTATATGTTCTCGCCGCCGCTGACGATCACATCTTTCTTGCGATCCACCAGAAAGATAAAACCGTCCTCGTCCTGCATGGCCATATCGCCTGTAAAGAGCCAGCCGTCCTTCAACACCTCGGCGGTGGCCTCGGGATTGTTATAATAGCAGGTCATGACGCCGGGGCCCTTGACGCAGAGCTCGCCCACGCTGCCCTGCACCACCTCTTTTCCCGCCTCGTCCACGATCTTACATTCCCAGCGATAGCCGGGCACGCCGATGGCGCCCACCTTATGTATGTTCTCCATGCCAAGATGCACGCAGCCGGGTCCCGTGGACTCGGACAGACCGTAGTTGGTATCGTAATCGTGATTGGGAAAATATTCCTTCCACCGCTTGATCAGAGAGGGCGGAACCGGCTGCGCGCCGATATGCATCAGCCGCCACTGATCCAGCTGATAATCCTCCTTCCTTAAATCCCCTCTGTCCATGGCGTCCAGAATATCCTGCGCCCAGGGGACCAGAAGCCATACGATGGTGCAGTGCTCCTGAGACACGGCGGAGAGAATGGTCTCCGGTCTTGCGCCCTTTAAGAGCACGGCTCTGCTGCCCGCCACCAGACTGCCCATCCAATGAAATTTCGCGCCCGTATGGTACAGGGGCGGTATGCACAGGAACGTGTCCTCTCTGCCTGTAGCGTGATGCTTCTGTTCCATCTCCGCCGCCTGCGTCAGACTTCTGTGTTTATGTAAGATAGCTTTGGGAAAGCCTGTGGTGCCGGACGAGAAATAGATGGCCCCAAAGTCGTCCTCGGTCAGCTCGATGCCGGGAGCCTTGCTGGAGCAGTCCGCCACCAGCTCGTGATAGCTCTCCGCAAAGCTCGGACAGTTGTCGCCCACGAAGATCAGCAGCCTGCCCTTGCTCAGACGCTCGGCGTTGATCTCGATACGCCCGATGAATTCGGCGCCGAAGAGAATAATATCCACCTCCGCCAGCTCCACGCAGTACAATATTTCCTCCGTGTCATACCGGAAATTAAAGGGCACCGCAATGGCCCCGGCCTTTAGCACGCCGAAATAGATCGGCAGCCACTCCAGACAGTTATACATCAGGATCGCCACCTTGTCGCCCTTGCGGATACCGCGGCCAATCAGCATATTTGCCATTCGGTTGGCCTTCTCGTTGAACACGCTCCAGGTAATCTCCCGTCTGTAGGCCTGAAATCTGTCAGGCTCCACCAGCTCGTACTCCTTCCACGTGGTCCTGCGGGTGTCCTTCTGTTCCGGATTCAGCTCCACCAGAGCCACCTCGTCGGGATATAATCTCGCATTTCTCTCCAGATATTCTGTTACAGGCATACTTTTGTTCCTTTCGCACCGTTTACAGGTATGTATTTTTCCGGTTTTTTCCACGCTTTAAAGCGCTAAACCGAGCAATTTTAAGGGTATCATATTCGGGCCGAAAAGTCAACGAAGGGAGGCCGTTCCCATCTTTTTCAAATAGTCCACCAATTTGTCGAACTCCATGGCGTGAGAGGCCTTCACAAGGACCGTACTGCCCTCCGGCACATACCGCTTCCGCTCTGTCTCCAGCGCCTCCAGAAACGCATCCAGCGAGGGGAAATAGCTGACGCAACGGGAGTCCTTCGCACCGCCGCAGGCCGCGTCAGACATATGCCTTGCCCGCTCGCCCACGCAGACGATGCGGTCGATTCCCTTCTCGGCCGCATACGCTCCCACCTGTCTGTGAAGTTCGTCCGCATTATCCTCTCCCAGACCGAACATATCTCCCAGGACCGCCACCTTCTCCGTGTCCGCCAGCGCCAGCAGATCCAGAGCAGCGCGCATAGATGCGGGGTTTGCGTTGTAGCAGTCGTCGATCAGGGTATACTCCGGAAGACGCATCAGGTTGGTCCTCCCGCTGAGGGGAACGATCTTGCCGATACCCGACGCGATCTGCTCCGGCGTCAGGCCGAGCAGCTCCGCCACACAGGCCGCAGCGGCGGCATTCAGCACCATATGGACGCCCGGCAGCGGCACGTGTACGTCAAACGCGCCCTTCTGCGTAACGATCCTGGCATCGCTGCCCCAGAGACCTTTGCTTACCACGTTCACGGCGGTCACCTCACAGGGACCGCCCGCAGCCTTTGCCGCAGCCTCCCCCATTCCGAAAAAGTGAGGCTTGCGTCCCTTGATCTCCTGCAGCGCGATCAGCTTGTCGTCCCCGCCGTTCAGGCAGATCTTTGCATCTTCTGCCATAAAGTCAAAGATTTCCGATTTGGCCTTCAGGATACCGTCTCTGGTCTTCAGGTTATCCAAGTGACTTTGCCCGATATTTGTTATGACACAAATGTCAGGTCTTGCCATCTTGCTCAGTCTGTGCATCTCACCGAACTCACTGATCCCCATTTCCACCACTGCCACCTGATGCTCCGGCTGTATGCGCAGCAGCGTCAGAGGCACGCCGATCTCATTGTTCAGATTTCCCTCCGTCTTTAAGACATTGTACTTCTCCGAGAGCACGCCGGCAATGAACTCCTTTGTGCTGGTCTTCCCCACGCTTCCGGTGATACCTACCACCTTGATATCCAGCTTTTGCCGGTAATATTCCCCGATCTCCTTCAGGGCCTGCAGCGTATCCTCCACCACCACATAGCTGCCCTTGTCAAGATCGGCGTCCGGCATTTCCTGCGCAAGCTCTCTGGGCGTCCTGCTCACCAGCGCAAGCTTTGCTCCCTTGGAAAAAGCCGACGCCACAAAGCTGTGACCGTCCGCCCTCTGACCGGGAGTGGCGACGAATACGCCGCCCTCCGCGACTTTTCTGGAATCCACCGTCACAGACGTTACGCTGTCGCCGCTCAATGCATTTTTGCCCAAAATAAGCGTGCCGCCGCAGGCCGCCACAATTTCTCCTAATGTCAGATTCATATCCTTACCCGTTTCCTTTCAGAGTCTGCCCGCTTCAGAGACCGCGCCGCTTTCTCAGCGCGTGATCCAGTATCCGCCGGCACAATTCCTCAAAGTCCATGCCCGCCGCCGCTGCCTCCTGGGGCAGAAGCGAGGTGGCCGTCATGCCCGGCAGCGTGTTCGCTTCCAGACAGAAGATCTCTCCGGCATCGCTCATCATAAAATCCATTCTTGCATAACTCGTAAGCCGCAGCGCCCGAAATACCCGCTCCGCAATGTCCTGCATGGCAAGGGTCTGCTCCTCGGATATTTCCGCCGGACAGATCTCCACTGCACTTCCCGCCTGATACTTTGCCCTGTAATCATAGAACTGCGTCTTGGGAACCATCTCTATCACCGGAAGCGCTCTCCCGTCCAACACGCCCACCGAGAACTCTCTGCCCTTTATATACCTCTCGATAATGACTTCGTCGCCGTAGCAAAAGCCCTCCGCCTTGGCCGCCTCGTACTCCTGCTCGTCTTTCGCTATGCTCACGCCCACGCTGGAGCCGCCGCAGCTTGCCTTGACGACGCAGGGGAACGGAATCCGCACGCTCTCCTGCTCCCCTTTTTTCAGTCTGATTCCTTCAGGGGTCGGAATGCCGTATGCCCGAAAGATGTCCTTGGTGATTCCCTTATCCATCGCCATGGCGGAGCTGACGTAATCCGTCCCCGTATAGGGGATTCCCAACAGTTCCAGACACGCCTGAATCCTGCCGTCCTCGCCGTTGGCGCCGTGGAGCGCCAGAAAGACACAGTCGGCCCTTGAGCAGATCTCCAATACATTGGGACCGAAAAAGCCCTTCCCCTCCTGTTTCCTTCTCGCCTTTACCTTCTCCAGGTCAGGCTTTTGTTCGCCGATGGCGCCTACCTGCGCCGCCCAATCCGTATCCCTTTCAAAGATGTCCTCGATGTCTCCCTCATACCCAAGGTATACATCCAGCAGAATTGCCTTATGCCCTCCGCTCTTCAGCGCTCTGTAGATCATGCTGCCGGAACTTAAGGACACGTCCCGTTCCGTACTGATTCCTCCCGCCAAAACCACGATTTTCAATACCGAATACTCCCTTCGCTCTTACCCTTCGCCTGAAGCAAGCTGTGCCAACAGCAGCAGATATTCCGCCCTGACTTCATCCCGCTCATAGAAATTGACGGACTCCCGATTGGTTCCCATGAGGTAATGAAGAAACTGCTCCACAATGTTCGTATATTGATAATTATTCATGATATAGTTGGCACATGACACTTCCACGGCACGCTTCAGAATCTCCTCCGTACCGTTGTTCCGCGCCGTCACGGGATGTATGATGTCCGCATAGCGGCCGGAAATTTCCTCCGCGCGATGCATGAGACTTCCCATGAACCCGTCGCACATCTCCAGGTCGACGCTTTGCCGCGTCACCATATATGTCATAATGCCATAGAGATATCCCGACTCCTCCGGATAACTCGTATTGTTCTCGAAAAAGCTCTTATAGTCCAGTATTTTGTTCCTGTATGTACTCAGCCCCGTGGCCCGATAGAGCTCTGTCAGCGCAAAAAAGCTGTCGGCATCCCTGCCCATCGTCTGTACCTGACCGAATACCGTAGAGGCGCGCTTCAGACAGTCGGTGGCATACCCGAAGTCAAATTTTTGATAGTGGTAGCTGAACTTGGCCAGAAACGCCGCATACAGGGCCGTCTCGCTCTCCTCCACGCCGGCCGACTCCATATGGCTTACCCAGACCTGCAGCTCGGGCAGCACATCCGGCACCTGATCGGCGTCCGCATCCGGAAACATCTCCCCGTACCACTCATACGCCTCCAGAAGCACAACGGCGTTGGACACGGAAAGCGTGCCCTCCCTGCACTCCTCGGTCAGCCTCTCGTACTGTTCTTCAAAAAGCTTCCCGAAGAACCGCTCCTCGATCCGAAACCGATAGGACTGTCCGATATAGCCGCACTCCAGATAGAAGCTTCCCTCTTTCGTAAAATCGCTGAAATCCGCCCTGCCCAGATACAGTCCCGATTCCCGATCGTAGGTAATATCGCTGACGGCTCCGGTATATACCGCCTCTCTCGTATCGCTGTCTATCAGGCGAAAGCTTTCCGGCAGCCTGCTCCCCTTCAGGGCCGCCTCCTTGCGGCCTGCTGCCGGATATCCGTAGAGATCCACCAGAATGTTGGGCGACATCTGCGGAACGGTGTAATCCACTATGGGCGTGCCTTCCATACCCGTGGCAGCCGCATACGGACTCGTACCGTCCCCTGTCTCCTCCCTGCCGCCGCAGCCGCACAGCCCACAGACCAGCAGCGTACAGACAGTATATAGGATATATCGATGATAACCCTTCAAGGTCCGGCCCCCCTAAAAAAAAGATTTATTTTTATTTTACCATATTCTCCCCAGAAAGCAATTCCTTCTGCTTCTCAGCCTCATACACGATCTCGCCGTCAATGATCGTATAAAGCGTTCTGGTGAACACCTCCATGGGGTTGCCGTCAAAGACAGCGATGTCCGCATCCTTTCCCGGCTCCAGACTGCCCAGTCTGTCCTCCACGCCGCAGATGGCGGCCGCATACGACGTCATCGCCTTATATCCCTCCTCCATAGGAAGTCCGGCCTTCACCGCCATGCCCACGCACAGCGGCAGGGACTGGATCAGCGAGACGGGATGATCCGTGGTTATAGCGGTCATGACGCCGGCACGGTTCAGCACGCCTGCGGTCTTGAACGCCACGTTCTGCACTTCGATTTTGCTGCGGCTGGCAAAGTCCGGTCCCACAATTGCCGGAAACCCTTCCTTCGCCAGCTCCTCGGCGATCAGATGCCCCTCCGAGCAGTGGTCCAGCGTCATTTTCAGGTCGAATTCTCTGGCGATGCGGATCGCGGTAAAAATATCGTCCACGCGATGCACATGCGCCTTTAAGGGAATCTCTCGGTTCAGCACAGGCAGCCAGCACTCCAGCGTGAAATCCTCCTTAAAATCCTGTCCCTGCGCCCCGGCCTTCTCCTTGTCGGCCGCGTACTGTCTGGCGCGGCTCAGCTCCCTGCGGAGCATACCGGCGATGGCCATGCGGGTAGAAGGACTCTGCCCCTGACCGGAATAATTCACCTTGGGATTTTCACCGAAGGCGACCTTCATGGCCGCCGGAGCCTTTACGATCAGGTCGTCCACCCTGCGTCCCCTGGTCTTTAAGAGCGCGAACTGCCCTCCCACTACGTTGGAGCTGCCGGGCCCGATCATCGCCGTCGTAATGCCGGCACGAACCGCATCGTCAAAGGCCGCGTCCATGGAATTGATCGCGTCAATGGCACGAAGCCACGGGGTGACGGGATCCACGGTCTCGTTGCAGTCGTCTCCCTCCATGCCCTTTTTCTCCTCCGTGATTCCCATGTGGCAATGCGCCTCGATAATGCCGGGCATAATGATGCCGTCGTCTATTTCCAGTACCCGCTCATGACCGGCGGGCTGAACCTTAAGCTCATCCCGCCTTCCGATGCTTTCTATTTTTCCGTCCGCAATGTGAAGATATCCGTCTCGGATATCTTCACCTGCCATGGTCTTTATGGTCCCGCCGAGTATATACATCGCTCACCCTTCCCTTTCCGTTCATCTATCGAAACAGGGGCTCAGGATTCACCGGTGTACCGTTTGCGGTCATCTTGATATACAGATTGCTTCCCTCTCGGGTATAGTACTTGGTAGGCGCGGCCACCGTGGCAATGACATCTCCGGGATTCACATAGCTTCCTACGGCGACACAGATATCCTTGAGCTGGCCGTAGGTGATCTGATAGCCGTCTCCCAGCTCCATTGTGACGGCATGTCCGATCTCTTCATTTTGAAAGATATCGACTACCTTTCCCTCCGCGCACGCCGTGACCGCAGTGCCCTCCGCGGCGGATATCATCATTGCGGTATTGCGCTTATACTGATCCAGAGTGGAAAAGTACACGCTCTTCTCCGCGCTGAAAGGGATCAGCGTCTCGCCGGCCAGAGGCCTTAACAGTCCGTCATTCTCCGAATATTGCAGTTGCGGCGTCACAACGACCTCGTCGCCGAAGGCCTCCTGCTCTGCCGCCTGGGGAATCTCCGCCTGCGACAGATCCGCCTGCGGGGCTTCCTCCGCTGAAGTCTCTCCGGCATTGGGCGCCTCCGAGGCTGCGGGGTCTGCAGTTGACTTTTTATCTGACGCCCCGGCGCTTTCTCCGTCGTTCAATCTGGGAAGCTCCACCAGACTTGAACCCGCCTCCATGGGAAGATAGTCAAGATCGTCCTCTAGGTTATTCTCTGCCATGTCGTCTACGGAATCCGCCGGATCCGCATTGTTCAGAATCTCTTCTCCCTTGTCCTCCACATTGTTCTCAAGCGCCGTAAAATCTATGGTATATCCATCGTCCTGAGCCTTCCTCTCCTGCGACTGCATATACACGCCGGTCATGGTGAGCGCCGTAAGAACAAACGCCGATGATGCGATCATAATGATACGTTCCTTTTTTGTGTTGTCTTTTCTATTTTTTCTCATTGCCGAATCCCTTTCTTATCGTGAAATTTCTGTTGCACCGCAGTTTTCTGAAGTGCTTCTTTGCTACCAGTCTGCCCGAAAAAAAGGGAATTATTCAACAGAAAAACTGCCTCGGCGCATTTTGCGTCAAGACAGTTTTCAAGTCACAACATTTATTGCATCACAAAGATCGAATCACGATCGGATCACGCAGAATAGGAGCGTCTTGCCATATCCACATGCTGTACCGTTCCCACGTTCCCGTTTTCATAGAGAAATACGCCGGTATTTCTGATGACGCCCTTGGTGCTGCCGTCCTGCCCCTGCTGGGTGAACTGCGTGCCTACGTTCTGCAGGCAGATAGCGCCCACGCCTTTATCGGCCAGTCTGTAGAGCACATCATTGCCGTTGGCATCTTTGCACCAAATCTTCAGCTTTGACCAGATGGCGTCGTTCTCGTCGATCCAGCCGTTGCCGTCCTCGTCATACTGTGCCAGATCCCTGAAGCCGTTTCCGCTGGATGTACCGAACAGCTCGCTGCCGTCGTTGATAGTGCCGTCGCCGTTTTTGTCCAACGCCAGAAAACCGCTTCCGGACCCGAGCTGATTTACCTTGTCCAGCGTGCCGTCGCCGTCCAGATCAAAAAAGAACGTCTGATCCGAAATATCCGCCACATCGCCGTCCAGATTGATCACAAGCGGATCCACCAGATTCAGATTGGGCTGCAGCTCCTGCTCATAGTATTGCTGGAACTGGCGGCTCATTCCCACGTTCACGTTGAAATTGATCTCTCTGCCGTCAGAGGTGCGCACCGTACCCGTGGTGGAAAAAGAGGTGTCTTCCGCCTCGTACAGAAGATTCCCCTGAGACAGCGTCCACTCCTGCGTCGGAGCAGGCTGTGAGGCCGTATAGTCAATCTGATAGGAAGCCTGTGCGCTCCCCATGTCGTACAGGGAAAGCCGGCCGCTTCCGGACCACCGCCCGAAGAACAGGTCGAGGATATAATTTACAGTCTGGTTCCTGATGCTTTCGAAGGCCTGACTGGGAGCGTTACGGACCTGTACCCTGATTCCGAATCTCTGGAGACGGCCCTGCAGCTCCTCAAGCCTGTCGCGCTGCAGAGACTGTCCGGTGGTCTGGCCGGTTCCCTGCCCATCGTTTCCTATCTCTGTGTTCAGAGCATTCCTGCCCTGTCCCATGCCCTCCTGATAATCCCTTAAGGAAAAGCGTGTGAATGTTGTGTTAGAAGCCCGATAGCTTCTGGCGGATTCCATTCCTACTACACTGGAATCAATTTTCAATCCTTTCTTCTCTCCTTCATGTCCACCCGTTCTGCGCCGCTCAAACGTCTCCGCCTTCCCTGCCGTCGCCGTTCTCACACCGCAGAACTTTTGAGCTTCCGTCCCTGTCCCCCCACGCAAGGGCAAGCCCTGCGGTCCGCCCGCAGTCTCGCACGCTCGCGTAAAAAAGGACGATATTTTTGGGGGATATCCTTTCCCGAAAAAATACCGTCCGTGGTGTCCATATCTTTTACTCGGTAAACAGTTGGCCATACTGCTCTCCTGTATTAAGTATATCGACACAAATTTTATGGACTTTAGCCTAAATTTTCACAATACTCCCGATCACCTCTCTGGGAAGCATCACATTTGCACCGTAAGGATTGATCACCAGTCCCAGCGCCGGACATTCCATGCCCTGAGAATCCTTCCGAGACAGCATTACCGCAAAATCCTGCAGCCGCACCGCAAAGAAGGGAAGCTCCCTGTTCTTCTCCTGCCATTTCCGATATTCCGTATCGTCGGTAAAGCACATAAAAAATTTTTTCCCGTCCTGACTGGAAAGCATGGGAAGCTGCACTCTGCTGTCCGGCGCGATCGCCGGCTTACCGTCGGCGTCCTTTACAGGCTCCGGCTCAATGATGGCCGGCGCCATCAAATCTGCCTTCATCAGCTCGCTCAGGAACAGATTCCGATGCTCCGGAGTGTCTTCTGCCTTCATCAGCTCGATGGCTCCCACCAGCATAGGATTGGAAACGGATTTATTAAATTTCATAAAGTCTCCCTCTGTACGCCGCTGTCCTGCTGCTATACTCTGTTATAATTGATAAGGCACCCTTTTAAGATGATCTGTCTCTCCTCGTCGGTGAGCTCGCCCAGTCTTAATTCAAACGTCCTCAGATCCTGTCCGTCCACTACACAGGCAGTGATCGTTTCCGCTTTCTCCTCCACGGCCTTTTTGATGCCGGGGATAAAGAGATAATCCAGATTCTTAAAGGGAAGCTCACCCTCGTCTATCAGGAAGGGCAGCATACCCCAGTTGATCAGGTTGGAGCGGTAGCGCTTGGTGGCGTACTCGTTGGCAATGTTCGCCCAGCCTCCCAGCACCTTCTGGCAGGAGGCCGCCTGCTCTCTTGCGGATCCGTCGCCGGGCTTCACCGCAAAAATGGTGGAGCCGAAGCCCGTGTTGGTGTGATTGACCTCCGGATACTGCGTCTTGACCGCGCCCATGATCTCCTTCAACACGGGAAGCACCTGACAGGGATGTCCGCCGTTCATGCGCTCCTTCTCCGCCTTCTGAATCTCCTTGGCCCGTCCCACATAAGCCGGATCCTTGCGGCTCAAGGTAAACTCCGCCAGCCCCAGAGGGTTGGAACGGTAGGAGGAGGTCTCTCCGGAAGGAATCAGCTCGTCGGTGGTGGTGACGGGATCGTGGATCTCGCTGACCACCTGCAGAACCAGATTCTCCGGCAGCTCGCCCATCGCCGGCCAGTCCTTGATGTTAGGGCCGAACTGAATCTCCACGCTGGGATCCGCCACGCCGTGGGAATCAAATACACGGTTCGCATAAATCTTGCTGTCAAAGTGATATTTATATTTTCCGATCTCTCCGTCGAAATCCGTCGCAGGCGTCAGCACGCCCTTATTTGCCGCCGTGGCCGCAATGGAACGGGCGTCCATCAGCGCCACGGAAGAAATCTGACCGTTCTGGAGCTTGCTTCCCTCTCTGTTGGGGAAATTTCTGGTGGAGTGGCGGATACTGAACGCGTTGTTGGCCGGCGTATCCCCCGCGCCGAAGCAGGGACCGCAGAAAGCGGTCTTCATCACCGCGCCGGTCTCTAAGATCGAAGCGGCGCAGCCGTTTCTGATCAGCTCCATGTATATGGGCATGGAGGCGGGATATACGCTCAAGGTAAATCCGTCGGAGCCTATGTATCTGCCCTTTAGGATATCCGCAGCGGCGCAGATATTCTCAAAGCCGCCGCCTGCGCAGCCTGCAATGATGCCCTGATCCACCATGAGCTTTCCGTTCTTTACCTTATCCTTTAAACGGAATTCCACCGCACCGTCCAAGCTTACCTGAGCGCGCTTTTCGGTCTCGTCCAGAATATCCGACAGGTTCGCGTTCAGCTCCTCGATGGTGTAGGTGTTGCTGGGGTGGAACGGCATGGCGATCATGGGACGCACCTTGGACAGATCCACCTCTATCAGACCGTCATAGTAAGCCACTTCCCCGGGGGCCAATTCCTTATACTCTTCTTTTCTGCCGTGAATCTCGTAAAATTCCTCGATCTGCGCATCTGTCTTCCAGATGGAGGACAGGCAGGTGGTCTCCGTGGTCATCACGTCGATGCCGATTCGGAAATCGGCGCTTAAGGAAGCTACGCCGGGACCTACGAACTCCATGACCTTATTTTTCACATAACCGTTCTTAAACACCGCGCCGATGATTGCCAGCGCCACGTCCTGCGGACCTACGCCCTTTACGGGAGCGCCGGTGAGATAGACCCCGACCACACCGGGCATGTTAATGTCATAGGTCTGGTTCAGGAGCTGCTTCACCAGCTCGGGACCGCCCTCTCCCATGGCCATGGTGCCGAGAGCGCCGTAGCGGGTATGGGAATCGGAGCCAAGGATCATTCTGCCGCCGCCCGCAAGCATCTCCCTTGCGTACTGATGGATCACCGCCTGATGAGGGGGCACATACACTCCGCCGTATCTCTTGGCGCAGGTCAGTCCGAACATGTGGTCATCTTCATTGATGGTGCCGCCCACCGCGCACAGGGAATTGTGGCAGTTGGTGAGCACATAGGGCATGGGGAACTTCTGCAGTCCCGACGCCCTTGCGGTCTGAATGATTCCCACAAAGGTGATATCATGGCTGGTGAGCTTGTCGAAACGGATCTTCAGCTTTTCCATATTGCCGGAGATGTTGTGGCTCTCCAGAATGCCGTAGGCGATGGTGTTCTTAGCCGCTTCCTCCTTTGAGACCTCTCTTCCGAGCTTTGCCTTTAACGCCGCGGCCGCCTCCGGTCCCTCAGGCACGATCTGTGTGCCGTTCACCAGATAGGCGCCGCCCTGCAGTAATGTTATCATACCGAAATCCTCCTCTGACATGTTCTCTTTCAGAATACACCGTACAGAAGATATTATATAGGAAAACGGGAGGCGTTGCAATGAAAAATATCTACCGGCCGCTCTCGTCCATGTAGAGCTGAGCACGGTTCTGTATCACGCTTACCACGTCATCTGCCCCCTTTTGCCCTCTGTAATAGGCCGGCGCTTCCTCGTTGATGATCTGCAGAATCTCATCGCTTTCCCCCGAGAAGAAAGGCGTCGCGTCCGGAAGCAGCTCCATGACAGCACGAATCTCCTCCGGAGTCACTTCATTTCTCTCTATGGCAATATCCGCCTTCTTATCCAGCTCCTTTTTTAACGTGGGATAATTGATAAAAATGCTTGCATAAAGGTCACTTTTCTCCTGCAAAAGAGATTCCTCAAGAAAACTCCATGCACTCTCCTTGTTCTCTGACACAGCGGCAATGGCGTAGGCGCCGCTGCCGAAAACAAGGTGTCCTCCACTGCCGTCCGCAGTGGGGAACCCGATACAGGCGATATTTTCTCCGAAGATTTTCTGATAATCCCGAAGGGCTCCCGGATACAGATCCGCAACGGCGAACCGTATTTCTCCGTTCGAAAGCCCTGTCTTCAAGGCTTCCTCCCCACTGTTTGCCGGTTTATCCGGAAATTGGTCCACATACTCAAGCAACGCCTTAAATTCTTCCGAATCAAAATGGCATGTACCGGTGTCCCGATCGATAAAGGTATCCTCATTGAACATCATGAGATACTGCATCATCTCTTCGTTGGTGACCCCGTCAAAGGTCTTCGTCTGCGGATAGCGGCTTTCGGCCGCCAGCAGTTCCTCAAGGGAAAGCCCCTCTTTGTTCTGAAGCTCTGCCGGATTTCCCACTACCGTCCGGATCGAAATTTCCGACGGGATACCTGCCAGCGTTCCACCGAAGGTATAGGCGTCCAATATTCCGTCTACAAAATCCGAGGGGGAGAGCAGCTCTGACTGCGCCACATAGGGCGTCAGATCTTCAAAGAACCCTCTTTTTGCCAGTTCCCTTACATTCAGCCCCGACAGGTCGATCAGATCCACGGGATCCTTTACCAGTATGGAATTGTACAGATCCGTCAGGGATTCATAGTTTTTCACGGTGAGATGACAGCGGCCGTTTCCCCTGTTGAACTTTACCGCCATTGCCGCCAGATCGCTTCCGCCGTTCACAGTGGCCAGCACCAGTTCTTCCCGCCGGGGCGCTTCTTCCGCCCTGGTCCTTTGCAGCGTCACAATGGCCCTGTCATCGTTTATCCAATCTTCCACCGTGGCGCACAGCCTGCCGTCCTCCAACAGATACAGATTTGTGACACAGTACCCATTAATATCACTGTCCAGCCATGTAAAAAGTTCTTCTCCCACGGACCCCGAATCGCTTTCCCCCGCATCGAAGCGGTATCCGTAGACCGCCGTGTCATCATACAGCAAAAGATCATATCGGTCGCCCGAACCGTCACCCGCGCGGCCGAATCTATGTCCGGTCGGCTTCCCGCGCAGAGACCTCTGATATCGGGAAGGTTCTCCGCGATCTTCAGCAGCCGGGCATTCTCAAAATCTATTTCCGCCAGAGTACAAAGGACGCTGTCCGTCTCTTCCGTATTTTCTCCGGCAACATTCATCCTTTCCTGACTGATGCAGACATACAATTTGCCGTCAGCCCCTTCGCAGGCTCCCTCTATCCGGACAGTCATCCGGTTCTCCGGTGAACCGTAACTGACAGAGCCATGATAAGCCCCGTCACCGGTATACAGCAGCAGCTCCCCGTTATCAAGAAAAATATAGAGTCTCCCCTGACTGTCCACGGTCAGTCCGTGAATAGAAACATTGCTCCCTGCCTTTTCTGTAATATCCTCGGAAAACAGGCAGTTCCCTTCCCAATCAAACCTGCACAAAAAGCGTTTCATGGAACCGGATGCCGGATAGACATTTGCGGTCATATACAGGCTCTGATCTTTTGTAAAGAACCGGTAACCCACATCCCAATCATTTCCTCCCTCCGGCCAATTGACAGGGACGCTCTTCAGCTCCCGATCGGTCAGAGAATACCGGCAGATATTCCTTACACTGTTGACAGCCTCCTCTCCCAGTGACACATAGCAGAGGGTGTCGCCCACCGGCTGCATCCGTCCATAATCCGCACGTTCATCCTCCACAGTAAACACTTCCGGCACATAGACCCACTCCCGCCGAGATGTGTCGGAAAAAGCAGGGCCTTCCCCTGCCTGCGCGTCTTTGTCCGCGCCATTCTCCCCCGCAGACGCTCCCTGGCCGCACGCCGTCAAAAAGAGCACAGTGCACAGTGTCAGCAAGAGTCCGACGCTTTGTCCGATTCTGAAATTCATATTCATGCCTCCCTCGTTTTTCGGTATTCTATCCGACAATGATAGGGCGGCATTGTTTCGTTTTTGTATCCTGGAGGCTCTTACTATATTCGACTTCGCACTGTGGCGATACTTGATTGTTTGGCAGGACTCATCGCTTTTTGCCAAGCATCACCTTGCAGACATTTTATGTACATCTTCTTCCAATGCTTTCCTGCGGCGGTGTTCATGCGCAATCTCCTCCTGTATTTCATCAATGCGCTGAAATATACTGAGAATCACATCCTGCTCACTCTCCGGCTGCGCATGAATCTTTTCCTGTTCTCTGCGTTTGATATCCCGCCGGAAAATCGCTTTAAAGATTACACGCACTGCCGGCTGAATAAAGAAAAGCTGGGAGAAATAAGCAAAAGGAAGGTTCAGGCAGATCAGCTTCAGCCAATTTGCCAATAATGTGACGATATGAAATCCCATATAATAAGGGTAATAAAGAAAGGCTGCAATAAGACTCATGGCCGGACACATAATACCCACCGTGGCACAAATGATGGCCGTTTCAAAAATCATGGGATGATTTTTGGCCGGATTGAACACACGGCAGGCCAGTTTGAAAGAGGCCGGGCTGCCAACCATATTTTCCAACAGGTACGCAAAGCAGAATTCGACCAGCACACAGGCCCAAATGGGCAGATATGTTCCAAACATATAGATCCCGCCCTGTTTGTTCAGCGCCGCGATGACGCCGGTTGTCTGATTGAGCTCCATCAAGGTATCGCCGTTAATTACATAGAGGCTGTAAAATACATAGGCGTGTACGGTAATCACCACAGTAATAAAAGCGAACACCATTCTTTGAAATTGATTTCTCGGCATAATGAATTTCCTCCGTTTGGGCGCAAAAAAACACACATAGCGCTTCACTTACGTAAACATACTCTGTAATCAGATTTACGTGCCAAGCACCACATGTGTCATTATGCGCATATTTATTTACATATTTACATAGGTAAGATAACATATTTTCTTGAAAAAAATCAAGAAAAAAATAATTACAAATACTATTTCTGTCGCAATCATATCGGCAGCTCTATCCGGATATTCCAAAACACTTCTTACCCGCATCCTTAAGAGATGCACCATTTTCTGTTTCTGTGTTTGAGGTCGCAGTTTGCGACCTCAAATAAATTGCACATTCTCCATAACACATAGTCAATCAGTTTCGACCCCAATCGACAGATATGCACTTTTACACAAATTTGCCTCACCCGTGTTTTGATTCACCAGCACTTTTCTACAGCGGTAAAGGCTTCCTCCTCGCTCATGCCGCACTGAATCATCAGCTGCTGTGCTGCCTGCTCTTTTGTCCCCTGAACGGCTTTTATGGTCTGGATGACTCCGCGAACCAGTCCCTCCTCCAGTCCGGCGGCACGGCTCTCCTCCCTCTCGGCGCGGCGGTCCGCCTGCTCCGCATAATAGGACATATATTCCACCATCAGCCTTGGATCCTTCTTTGCCGTCTCCACTGCTTCCACCAGCCTTTCTGTATACTCGTCCACTGCCACTCCCTCCGCCAGGTACTTTAAGAAGTTCCCAAGCTCAGGGGTGACATCCTCCATCTCCGAATACGGATTTAAAAAGATCTTCACGGTCCCGTCGCTAAGAGCAAGCCCCAATTCTTCCCTGCAGCGATTCTCAAAAGTATAAATGTGCCTGCCCTTATGGAAGATGTCCTCCATGCAGATAAAGATCACATAGCTTCTGTTGAGCAGGCGGTAATCCTCTCCCCGATCCAGCAGGTTCGCATCGATCAGGTTCTGATAGTACCGGCTTCTCTGGGGCAGGTTCGACGCATGCACCGCCTGCATCTCCACGTTGTAGACGGTCGATCTTCCGTCCTTCACATAGATATCCAGCCGTATCCCCTTGGCACCCCGAAAAACCTCAATGGTCTTCTCTCCCTCAAGGTATTCGATGCGCTCAATCTCCACTCCCAAGATGATCTCCAGGAGCCGTTGGCACAACTCCCCATCCTGCATCACCTTAAAAAAGAGAAATCGGTCAGCAAGGGTCAAACTCTCAAGGGATTTCAAAGCTTCCTTTTTCTGCTTGCTCTTATTATAGGATACTTTTGATGCTTTTACAATGGTTTTTCCTGACATCAAAAAATACTCTGCTGTATCTGCTCCCACGCTCCGTTATGCTGTTGTCTGCTTCTTTTATTGGGATATTTGCTCTGAAGATGAGATATATCCATGTGCATAAAGATTTTTGGCAGTTTCATTACCGCCGACAACCATACTATAACAGAATCCGGAGAGGATTACAAGAAAAATTTCCCGAATAATCCTCCTGAAAATTCCCCCAAAAATTCAAATAAACAGCCGCAGACAGGAAATAGGACTGACCGTCTGCGGCTGCATGTGAGTAATGCTTTATTAAATTTGTTTTTCACTGAAAGTCTCGGTCAGCCCTGCCACACACCATCTACCCATGTCCCCTCTAGCCGCTTACCGTTAGCCCAAGTGCCAACTCCATAACCGTTGGGCTCGCCGTTGGCCCATTCGCCTTCATATACATTCCCGTTGGCATAGGTCATCGTGCCCTGGCCGCTTTTTTCGCCATCTTTCCATTCGCCTTCATATACATCGCCGTTGGCATAGGTCATCGTGCCCTGGCCGCTTTTTTTGTCATCTTCCCATTCGCCTTCATATACACTGCCATCGGCATAGGTTATCGTTCCCTGGCCGCTTTTTTTGTCATCTTTCCATTCGCCTTCATACACGCGACCATCGGCCCAGGTATATGTGCCTTGGCCGTTATACTGGCTATCTTTCCATTCACCTTCATATACATCGCCGTTGAAAAAGGTTAACGTGCCCTGACCGTTATACTTACCATCTTTCCACTCGCCTTTATATACACTGCCGTTGGCATAGGTATATGTGCCCTGACCGTTCGGGCTACCATCAGCATATTCGCCTTCATATACATCACCGCTTGGGTATACCATCCTGCCTTCTCCTTGCGGCGCGTCGTGCTGCCAGCTGCCTGTATATACACCCGTCACACCACCGGCCATAGTGTACTTCACGTCGCTGACCTCCTTTACGCGGCCGTTCAAAAACAGAACCATGACGACCGCAATGACAGCGATCAGGAACACGCCGCCGGCAATGCTGCCGCCGATCACTGCCGCCATGGCAGGCGCATTTTTCTTCTTCGGAACCGCAGCCGCCTGCTGCGGAGACATGGGCTGCGGCTGCATGGGCCGGACCTGTTGCGGCATGGGTTGCGGCATGGGCTGTTGCTGCATAGGCCGGACCTGCTGCTGCGGCATGGGCTGTTGCTGTGGTTGTACCGGCTGAACCGGCGCCGTGAATACCATCCGGTTGGTCGCGCCGGCAGATTGCGGAGCCCGTGCAGCGGTACCGGCCAGCATCGCATTCTTGAATTCGCCCATGGATTGGAACCGATCCTGGGGCTGAACGCTCAGCGCCTTTAAAATGGCATCCTCCTTCTGTTTCGGAATCTCCACTCCCAGACTGCTGGGCGGAATCAGATCGTCCTCGTCAAGCCTCTCCACGGAATCCGGCGGCCGCTTCCCCGTCAGCGCGAAATAAAAGGTGGCGCCCAGACTGTATACATCTGTGAAGGGTCCTTGCTTGCCCCGCCTCGTGTACTGTTCCTTCGGCGCAAAGCCGTGCTTCAGGATAACGTCAAGGCTGCGGCTCTTGTCTCCGAGGCTGTATCTCGCCGCTCCGAAGTCCAGCAGCTTCACCTTGCCGTCGTTAGTGAGATATATGTTGTCAGGCGTCACATCACGGTGGACGATCCCCTTGCTGTGCACCGCATTCAGTGCGTCCATGATGGGAAGCAGTATGCGTTCGGTTTCCTCTATGCCGATCCTGCCGCCCTTTTCTTTGAGGTACTCATCGAAGCTCTTGCCCTCGATATAGTCCATGACAAAATACGCCGTCCCGTTCTCCTCGAAATAGCTGTGGATACGCACGATATTCTCGTTCCCGATGAACTCCGCCAGAGTCTGCGCTTCCTGCAGGAAGCTCTCCTTGCCGTATTCGTAGTTCTCGGTGCGTTCTCCAGGGTATGAGATAACGGTCGTCGTTTCCCTGTATGCCAGCGTGTCCGGAAAGAATTCCTTCACCGCGACTTTCTGGCCGGTCTTATGATCGACCGCCCTGTAGGTGATGCCGAATCCTCCCTGACCCAGAGCCTTTTCAATCATATACTGGCCCGCTAATATGGTGCCTTCGGGCAGCGCCAGAGGAAATTTTTCGTCCATGTCTTCTGTGTTCCTTTCCGCCAAACGGCATTTTCTGATATAATTAATAATTACTTTGCAGACAGATATTTGTGTATCAATTGGTAAGCATCACGGTCAGCAGGGACAGATTATCGTTTTCACCATCGACCCTTTCCATGATACGAAGGAGCAGCAGTTCCGCCCAATGCTCGGCCGTCTCGGATTTCAGATAATCGATCAGAATCTCCTCGTCCCTAAGATACTCCCACGCTCCGTCCGAGCAGAGGAAAAAAGCATCGCCCGGCACAAGCATCACATCCGCCTCATAAATTTCCGGTTCATTTCGCTCCTCGCTTCCGAGGCTGCGCAAAAGTCTCGACTGGTCCTCGTCCGTTGCGATCTGCTCTCTGGTGATCTCTCCCGCTCTGTATTTCATATAGGCTACGGAGTGATCTTTCGTGTAGGCGTGCAGTCTGTCATCGTGGATAAAATACACTCTGGAATCCCCCACGTTGGCCCATGCCGCCCGATCGCCGTTTACCGCAAGCGCCGCGACCGTTGTTTTGATGACGGCGTTCTTCTCCTGCTGGATCTGCAGGATATTTTGATTGGCCTGCGCTATCTTCTCCCGAAGCTGCGATGCGATATCTTCTACGAAATCGCCCCAGCCGGAAACGATGGTATCCACAGCCGCCGCGGAAGCCTCCTCACCGAGCACATGGCCTCCCAGACCGTCCGCCACGACAAAGATTCCGCTGCCATCGTCATTGTCATAGCTGCTGCCGACCGAGTCTTCATTATAACCGCGGCCTCCACGGCCGGTATATGAATAAACATCAAACATGATCTACTGCCTCGTTTCAACTTTCAATACATTGGTCTTCTCTCCGATATAGAAGATATCCCCCGGCTTTAAGTTGATCGGCGAATTGGCCGTCAGCCGCATACCGCTGCCCAGGAAGGTTCCGTAGGTAGAGCCTAGGTCCGTCAGGGTAAAGACATTGGCGCCGGCATTATAATATACCGAACAATGCCTGCCGCTGACGCCTCTTGTCCCCTCCTGGAACACAATCGTACACTCTGCCGGATTCCGCCCGATAATGATGGGGGAACTGCCGACAGGGAACTCCCTGCCGCCGTGCTGTGAAGCCATAGATCTGACGACCGCCTTCACGCCGACTTTTTGGACAGGCTTCGGCTCCTTCGCCCCTGCTCCCTTCTTACTCTTCTTCAGGACCAGAACGACGATCACAACCGCTACGGCCACGACAGCCACAACAGCCACGACGCCGACGAGGATCAGCACGATGCCGAGGCCGGAACCGCCTTTGCCCGCCATTTCATAGTCGATGTTGTTCTGATCCAGAAAATGCGTCACCTCCGAGGCGTTGATGGCATAATAATCCATTTCGACCTGATCCTCATAGGGGCGGGTAGAATGCACATTGGTATTGACGCCGATCACATAACCGTCCTCCGTGACCAGCGGTCCGCCGGAATTGCCGTGCTGGATCGTCGCATCGATTGCGATTCTCTCCACGCCCATATCGTTCATGACAAAGCGGTTGATAACGCCACGATGCATGGTAGAGTCCTCAACACCGTAATGACTTGCGCTCGAAAAATCATTGTCGGCATTTCCGGGATAGCCGATCGTATAGACCGTATCACCCTTCATGTCCTCCGTAGGAATCAGAAACTGAAGGGCACGGCGCTTGTCGGTCGCATTTTTGATTCGGAGCACCGCCAGATCGACCTTGTTCACATCGCCGTAGGCTTCCACATAGGCAATATCATAGTCATCATCGTCATAGTAGACCCGCAGCTCACAGCTTGTCGCTCCGAGATACACGGGATATCCCTGATACTCCTGTTCCAAAGGAGTGATAAATGTACCGCCCTCGTCCGCCTCAAGATAGCTCTCGACCACATGGCAGTTGGTAACGATATACTGCGGATCCTCTCCGGAAGCCCCGATAAAGAAGCCCGAGCCGCTGCTATATTGCACATCTCCGAATTCCTGCAGTGTCGCCATTTGCTGCCCGTCCGTGATAAATGTAAAAGCGCCCTTCAGGTAGAATACTATGGCCACCGTTCCGTCTTGGGCGCTTCCCTCAAACGCATAGGCCCTGCTGCCCATACAGCCCGCTGCCAGTAACGCACAGACCGACAGAATGGCTATGCGCATACGCTGTAGTAATTTTTCTCTCATATTCTTGTCCTCTCTTTTTTACAGGCATTGTATAATCAATGCCGTATAGTTATCCTGATTCTGCCTCGCATGTTCTGCGATGCACTGCTCGATCCGCCGGCACATTCCTTCCGAGCCGTCGAGAATCTCCAAAAGCTCCCGCTCGTCCACCACGCCGCCCACGCCGTCGGAACACGCAAGCAGCAGATCTCCGGACTGCAGACGCAGAGGCCGCACGGAACAGTCTACTTGCGAAAGTCCGGTCATGCCGAGGAACTGCGTCAGCGCCGCAGCCTCCGGATCGTTCCGGCACTCCTGCGGGTCAAAACCGCCGTCTCTTATGTTTTCCAGATATCTGAGATGGCAGATATTCTGCTCCGTGTTCAGTCGGTACAGGCCGCCGTCTCTCTTGAGGTAGAAATAGCTGTCGCCTACGCTGGCATAGTAGAGCTGTTCCTGAAAAATCACCCCGATCACGACCGTACTTCCGCCGTCGCCCTCCAAGATGTCCTCTATCTCTGCCGAAGCGGCAAAAACGCTCTCCCGCAGCTGTCCTGCGATATCCGCATCTCTGTCCAGTTCTTCAAAGAACCGCCGGAAGCTGCTGATCGCCGTCTCGCTGGCTGCCTTTCCGTCCTTCATCCCGCCCATGCCGTCGCAGACCGCAAACATCATTCCACGGTCACGGTAAAGCTGTTCGTCAAGCGCATTCATAAAAGTGAAGGAATCTTCCTGCCTTGCCCGCGCTCCTACCCCCTGTATGTTCTCGAGCCGGTAAGGCGGGCGGCCCGCCTGTTCCAAGTCTGCCGGCGCTTCCGCTTTGTTATTCCGTTTTGATTTTCTCTTAAACCATGCCATATCATTGTTCCTGCTTGAAGCCTGTCTGCCATGTGAACCGTTCGTTGCAGAAAGGAACGAATACCAGTTTGCAGTCGCCGAATTCGATCACATCATATTCGCTCAGCTTGGTGGGCACATAGACCGGCTCCTCGTTCAGATAGATTGTATTGGTGCTCTCCGCAGGAACCAGATGAAAAGCGTTGTGCTTCTCGTCATAGGCAAGCCTCGCGTGATTCTCTCTGGATATGGTGGGATCGCCCTTGATGCAGATATCCATTTTCTCGCTTCTGCCGACGGTGTTGTTCCTCCCGTAAATCCTGAAATCCTTGCCTTTTTCCGGACCGTCAAAGCACACCAGCCACCCTACGACCGGCTCGAAGCTCAGCTTCTTCTGAAAAGCGCCGACCGTCTTGCCCGTATCGCTCCTGTCCTGCTGCCTCGTGTAGCCCACGGGCGCCATTGTCGCGCCCACCTCCGCTTCGGGCGCAATCCCTACCGTCCGCCCCACCGACGGGCCTTCAAAGTTGATCCTTGCCGCGTTTCCCTGACAGTACGGACAGCTCGCATGCTGATCCGTGTCATAAAGATGTCCGTTTGCACATTCCCGTATCGCCATGTTATCTCCTCCTCGTATTACTCCTCTTATTCTCCAAAAATAGGCATATCGGTATTTGGATCGTATCTAAAAATCTATACTTTATCGAATTCCTTTTTTTGCTGATATTTTGCCGATTTTTTGAAAAAAATTGTAGACTTTGGAAACAAACTGTAGTAACATGTAGAAGTGATGTGCAATTCGGCAAAGTATACTTTTTCAGATTTTCTTTGCCTTTTCGTAAAACGTAGATCTCGGCATTCCGCACCGTTCTGCCGCTTCCGGCAGCGAAATTTCCTTCCTTTTCCAAAGATCGCACACATCCGGAAAATTGTCCGGCAGAGGCAGCGGCCTCCTTCCGAATTGAACTCCTTTTGCCTTTGCGGCCGCAATGCCCTCCGCCTGTCTTCTCTTTATGTTCGTGCGCTCGTTCTCGGCCACGTAGCTGAGCAGCGCAAGCACAATGTCCGACAGGAACGTACCCATCAGATCCTTGCCTCTGCGGGTATCCAGAAGCGGCATGTCGATCACGACGATATCGGCGCCCTTCTCTTTGGTGAGCAGCTTCCACTGCTGCATGATCTCCTCGTAATTTCTGCCGAGACGGTCGATGCTCTGAATATAGATCACGTCGTCCGCCTTTACTTTACAGATCATTTTCTTGTACATCGGCCTGTCGAAATCCTTGCCCGACTGTTTGTCGATAAAAATGTTGCGCTTTGGCACCTGCGCTTCGCAGAGCGCAATGATCTGCCTGTCCTCATTCTGTGTTCTGCTGCTCACTCTCGCATATCCGTATACTGTCATAATGACCCCTCCTGCATAATGTTATCGATCGCATCTTTCTATGAAATTCGTCAAAAAGAAAAAGCTTATAAAAATAATTTAGTCAAGTATGATTCGGCAATCATACTTGACTAAAATTTTGATTCTTCTTATTGATTATGACTGATTACGTCTATTACGCCGTTTTACTGCTCCGGTCGATCACAGAGGCCGCAAGGCAATTTACTTCAGCTCCACCTTATCCAGATGCCAGATCTCGTCCACATACTCCTGAATGGTTCTGTCGGAGGTGAACTTGCCGGAGCCTGCCACGTTGAGAATAGCGCTCTTTGCCCAGCCTGCCTTGTCTCTGTACGCCTCTTCCACCTTCTTCTGCGCTTCCGCATAGGAGCGGAAGTCCTTCAGGATAAAGTAGGTATCCGCCTTGGACGTGGAGAGCGTGTTCAGCAGGGAATTGTACAGCGGTCTGAACAGCTCCGTGTCTGCGGCATAGGTTCCGTCCACCAGCTGATTCAGCACCCTTCTGATATCCTCGTCGCTGTTGTAGATATCCATGGGATCGTAGCCGCCGTTCTGCTCGTAGCCGATGACCTCGTCGGAGCTGAGGCCGAAGATAAATGCATTCTCCTCGCCCACTTCCTCCACGATCTCCACATTGGCGCCGTCCATGGTTCCCAGCGTCAGCGCGCCGTTCAGCATGAATTTCATATTGCCGGTACCGGAAGCCTCCTTGCTGGCAGTGGAGATCTGTTCGGAGACGTCGGCCGCCGCGAAAATAATCTCCGCGTTGGAGACATTGTAATTCTCAATGAACACTACCTTGATCTTACCGCCGATGGCAGGATCGTTGTTGACCACGTCCGCCACGGAATTGATCAGCTTGATGGTCAGCTTTGCGTTCCGATAGCCTGCGGCAGCCTTTGCGCCGAAGATGAACGTTCTGGGGAAGAACTCCTTCTGCGGATCTGCCTTCAGCTCGTTGTAGAGATACATCACATGCAGAATATTCAGAAGCTGTCTCTTGTACTCGTGGAGACGCTTTACCTGCACATCGAAGATGGATTTGGGGTCCACCTCAATGCCGTTGTGTTCCAGAATATATTTGGCCAGACGCAGCTTATTCTTGTATTTGATATCCATGAATTCCTTCTGCGCCTTGCTGTTGCCCGCCAGATCCTTCAGCTTAGCGATCTGGGGAAGGTCGGTGATCCAGCCGTCGCCCGCCTTGGAGGTCACCCATTCTGCCAGCAGCGGATTGCCGTGCAGCAGGAAACGTCTCTGGGTGATGCCGTTTGTCTTGTTGTTGAACCGCTCCGGAAACATTTCGTAGAAATCCTTCAGCTCCTGATTCTTCAGAATCTCCGTGTGCAGCTTTGCCACACCGTTCACGGAATAGCCGGCCACGATGGCCATGTGGGCCATCTTCACCTGTCCGTCATAGAGGATCGCCATCTTGCGGATCTTCTCCTGTACGTCCACGCCGTAGATATTGGAGTATTTCTGCTCGATCTCCAGCACGAACCTGCGGTTGATCTCCTCCACGATCTGATAGATTCTGGGGAGCAGTCTGGAGAACAGGTCGATAGGCCATTTTTCCAGCGCCTCCGCCATAATGGTGTGGTTGGTATAGGCGCAGGTATGGGTGGTGATATACCACGCATCGTCCCAGGACAGATTATAGTCGTCCAGCAGGATACGCATCAGCTCCGGCACGGCCACGGTGGGGTGCGTGTCGTTCAGCTGAAACGTTACCTTCTCATGGAACTTACGAATGTCGTCGTGCTTTTTCATGTATTTTGCCACGGCCGCCTGCACGGACGCGGAGATAAAGAAATACTGCTGCTTTAAGCGCAGCTCCTTGCCGGCGTAGTGGTTATCGTTGGGGTACAGCACCTCCACAAGGTTCCTGGCAAGGTTCTCCTGCTCCACGGCCTTGCGGTAGTCGCCCTGGTCAAAGGAATCCAGCTGGAATACCTCCATGGGCTCCGCGTCCCAGATGCGCAGGGTATTCACGATGCCGTTGCCGTAGCCCACAATAGGCAGATCGAAGGGAACGGCCCGCACGGCCTGATAGCCTTCCTGAACAAAGTGGCCCTGTCCGTTCTCGTCGGTGCGCATGGACACATAGCCGCCGAATTTTACGGTCTTGGCGTACTCGGGGCGGCGCAGTTCAAAGGGGTTGCCGTCCGCCAGCCAGTTGTCGGGCACCTCCACCTGATATCCGTCCCGGATCTCCTGCTTGAACATGCCGTATCTGTAACGGATACCGCAGCCGTATGCCGGATACCCAAGTGTTGCCAGGGAATCCAGAAAGCAGGCTGCAAGACGTCCCAGTCCGCCGTTTCCCAGCGCCGCGTCGGGCTCCTGATCCTCCACCAGATTCAGGTCCAGTCCCAGCTCCTCCAGCGCTTCCTTTACAGGCTGATACGCCTGCATGTTGATCAGGTTGTTGCCCATGGCACGGCCCATCAGAAACTCCATGGACATGTAGTAGACCATCTTGGGGTCTTCCTTCTCATACGCCTTCTGGGTGTCCATCCAATTTCCTATGATCTGATCCTTGATGGCAAGGGAAGCCGCCTGAAAGATCTGCTGGGGCGTGGCCTCCTCCAGCTCCTTGCGGTACTGGGTCCTCACGTTATAGAGGACGCTCCTCTTAAAAAGCTCCTTGTCGAACTTTATCTTTTCCGGCTTCTTTGGTGCTGCATTCTTCATATACTGTCTCCTTTAACGTTTCGTTTCTGTTACACCGTCTGATTTACAAGTCGCAATAGGATTATTATACCAAATTTTACATGCGATTCAACTGCTTTTTTACAAACCGCTGCCTTTTGGTCCTCCGCAAATACCTGCGGAATTTCATACCCTCTCCACAGATATAGTCACGGTCTCTCCGTTGACATTGTCCCATTCCTTCGTCACGGCGAATAAAGCATTCCTGGTGAGCTCGTCGGCCAGCACCTTATCGGAGATCGTCTCTTTGTTGCGCTCCGCCAGCTCCGCCAGCTTATCGTTGCCGTTCACGGATACCCTGATGTGATCCGTCACCTCGAAATCGGCGTCCTTCCGCATGGTCTGAATCTTGCTGATCAGCTCGTACACAAAGCCCTCCTCGATCAGCTCCTCCGTCAGATTGGTGTCCAGCACCACAGTCATACGGCTGTCCTCCTGAGAGACATATCCGTTCTTCTGTGCCGTATCGATCAGCAGGTCGTCCCTGGTCAGCTCCACGGCGGTGCCGTCAATGTCAAAGACCAGCTTGCCCTTCTCATTCAGTTCGTCCATGGCCGCGCTGCCGTCCAGAGAAGCTAACGTCTTCTGGATACCTCCCAGCAGCTTGCCGTACTTGGGCCCCACTGTGCGCAGCTGAGGCTTGAAGGTATACGAGGTAAAGTCTCTCACATCGTCTGTGTAGACGATCTCCTTTACATTCAGCTCGTCCTTGATGATATCTGTGTAGAACTGCTCCAGCACACAGTCGGATTTTACATACAGGGTATTTAAGGGCTGGCGGATCTTGATGGCCGCATCGTTCCTGCACGCCAGCGCCATGGCCTTCACGTTCAATACCTCCTGCATGTTCTGTTCCAGCTTTCTGTCGATGAAGCGCTCCTCCACCACAGGAAAATCGCAAAGATGCACGCTCTCCGGCGCGTCCTTGTCGATGCTGCAGACAAGGTTGCGGTAGATTTCCTCCGTCATGAAGGGAATCATGGGCGCCGCTGCCTTGCTGATGGTCACCAGTGCGGTGTACAGGGTCATATAGGCGTTGATCTTGTCCTGCTCCATGCCCTTCGCCCAGAAGCGTTCCCTGCTGCGGCGCACATACCAGTTGCTCAGCTCGTCCACAAAGTCGTCCAGAGCCTTGCCCGCCTCGGGGATCCGGTATTGATCCAGATTCTCATCTATCTGGCCTACCACGGTGTTCAGTCTTGACAGGATCCATTTGTCCATAACGGACAGTTTATCATACTCCAGCTGATATTTCGTGGCGTCAAAATCGTCAATGTTGGCGTACAGCACAAAGAAAGCATAGGTATTCCACAGGGTGCCCATGAGCTTTTTCTGGCCCTCCATCACCGCCTTGCCGTGGAAACGGTTGGGCAGCCAGGGAGCCGAGTTCGTATAGAAATACCAGCGGATCGCATCGGCGCCGTAGGTCTCAAGGGCCTCAAAGGGATCCACGGCATTTCCCTTGGACTTGCTCATCTTCTGGCCGTTCTCGTCCTGCACATGGCCCAGCACGATCACGTTCTCGTAGGGCGCCCTGTTAAAGAGCAGCGTGGATTCCGCCATCAGGGAATGGAACCAGCCTCTGGTCTGATCCACCGCCTCGGAGATGAACTGCGCCGGGAACTGCTGCTCGAACAGCTCTTTATTTTCAAAGGGATAATGATGCTGTGCAAAAGGCATTGCACCGGAATCGAACCAGCAGTCGATGACCTCCGGCACTCTGTGCATGGTCTTGCCGCACTCAGGGCAGGGGAAGGTCACCTCGTCGATATAGGGCCTGTGCAGCTCCACCTGGGCGCTCTTGGGATCGCCGCTTAGATCCGCCAGCTCCTGCCTGCTTCCCACGCATTTCTGGCAGCCGCACTCGCATTCCCAGATGTTCAGGGGAGTGCCCCAGTAACGGTTCCGCGAGATCGCCCAATCCTGAATATTTTCCAGCCAGTTGCCGAAACGCCCCTTGCCGATGGACTCGGGGATCCAGTTCACTGTGTTGTTGTTGCGGATCAGATCGTCTCTTACGGCCGTCTCCTTAATGTACCAGGACTCTCTCGCATAGTAGATCAGCGGGGTGTCGCAGCGCCAGCAGTGGGGATAGCTGTGTTCGAACTTGGGTGCATCAAAGAGCAGGCCTTTCTTATCCAGATCGGTCAGCACAAGGGGATCCGCCTTTTTCACGAACACGCCCGCATAGGGAGTCTCCGCCGTCATCTCGCCCTTGCTGTCCACCAGCTGTACAAAGGGCAGGTCATAAGCGCGGCCCACCTTTGCATCGTCCTCACCGAAGGCAGGCGCAATGTGCACCACGCCGGTGCCGTCCGTCAAAGTGACATATGTGTCGCAAACCACATAGTAAGCCTTCTTGTTCTGCTTTTTGCAAATGTCTACCGCACAGTCAAAGAGCGGCTCGTATTCTTTATATTCCAGATCCTTTCCGATATAAGTCTCAAGCACCTCGTAGGCCGCCTTGCCCTCCCCGGCATCTGCCAGCTTCCCCAGCACAGTGTCAAGCAGCGCCTCGGCCATATAATAGGTATAGCCGTCCGCGGCCTTCACCTTGGCATAGGTCTCATTGGGGTTCACGCACAGCGCCACATTGGACGGCAGGGTCCAGGGGGTGGTGGTCCATGCCAGAATGTATGCGTCTTCTCCCTTTACCTTAAAGCGGGCGACGGCGGAACGCTCCTTGATATCCTTATAGCCCTGGGCCACTTCCGCCGTGGAGAGAGGGGTCCCGCAGCGGGGGCAGTAGGGCACGATCTTAAAGCCCTTGTACAAAAGGCCCTTGTCCCAGATGGTCTTTAAGGCCCACCATTCCGACTCGATATAGTCGTCGTGATAGGTCACGTAGGGGTCGTCCATGTCGGCCCAGAAACCGACGGTGCTGGAGAAATCCTCCCACATGCCCTTGTATTTCCAGACGCTCTCTTTACATTTATCGATAAAAGGCTCCAGACCGTACTCCTCGATCTGCTCCTTGCCGTTTAAGCCCAGGAGCTTCTCCACCTCGATCTCCACAGGCAGACCGTGGGTATCCCAGCCCGCTTTTCTGGGCACCATATACCCCTTCATGGTGCGGTATCTGGGAATCATATCCTTGATGACCCTGGTCAGCACATGGCCGAT
Source organism: uncultured Acetatifactor sp. (assembly GCA_947624245.1). Classification (GTDB taxonomy): domain Bacteria; phylum Bacillota; class Clostridia; order Lachnospirales; family Lachnospiraceae; genus Acetatifactor. The sequence goes on along the minus strand of CANQJL010000012.1, from coordinate 45,239 downwards.
ATGGGGCTTGCCGTTCGCGGTAGGCGGTCCGTCGTAAAAGGTGTACACGGGACCCTGCTTTCTGATCTCGATACTTTTTCGGAAAATATCGTTCTCCCGCCAGAATTTTTCCACATTTTTTTCTCTCTCCACAAAATTCAGTTCCTTGGATACTTTGTTGTACATGTGCCTTTTCCTTTCCTTTATAAAATGTTTTCCTTAATGAAATATCACGACTCTAACAGGTCCCACCAAGAAATAAAAAATCCCGTCCGTAATAGGACGAGACTGTTCTTCTCTTGACCACCTGTTACAGCATACGTCCGAACAGCGCAAGCTGTCGGAGTGATATGTTTTCCCTTAACGGGGGAACTGCGTCCAGAACTACCGGGAAATGGGCTCTCCCCTCCTTTGGTCCTGACTGCTCGGGAGTGATCTTCATTGTCCTCATACTTGCACCGGACTCGCACCCTCTCCGGCTCGCTGAGGCTTTCCGCGGACAATTACTCTCTCCGTCACTGCATTTTATGCTTCTTATTATATTTGCCTCATTATAGCCCCTGTCTTTTTTACTTGTCAAGCTTTTCTTGTTGCTTTCTCGGGTCGAAGTGAGTATACTGTTCTTATAGTCTTATACTAGTCTTATACGATTCGGTACGATAAGCGGCAGGCGCATTGCAGTTGTTTCTGCCGCAGGAATGCGAGGGCTTTATGAGGACACGGGGCAAGGGAAAAATCGGATATATACTTCAGGCCATTAACATTATTCCGCTGATCGCTTTCGGAATTCTGATCCTGCTCTTGGGGACGCACTGGTTCACAAGGGCCATGCACTCGGAGGTAGAACAGGACCTTCGCAATGTATCCGCCAGCCTTTCCAACATGCTGGACGCTCTTCACCCCGGAGACTTTAAGCTGGTGGGCGACGTTGCGTACCGTCTCTACAAGGGCGAGGACGATCTGACCGGCCGCTATGCTCTGATAGACCGCATTAAGGAAAATACGGGTCTCGATATCACCCTTTTCTATCAGGATACCCGCGTCCTCACTACGATCAAGGACAACGAAGGCCAGCGCATCGTAGGCTCCGGCGCTCCCGAAACGGTGATCAAGGACGTGCTGGAGGGAGGAGAATCGCGGTTCTACACCAATACCGTCATCTATGGGGTCAGCTATTTCTCTTACTATACGCCCCTTTACAATCGGGACGGTTCCGTGGTGGGAATCCTTTTTGTGGGAAAGCCCAGCGCAAACGTGGAGGCCGCCGTCCGTTCTTCCGTCTATCCGCTGATCTATACCGACATCATTCTGATAGCGATCGTTTCGCTGTTTACTTTTATTTACACGAGAAAATTCGTCTCCTGCCTCCTGCAGATACACGAATTTCTGCGGGAAGTCTCCACCGGCAATATGAACGCCTCTCTGGATGACAAGATACTGAAGCGGCCGGACGAGCTGGGCGAGATTGCCGTATCCGCCCTGAATATGCAGCGCTCCCTGCGCACTCTGGTAGACAGGGACGCTTTGACCTCTCTGTCTAACCGCCGCTCCGGCGACATTCGGCTGCGCAAGGTCATAGAGGAATGCTCCGCCCAGAACGCTCCTTTCTGTGTGGCCATCGGCGACATTGATTTCTTCAAGAAGGTGAACGATACTTACGGACATGAGTGCGGCGATCAGGTGCTGAAAGAGATATCCGCACTGCTGCGCCAGCATATGCGCCAGAAAGGCTTTGTGGCCAGATGGGGCGGGGAGGAGTTTTTGCTGGTATTTTCCCATATCGATCTGGATACGTCTTATGATTTGTTGAACAAGCTGCTGGAGGAGATTCGTAAAAAGCGGGTGCATTATAACGAAGCTGACATTCGTGTCACTATGACCTTCGGTGTCACTCCGGGCAACAGCCATGACATCAAAGAGCTCCTTCGCAACGCTGATGAAAAGCTGTACGAGGGCAAGAGCAGCGGCAGGGACTGCGTGGTAAAGTAGGCCGTTCATGCCGCTATGAGAAAGCGCCGCAAGAGGGCAGAAAGAGGTAATTATGGACAGACAGAATCTGACTCTGTTGACCGACCTGTATGAACTGACTATGATGCAGGGATATTTTAAGAACAAAGCGCAGAACGAGACCGTTATTTTTGACGCTTTTTACCGCAACAATCCCTGCGGGGGAGGCTACGCCATTTCCGCGGGATTGGAACAGGTCATACAGTACATCAAGGAATTGCATTTTTCCGAAGAAGATATTGCGTATCTTTCTTCTCTCGGAATATTTGAGCCCGATTTTCTGGATTACTTAAAGGATTTTCGTTTTTCCGGAGATATCTACGCCATTCCGGAGGGAACCGTTATATTCCCCAGAGAGCCTATCGTAAAGGTGATTGCCCCCATCATGGAGGCGCAGCTTGTGGAAACGGCGATCTTGAATATCATCAACCACCAGAGCCTGATCGCCACAAAGGCCGCGCGGGTGTGCTATGCGGCCAAGGGCGACGGCATCATGGAGTTCGGCCTGCGCCGTGCTCAGGGTCCTGACGCCGGTATCTACGGCGCAAGGGCGGCTATGATCGGCGGCTGCATCGGCACCAGCAACGTCCTCTGCGGACAGCTCTTCGACGTGCCCGTAAAGGGCACCCACGCCCACAGCTGGATCATGAGCTTTCCGGACGAATATACCGCCTTCAAGACCTATGCGGATATGTACCCCAACGCCTGCATTCTGCTGGTGGACACCTACGACACTCTGAAATCCGGAGTTCCCAACGCTATCAGGGTATTCACCGAAATGCGCAGCGCGGGAATCCCGCTGACCTTCTACGGCATCCGTTTGGACAGCGGGGATCTGGCCTATCTGTCCAAGAAGGCCCGCAAGATGTTGGACGATGCCGGATTTACGGACGCGGTGATCTCCGCCTCCAACGATCTCGACGAATATCTGATCGACAGCCTGAAGACCCAGGGCGCCGCGATCACCTCCTGGGGCGTAGGCACCAACCTGATCACCTCCAAGGACAATCCCGCTTTCGGCGGCGTGTATAAGCTTGCGGCCATCATGGATAAGGACGGGCGCTTTGTTCCCAAGATAAAGCTGTCCGAGAATACCGAAAAAGTCACCAACCCCGGCAATAAGAAGATCTACCGCATCTACGATAAAGATACCGGCAAGATCAAGGCGGATCTGATCTGTCTGGTGGACGAGGAGTATCGGGAGAGCGAGGACCTGCTGCTCTTTGATCCCTTGGAGCCCTGGAAGAAGACCAAGCTGAAGGGCAATACATACACCCTGCGCCCTATCATGGAAAAAATATTCGAGAAGGGTCAGTGCTGCTACACCTCTCCCAAGGTGATGGACATCAGGGCCTACTGTCAGAAAGAGCTGGATACCCTCTGGGACGAGACCAAACGTCTGGTAAATCCTCACGAGGTGTACGTGGATCTGTCCCAGAGACTGTACGATATCAAGATCGATCTTCTAGAAGAGGTGAGCGAGAAATAGGGACGAAGGCCTACTGCTCCATCTGCCTTCCCAGGAAGCCGGCTGCCGACTGCAGCAGCTTCTGTTCCACTTCCCCCATGTGAACCTTGTTGTCATTCTGCAGCAGTACTACACTGCCGATGATGTCACCCTCGCAGAGAATGGGGGCGATCGCTTCATGCTGATAGTCCTCGCTCCCCTCGTCGCAGATATTGATAAAGCTCCGGTCTCCTCGGGTGGCCATCAGGGTCTCGCGATTGTGAACCTTCTCGTCCAACTGCCTGCTGATGGATTTGTTCACCAGCTGCTTGTAGCCGCCGGCGGCGGCAATGAACTGATCGCGGTCGGCGATCAGCGCCGCGTGACCGGACACCTGTGCCAGACTTTCCGCGTATTGCTTTGCAAAGGTACTCATTTCACCGATGGGTGAATATTTTTTCAGAATGATCTGGCCCTCCCTGTCCGTGAAGATCTCCAGCGGATCCGACTCCCTGATATGCAGGGTCCTGCGAATCTCCTTGGGAATGACGATTCTTCCCAGATCATCTATTCTTCTGACAATTCCTGTCGCTTTCATGCTTTTTCCTCCATTTCGTAACATATCACTTTCAGCGCTTTTCTAGTATCTGTAAATGGAGGATTATTATACATTTTCACTATTCCGTCTTTTATAACAGACGGGTCTGTGATAAAATATAATAAGATTTGACCGCGAAAGGAATACTTTATGAACTACAGAGCCCGGAATATCACTGCCTGTCTCCTCCTTTCCCTGCTGATCGCATGTCTGCTTCCCGTAATGTATCTGGGAAGATACAATCATCCCACCGGAGATGATTACTATTACGCAGCCAACACAAAAAAAGTGTGGGAGCAGACCGGAAGTCTTCCGATGACCATCGCTGAAGCCGGCAGAGGAGTGGCTGAACAGTATGTCAAGTGGCAGGGAACCTACTCTGCCATGCTGCTGATGCATCTGCCGCCAAATATATTTGGCGATACGGCATATCGCGCAACTACAAGTATATTGCTTTTGCTGCTTACAGGGAGTATTTTCTATCTGCTGAAGCCCCTTGTCTGCAATATGTTAAAAGGTTCTACCGCTCTGTGGATCATACTTTCTTCGTTGCTCGCGCTGTTATGTGTGCAGACCGTCCCCTCACAGGGCGAATCCTTTTTCTGGTATAACGGCAGCATGTATTATACCGGCTTTTATGCGGCAACTCTGTTTTTGTTCGGAATCGTATGCCGCTATGTAACAGACGCAAAACGTCGGCATATTCCCGGAATGCTTGGTCTGGCCTGCTTTGTTGCCGGAGGCAACTATGTATCTCTGCTCCCAGCGCTGTTATTGCTGATCTGCCTGACAACGCTTTTAATCTGCCGCAAAAAGAAGACTGCGCTTTGGGTGGGGTGTACCGCCCTCACTGCCGCAATAGGACTTTTGATCAGCGCTATGGCTCCCGGAAATGCCGTAAGACAAAGTGACATGTGGAAGATACCCGCCTGGAAAGCAGTGTTGAAATCCCTGCGGCAAGGCATACATTATACCACCGCATGGATTGGCCCATGGCTGATACTTGCCTTATTGATCATGACACCTTTTCTGTGGAGAGCCTGCTCCGAAATCTCTTTTCGATTCCGGTATCCTTTGTTAGTGGCGGCATTTGTCTACGGTATTTTTTGTTCCATGTCCTGCCCGACTTTCTACACCATGAATTCCACCGGTCCGGCAAGAGCAGTCGCCATTGTATACTACGGATTTTTGCTGGCGGTACTGATATGCTATATTTATTTTATCGGTTGGCTGCAGCGTGCAGCAAGCGAAAAATATCATGTGGACAAAAAGGCAGTCTCTTTCTTGAAATACTGCGGTGGAATCGTATGTATTCTGATCCTTGCGGCACAGCTCTTTGGCGGGAAATTGTCAGAAACCACCACCGGCAAAGCGGCGCAACTGCTGCTGAGCAGGGAGGCAGCAAAATATGAACAGGAATATCAGGAACGGCTGATCACATTGAATGATGCTGCCATAGAGAACGTTGTGTTTCAGCCTTATGAGCATCAACCCGATATGCTTTATGTCGGTGATTTCTCGGGAAATGCGCAGGAGCCCGGTGCGAAGATCATCGCCGGATATTTCGGCAAAGATTCCATATGCGTTGCATACTGATTCCTGCCGCCACGCAGCCGCGTTCTAAAGAGAGCATCAGGGAGAACATGTGAATGAAGAAAATTTTTACAGACAAAGACTCAAACTTAAAATCGGAATATTTCGTTTTTTTCTTTCTTTTTCTCCTCGGGCTGTGCACCCGCATAATTTATCTCGGTGTCGTACCCGGCGGATATCAAATGGACGAAACCTACAGCGCTTGGAATGCTTTCTCCTTATATCATTGCGGAATCGACTCCGCAGGCTACAGCTATCCTGTCTATTTTGAGGCATGGGGACACGGTCAGAGTGCACTGAATTCCTATCTGATGCTTCCTCTGATCGCTCTTGCAGGCGGTCATGTCAATCTACTTATTATTCGACTGCCGCAGATTGTCCTCTCTGCCGCGACTCTGGCTGCATCTTATAGTATTATGCGCAAGCTGTTTACCCCTCAGGCCGCTTGCTGGACATTGTTTCTGCTGGCTATAAATCCTTGGCATGTGATGATGTCACGGTGGGGACTCGAAGCAAATCTTGCCCCCGGCTTTTTGATTCTCGGCCTCGCCTTTTTCCTGTATGGTCTCGACCGGCCAAAGCTTTTACCTCTGTCCGCGTTATGCTATGGACTTTCCCTGTACTGCTACGCGGTCATATGGCCCGTTGTCCCTGTGATACTTCTTTTACAGGGCATATACGGCTTTGCTCACAAAAAGCTGTCTCTTAACCGCTGGACCGTTCTATCCACCTGCATCGTCTTTGTGCTGGCAGCTCCATTAATGCTGTTTCTGCTCGTCAACCAAAATTTTCTTCCCAATATTCAGCTAGGTCCCTTTTCCATATATAAAATGTCCTATTTTCGCAGCAATGAGCTTGCCCATTCCTTAAAAGAAGTTCTTAAAAATATTCGAAATGTGATGTATCTTTTCTATCATCAGGATGTAGGCCGTCCTTTTGACGTGATCATGCCCTATGGATTTTTCTATGATATCGGTCGTCTTTTTATCATCATCGGTATAATCGTCCTGCTCTTTAAAACTGCAGCTTCTATACGCCGCAGGCAGTTTCACGCCCCCTTCTTTCTGCTCGTGCAGCTGATCGGTGCAGGGATTGTCGGAATGCTCGTCACGGTAAACATAACGCAGATTAACTGTGCCTATATCCCGCTGATTATGTGTGAGGCGATAGGCATCTGTGCGATTCTGTCCGCTGTCGGCAAACGGAAGGTCCTGCTCTGCCGGGCGATTCAGATCGGACTGCTTGCAGTTTACCTGTTGTATTTTGCAGGATTTGAACATGCATATTATACCGATTATAAAGAAGTTACTACAGCTCATTTTCAAAAAGGCTCTCTTGAAGCTGTCAGAACCGCTCTCACTTACGCAAAGGAAAATCAACAGAAGGACATTTATATTGACTCCTGGTTGAAATATCCTAATATTTTACTTTATACCGAGACAACTGCCAAGGAGTATCTTGACAGCGTTGTATACAGTGAAAATCTTCCTGCTCCGGCGCAGTTCACCAAAGACGGCGTCACCTTCCACATGGGCATTCCGGATACCGAACCGCAGGATAATTGTATTTACATCTTATATGAAGGCGCCACGGAGAAATATACTGATTTTGAACTGACCCAATTCTATTCCTGGTATCTGGCTATACCAAGATAGTCTGTGTGCTTCATGTGTCCTCACATTTCCACATACTCCCTGTAGTCTTCCTCGCTGGCGAACAGCATATATCTGCCGTCCACGAAGCCCATGAAACCGTCCGCTGTGTTGTAACCCTTCATAATAAATTACCTCCTGTTCGAAAGCTGTTTTGTTGTTCCGAATAGAAGGTAACATTTTTTGAGGGTCATAAAACTCTCTCAAATATTTCAGGACGGCCTTTCAGACCGGCCTCAATATCTGCATTTCTTCCAGGAGTTCTTCCGTCTTATGAAGCAGAAGCTCCGCATCCGTCTCCACCAGACCCGTCTTTCTGTATCTGCAGGTAAATATCGGCGTCCCGTAAGCGCTGAAGGAAAGCTCCTCGGCATGCTTTTCCAAAATCTTGGGAATACCCGCCGGATCCACCGAGGCGTTTGGCCGGAACGTAAACGTAATGCGCTCGTTCTTTCCCTTGATCTCGGTCATATAGAGCCTGTGCGCCGCTACCCGAATCAAGGCGATGCGCAGCAGATTGTCCACGGATTTCGGTATCTCCCCGAAGCGGTCCAGCAGTTCGTCCAGCATGTCGTCCCGCTCCTTCACATTCTCTATCCCTGCGATCCGTTTGTAGATATCCAATTTCTGTATCTCGTTGACAATGTAAGAGGGCGGGATAAAGGCGTCCACGTCCAGATCGATCACCGTGGCGAAATCCTCCTCCACCGTCACTCCCTTCAGTGTCTGCACGGCCTCGTTGAGCATTTTACAGTAAAGGTCATAGCCTACGGCCTCCATGTGCCCGTGCTGCCTGACGCCCAGCAGATTGCCGGCGCCCCGTATCTCCAGATCGCGCATGGCGATCTTAAAACCGCTTCCCAAATCCGTGAACTCGCGGATCGCCTCCAGACGCTTCTCCGCCACTTCCTTCAGCATCTTATCCCGCCGATACATCAGGAACGCATAGGCGGTGCGGTTGGAACGCCCCACCCGCCCTCGAAGCTGATAGAGCTGGGCAAGACCCATATTGTCGGAGTCATGAATGATCATGGTGTTCACATTGGAGATATCCAGACCAGTCTCGATGATCGTGGTGGCTACCAGCACGTCGATCTCGCCGCCGATAAAGTCGAACATGATCTTCTCCAGCTCCCTCTCCTTCATCTGGCCGTGGGCAAATGCCACCACCGCCTCGGGAACCAGCGCCTGTATCCTCGCCGTCACATCTGCAATGTTGTTGACGCGGTTATAGACATAATACACCTGTCCGCCTCTGGCCAGTTCGCGGGTAATGGCCTCTCGGACCATCTCCTCGTTGTACTCGCACACAAATGTCTGAATGGGCAGACGGTCCTCCGGCGCTTCCTCCAGAACGCTCATATCGCGGATTCCCACCAGGCTCATATGAAGCGTTCGCGGAATGGGCGTAGCCGTCAGCGTCAGAACATCTACGTTTTCCTTCATCTTCTTGATCTTTTCCTTGTGAGCCACTCCGAAACGCTGCTCCTCATCGATGACCAACAGGCCAAGATCCTTGAATTTCACATCGTCCGACAGCACCCTGTGCGTGCCGATGACAATGTCCACCATTCCCTTTTCCAAATCCTTAATGGTCCTCTTGATCTCTCTCGGGGAACGGAAGCGACTCATCAGCTCTATCCGCACGGGGAAGTCTTTCATTCTCTGAACGAACGTAGTGTAGTGCTGCTGGGCCAGAATGGTGGTCGGCACCAAATATACCACCTGTTTTCCCTCTTGTACCGCCTTGAACGCGGCCCTGATGGCGATCTCGGTCTTGCCGTATCCTACATCTCCGCAGATCAGGCGGTCCATGATCTTCGGGCTCTCCATATCCGCCTTGGTGTCTGCAATGGCCGCCAGCTGGTCCTCCGTCTCCTCAAAGGGAAACATCTCCTCAAACTCCCGCTGCCATACGGTATCCTGTCCGTATTGGTAACCATGGCTCTGCTGCCGCACAGCATACAGCTCCACCAGATCCTTTGCCACTTCGCCGACGGCGCTGCGCACCTTTGTCTTGGTTCGTTCCCATTCCTTGCCGCCCAGCTTGTTCAGCTTCGGTTTCTTAGCTTCGGAGGACGCATATTTCTGAATCACGTCCAGACCCGTGGCCAGCACATACAGGATTCCTCCGTCCCTGTACTCTATCTTAATGTAGTCCTTGACTACATTCTCCATCTCCACTTTCTCAATTCCGCGATAGATACCGAGGCCATGGCTGACATGGACCACGTAATCTCCCACCTTCAGGTCGTTAAAGTCCTTGATCTTCTGGCCCTGATACAATTTCTTCGACTTTTTCTTTTTCTTTTCGGCTCCGAAGATGTCCGTCTCGGACAGCACCACAAATTTAAGCAGCGGATACTCGAACCCCCTGGCCACATGGCCGTAATAGGTAACTACTTCCCCTGCCTGCACCTGTCTCTCGGGGTCTTCGGTATACACGGCAGTCAGATCCTGATCCCGCAGGTCCTCCGCCAGCCTCTTAGCTCTGGTGCGGGAGCCGGAAAGCAGGAGCACCCTGTACCCATTCTTTCTAAACTGCTTCAGATCCTTTACCAGCGTCTCGAAACTGTTGTTGTAGGGCGCCACATTTCTGGCTGCCACATCTATTTTCCGGTCGGTCCGAAACCAGCCGCTGCGGCCGTCCATGGTGGACAACGTGGCCACGCTGCCCTGCAGCAGCTTAGCCGCCACCTGCTCTCCGCCGTAGAGAATGTTCATCTGTCCCGGCAGTACATAGCCCTTCTGTGCGCGGTTCGCCATGCTCTCCCGAAACTCCAGCTCCACCGCATCTGCCTGCTCCTTCAGTCTGGCAGGTTCGTCCAGAAAAAAGACCGGCTTCGGTCCGCCGTCCTGCCCGGCCATATGCGCCAAAAGCTCCGGCAACGTCACGGTGTCCTCATAGAAATAGCGGATATAGCCCTCCAGGTTCACCTTGCTCTTAAATTCCAACAGCTGTTCCTTCAGCTCCTTTACCTGAACGGCGATCCTATGGGCTTCCTCCGGCTGATGATTTTCCCGAAAATAAGCTTCCCTCTCGGCGCTTTCTCTCTCCAGCTTCTTTATCCCATTTCTGACACGCGTGTCGTCCAGCACGAACTCGGTCGCCGGAAATACGGATATGCTCTCCAGCTTCTCGATGGAACGCTGGCTCAAGATATCAAAGCTTCGGATAGATTCCACCTCGTCTCCCCACAGTTCAATGCGGTAAGGGTTCTCCTCCGTCAGATCAAAAATATCAATAATACCGCCGCGGACAGAAAACTGTCCCGGACTCTCCACCTGATAATTCTTCTCATAACCGAAAGAAACCAGTCTCTCCGCAATGTCGGATTCCTGCAGAGAACCGCCCCTGCACACATCTATCACATCTTTTTCTCTGTCCCACATGACCTGGGGCGTCATCAGCGCGGCATATGTGGTAACGATCGTCACCGGCTTGCGCTCCATAAGCCTGCGCAGGGTCTTCACACGCTCCTTTACCAGCTGGTTGCCGTGGATATCGGCCTGAAAGAAGATCAGATCCTTGGCAGGGTACAGCATGACATTCCTGTCATAAAACTTGTACTCCTCATACATCTCCCTAGCCTTTAAATCATTGTACGTCACAATGACCTTGATGCGGAAATTCTCGCCAAGCCCATATATCATATGCAGCTTCTGGGAGTCCACACAGCCTATCAGGGAGACAGGCGTGCTGCCTTTCAGAAGCTGCTCACATATAGATTGATATTCCGCCAGCTCCAAAAGCGGCGCCAATAATGCCTGCATACCTTCCCCTACCCTTTTCGGTTAAATTGGTTCATCGCTGCGTCCGGACCCTTGGAGAGGATCACGCGGACGGCGTCCGCAGCACGCTCCGCCGCCTCGTCCATCACCTTGCGCTCCTGTGCGTTGAAATGTCCCAGGACATAGGCCGCCAGATCATAGCCTTCCGGCTTTTCGCCCACGCCCATTCTCACGCGGATAAACCTGTCGTGTCCCAGGTGCGCAATGATATTCTTCAGGCCGTTATGGCCTCCGGCGCTTCCCTCTTTCCGGATCCGCAGCTGCCCCATTCCAAGGCTTACATCGTCGGATATAACGATCAGCTCCGACGTCTCGTCGATTTTGTAATAATCCGTCAGCATTCGCACGCTCTCGCCGCTCAGATTCATGAAGGTCTGCGGTCTGGCCAGAATGCATTTCTGCCCTTCCACAAGGCCCTTTCCTATGAGCGCTCCGTGCTTTTTCTCAAGCACGGAAATGTGTTCCTGCTCAGCCAATCTCTCCACAACGTCAAATCCGATATTGTGTCTCGTATTCTCATATTCCCTGCCGGGGTTCCCCAAGCCTGCGATAATATACATAGTATTGTCCGTTCCGCGCCGAAACGCCATTTTAGATTGGTAAATTCGTTTACTATTTTCTCATTTTTCCCATAAAAAAACAAGGAAAAATTTTGAAAGGAGACTGCCGTGTCCGACAGTCTCCCTACCGTTTTTGATATGATGTAATTTTTAGCCTGATTCTGCCGCCGCTATACCCTTACGCGCTCAGCTCCCATCAGGGAAAGATCGGGAAGTCTTCCTTCGAGCTTTCCTCCTCCAAGACCTTTGCATATTTCTCAAGGATAATATTCTGAATATGTTCTCTGGTAGCAGAATTAATGGGGTGCGCGATGTCACGGAACTCTCCATCTGCCGCTTTTTTACTGGGCATCGCGATAAAAGGTCCCTTTTCACCTTCAATGACCTTGATATCGTGAACCACAAATTCGTCGTCCAGCGTGATAGATACTATGGCCTTCATCTTACCTTCTTTGGTAACTTTGCGAACGCGTACATCTGTAATCTGCATTGACGCTTCCCCCTTTCCTAAAGTCCACATCCGATGTAAGCGGCCCCTCATTTTTTCAGCTAACGTACTACATGGTATATCTCTCGTTCCTTTCCACTACGATCCTGATTCCGCCGCTCTCACCCGTATAGTTGGAATTTGCTCTGATCGTGCTGTGGCTTTCCACAATACAATTCTCGATATAAGAATTGTCGCCGATATACACATCGTTCAGGATAATGGAATTCTTGATCACACAGTTATTTCCGATATAACTCTTCTTAAATACTACTGAATCCTCCACAACACCGTTGACGATACAGCCGCTGGAGATCAGACTGTTCTTCACGCTGGCTCCCACATTGTACTTTGCGGGCGGCAGATCGTCCACCTTGGAATAGATATCGGGATACTGCTTGAAGAAATAATTTCTCACGTCCGCCTGCAGGAAATCCATGTTGGTGCTGAAGTAATCCTCCACGGAAGCGATATTGCGCCAGTAATCCTTCATCTTGTACCCATAGATGCGCTTGATGTCCTTGTAGCGGATCAGGATATCCCTGACAAAGTCATATCTGTCTTCCTCGGCGCATTTCTCGATCATCTCGATCAACTGACGACGGCGGAGCACATAGATACCGCAGGAGATCGTGTTGGTCTTGGCCTGCAGAGGCTTTTCCTCGAACTCCTCGATGCGGCAGTCCTCATTCATACGGATCGTGCCGAAACGCTCCACGTTGGTACCGGGCTCCATGTCACGGCACACCACCGTGATATCCGCCTTTTTCTCTATGTGATACTCCAGGACCTTGTTATAGTCCATCTTATACACACCGTCGCCTGATGCGATCACCACATAGGGCTCATGACTGCTCTTCAGGTAAGCCAGATTCTGGTAAATGGCATCTGCCGTGCCCCTGTACCAGTTGCTGTTCTCCGCCGTCACTGCAGGAGTCAGCACGAACAGTCCGCCCTGCTTACGTCCGAAATCCCACCACTTGGAGGAGCTCAAATGCTCGTTCAGGCTCTTGGCATTGTACTGAGTAAATACCGCCACCTTCTGAATGTGGGAATTGGACATGTTGCTCAAAGTAAAATCTATGCTGCGGTAGCTGCCGGCAATAGGCATGGCACAGATGGCCCGCTTCTGTGACAGTTCCCGCATTCTGTGATTGTTTCCGCCTGCTAAAACGATTCCGATCGCTCTCACTACTATTCACCTGCCTTAATCAAAGATTTGCCGCTTGCGAGCTGGGAATTTTCATAGTCTTCCTCGCCGGTCACACCGAATATCACCGTGTTCTTTCCGACGGTAATGCCGTCCGGTATGATACTCTTTTCCCCTATTGTGACCAGTCCGTGATTGTAAATATGGGGCGCCGTGTCATTCTCCGCCTCATCGCCGATACCCAGCCGCACATTGTTGCCGATTTCAACGTCTTCCGCCACAATGGCCTTATTCAGCTCGCAGCCTTCGCCGATATGAGTATGGTTCATGATGATGGAGTCTCTCACCACCGTTCCCTTGCCGATGGTGACGCCGCAGCCGATCACGGAATTGTAGACCTCGCCGTAAATATCGGTACCCTCGCCCACGATGCTTCGCTCCATGACGCTGTCCGCACACAGGTACTGAGGAGGCTGTATCTCGCTCCTCGTATAGATCTTCCAATACTCTTCGTACAGGTTGAACTCGGGAACAATGTCGATCAGCTCCATATTTGCCTCCCAATAGGAAGACAGGGTTCCTACGTCCTTCCAATAGCCCGTGAACTCATAGGCATACAGAGGAGCCTTCTTCTCATGGCAGTACGGAATCACGTGCTTGCCGAAGTCCAGCGCCGGCTGGTCTGCCATGGCGATCAACGCCTCCCGCAGAATCTTCCAGTTGAAAATGTAAATACCCATGCTTGCAAGGTTGCTTCTGGGATGCTCGGGCTTCTCCTCAAACTCCACAATGCGTCTGTTCTCGTTGGTGATCATAATACCGAAACGGCTTGCCTCCTCTATGGGAACAGGCATGACCGCGATAGTCACTTCCGCATTGTTTGCCTTATGGAAATCCAGCATGACCTCGTAATCCATCTTATAAATATGGTCGCCCGAGAGGATCAGCACATATTCGGGATTGAAGCTCTCCATATACTCCAGATTCTGATAAATGGCGTTGGCGGTACCGGTATACCATTCACTGTTGGAGCTCTTCTCATAAGGAGGCAGCACCGTAACGCCTCCGATATTACGGTCCAGATCCCAGGGAATACCGATGCCGATATGCGTATTCAGTCTGAGCGGCTGGTACTGCGTCAGGACGCCTACCGTATCCACGCCGGAATTGATACAGTTCGATAAAGGGAAATCAATAATCCGGTATTTCCCGCCAAACGCTACCGCCGGCTTCGCCACCTTGGAAGTCAGGACTCCCAGACGGCTTCCCTGTCCACCTGCCAACAACATGGCAATCATTTCTTTTTTAATCATGTCATCACCTCTGTCTAGCTTTTTGCCATTTACTGGTATCAAAATTATATCATATCAAAAGTGTAAAGTGAATATTAATTGATAAAAAAATTATACTTTTTTTCATTTTTTCTATTGATAATTAACATATTTTTTGAGTTATCTGCATATTTTTTGTGTATTATTCCAACAATTTGCGTGTTCCGGCACATTTTCCATGGTCATTATTCCCATTTATTTTTTTATTTGTTTTTTGTTCCCCATACGTATATAATATAACATATCAGAAGAAATCATTTAAGGAAGTGCGGACAATGTACAAGATAGACTTTAACCAGCCCGTCTCGGTCTACTTTGTAGGCATCGGCGGCATCAGCATGAGCGGCCTTGCCGAAATTCTTGCCGACGCCGGCTTTAAGGTATCCGGCTCCGACAGTGCCGAGAGCGCGCTGACACACCGTCTGGAGGAAAAAGGTATCACCGTATTGTATGGACAAAGAGCCGAAAATATTACTGACGACATAGACTGCGCGGTATTTACCAGCGCGATCCGAAAGGACAATCCCGAGTACATTGCAGTGCGGGAGAAGAACATTCCCAGCCTTACCAGAGCCGAGCTGCTGGGGCAGATCATGAAAAACTACGACACTCCCATAGCCATCAGCGGCACCCACGGCAAGACCACCACCACTTCTATGATCAGCGAGATCCTGCTGAAGGCGGACGCGGACCCCACCCTCTCCATAGGAGGAATGCTGAAGACCATCGGCGGCAACATTCGGGTGGGCTCCACCGAATATTTCGTGACGGAGGCCTGCGAGTACACTAACAGCTTCTTAAGCTTCTTTCCCAAGATCGGTATTATATTAAATATAGAAGAAGACCATATGGACTTTTTTAAGGATCTGGAAGACATACGCAGCTCCTTTCGGAAATTTGCGCAGCTTCTGCCGGCGGACGGCTGCCTGATCATCAACAGTTCGATTCCCCGCTTGGAAGATATCACGGCAGGTCTTTCCTGCCGCATCATTACCTACGGAGACAGTCCCGACGCCAATTATTTCTTTGACCGGATCACCTATGACGAGCAGGGGCGTCCTTCTTTTCTGCTGCACCGTCAGGGGCAGGAACCCGTGCAATTCTCCCTGCAGGTACCAGGAGAACACAATGTGGGCAATGCCGCGGCGTCTATCGCTCTGGCGGACCTGCTGGGTATTCCCTGTGAAACTGTCCGAGAGGCGCTGCACGGCTTTACCGGCACGGACCGCAGGTTCGAGTATAAGGGCACTGTCGGCGGCGTCACCGTCATTGACGATTACGCCCATCACCCCACGGAAATATCCGCCACGTTAAAGGCGGCCGCCAACTATCCCCACAAGACGCTGTGGTGTGTGTTTCAGCCCCACACCTACACCCGAACAAAGGCGTTCCTCCATGAATTTGCGGAAGCGTTGACATTGGCTGACAAGATAGTCCTGGCAGACATCTATGCCGCCAGAGAACCCGCCTCCTTAGGGGCTTCTCTGGGGATCAGCTCCGAGGTGCTGCAGCGGGAGATCGAGGCGTTGGGACATGAGTGCTACTATTTTCCCACATTTGATGAGATTGAAAATTTTCTTTTGGAAAATTGCATAAAAGGCGATCTGTTGATAACTATGGGTGCGGGTGACGTGCTTAAAATCGGCGAAAACCTTTTGGGAAATTAATTGTCCACATTATCCACAAGCGACCTGCAGGATTCTTCGCTTTTCGCCTGTGGATATTTTATTTTATAACTGTGGATATTTAATAGAAAAGGAATGGGGTCACAGTATGGATTTAACAGTCTTCCCTTTTGGCGCTGACGGATTGTCCACATTTTCCACATTTTCCACATTTTTCCGGATTTTGAGGAGGCTGCAGGCTTTGGGAAATTTGACTATTTCCTTTTCAAAACCCTTATGCTATACTTTGACTACTGTGAGTTCCGCTTGCAGATTATGAAGAGGGAAGTGTAGCCAATGGCACGTTTGACGATCTATACGGACGAATCCGTAGATTCCACCGTTGTCCCCAATCTCTTTATTGATGAATATATGAAGGAAGCCAACGATGCGCAGCTTAAAGTCTACCTTTATCTGCTCCGCATGATGAACGCGCATCAGGCTACCAGTGTGTCAGATATTGCCGACAAGTTCAATCACACGGAGAAGGATATTATTCGCGCTTTAAAATATTGGGAAAAGCACCGGCTGTTAGATCTGGATTTTGACGAGAACAAGAGTCTGGTGGGCATTCATATGCGCGATCCCGACAGCACGGGACGCGGCAGCGCAGGTTCGGTCACTTCTTTTGTTCCTCTGCCCGCATCGGCAGAGCCGATACAAATGTATGAGAAGCCCGTCAACGCCTCCATTACCGCTCTGCCCGCTGCAGTACCGGAGGACAGCGCCGTCTCCTTTGAAAAGCCGATCTACTCGGCCGACCAGCTTCGGGAATTTAAGAATCGGCAGGACACCGCGCAGCTTCTTTTCATCGCGGAGTCCTACATCGGAAAGCCCTTGACGCCTTCCGAGATGAAGACGATCCTATACTTTACAGATGTGCTGCATTTTTCCGACGACCTGATCGATTATCTGCTGCAATACTGTGTGGATCGAGGCAAAAAAGATTTCAAATACATAGAGAGAGTTGCCGTGAACTGGGCCGAAGAAGGTATTACCACGCCCAAGCAGGCACAGCGTGCGGCCTCCCGCTACGACAAGAACGTATACGCCATTATGAACGAGCTGGGCAAGAGCGGATCGCCCACCGCCAAGGAATTGGAGTATATCAACCGCTGGCTGAAGGAATACGGCTTTACTGTGGATATTATTTTCGAGGCCTGCCAGCGCACGGTAATGGCTACCGACAGACATCGTTTCGAGTACGCCGAGGGAATCCTCCGCAGCTGGAGCGAGCAGAATGTTCGGCATAAATCCGATATTCGCAAGATTGACGAGCTGTACCAGCAGCACAGAAAAGCATCGGCCGGAACTGCTTCCAAGGTCTCCGGCAACCGTTTCAATCAGTTCACACAGAACAAATATGACTTCAACGCTCTGGAGCAGGAGCTTCGGAGCAACTAATAAATCTTAAAGGAGAAGCGGCGTGGCATTGAGCAGCTCCCAGTTCGAGTCAATTATAAAGGGATATGAGAGGACCAGAGATTACAACCGTCACATTCTGGAGGCCCGCACGAAGCAGATTTACGACACGATTCCCGGCTATCGGGAATTGGACGAGTCCGTGAGCGGCCTCTCCGTATCGGCGGCAAAGCTGATGCT
This sequence comes from uncultured Acetatifactor sp., assembly GCA_947624245.1. Taxonomy (GTDB): domain Bacteria; phylum Bacillota; class Clostridia; order Lachnospirales; family Lachnospiraceae; genus Acetatifactor. The sequence continues at coordinate 27,377 of CANQJL010000012.1, read as the reverse complement.
TTCAGGGGACGATACCGCTTCGGAACGGCTCAAGCGCGAATTAGCCGACATTGCCCGGCAGCGCAGCGATCTTTTGGCGGCAAACGGTTTTCCGGCAGACTACCTGGAACCGATCTACACCTGTGAGCACTGTCAGGATACCGGCTACATCACGAACGCCGAAGGCCTGAAGGAGAAATGCCGCTGTTTCCGCAAGCAGGAGCTTTCCGTCCGCTATGCGCAGTCGAACATTCAGGATATGATCCTGAAGGAGAACTTTTCCACTCTCTCCTACGATTATTATCAGGGAGAGGATCTGCAGCACTTCAAGGCTGCCGTGGCGCTTAGCAGAGAATTTGTACAAAATTTCAAGGAAAGCGGCGACAATCTCTTTTTTTACGGCACCGTGGGAACCGGCAAGAGCTTTTTGTCCGGCTGCATCGCGCAGGAGCTGCTGCAGGCCGGCTATTCCGTGATCTATTTCAGCGCTTCCGGAATGTTTGAGCGGCTGGCCGGTTACTCCTTTGACTCCGGTGCAAAGGAAGCGCTTCGGGATTTTTACGAGGACCTGTATGGCTGCGACCTGCTCATTATCGACGACCTGGGCACGGAGCTCACCAACAGCTTTGTGACTTCACAGTTGTTTTCCTGCCTGAATGAACGGGGACTGCGCAAAAAGTCCACTGTCATCTCTACCAATTTGAGCCTAGAAGAGCTGAGAGACCGCTATTCCGACAGAATTTTTTCAAGGATCACCAGCAATTTCAGTCTGTGTAAGCTGACCGGTCCGGATATACGCATTCTCAAAAAGCGTATGTCCAATACCGCCGCACAGCAGCATCAACACAGCAGTATATAGGAAAGGAAATGTATTTGAATGGGCAACCGCGAAGAAAAGAGAAATCTTGAGACCATTCCCGTGGGTTCTCTGGGCATCATACCGCTGAAGGGCTGTCAGGCCCTCGGCGAAAAAGTTGACAAGTATCTGGTAAAATGGCGCGCCGAGCGCGAGAGCGAGCACAAGGACTCTCTGGCCTTTTCAGGCTACCAGCGCGACTCTTATCTTATCAGCGCACAGGTTCCCCGCTTCGGTTCCGGTGAGGCAAAGGGAATGGTCACGGAATCCGTCCGTGGCAACGACTTATATCTGCTGGTGGACGTCTGCAACTATTCCATGACCTATTCCCTCTGCGGACATGAGAACCACATGTCTCCGGACGACCACTATCAGGATCTCAAGCGCATTATTTCGGCTCTGGGCGGAAAGGCCCGCCGCATTACCGTCATCATGCCATACCTCTACGAGAGCAGGCAGCATAAGAGAACGGCCCGCGAGTCTCTGGACTGTGCCATTGCACTGCAGGAGCTGGTACAGATGGGCGTAGACAATATCATCACTTTCGATGCGCACGACCCGCGTGTGCAGAATGCGATTCCCCTGCACGGCTTCGAGACGGTGCAGCCTGCCTACCAGTTCATCAAGGGGCTGCTGCAGAACGTAAGCGATCTTCAGATCGACTCGAATCATATGATGGTGATCAGCCCCGACGAAGGCGGCATGAGCCGTGCCATTTACATTGCCAATGTCCTGGGACTGGATATGGGCATGTTCTACAAGCGGCGCGACTATACGCGGATCGAAAACGGCCGCAATCCCATTGTCGCTCATGAATTTTTGGGTACCAGCGTGGAAGGAAAGGACATGATCATCATAGACGATATGATCTCTTCCGGAGAAAGTATGCTGGAGGTCGCCGCATTGCTGAAGGAACGCAAGGCCAATCGGGTCTTTGCTTTCTCCACCTTCGGGCTCTTCACCAACGGATTGGACAAGTTCGACAAGGCCTATTCCAACGGCATTATCGACAGAGTCCTGACCACGAACCTGATCTATCAGCCACCTGAGCTTCTGGAACGGGAGTGGTACATCAACTGTGACATGAGCAAATACATTGCCTACATTATCGATACCCTGAACCACGATTCCTCCATCAGCGACCTGCTGAACCCCAATGAGAGGATACAGAGTATCGTAGCCAAATATAAAAAGGGTGAATTGTAGGACCTATTGACTTCGGGCTGCCGTGGTGTTCCACGGCAGCCTTTCCCTTGCAATTTTATATTTTGTATGTTACACTGATGGGGCTATGTTCCGGAAGCCGGAACGGTGAGTTCGAGACCTTCCTCACCTAAAACAAAACTAAAGGAGAATTGAATATGAATCAAAAAGTACGTTACCTCGCCCATGCAGCGGTCATCGCTGCTCTTTATGTTGTTCTTACCTGGGTGGCGGCCTCTCTTGGGCTGGCCAGTTCTCCCATTCAGGTGCGTTTCTCGGAAGCGCTCACGATCCTTCCCTTTTTCACCCCTGCTGCCATACCCGGTCTCTTTGTGGGCTGTTTTCTCGCCAATTTATTGACCGGCTGCGCTCCCTGGGATATATTGTTCGGCAGTCTTGCCACTCTGCTGGGAGCAGTCGGCACTTATCTTCTCAGCCGTCCCGCAAAAGGCGGAGACGGAACCGAAAAGCACATAAAGCCCTGGCAGAAATGGCTGGCACCCCTTCCTCCCATCGCGGCCAACACATTGATCGTTCCCTTTGTGCTTGCCTATGTCTATCAGCTGGAAGGGACGATTCCTTACTTCATGCTGACGGTCGGAATCGGCGAAGTCATTTCCTGCGGTATATTGGGACTGCTGCTTTTACAGGTACTGATGCGGTATCGCCGCCATATTTTCCCAAATCAGCCATCGTAAAACTGCGCCCTATTGCTTTACATAGGTGATAAAAATGTTTCCGTTCTCCGCGAACCATTGTCCCGAGTCGTTCAATCCCTTTTTATAGATCTGTCCCGAGATCGGATCAAATATTATGGCATTGTACTCGTCAAATCCCACGAGCAGCACGGCTCCCGAATCCTGTGTCAATACCAGAACGGGAACATTTTTATCGACATAATACAGCACGGCGTCCATACTGCACCCTGTCAGATCCAGAACCTGTGCGTCCTCCAGATTATCCTCCAGAATCTCCAGGACCGACTGGCCCTGCTCGAGAAGATATTCCGAATTTCTCACCATACCTTCGTAAGTAAATATGGTATCCAGACAGATCGCCAGACCGCTCTCTCCCTCCTGGGCCGTCGTTTCTCTGATGGAACCGATCTGTCTTCTGGCTGCTCTGTTGCCCCGCAGCCAAATGCATTCGCCGCGGTCGTCTACCACTACCCCCGCTATATCATAAGCGGTGTTCACTGCCATGGCAGGGGAAGTGTAAATTCCGTCCACTCCGTAAGGACCATAGACATAATAGCGTCCTCCGCCTTCCTTCTGAGGCAGCCGGAGCTCTCTGCCTCCCTCAAAAACCACTTCCTTGGGATTCAGGATCATAATATTTTTACTGTCAATGGCGCTCCTTGTCTGAATCTGTACATATCGCTCATACACGTCGATATCCGCTGTCACCACCACATTTTTCCCCACGGACGACTCTGTGTTGTTCATGATCTGATCTTCTTCTATATCCGTGAATTCACCGGTCTCCCCACGGCCAAGACGCTGCAGGGTGATCTGGTTCTCTTCCACGCTGCAGTCCGTCACATATACGTTATCCTGCCGGTACTCTTTCAAAAGCTCCCCCTCGGAATTGCAGATGCACACCTTGTACATGGGGAAGAACATTCTGCCGGAGTTCTCCTGACGGATATCCTCCTGCTTTGCCACCCCGTAGATAACGTCTTCCTCCATAAATCCGAGAGGCTTGATGGCCTCATCACTTCCGGCGCGCACAAGATTCTGAGTGCCTGTACTTAAATTCATAATGTTCATCGCCCTGCTGTGGTAGACATCGCTGCCCTCCGGCCATACCACGATCTTATGGGCGGCCGATACCTGCATACTCTCATCCTGAACGTTTTCTATCAGAGGCGCACACACTCTCTGCGCCAGATCTATCTCGTAGACCGTGTTGTCCATCTCCAGATAGAGCTTCCGGTCCCTGCTCAGATACAGGAGCCGGTTCATCTCTGCCGCCAGCACCGCAAACGTCTTATCGCTCGGAATATATAACAATTCCTCTATTGTATTCAGAGAACTGTTATAGGTATACAGCTGGATTCCCACTTCTCCCTCATGGCGCCCTCTGTTCATATAGCCGTACACGGCGAACTGTACATTGCCGCCCTCGTCCGTATCCAATATCTTGATGGCATGCTGGTCGTACATTGTTCGCCAATCCCTGTTCCGTTCGTCGCTGAAGCTGAAAATCACGGTAAGCTTGTTGAAGGTGGCGTTATAGCTCAGCAATTGATTTGCCACCACGAACACGACCGTATTGCCGTCCTCGCTCTCCATCATCGGTATCTCGGACTGGGTGATCCCCAGGAGGATCTTGTCGTTGGCGTACATTTCCCCGGTATCGGGAATCTGGGTCATAGTGCGCTCGTAGTTCAGCAGATACATTCTGTCCGGCGTATACCTGACCCGAAAATGCTCCTGCACCTTATAATAGACCTTTCTGTTCTGATCGGAGGTAGAGACCACATAGTCTACCAGTACGGAGGCCGTCTGACTGGCGATCTCCGTCAGCCGCACCACCGGCGTCTCCTCCTCCTTCACATTCAGGTCGCCCCATGTAATCTGGCGAAAGCTGCTGTGAATATTCACTTTGTGAAAGGAGCTGTTGTCTTCCAGCTTGGAATCCGTCTCAAGATATTTGGCAAGCTCTTTGGCCGCTTCCCTGTCATAGAGCCGCTGGTGAAAATCCATCACAAAGTTCAGCTTTTCCTCCTGATTCAGCTCTTCGCTCCAGACGACCTTGGTATAATAGTAGATATGACTGCTGCCGTTCAGCTCCAGCACAATGGCCAGAGAATAATCCGTATCCTTCTCGATCAGATCCTTCAGCTCGATATTGCCGTGTATGCGGTCCCCCGCAGTACTGTAGTCCGTGATCTGCGTATCCTCGATAAGACGCGAACCGTCAACGCTTCGCACCTGAATGGATATCCCCGTCACATTTCGGCCGAAGGTATCCACCACAAATCCTGTGTCGCGTCCGGCGCCCAGAACCGTCACCGTGTCGCGCTGAAAGGCCTCCTCCATGGGATTCTTGTAGCCGTGGAGCTGATTATACTCGATGCCGCCCATCTCCATGGTCACCAACGGAAAGGTGGCTTCCGACATCTCCATGGTCAGATTGTCATGTCCCTGATTCATCACTTTGCCGATCACGATCAACGCCAGCAGAAAGGTGGCTGCAAAGACCAGCAGTTTTATTATGCTCTTTTTCATAGCAGCTCCTTCAGCACAGGATTGACCTGCAGAAATTCCGTCACCGTTTCGACAGAAGATGTCTTAGGACGCATTCCTTTTCTCTTTACCGCCCGTATCATCAGGTTCTTGGGGGTGTGCTCCATGTCAATGAACTCCAGTATCTGCACGCTGTAGCCGTGCTCCTCCAGCAGGTCGGCGCGCAGCGCGTCCGTGATCAGAGCGGCCATACGCTCCCTGATCACTCCGTACTTCAAGACGGGCTGCAGGATATCGCAGTGAATCTGGCCGTTCAGCTCATGCTGACAGCAGGGCACCGCCAGAATGACCTCCGCTCCCCATTTTACAGCCTTTTCCAAGGCATAGTCCGTGGCTTTGTCACAGGCGTGAAGGGACACTACCATGTCCACCTTTTCCTCCCCCTGAAAGCTGCTGATATCTCCCTGCTCAAAATGCAGGCGCTCATACCCCAGCTTCTCTGCCAGCGCATTGCATCGCCGGATCACATCTTCCTTCAGGTCCAGACCCGTCACCGCAATATCACGCCCCTGCATGATCTTGAGATAATAGTACATCGCAAAAGTCAGATAGGATTTGCCGCAGCCGAAATCAATGATGCGGATCGTCCTGTTCTCCGGAAGTTTATCCAAAATATCCTCGATAAATTCCAGATATCGGTTGATCTGGCGGAACTTATCGTACCGCGCCTTGACGACGCGGCCGTCCGGAGTCTGCACGCCCAGGTCCACCAAAAAATCCACGGGTTCCCCCTCTTTCAAAATGTATTGTTTGGAGCGGTCGTGGGAAAGGGCGGTATTTGCCGCGCCCGCCGTACCGGAAGCATTCTGTTTCCTCCGCTTCACGGTCACTTTCCCCTTCCTGCTGACCAGCACGGTAACGTCTTCTCCGGCGCACCTTGCCTGCGCCTGGCGGAACAGTTTTTCCATGTACCCCGCAAGCCGGTCGGCCATGTCCTCCCCGCCCAGATTCGTGTGGAAGACCTGCGTTCCCCGATAGAGCGTCTCCTGGAAGAGCAGCTTGTCCCCAATCAAAACAGGGCGGACCTTTGCCTTTTCCGCACTGTTTTGATCCGTCGATCCGCTGAGGGTGATCTGTATCAAATTGTCGTTCATCACCTGCCGGAACAGTTCCCGTAATTCTTCCATCACTCTTTTACCCGCAAATCATCATAAGATATTCGCCCGCTGACCGCCGTGTCTGCGCTTATATATCTCGTTGAACAGGAGCACCTGCACCATGTCCTCTCCCGGCGCATTCTCCTCCTCATTTTCCAGTATGCTGCAGATCGTTCCCGCCAGATGCCGCAGACTGAATTTATCGGGATACTCGTCGTAGATCATACTTCCCTCATAATCCGCCTTATCCAATATCTCGGCAATTCTCCGCTGACAGCGTTTTATATCACCCGGATACAGCTGCTGCAGATACTCCAGATCGCGGAGCATTTCCGCCTCCTGCCTTGGATTCAGAATACCCGGGTAGGCCATATAAAAAGGAAGGGGCCCGTTCCAGCCCCTTACCTTACCGTCCGGCAGCGGCTGTGTCGATTTAGAGTAAAATTCCATATGCGCACCTTGCAATTCATTTATACAACATATGCGCATTTTCCTCTAATCGTTACACGCCTTAAGGCCGGAACAAATTACTTTATTACTTCTATCCGCGCGATTGCTCTCTGCAGCGCAGTCTCTGCCCGCGCAATATCCGTCTCCGCAGTCCTGCTCTGCAGTCTCTCCTGGGCTCTGGCTTTCGCCGCCTCCGCACGGCTCACATCAATTTCCTGCGGCCACTCTATGATCTCCGCAAGAATGGTCACGCGGTCCTGCAGTATCTCCGCAAAGCCTGCGTGCAGAGCCGCGTTCTTTTCGCCCTCCGGCTCGTAGATGTTCAGGATCCCCGGTTTGAGGATCACTGTGAGAGGAATATGGCCGGGCAGTATGCCCACTTCGCCCTCCGTGGTGTTAAACTCCACCATCTCTATCTGACCCTCGTAAAATAATCTCTCAGGTGTGATGATGCGCAGAAGAAAGGTATTCTTATCTGCCATAAGCTATACCTCCCTATTTTACCTTTGCCAGAACATCGTCGATGCCGCCGGCATTTAAGAAGTAGCTCTCGGGAATGTCATCGTGCTTGCCCTCGAGGATCTCCCTGAAACCGCGGATCGTCTCCTGAATAGGCACATACTTTCCTTCCAGTCCGGTAAACTGTCCCGCCACAAAGAACGGCTGCGACAGGAATCTCTGCACCTTACGGGCACGGGATACCACCAGCTTATCCTCCTCGGAAAGCTCATCCATACCGAGAATGGCAATGATGTCCTGAAGCTCTTTATAGCGCTGCAGTATCTCCTGCACTCCGCGGGCCGTCTTATAATGTTCCTCACCAACGACCCTGGGGTCCAGAATACGCGAGGTGGACTCAAGCGGATCTACCGCCGGATAAATGCCAAGCTCCACGATGGAACGGGACAGCACGGTGGTAGCGTCCAGATGCGCGAACGTAGTCGCCGGCGCCGGGTCGGTCAGATCGTCCGCAGGCACATACACCGCCTGCACGGAGGTGATGGAACCGTTCTTCGTGGAGGTAATCCTCTCCTGAAGGGCGCCCATCTCGGTCTGCAGCGTGGGCTGATATCCCACGGCGGAAGGCATACGGCCCAGAAGTGCGGACACCTCGGAACCTGCCTGGGTAAATCTGAAGATATTGTCGATGAACAGCAGCACGTCCTTGCCGCCTTTGTCACGGAAATACTCCGCCATGGTCAGACCGGAGAGGCCCACCCTCATTCTTGCTCCGGGCGGCTCATTCATCTGTCCGAACACCATGGTGGTCTTATCGATAACGCCGGATTCCGTCATTTCGTGGTAAAGGTCGTTGCCTTCACGGGTGCGTTCTCCCACGCCGGTAAATACGGAATAGCCGCCGTGCTCGGTGGCGATATTTCTGATCAGCTCCTGAATCAGCACGGTCTTTCCTACGCCCGCGCCACCGAACAGACCGATCTTTCCGCCCTTCTGATAGGGGCACAGCAGATCCACCACCTTGATGCCCGTCTCCAAAAGCTCCGTCTCCGTGGACTGCTCTTCAAACTGAGGAGCCGGTCTGTGGATAGGTTCATAGGTCACATCTTCGGGTGCCGGCTTGTTGTCTATCGGCTGCCCCAGCACGTTAAAGATACGTCCCAGAGTCTTCTCTCCCACAGGCACGCAAATGGGCGAGCCGGTCGCGATTGCATCCATTCCTCTCACCAGACCGTCGGTGCTTCCCATCGCTATACATCTCACGGTGTCGTCGCCGAGATGCTGGGATACCTCAACGGTCAGCTCCCCTCCGTCTCTGGTAGGAATGCGGATCGCGTCGTTAATCTCAGGCAGCTTACCCTCGTCAAAGCGGATATCAAGGACCGCACCCACCACCTGGGTAACCTTACCTCTGTTTTCTCCTGCCATTTCAACCTCTTTCCTGCCCGCATACGCAGGCGCATTTTTCTTACATATTTCCCGAAAGAACAGTACTTCTCACACTAACCCAGCGCCTCCGCACCGGCAATGATCTCCGTCAGCTCCTGCGTAATGGTGCCCTGACGGGCCCTGTTGTACTTCAGGGTCAGATCCTCTATCATTTCCTCCGCATTGCTGGTAGCGCTGTCCATAGCCTGCATACGCGCACCGTTCTCACTTGCGACGGATTCCGTCAGCGCTCCGTAGATCAGACTGGACATGTACTTCGGAATGATCAGCTCCAGAGCCTCTGTCTCTTCGGGCTCGAAATTCATGATCGCCTCCGCTTTATCGGAGACCTCCCTGGGCGCATCGTTCCGCTCTACCGGCAATAATTTCAGCAGAGTAGGCACATGGCTCACCGTGTTCTTAAATGCGGTGTATGCCAGATAGATCTCACCCACCTCGCCTGCGGCAAACGATTTCAGCAGCTCTTCCGACAGCTTCATCGCGTCCGCATAGACCGGACTCTCCACAATGTCATTGTTGCAGGCTCTCACTTCGTAGCCGTATCTGGCAAAGGCCTCCCGACCCTTGTTTCCCACGGTATAGACCACCACATCGTCCTTATTCCACTCGGCGTTTCTGGTGACCAGCTTTACTACATTGGAGTTGTAGCCTCCTGCCAGCCCTCTGTTCGAGGTAATGACGATCACGGCCTTTTTGGGGGATTTCCCGGGAGTCAGATACCTGTGTTCAATATGCCCCACACGCCTTAAGATACTGTTTACCGTGTCATACATGCACGTAAAATAATCTTTGGTGCGCTCTGCGTTAGCTCTGGCGCGCTGCAGCTTAACGGTAGACACCAGTTTCATCGCCTTCGTGATCTGCTGGGTGCCCTGAATACTGCTTCTGCGGCGCTTTATATCACGCATTGATGCCATATTCTGTCCTCATTTCTCTCATGACCGATTCGGCCTTCAGCCTAAAAACTGTTTGATGAACTCCTCCAGCGCCTTCTTCAGAACTTCCTCGGTAGCTTCGGAGATCACTTTCTCCTTCGCGATATTCCCGGGAACCTCCGGATACTTGGTATTCAGGAACTCGAAAAGCTCTTCCTCGAACCTTGTGATATCCTCTACAGGCACCTGCAGCAGATACTTGTTCGTCACAGCATAGATGATGATGACCTGATACTGTACCGGCATAGGTCTGTACTGAGGCTGCTTCAACACTTCCCTGATTCGCTCGCCCTGTGCCAGCTTCTCCTTGGTGTCATCATCCAGCTCGGAACCGAACTGTGCAAAGGACGCAAGCTCTCTGTACTGCGCCAGCTCGGTACGAATGGGCGCTGCGATCTTTTTCATGGCCTTGATCTGCGCCGCGCCGCCCACACGCGATACGGACAGACCCGCATTGATCGCAGGACGGAAACCGGAGTTGAACATCTCTGTCTCCAGATAGATCTGACCGTCCGTGATGGATATGACATTGGTGGGAATATATGCGGACACATCACCCGCCTGTGTCTCTATGATAGGAAGCGCCGTCAGAGAGCCCCCGCCATACTCCTCATTCATTCTTGCCGCACGCTCCAGCAGTCTGGAGTGCAGATAGAATACGTCTCCGGGATATGCCTCACGTCCGGGCGGACGACGAAGTAGCAGGGAGAGTGTACGATATGCGGTGGCATGTTTACTCAGATCGTCATAGACCACCAGCACATCCTGTCCCGCTTCCATCCACTCCTCGCCGATCGCGCAGCCGGAGTAGGGAGCGATATACTGCAGGGGTGCAAGGTCGCTGGCCGTAGATACCACTACCGTGGTATAAGCCATGGCGCCGTATTCCTCCAGGGTCTTTACGATGTTGGCAATGGTCGAAGCCTTCTGGCCGATCGCCACATAAATACATTTTACGCCCTGTCCCTTCTGGTTGATGATCGTATCGATCGCAATGGCGGTCTTACCCGTCTGGCGGTCGCCGATGATCAGCTCACGCTGTCCCCTTCCGATAGGAACCATGGCGTCGATCGCCTTGATACCGGTCTGCAGAGGCGTGTCAACGCTCTTTCTCGTGATCACGCCGCTTGCCACACGCTCGATCTTGCGGTAGCTGCTTGTCTGAATGGGGCCCTTCCCGTCAATGGGCTGACCCAGCGCATTCACCACGCGGCCCAGCATTGCGTCTCCCACGGGAACCTCCACCACACGCCCGGTGGTCTTGACCGTGTCGCCTTCGTTAATATTTCTCGCGCTGCCTAACAGCACTACGCCCACGTTATCTTCCTCCAGGTTCAACACCATGCCGTATACTTCGCCGGGGAACTCGAGCAGCTCTCCCTGCATGGCGTTTTCCAGTCCATGTACACGAGCGATGCCGTCTGCCACCTGAATCACGGTACCCACATCGGATACATCTAATGTAGAGGCATATCTCTTGATCTGATCCTTGATAACTGAACTTATTTCTTCTGGTCTTAAATTCATGGATCTGTCGCACCTTTCTTCCGGCCGGTCAACCCAGCTGGATCTGTAATAATTGTTTCGTCAGACCGTCCAGCTTCGAGCGGATACTGCTGTCCACCACTCTGTCGTTGATACGGACGATCAGCCCGCCGATAATGTCCGGATCGACGGTATAATGCATTTCCATCTTACGGTATCCGCTTGTCTCGAGGAGCTTCGCTTCCACGGCATTTTTCTGACCGACGGTAAGCTCTACGGCAGTCGTCACATAGGCTGCGCCGATTTTCTGCTGTTCCTTCACTCTCGCTATGTAGTAAGCAAAGATATCCTTCAGGTCATTGTAGCGCTCCTTCGATACAATGATCTCCAAAAAGCTCTCCAGCTCGTCGCTGACACGGCCCCTGAAAACGTTTCCCACCACCTGCAGCTTTTCCTGCTTGGGAATCCCGGGGTGCTTCATCAGGCCGTCAAACTCCGGATTCTGCACAAGTATATCCGTGACGGAACGGATTTCCTCCATCAGCTCCACGGCCCTGCCTTCGCCCGATTCCATAGCCACCTCAAACAAGGCCTCACCGTATGTCTTGGACACTAACTTAGCCATGTCTTATCACCCATTTCCTTTAAGGTCTCGTCAAGCAGCCGGTTCTGCACCGACGTGTCGATGGAAGCTGCCACGAACTTGCCTGCCATCAGCGAGGCAACGGCAACGATCTCACGCTTTACTTCATCGGACACCTTCTGCTTCTCAAGTTCGGCCTCCACTCGGGCTCTCTCGAGAATGCGCGCAGCCTCTTCCTTGGCTTCGGCAACGATCTGACTCTCATTGCTCAAAGCCTTTCTGCGAGCCTCGCCGAGTATTTCTTCCGCTTCCTTGTCGATCTCTTTCAGCTTCGCCTGATATTCCTCCTTCAGGCGCCCGGCTTCTTCCATATCCTGTCTTGCCGTCTCCAGCTCGCCGCGGATCTTCTCCTTGCGGCCGTTCATCAGCTTTCTGGCGGGATTGAACAGGAAGTAACTCATGAAAAGGAACAGGACAAAGATGGCAATAATCATCAGACTGGAATCGGCCACCATCTGCCAATCCAGATCGAACAGCCTGGACATGGTCTGTCCTTCTGTTAAAAGTATCATTCTTTGTCTCCTTTCTGCCTCAAAAAAACGAAGTCATTCATTGAATCTTCCGTCAAGGCAGGAGAGGCTTCACGAACAATAACAGAATGGCAATCAGCAGGCCGTACAGACCGGTGGTCTCCGCCACTGCCTGACCGAGCAGCATCGTGGATCTGATATCGCCCACCGCGCCGGGATTGCGTCCCACTGCAGCAGCCGCATGACCCGCAGCGATACCCTGGCCCACGCCGGGTCCGATACCGGCGATGACCGCCAGACCCGCACCGATTGCAGAACATCCGAGAATAAAGTTTTCATTGAAATCCATAGTTTTTTCCTCCTGAAATATTATAAAAATTTATTTTATCCTGCAGAACTTACTGAAATTAACGCCGCACTCCGTCTCCGATCTCGTTGGAAACGTAAGTCATGGTCAGCATACAGAATACATACGTCTGGATCGCTCCCGAGAACAAATCAAAGTACACATGCAGCGCCGCCGGCCAAGCAGTGGCGAACTTGCCGAGAAGGCCGTATATCAATGCCATCATCGCCGTACCCGAGAGCACGTTGGCGAACAGACGCAGCGACAGCGATATCGGCACCGCCAGATTGCTGATCACATTGATTGGCATCCAGATCGGCAGCCACTTCGGAAGCGGCGAGCAATAGTCTTCCCAGATGGTCATGGGCTTCTGATATTTCCACTTGCTGAAGCGTATCATTGCGAACGTGATCAGCGCCAGAGGAAGCGTCACGCCGTAATCGGCCGTTGGCGGCCTCAGTCCCAGAAGGCCCGAAATATTGCTGAACAGAATAAAGATAAAGACAGTGCCTATATAGTTATAATATCCGGGGGCCGCATGCCCCATGGAGCTGTCTACTATCCCGTCCAGCTTCTCGACGATGAGTTCCACCAGATTCTGAAAGCCGCCCGGCACCTCGGAGCCTTTCACAATGGCCCTGTTCGCCGCTATTGCGAATCCCGCCAGGATCAGCATGACGATCAGGATACACACATGGGACGTGGTGATCCACACCTGATGCCCAAAAAAGGAATATTGAAACAGACCATGAATCATAAAATCCACATCTGAGCCGGTCAAGAGAATTCCCTGTTCCATACTTTCACCTCCTTCTCTGCACCTTTATTCGTGAAACACTTTAAGCAATAATTTATGGGTAAGCGGCTGAAGGTACGCCGTTACTTTCAGGCTCATATATCCCAGGAACACCACCAGCGGATTCAGTGCCTCCGTCAGAGCCGATATCACCAGGACCAGCAGTATCACAGCATATCGGAATATATATCCGCGGGTGACGATCTTCGCCGCATTCTCCCCCTGCTGCAGGGCGCGGTCCAAAGTGTCGGCCATATGCTTGCCGGCCACAAGAGCAAAGAGGACTCCCAGCCAGAGGCTTGCGGCGTAACGCCCCTGTTCCTTTGCCAGAAAGAAGCCCGCCAACTGGCAGACGATGCCGAACAACAACTGTCCCAGATACATTTCCAAAAGCGTTCTGTCAGTCCTTTTTAACCCTTCGATGATCTTCACCGGTCGAATCGTTCTCCTTATCCTTTTCGTCATCTCTGTCGATCTTTCGGATCAGGCTGTAGACGCCCTGACATCCCGCCGCCGCCCCTGCCACAAACATGACGATGGTGATCCACGAAGTACCGAGGCGTCTGTCAAGCCAGATGCCCAGCGCACAGGTCAGACCAATGGACGCTATCATAGTCAGTCCGATCTGACTGATCAGGGCCAGAGTTTGGAATGTCTTTCTGTTGTCGTTCCCGCGACGTTTCATATCATAACGCAACCTTACAGTTTTTTCCGACATGGTACATTATACCTAAATTTACCGAAATTGTCTAGTGCGTCATGAGGGAAATAGTAATTGACTTCATTCTGTTCCGGCGGTAGTATTTTTATAGGAAAAGAAGAAAGGAGATACCTATGAAAATTTCCACACTTTATCGCAAGAGACTGATCCCTGCCGAGTGCATTCTCCTCAAGGACGACGTCATCGTCATGCAGAATGACGAAGTCATCGTCACTACATGGAAGACCCTTCATCACAAGGCGGAATTCTCCCACGGCTGCTCCTGCTATTTTTTGAAGGAGGGCATCAAGGTCAGCAAGATGTACCGTCCGGACAATACTCTGCTGCATTGGTACTGCGATATTGTGGATTTTTCCTATGACGAATCCGACGAATCCCTCACCGTCACAGACCTGCTGGCAGACGTGATCATCTCTCCCGAAGGGCGTATGAAGGTGGTCGATCTGGACGAGCTGGCAGAAGCGCTGGAAAAGGGACTGATAACAAAAGAGCAGATGTCCTCCTGCCTGCGCAGTCTGAATCATCTGCTCACTCTTGTCTACCGCGACAAATTTGACCGTCTTCAGTCCTGTCTGGACGGCCTCGGTCTATAGACTAATAGAACACATGGCCTCCGATATTGATTCCCGTCAGACCCGGTATCGGCGTCCGGAAGAACAGACAGGTGCCTACATTGGTGGCGCCGGACATGGCCTCATCGGCAGCCTGATAACATTTCGGCGTTGCCAGATCCGCCGTCAGCGCAATTTCCAACCTTCCGCTGCCCACCGGCGAGAACTGTTTGCTCTGGTAAATAACGCCCACCACGGTATCCGGAAACTTGGAGCTCAAGACTCGGTTAATCACTACGGCTCCCACTGCCACCTGCCCTGCGTAAGGCTCTCCGCCGGCCTCACAGTAGATGAGGTTCGCCAGCAGCTTTCTGTCTCCCTCCGCAAACGTCACCTCCGAGATATCGCGCCAGGCAGCATTTGCCGCGGCCTGGGAAAGCGCAAGTTCCTCCGCCAGCTTCTGCTTCAGATACTCGAGATTCTCCTCCGCTTTCTTGATCTCTTCCTCATATTCCAGTGCCTTCCGCTCCGCGTCCGCTATCTGCTCCGACGTAGCGACGATATGGCTCGACGTATTGTCGATCAGGCCGGAGACCTTGTCCCGTTCTTCCTCCGCTGCTAATTTCAGATTTCCCAGATCTTCTTTTTCGCCCTGCAGCCTCGCCTCGTGCTCCTCGATCAGCATACGGTTCGCCTTGAAATCGTCCATCATTTTCTGGCCGCTGGCCGCTACTCTCTCAATATAATCCGCGGAGTTCAGCATACCGGCAAAGTCTGCCTCGCCCAGCAGTCCGCTGAGCTGATTTCCCGCCTCATACTCGTACATGGTCCTGGCCCACATCACCATATTGGCGTACTGTTCGTTCTCCGCAGCATGAGCCTCCTCCAACGCCACCTGGGTCTCGGCGATCTCCTCCTCCTTGTCACGGATCTGCTGCTCCAGATTTTCAATATTCTGCACCACTTCATTCATTCGGGCGTTGAGATCCTCCAGATTCTCCTTCAGATCGGTCTGAACGCCGCGCAGGCCCGCCAATTCGTTCTGATTCTGTTCCTGCTGGTTCTCTAGGTCTGCCTTGTTCCGCTCCTCCTCCGTAATCTGCTGCTGTGTACTGCTGGGAGCCGCCCAGACGCGGGCAGGACCGGACGCGGCGGGAATCGCACCGGCCAGAAGCGCCAGTGTCAGCAGGAACGCTATTCTCTTATGTTTTTTCCTAAGCCAGTGTCTCAATTATCCCAGCCTCACCTTTCCGTGTCATCGCATGTCATCTGCCTGTCAGACCTCAATATGGATATGCCGCCCCGTTCTGGAGTAGGGGACATAGGCCACGCCGGCCGCGTCAAACATCCGCTTGGACGCCCGATTCGCCGGAGTCCCCACATATTTGTCGCTGTCATACACCACCGTCCTGATGCCGGACTGAATGATGGCCTTTGCGCACTCGTTGCAGGGGAACAGAGACACATATATCTTTGTCCCCTCCAGAGACCCTCCGCGATAGTTCAAAATGGCGTTCAGTTCGCTGTGGGTCACAAAGGGATACTTGGTATCCAGCTCCTCTCCCTCTCTTTCCCAGGGAAAATCCTCGTCGGAGCATCCGCTGGGAAATCCGTTGTAGCCCATGGAAAGTATTTTGTTGTCATTGCTGACAATACACGCCCCCACCTGAGTATTGGGATCCTTGGACCGCATTCCCGACAGCTGCGCAACGCCCATAAAATACTCGTCCCAGCTGATATAATCAGATCTCTTTCCACCCATAGCTTTTCCTCCGTATCGCTGCGTCTGCAGACATACCCGCCCGCAGCGATCAGTCCTTCTCTATTCCGGCGATCCTGCGGCAGTGCTTTTCCTCCCCGGAAAAGGGGGTGTTCAGAAAAGTATCCACGATCTCCAGCGCCAGATTCTCTCCGATGATCCCGCCGCCCATGGCGAGTACGTTTGCATCGTTGTGCAGTCTTGTCATCTTTGCCGAAAAGGTGTCTGCACAGAGCGCGCAGCGCACTCCCCTGACCTTGTTCGCCACCATGCTGATCCCGATACCCGTCGTGCAGATAACGATGCCCTTTTCGCAGCGGCCCTCTGCCACCGCCTCCGCAACGGCTCGTCCGAATACAGGATAATCGCAGCTCTTCTTTTCATGGCAACCCATATCTTCAAAAGGTATGCCTTTCTCCTCCAGATGCCGAATAACGCTCTGCTTCAGATCATATCCGCCGTGGTCGCTTCCAATCGCTATCATGTAAATCTACCTCCTATTATAAGACTGACTTTTATCCGATTTGTTTCATTTTGCTCTTTGTTTCTATAATTTTTACACTGCTTCTATACTTTTACCGTGTGTTAAACCTTTACCACCCTGTGTCCCGCCGCCTTCAAAAGCCGGTTCATGATCGCCTGGCCGAAGCCGTCCGCCGCAAAGCCTTCCGAATAGATCTTTGTCACCTTCTCGTCGTCCATCTGGCGCAGGACCAGATAGAGATTTCTTGCTATGCTGTCGCGGTCTCCTCTGGAGCCGAGGCATTTCACCACATGGGCGTGATACCGTTCCATCGATTCCTCCGTGCCGATCACACCCGTTCTCTCTCCCCGCAGACCGTCCTCTGCCGTCCGACTGTTGATATAAGCGGCCACACGGTCGGGAGCGCCCTCGACGATGACCAGCTCGCCCTTCGGCGCATAGTGACGGTATTTCATTCCCGGCGCCTTGGGAGCATGTCCGCTGTCATCGCGGAGAATAGTGACATCTGTGTCAACTTCTCCCAGAACTCTGCACAGCATTTCCTGCGTCACATAGCCGGGGCGCAGGATCTGCGGCGGTTCCACCGTCAGATCCACAATGGTGGACTCCAGACCAATCCCCACTTCTCCGCCGTCCAGGATCATGTCTATCCGCCCCTCCATATCCTGAATCACATATTCCGCCGTTGTGGGGCTGGGGCGGCCGGACAGATTGGCGCTGGGCGCCGCGATGTAGCCTCCGCCGTATGCGATCAGCCGCTGGGCGGCCGGATGGGAGGGAAAACGCACCGCCACCGTGTCAAGTCCCCCCGTCGTCTCGAAGGGCACCCTGTCAGACTTCGGCAGTATCATTGTGAGCGGGCCGGGCCAGAAGGCCTCTGCGATCCGCACTGCCGACTCCGGAAGCTCGGAAACGATCCCGTTGATATCTTCCAAGCGGCAGATATGCACGATCAGAGGATTGTCCGAAGGCCGTCCTTTCGCCTCGTAGATCTTTCGGGAGGACTCTCTGTTCAGAGCGTCGCCGCCCAGACCGTACACCGTCTCCGTGGGAAACGCCACCAGTCCGCCCTCTCTTATGATCTTTCCCGCGCGGCGCAGATACTCCTCCTCCTTTTCGGAGAAAGCTCCCGCGTTTTGCTCAAGTTTTACGATATCCGTTTTCATAGCATGAAAAGTATATCATACTTTTGCGAAAAGTCAAAGACCTACTCGTTCAGAGTCTGCAGGATTCCCATATGTATCGCCCAGGCGATTCTGTCCTGATACTCCGGCGAGCAGAGCTTTTCCGCCTCCAGGCTGTTGGAGAGAAATCCGCACTCTACGATCACGATCGGGATATCGGTCTTTTTCAACAGATAATAGCTGTCGTTCGCCTTTACTTTTCTCTGATTGGAGGGATCGGCCTTTTCCGTCAGCTGCGCCTGTATCCGCTCTGCCAACAGTTTTCCCCGTTCGCTTCCGTTATAGTAGAAGACCTGCGCGCCGTGCACATACTCCTCCGGATAACTGTTTTGATGAATACTCACCGTGACGGCGGGCGCCGTCTCGTCGATCAGCGCGATTCTCCGCTTCATATCCTGTACCTTTTTATTGGAGACATCGGGATCGTTGAGCCCTGCATCGCCCTCCCTCGTCATCACCACACGGACGTCCGCCGCCTCAAGATACCGTTTCACCCGCTCCGCAATCTGCAGATTGATATCCTTCTCCAGCGAGCCGTTGATTCCCACTTTCCCGGGATCGACACCGCCGTGTCCGGCATCGATCACGACACATTTTTCTCCCCCGTTCACACTGACGCTTTCCCCCGTGGCATAAAAGGCCGCCTCACGCCCCACAAAGGCCATGGAGACCAACAGCAGCGCACCCGTGACCAGTGACAACAGCCTGTTTTGATGTTTGCTCATCTTTTACGTTTTCCCGCATTGTTGCTTTGAAACAATATATTCTTCTTAATTTTTGTTTAAAACCGCTAAAACAGTTGCAAACACCTGTTATGATATTTTATAATAGAAGGCATCAGAAGGGAGCATATCGGCAATTAATTATGAAGAATTCCAAAACCGTTCTTTCTTTGGTGCTGACAAGCATAGCTGTATCTTTTCTGCTCGTGGCCGTCATTCTGATCGTCCTGCGCTTTGTAGATGACGCGCGCAGCCGGCAGACCGCAGGCGATCTTCAGTCTATGGCAGAAAGCCGCAGGGAAGATACATTGACCGAATCAACGGCCGCGCCGACGCCCGTGCCGGAGCCCACCGCTTCGCCCAAGCCCACGCCTACGGCTGCCCCTTCGCCCCAGCCTACGGAAAATCCGTACCGCGACAGCTTTCTTGCCAACAGCGACATGGCTGCGTGGCTGCAGGTACCCGGCACCGTTATAGACTATCCCGTCATGTGGACGCCCGGAGACGAAAACTATTACCTGAAAAGAGGTTTTGACGGCAAGAGCAACCAAAATGGCTGTCTGATCTTGGACACCGACAGTTCTCTGGAGCCGCTGACCACGAACCTGATCATTCACGGCCACAACATGAAATCCGGCGCAATGTTCGGCGACCTGTCCGAATACGAGAGCGAAGAATACTGTCAGGAGCACAAGAGCATCATACTTTACACGGAGAGTCTCCGGCGGAATTATGAAGTGATCGCCGTGTTCCGTTCCCAGGTCTTCAAAAAGTCCGACAATGTATTTAAGTTCTACAAATTCTTTCAGGCTGACTCGCAGGAGGAATTTGACGATTTTTATGATAATATTATGGCGATGTCCATTTATGACACAGGTGTCACAGCTCAGTTCGGCGACCATTTTCTGACACTGTCCACCTGCTCCTACCATGTGGACCGCGGGCGTTTTGTGGTCGTCGCCAAGGAGGTGGAAAGCGGAGAGAGCTACCTGCCTTTCAAGGAGTGATAATAGATTATAAAACAAGAAGGGATAAAAGAGGATATCCCGCAACCTAAAGGAGGAAGAACTATGAAACTGATCAAACGTCTGATGACTGTACTGGCAGCCGCCATGATGGTGATACTGCCGTGCGCCGATGCAATCACTGCCGAAGCTGCAGAGCCCGTCACCTACGCGGTAAAGTATTTGGATAACAAATGGTGCTTTGAGGCAAATACTTCCGTGTTTGACGATAAGGGATCCTACCGCGAAATTTATTATCTGCGGGAACAGCTCAAGGACGGCGATACCGTGGTAATCTACAATACTGCCGAAAAGTCAGACAATCTGGACTTGGGCAGCGCGCGCCTCGGCAATCTGACTTACGCCGCCACTACATTCACCATAGTCTATGCGGGCGGCGTCGATGAATGCTTTGTCAATGCCGGCAGCACAGGTACGATCAACTGCGATGTGAAGACCGCTCATGTGTACGATACATCCGTTTTTAATTTCAACAAAAATGTAGGCGAGCTGTTTATTCATGCGGGAGATTCCGTCAAATCCTCCGTGGGTGCCGCAGGAACGGTGGGCCATCTGAAAGTTACCAAGGCAGACGGCAACTCGATCTTTGACTATTACGATTTTGAGGCCGGCATTCTTGCTTTCAGGGACGGAGTATTCACGCCCACCAGAGTCGCCTACAAGACCTACGAGGAGCATCTCGCTTCCCTTCCCGAGGGGGAAGCCGAACCCGAAGCGCAGGCCCTGGAAAGCAGCGACAGCGAATATGACGATGTCCCCAAGACCGGACAGAATAACCTGTATCTGTGGTTCCTCGGCGCCGCCGCTGTATGCTTTGCAGGCGGCCGCATTCTAAAAGCAACGGAAAAATAAAGAGGCAATCAGGAAACAGCTGCAAAACTAAGTTGAAAAAATAAGCTCCGGCAAGACACCGGAGCTTGTTTTTTCATAAATTCATTTCTATAGACCGGCAAAGCTGCGCACCAATTTCCAGGACGCTTCCGTTCCGTATCCGATTCTCCACACCGCAACTCCGCCGATGTTCTGTGCCGCCATCACGTTCAGCTTCACATTGAGGCTCTCCTCATCTTCCAGCCAGATTTGATAAGTCGCGGATTCCTCCTGCCACTGCGCGTAATTCTGGCAGGTCTCCTCGTCCCACTCCGGCTGCGCCCCTGTCTGCTGCAGGAACGAAGCTTCATTGGCGATCGTGACGAATTCGTCCGTCACGGTGTCTCCCTCGGTCCGCCACAGTATCGTGTAAAAAGGAAGCGCGTTGACCACCTTCTGCGCCGGCACCTGCTCCAGCGTTCTGGACAGACCGTTTGAAACGTAGTCGATACTGGCAACGCTTCCGGGGTCCTGACTTCCGTGCCAATGCTCATCATATCCCATGATGATCACATAGTCGGCAATCTGCCCCTGAATATCCAGCCGATAAAAGTTATTAAAATGAAAAGGCACATAGTTGTCAACAGACAGCACCAAGCCGTTCTTCCTGCACAGCACCGAAAGCTCTCTCAAAAACTGCACATAATGCCGTCCGCAGTCCTCCGTGAGACCTTCAAAATCAATATTGACGCCGTCCAGCCCCAGCCCCAGCGAAGTATCTACAATGTTTCGGACCAACTGCTGCCTGACAGTGGTGGAGGAGAGCACCTCATAACTGCTCACCGCCGTCCCTGTATTGTTGGCATAATTAAAATTGTCCCATACGCCCCATACCTGCAGCCCGTATCCGTGCGCCCGCTCAACATAGGAAGCTTCCGCAAACGACTGGAAGCCTCCGGAGTTATCGGAAAGGCTGAACCATGTGGGCGCAATCACATTAATCCCCAGTTTCCCGTCAGAAGCCTTTACTTCCGTTATCATAGCATCCAAGGTAGAGCTTCCCCCGCTCGGCCCGCCGATGGAATGCCAGCCCAAACTGACCTTGTTCTCCATAGCCACGCCGGTATATTCCGGAGCATTGTAATCCGTCACCGGCGTCTCTGTCTCTGTATTTAAATCTGACAATCTTTTATTCTCGATATAGCCGATGAGCGAATCGGACGTCTTTACCTTACTCCATTTTTCCATCTTATCCAGCAGCTCCACGACTTCACCCTTCTCCACCTGCCTGAGGATCGGGCTCTTGATGCCGCCCAGAGTGCGGATCTGCGTATCCTTTGCCACGGTCATGGTCTCCTTCACGCCCCATTCCGTGTAGACCTGCAGATGCCGGTCGAAGCGCCGGTATTCATAGTTCGTAAAAAGCTTCACATAATCTGCCGCCACATACAATGTGTCGCCGTCCATATAGCAGATCGTATACTCCGTCTGCCCGCCGCCGTTCTCATCGCTGTAACCCTTCTCGCCAAAGATTGCAGTCACCGTGTCCACAGCCGTCGTATAGAGCAGCTTCTGCTCCGCAGTGTCCGCATAAAATCCCTCGTTAAAATACTCATGTACCATGTCAAGGTCGAAGTAGACAGCGCCGTCTTTCACCACGGCCTGCCGCCCTTCCAGCATTTCGTCCTGCAGGATAATGGCAAGCTTGTCGTCGTCCGTCACGCCGAAATACTCGTCCATATCCGCAAGTTCTTTTCCGTAAGAATATTTATCCCACAGCTTTCCGCCAAAATAAATACCGCCGATAATCACGATCAACAACAGTGCAACGATCACAGGTATTATCCGTTTCATCTTTAACGCATCCCTTCCGTCTTTTGCCAGCACATCAGCCCCGTACTCGGGGATATGAATGTAACGGCCGCCGATCAAAGCGGCCAGTTACATCATACCACACTAATTCTTTTGCGTCATTACCATTTTTTCAGCGCCGCCCCTGTCAGCACGGGAGGCAGCCCGAACTCCGCATCCGACGGCGCTGTCTGCAATTCTTAATTTTTTATAACTAAGTTTGATTCAGAGACTGCGGCTTACCTGTCAGTGACCCTATCGAAACGTATCTGTTCGATATTGCCCGCAGTTCCCAGCACATAGTCTGCCATATAGGGACTGTCCTCCTGCACCGCCTTGGCCGCCGCCTCATCGGGAAGCGCCGCAGCGCCGTCCACAAACAGCGCAACGCCTTTTCTTTGAAGCAGCTCCAGTTGTGCCGAGAATTTCTTTCTCTGGGATTCCAGTCCAACAGCATTTACACATTTGTCATTCAAAACATTCCTCCAATCTTCGGACACCCTTCCCAAAAGGACCGTGATGAATATGACTTTGAGTGTCCATACTAACTTATCCCGACAGTGTAAATGCCTCCGGCAGTACATACATTGAAATATTTCCCATAGAAATACTCCCATCGGAAATATTTCCATTGTTTGGTAAATATAAACTGAATTAATATTGTGAATACTAGTTGAAATACTATGACCAGAAAGATGAACGGACGAATCCCGACACCTAACTTGTAAGACATCCTCAGAACATATGTCAGATTCTGAAATCTGTCATATAATGTGGTATATACTATACACGCAATAAAGGATGAAGCGGAACGATTGTTCCTTAATAAGCAAAATCAACTTGATCGTACTGTAGATAACTGCCTCCCTTCCCGTACAGAGTACCGGAAGCATTTACAAAAATGATTATAGCTTAATCATATTATTTTTGCAAGTTAAATATTTCAAAAATAATGTATAAATTATTAAAAATATTAAAAAAATCAAAACTTATATCCTGCTATTGACTTCAAGAATGCAAGAGTATTAAGATACAATTAGTTATTTTAAGAACAACACTCGCATTCCTGCAATGCAGAAAGGAAGGTCTGCCGCATGAAAATAGAAAAAGTAAACGAGAACCAAATTCGCTGCACCCTGACCAAAGAAGACTTGATAAGCCGCGAGCTGAAGATCAGTGAACTGGCTTACGGCACCGAAAAGGCCAAAAACCTGTTCCGCGACATGATGCGGCAGGCTAATTTTGAATTTGGCTTTGAGGCGGAGGATATTCCTCTTATGATAGAAGCCATTCCTCTGAACGCCGAGTGCATCGTGCTGATCATCACCAAGGTGGAAGACCCGGAGGAACTGGATACCCGTTTTTCAAGATTTGCCCCTTCCGTGACCGAAGATCAGGATTACGACGAGGACGTGGAGGAATTCAGCGAGAACGCTTCCGATGAGGTGATGGATCTGTTCCGCAGAATGCAGCCCGAGCAGGAAGCTGCGCAGCGCCGGAGTCAGGAAAAAGGGAACGTTCAGGACGGCGCCGATGATGACGGGCACTTAAGGACCCGCATCTTTCAGCTTGCTTCCCTTCAGCAGACAATGGAGGTCGCCTCCGTGATCGCCTCTCATTACCGCGGCTTAAGCACCCTTTACAAAGACCCTGCCACAGAGAAGTATCTGCTGCAGATGACACAGGGCAGCGAGACGAGAGAGAGCTTTGACAGAGCCTGCAACATCGTCTCCGAGTACGGCACCCTGCAGCGTTCCCTGTCTGCCGGCGGAACCTTTCTGGCAGAACACTACGAAGCTTTGATCCGCGACAACGCCGTACAGACATTGGGCAGAATATAAAAAACATAACCACCGGCTTGGCCGGTGGTTTGTTTTGCCCCATAAGAGCCCGTTGCCGCACTGAAATTTAAAACAGCCTATTCCAAAACAGCATTTACGTTGTCTTCGGACAAGTCATACCACTCTGCATTTGCCTTTTGTTCCTGGGCGCTTATCCTGTCATAAAATTCATCTTCCGAACAGGGTTCATTATTGATAAAATATTCTACCGTCAATTCATTTTCTGAGTTATATCCGGATTGACTATCGGCTTGACTGTTTATGCTGTATCCGGTTTCAGAAAAACTCATTTTTCCTATTCCGGAATCTGCAGCGCCGCTCGAAAACATAAATGTGCCGTCTGCCTTTAACTCCATAAATGCCCTATACCACAGCGTATATCCATAGATTTCTCCGTTCTGTTCATGCAGTATTTCAAAGCCGCAGTCATACATACCGTTTTGGAGCCAGAGAACGGTTTCGTCCTCTCCGTCATCATCCAAATCTATGACCGCAAATTTTACGACACTTACGGCAGCGCTGTCATCGGCTGTAATGGCCTGCCCTATTTCACTGATATTCAGACTTTTATTTTCCAGATCCGTACATATAAAATTGCTCTTCCCCAAAAGTACCGATCTGTAATTATTTACATCTGATGTGAATTGCTGTTCTGCCGGATTCGCAGCATTTCCGTCTTGTGTATTATCGGAAATATCTATACTGCCGTCATCTGCCGTGTCTGCCTGCACACTGTCATTCTCTGCTTGTGTGTCTAAAATATCCTCTATATTCGGATTCATCGTTTCCAGCTCCGTCTGCATCGGCTCCTTCTCCGAATCACTTTTTATTGCCGAACACCCAATCAGCATTCCAGAAATTAAGGTGACACAAATTGTACACATACAAACGAACAGACCGTTTTTCTTGGGATATCCGGTCAGTATATTTTTGAACCGTTTTTTCATGATTCTCTTTCCTCCATAAAATTGTGTCGTCAAAAAAGTCTCTATTTTATGCTGTTTGCTGAAGGCAGAAAGCAGGGCTTCCGTATATGCCTTTCGGACAGCATACGGAGTTTGCCGAAGCACTCTTTCATCACAGGATAACTCCATATCGACAACCGCTTCTCTTTGCATAATGTATATAAAGGGGTTGAACCAATGCATGGCATTTGCAATTACAAAAAGCAGTTTAAAATAAATATCATGGCGCTTTATATGCGTCAGTTCATGTTGTAAGATAAAAAACAGTTCTTCTTCACTGTAATCACAATCCGGCAGTACTACCCTTGGTTTCAGAAAACCAATCACCATGGGACTGTCTGCGCCCTCATATCTCAGGATTCCAATATCGGACCTGATCCGCAGTTTTTCCGATATTTTACGGGCCTGCCGCAAAACGGCCCTCTCTTTCACAGCCATACCTTTTCGGGCAATTTCCCTTTTATATTGCAGGAAGCTGAATATATGCACCGACAGGAAAAGCAGACAGCCCGCCAGCCATAGGTATGCAGTAATATCCAACAGAGTGGGGTTTAAGGATTTTTGTGCAGTTTGAGGCAGTTCTTGAACAGTACTTTCCGTATTGCCCTCCAGCGGTTTTGGTTCTGTCGGCAACATTGTCGGAGCGGCCTTTTCACTATTTGTGTCAATGGGAACCGCAATCTGTGCGGGAACAGCAATTACCATCTGCGGAAACGGAATGTCTATGTGAAACGGCAGTATCAGACGGACCGCAATCACCACCCACATAAGATATTTCCATTTTATTGCATATCTCTTATTTAGGAACGAGGAGAAAATGAGCAGAAAAAATATAATAAGGCTTGTTGATACGGAAATCGCAATTACATTTAAAAATAAATTCGTTATCATTTTCCCTCCAGATCATCTAAAAATTTTCTCAATTCATTTACGTCAGAATCCTTGATCGCTTTATTGCTGTAAAGGGTAGCCACCATATTCTGTAAAGAATTATTATATAGCTTTTCTAAAAAATTTTTGCTTTCCTTTGCTTTAAAATCATTCTCAGAAATGATTGGGGAATATAAATTGTTTCCGGTAACACGGTCACAGCTAAGGAAGCCCTTGTCCACTAAACGTGATAACGAAGTCATAAGCGTAGAAAGCTGCCACTTTCTGTGTCCCTGTAATTCTTTTAAGACGAAACCGGAAGTGACAGGAGCATCTGCTCTCCAAATTACCTGCATGATTTCCAGTTCTGCCTCCCCTAACTTTTTCATGATCTTGTCCATGTATCAAAGCCTCCTTTTATACAATCGTATAATTCATTATGCGGCCGTATAACTCATTTGTCAATCGTTAAAATATTTCCGACGGAATGAAGCTCCCTGTGTAGATATCAATAATCGGCGCGTCCTATCAACCCTAAAATGCCCCGACCTAAAAGGCCGGGGCATTCCCTGCATCACAATCTATTCTTTCTTGTGCGTATGTGCAATCCGTCCTACTCTTCCAGCCTGGCAAGGACGGCCGATTCCTCCGGTCCGCACTCCTCATAAGCCCTGCAGATCCGGTCGATCTCCTCCCGATCCGTCAATAGGTCCGCCGCGATCTTCTCCGGCGCTTCGCCCTTCTGCAGCTTGCCGCATACCTGACGGACCAGAAGACGGCGTAACCACGCTCCATGCCCTGTCTTATGCCACGTTCCATGCCATCCTCCACGCCCTCCTCATACCTCACTTCCAGCGCGTCGTCCATGTTGAACTGTGTGTACAGCATATTCTGCACCTCCGTCCCGTGCTCCCGTACAAAGTCCGCAAAGATCCCTTCTCTGACACTGTCCTGCACCGCAAGGGTCACCGCCGTGTCGCGGTCCATGTCGCCGCTCTGCAGGTAGGTCCGTATCCGTTCTATGAACCAGGAATACTCGTACAACGGCAGACATTCCTGCAGCAGCCTGTGACCTGTCGGGAGATTGATATTGACCATCTTTACTGTTAATTCTAACATAGGTGCTTCCGTTTTTGCAATATACCCATCCGAAAGTTTTAATACTTTTTCTTCCG